>NZ_JBWPXC010000003.1:0-282673 GCF_056590915.1 Limosilactobacillus sp. C0001E2 | reverse complement strand
TTTTTGCTTTGATCTTCCGATCAAAGACCCTACACATTTGATTCGTCGAAACTTTATTCAGTTTTCAAAGGTCTACCTTGTTGATAACGTTTTCCGTATCAGCAATTATTAATGTTACCAAAGTGACAATTTAATGTCAAGCATTAATTTGAATTTGGTAAGTTGTCGAAGCGATAACTCATTGCCGCCGTGACAACGATAATTAATATACCAGTGACCCTAGTTAGTTGTCAACAAAACTTCGTAAACTTTTTCAACTTTTTTCTAAAGCTGTACAATTTTGACCTACGATTATAAATTAAACCGCTAAACACGAATGAAAATATCATCTAAAGAATGAATGGATCATAACTATTTTTTCGCAATCTATGTTACGAAGAATTTACTTTTATTAAAATTATCACCTAATTCTTCACATTACTATTTGGTACTGATAGAATTTACAACGAATTAAAATATAAAGGAGAAAATAATGGGATTCCTAATTGATTTTATTTTACATATCGACGCACATATCATTCAAATCGTCAATACATTTGGTAATTGGTCTTACATATTACTTTTTCTAGTGATCTTTATTGAGACGGGTGCAGTAATTTTACCTTTTCTCCCCGGTGACTCACTTTTATTTGCTGCAGCGGCACTCTCCGCAAATCCACAGTATCATCTCAGCATTGAAATCTTCACTCTTACTTTTCTAATTGCTTGTATCAGCGGTGACTCTCTCAACTTTTTCATTGGTCGTCGTCTTTCTAAAACCTTATCCAAACACAAATGGTTTAACAAACTGATAGACCAAAAGAGTCTTCACAAAACTGAAAGATTCTTTGAACGCCATGGTGCTCCCGCTATTATCCTTGCCCGCTATATGCCAATCATTAGAACATTTGCTCCGTTCGCAGCTGCTGGATCTGGCTTTCCTTATCACCGGTTCATAAAATATAATCTTATTGCTTGTTTCTCATGGGTCTTCATCTGTTGTGGCGCAGGTTATTTCTTTGGTAACCTTCCCTTCGTTCAAGAACACTTCTCACTAATCATCATTGCAATCATTGTGGTAACCTTGATTCCAGCTGTCGTTGGTGCAATTAAATCTAAACTAGCTCCGGCTGAAGAAGAAATTGATTAGCAGCTTAGTGATCCAAATAATAACTAATATTAAGAATAAGGTTAAAGCTAACCAAACTAACAAATAATGTATAAAGTAATTCTCTGTTAAAATTAATATAATCGGATCAGTTTTCGGATCAAACACCCAATCATTGTTTTGAAAAACAATCTCATGAAAGTGTAAAAAACTGTCCTGAAAACTAACTAAAAATAAACACGTTAAAACACTAATTAAAATTAAGGCTTGTTCAAAAAGAGGTACCAGTCGCCACAACTGGTACCTCTTTTTTTCATAATAGAAAAAAACAATAAACAACAATCCAGAAACCATTGTTATCAATTCACCAGCTTGTGTCAGGTAATGGACATCCGCAAAGTGTTGAATTGCCGACTTTGACATCGGTATTTGGTCAAACTTAAACTCCTTCTTTGTAAAACTCATTAGGAAAATCACTAGTCGATAATAATCAACCATTACTTCTTGTGAATCTATCCCTGAAAAATTTCTCGGAATTTTTAAAAATACTCCTGAACATACTAACGTGGTATAAAAACTAATTCCAATTGATGTAATAATCCCAGCAGCAACAGTTATAACTGCTAGAAGATTATTTTTTATTTCATTCCATTTTCCATTCATCAAGCGAATCGACCTCATATGTTGGCTTAATTCTTTGCTCACTGACTTCTTTTTTGGTTGATAAACCAGTATAGACGAGTAACGTGTCCATTCCAACATTAATTCCAGCTGTAATATCAGTTCGATAATTATCACCAACCATAATTACTTCGTCTTTTGACAAATTAAAACGTCGTAATGCCATTTGCATAATCGTTTTCTCTGGTTTACCAATCATTAATGGTGATTTTTGAGTAGCATACTGAACTAAGGCCACCAGCGACCCCGCACCAGGTACCATCCCCCGTTCATTAGGCAGATTACTGTCTGCATTGGTACCAATAAACTTTGCACCATTTCTAATTGCCAATACCGCCCGTTCAAATTTTTGGTAGTTAACCGCTGTGTCGAGTCCTACAACCACATAATATGGCTCTTGATCAGTTAATACAAAATTGTGCTGACGAAGTGCGTTCGCCAAGCCACTTTCTCCAATCATATAAACTCTCCGCATGTCACCGGCAATTGAATCTAAATAATCAGCCGTTGCCAGCGCAGTGGTATAAACATTTGCTGCGGTGACATTAATGTCGTGATTTTGAGTTAAATTTTTAGCAACAAACTCCGGAGTCCGCGTACTATTGTTCGTTACAAAAACGATCTTCTTCTGATGAGCTTGTAAACGACGAATAAAGCGTGCAGCTGCAGGAATCCGCTCTCTCCCTTTATACATTGTTCCATCTAAATCAATAAAATATGCAGCATAATCTCTTTTCAAGTCTAACCCTCATTTCGTTTTTTGATCACAAAATGGCGTTTATTTCGTCTTTTAACACTCCGCACTTCCTGGTGATGTCGCTTCCTAATGTTTGGTGAAGTTAACTTGTCCTTCTTTTCGTGAAAAGGACGTGAGTGCCTATTACGGCCATGCCGTCGATTAGTTTTCGCATTCCGTGGGATGTTAACTTCTTCATTATGAATGACAAAATAATCACACCCAAAATTACACTGCTCATACAGATAGTCTTGAATCGTTTCAACTCCCCGCTCGGGATGATAAAGCGGATTTTTAGAATCATAAAAACCACGTAACCGGAGTTGGTCATAACCCCAATCACCCAGAATATAATCATACTTGCTCAAAATCATACTGAAACGGTCAGTAAATCTCTCTAAATCAAACGAGCTGTGTTCATCAGCTACAATCGTGTATGGATGCTTATTAATCACAAAATGGTGCTCATCAACCATTGCCGCGTGAAATGTCCCTTTTCGCTCCGCAACCCGTTGATCAATATAATCTTGAATCTTAGCTCTATTCACAACTTATACCCCTCATTTATCTTGCTTTTTCTTTAATAATTCTACCTTTTTTTGTGCAATGTAATCAACTTCACGCAATAAGATGGGCGTTCCAAAGGGTAAATGATGGTCGAGTAGATCTAATTCAGGAGCATCTATTCCAACATTAATGTTATGCGCACTTGGCACCATGTAATGATGAATATGCCCATGCAGATTTAAAATCTGAGGAGCAATTCCCATCATCATTGGATAATGCGTCATATACAATTGCTGATGATTATATTTAATTAGCTTACCCACATCATGAAATTCAAACTTAGGATGACCAGCAACTTGATAATTATGACTGGCTAAAAACTTAAACAGATCGCGTCGGTCATGATTACCCTTAATTAACACTAACCGACCATTGAGTTCTCGTAAAACAGACAGCACTTGCTGATCACCTACACGTGGTGGTTTTGTATAGTTAACTGCAATATCTCCCAAATGATAAAAAACATCATTATCTGTAACTCGGGAGTTCCAATTATTAATAATGGTCGTATTCATCTCATTAACTGAATTAAATGGTCGCGGAGCAAAATTATCGATGCCTAATAAATGTTCATCGAAAAAATGCGTATCCGACACAACATACATCATTTTAACCACATTCCTTATTTTGACGTTAGTTTTAGTAAACGATAACGGGGCTGAGTCGATCTCAGCCCCGTTTATCATCAGTTATTTAGCTGCTTTTCGCAGCCGTTCAATATCCTTAACAATCATTAATTCTTCGTTAGTTGGGATCAGAAGAACCTTAATTTTAGCGTCATCACTCGAAATATCACGTTCAACTCCGCGAACATCATTCTTCTTTGGATCAACACCAACTCCAAAGAATGAAAGACGATCCGCAATGGTCTGGCGGAATTCCTTATCATTTTCACCTACGCCGGCAGTAAAGACGATTGCATCCGCACCATTCAATTCTGCTAAGTATGAACCAATGTACTTAACAACAGTATTTTCGTGAATATCCAGCGCTAACTGAGCCCGTTGATTTCCTTTATCTGCTGCCGCTTGAACATCACGCATATCACTAGAAACCCCTGAAATTCCCAATAGTCCAGACTTATGGTTGAGAATATCGATCATTTCGTCACTATCAATGTTCAGCTTATGCTCCATAAAGTTAACCAAGGATGGATCAACATCTCCAGAACGGGTTGCCATGGTAATCCCTGCTAGTGGAGAAAAGCCCATTGAAGTATCAAACGATTTTCCATTTTTAATTGCCGTGATTGAAGCCCCAGCACCTAAGTGACAAGTGATTAACTTCAATTCATCTAATGGCTTGCCCAACATTTCTGCTGCTCGTTGGGCAACATACCGGTGACTAGTACCATGGGCACCGTAGCGACGAGCACCATACTTTTCGTACCATTCATAAGGAACACTATATAGTGCATTCATTTTTGGCATATCTGAGTGGAATGAAGTATCAAATACCGCAACTGCAAAGGCATCCGGTAAGACCTTCTTAAAAGCCTTAATTCCTTCCAATTCCGCAGGGTTATGCAGTGGAGCATATTCGGATAATTCGTCAATTTTCTTCATAACGTCATCATCAATCACTGCTGAATCTTTAAAGAATTCACCACCAGCCACAATTCGATGGCCAACTGCCGTAATTTCATCATACGTTTGAACAATCTTCAGAGAAATTAATTGGTCTAATAAATATTGGACTGCTTCTCCATGATCAGCAAATTTCCGCTCATCTTCATTAACTTGACCATCACCAAACTTAATTTTGGCATGACCTTTATCCATCCCAATTCGTTCAATCAATCCTTCTGCCACAACATTTTCGCTTGGCATATCAAAAAACTTAAACTTAACTGTTGAGCTACCAGCGTTAACTGCAATTGTTTTTGACATCTTACTATCTCCTTATCTGTTCAAACTAGTCTTAACCCATTGATTTATTTCCGTCATAAAACTACGAAAAGCACGTTGATCCTTAATTGACGGGAATGTTCCCAATAAAACTTGTTTAGCTTGGTGTGCACCACTACCATGATTTTGTAAAATTAAAATAGATTTTTGTGCTTTGGCATTCCTAAACATGTCTGTTGGGAGGTTAATAAATCCTTGCAAAAATGCTACTGAATGAATCCATTTTACGAAATTCTCAGATTCCTTAGTCTTAAATAGATCACTCGGCACTACAAAGAATGCAAACCCACCCGGCACTAAATAGTTCATCGTTTGTTCAATCAAAAGATGATGAACATACGAATGACCAGACACCGCTTTAGTTTGATAATTCTTCGTATTATCATCTAACGGGTAATAACCAATTGGCAAATCAGCAACTGCCAAATCTACCTGTGGGATATCTAAATTAGAAATTGCGTCTTGATGGATTAATTGGATCGGCAAACGTTGCAGTTCACTGCTAACACTGGCTGCCGCGAGCATTGATTCATCATTATCAATTCCATATCCTTGAACCGGTTGTTTACTAACCTTGGCAAGATAATTCATCACCGTCGTCAATAAATTACCGGTTCCCACAACTGGATCTAAAATTGTGGATGGTTGATCCAATCCCACAATTTGTTCGATTAAATAGGCAATCAGCATTCCAATTGTATCAGGCGTCATCTGATAATTTGGTTGAATTGTATCCTTTTGAATAACCTTTAATAAACTAAGCTGGAGAAGGCGCCGGACCGTTTCCGATGACTGATGAGGCAGATCTAATTCATTATAAATGGTTTCCAATTTCTTAACCGTTGTTGGTTTTGGCAACCCATCTTCGACCCGAACTTTACCGCCGTCAATGACATTCTCTGCATTTTCCAAATAGGCATCTAAATACGAACAATCTAAATCAGACTGAATTAACTCCGTAGCGTGATCAAATTGTTCAAATAACTGCTCAGGTGTCCTTTGCATTCCAAACCGCCGCTCCTTTCTATGGATAAATTCACAATCTTAAGTTTACCTATTACTAGAAAGAAATTCAAGTTGGCTCAAATAATAACTTTAATCTTCTCGCCATTTTTCATCGTCACCAGCCATTTACTTTGTGAAATTTTGGTCGTCCATCCATAGTTAAACTGGCTATCTTGCTTCGTTGACAGTTTAACCATGCTCTCCGCAATTAATTGATTCGTTAGTTTCATATTAATCATCCGCTGACGTTTCAAATAATGTTGGCAACCAGTCATCATACCACAAAGAATTCCTAAAACCACCATTGACATTAATAATGCACTACCATTCCTGTTGAAAACTAATTTTCGCATTCTTCTCTTCCCCATTATCTAATCTACAAATCACCATTACACTATTCGATCCGCTTTCATAGAAAGCAAGACTATACGGTTGATAATTCACTAAAAGCGGCATATAACCACCCTGCATTGTTTTTAGATAAACCGCCTTCTTGCCCCCTAGTAAAAAATAATTTTCCCCATTAACCATACTGTTCAATTCTAGGCAATTACTCATCACTTTTACTAAGCGGAATTTGTAGGCAGGATCCTCTAACCGCTGCAAAAATAAATACCAGTCTGTTGCATCTTTCCATGAATGTGTATTGATCTTACTAGCCACTGGTATTACAAACTGAATTAGACCACTAATCATTACCAATACTAATAGACTCACGATGCATTCTAAAATGGTGAAACCTTTCCTCTTTAACACTTTTTAATCTCCAGAATGTTCTGTTGGCCCTTCGATACGATAATACTGCCATTTTTTTGTCTCAATTGATAGTCTGATTGATAACTAACATTTCCTGTATATAAATATTCTTTACAAAGCCGTGCCGCCACTAACCGTTCTTCCAACCGACGATTCGAAACCAGCATCGAGTGCGCAGTGATGATAAAAAATGTTACCCCAGTAATTAAAACGCCCAATGCTAATAAATGTTCACCGATCAAAAAGCCGTTTCTTCTCAAGACGATATCCCCCTCCCGCCATTTGAATACGCATCAGTATTTGCTGTTGGTCTAACTGATCAACGAATCGCCAAGTTCCTGGTTGAATATATCCATTTGCTTTCATTGTTCGAGCTGGTGCTGATTGAACACGTAACTCTTCTGGTACCTGAATTGTTCGTTCATGATTATTGCTAGTATTCGCGATTCATTGGATCATAATTAATCGTAGTTGGTTGGTGATTGACTAATGCCGTGCTTTGACTAAATTGCCATTCCTGACGCAATTCACGCCAGAAACGATGGTGTTGCCATTGACAAATACCATTCCCTGCTAATCTCACCGTAAATAGTAGAATCATACTAACGATTCCTAACACAATCACCATCTCTCCAAAGGTGAAACCAAACCTTTTCAATCCTTTATCACCTGACCACCTTTAATTTTTAAGCGATTCTGGTTAGCAGCTTTTACTTGCGTAATGGTCAGATAGTGCTTTTGATATAGCTGCTGAAGGTTCGTTGGTGTTTGCCCAGTCTCATTGATGTATAAATCAACCTGGGTTTGAACGACGTTCACCATTGCCCGTTGATGAATTTTCGAGGCATTTTGACGCTGTTTCGTTAAATTTGGAATCATAATTAAAATCAGTAAACTAATAATAAATAAGACAATCGACATTTCTAAAAGCGTAAATCCTTGACGACGTTTTTTCATTGGACCACCTGCAAATTTTGATAAATTGGTAACATTACTCGTAAATAAAGCATCACAATCACGAACGCAATTATAAGGTAGATTAGCGGCTGCACAAATGTTAAACGGCGTTCACATTTCCGCATTAGCCGGTTGAATAATTGGTCAGCCAGCGCATTGACCCGTTGACTTAACTGTTGATTTGATAATGCTTGTTTAATCAGTAATGATAGTTGATCGGGAATAAAGTCAATTTGACTGACCAACCGTGTAATTGATTCACCACGGCTAGTAATTTCTTTTAATTGATCACTGAGTTGATAAAGAAGTGAATCATGACGAAATTGGTGACAAGTTTGAATAATTCCCTGGGTTGAGATTCCTTCATCCAAGAACAACGCTAGGTTACTACAAATATAGTAGCCATAATAATCACGGACCAATGTCCCAATTATTGGTAAATGACATTGTTGGTGAACTTGTTGAAGTCGATTACTATGACAATAACGCCAATATCCAATTACCGAAATTGATATTATGACACCTCCAAGGCTTGCAAAACTTAGCGCTAAAATATTCCACAACTCATAGGAAGTTGACTGATGGAATTGATTTAATTGCGGAAATACAAATATCGTCAACATTACAATTATCGCCACCAACATGGCCAACAATATCAACGGATATTCTAAAAGATGACACAATTTTTTCACTTGGTCATTTCGCATCGTTAAATAATGGCAGTAATGCTCAATCGTTTTCGTCATCTGACCATGTTGTTCCGCCAACAAAAATAAGTAATAAGTGTCAGTGGATACAAAGCTTGCAACAGCTTTTGCAAAAGAATGACCACTTGCTAATGACTGTTCAATGGGCTGTAACACACTAGACCATTGTGGATACAAAATTAGCGAAAATTCAATTGCTTCACGCAAAGAAAATCCAGTGTTTAATAACTCCATTAACACTTCAAACCAACGCTGCTGCTGAGTGTGACTCCAACTATCCTTGCCAAAAGTTCTGACAGGTTTTTTTAGTAATTTTACCCTCGTCAAAAGCTGCCTGTAAGATTGCTTTCCATTCATCACCAATTTTTCCTTCCTGATTCTCTTGTAATTTATCAAAAGTCTGCAAATCAAAAATAATTCCTTGATCATCCCGCCTTATTAACGGTACTAAGCTTGGTAACATGCCCCATGCACCGCTTGTTGGACATAATATTTTTCAATTCCTAACTGCTCTAGTCGTGCGATAACTCCGCCAGCACTTTGCGCATGGATTGTTGCTAATACGACATGGCCACTTAAGGCTGCTTCAATCGCTGTTTTAGCTGTTGTCGGATCTCGAATTTCACCAATAATTAAAACTTGCGGATGGTGACGAAGTGCTAAACGCAATAATTCCTGGTATCCCATCCCTGCAATTGAATTAACTTGTAGCTGAATAAAGTTCTCCTCAACAACCTCTACTGGGTCTTCAATCGTCAAAACAACGGCTTGAGAATACTGCTCACGGACTAATCTATACATGGTCGTAGTCTTTCCTGATCCCATCGGTCCCGCAAAAAGGACCAAGCCAGCTTGAGCAGTCATTTGCTTTAATTTCCCCCACTGTTCTGGTTCCAACATTTGATAGGATAAGCTTTGCAATGGATAGATAAACCGCAATACCATGGATTCATAGCCACGGAAGTCACCAACTGTTGATAACCGAATATTAATTGTCTGATTTCGATACTGCCAACGCCAAGCACCACTCTGGGGTCGGCGATGTTCACTAACTGCCATATTGGCTTGGTATTTTAGGTAAGTCATCAGCCGTTGACCATCAGCCGTATTCAAGTGACCAATTAAAACAACACGGTTATTGTTGTGACCCATAATTCGATACTGCTTTCCCGACCATAATAAATAAATATCGGCAAACGATTTTTGACAAGCCGCATTAAATAACCGTTGAACATATTTCTGTGGTATCATCTTTTTTACCTCCTCAATATTTAAAGACGGCAAAAAGGTTCCAAAAAAATCGAGTAGAAGGTAATTGATTAGTTCAATTACCGACCTCTCACACCACCGTACGTACGGTTCCGTATACGGCGGTTCGACAATTTAATCACTTTGAATTGACTGGAGCGTCTTGGACATATTTATTAGTCCAAGATGCTCCAGTTTTCTATTAGTTAGAGAATAGCTTAAAGTCTTACTGTGTGCAGTTCGCCAATAGCCCTTACAGGTACTAGCGAAGATATACGCATCACGGTACGACAGACCTAGCTTTTGTAAGTTAGTAACCTTAGTTTTGAACTTCTTCCATTGCTTCCAGATATATTGCCTTATTCGCGCCCTCAGCCATTGGTCAAGACGTTGAATAAAGCCGGTTAGTTTCCAAATTGAGTAGTACTGAAGCCACCCGCGCATTTTGCGGTGAATTTCCTCAAACATTTGCTTAAGAGATATTCCCCGGTTACGCTTTGTTAGTAGCTTTAGTACTTGCTTAACTCGCTTTTGCGATTGTTTGGCTGGTCGAGCATAGGCACCGTTACGGTCTACGCCTAGTGAAAAACCAAGAAACTTCAATCGTAACGGGCTACCAACTTTAGTCTTATCTGGGTTTACTTTTACCTTCAATCGCTTTTCCAGAAACTTAGTAATACTTCGCATTACTCGTTCTCCAGCCCGTTGACTTTGAACATAGATGTTACAGTCATCCGCATAGCGCACAAAGTGATGACCACGTTTGGTCAATTCTTTGTCCAACTCATTTAAATAGATGGTCGCCAGTAATGGTGATAATGGTCCTCCTTGCGGAGTGCCTTTGTCGTTTCTAGCGAAAAGCCCATGGTCTAAGACTCCACTCGTTAGAAATTTTCGAATAAGTCTTAATGTCCATGGGTCATCAATATATTGTTGGAGGTATTTAATCATTAAATCATGGTTGACGTTGTCAAAATAGGCCTTTAGGTCTAAGTCGACTACTCGTCTGTAACCCTGATTATACAGATCAACTACCCTTTCGATTGCGTCTTGGGCTCCCCGATGAGGGCGAAAGCCAAAACTATTATCGGAGAAAACACGCTCAAATATGGGTGTGAGAACCTGGGCCACTGCTTGTTGGACCATGCGGTCCACCACCGTTGGTATCCCAAGTTTTCTTACTCCACCGTTGGGTTTCGGAATTTCCACTCGTTTAACTGGTGCCGGCTTGTAACTACCATCACGCAGACTGGTGATTAATTCCGCCTTGTTTTCTCTAAGGTACCGCAGAAGGTCAGAGATAGTCATGCCATCAATGCCCGCTGCTCCTTTATTTCTCTTAACTCGCAAATAAGCCTGATTAAGGTTATTGCGGTCCAAGACTAAGTCTTGGATAGTGACACTCATACCTTTACCTTCACCATAATCGGTACTACGCGCCCTTGTGTACTTTCGTTTTTCCAAACCTATCCTCGACAAGCGGTCAGCTTGTTGTTCTGTTTTCTGCGATTGTCGCACCTGATTACACCTCCGATATAAGTTATGGGTTATTGTCGTTCAGTCCTTCATCTGCTTAAACAGACTACTATGACCTCGGCTGACTTCTGACCTACTCAACGCTACATCACTGCATCGCTTGTTTCTGTGGAAATTAAGTTATTCCTCTTGTCGGAAACGTGTAAGCCAGACCTCCCCGGGTAAGAATATTAACTTTAGTACCATGTCACCGTTAGCTTTACTGAAAGTAACTTCGAGTAGTATTGGACTTCACCTTGTTAAGCAGTCTTATCCAGTTACTCTCAGCCTTATAGCTACTTCTTGTTCATCAGTGCAGTACTTTGCCTTAGACTTCCTTCAGATTCCACCTCACAGTGGACACCCTTGTCCTCGGCTCATGGTTCCAACTACTACGGCCCATAGCGGACTTTCACCGCCTAGCTAATACCCATGCCGGGCGCACTTAAAAAAGTCTGCCAAACTAATAAAAGTTTGACAGACTTTTGTGATTTTTAAATTAAACTAATCTTCTTCGTCTTCCGCAATGAATCCAGCTTCGTAAATATCAGCCACATCATCATTGTTTTGTAATTCCTCAATCAAATGACGGTATTGACCAACTTTGTCACTTGGCACTTCAGTCTTGTTTTCTGGAATCATTGTAACTTCAGCAGTATCTAAATCGTAACCCTTTTCCTGTAAAGCATCACGAACACTAGTCATTGAACTTGGGTCAGTGAAGATTTGGAATTTTTCATCCGAAGCATTCATATCGTCAGCTCCAGCATCTAAAGCATCCATTAACATATCATCTTCGCTCATGTCTAACCCCTCACGAAGAATTTCAATTAATCCTTGACGGTTAAACATGTATGAAACCGAGCCACTCGCCCCAAGTGAACCACCTGAGTGAGTAAATGCAGAACGAACTGCCGCTGCTGTCCGGTTCTTATTGTCCGTAAGGCAGAAGACCATTACAGCAACCCCACCTGGGCCGTATCCTTCATAAGTGGTTTCCTCAAAGTTAGCGCCACCAGCACCAGTCGCCTTATCGATGGCCCGTTGGATGTTTTGCTTAGGCATGTTTGCAGCCCGTGCCTTATCCATCACCAGACGTAATTGAGGGTTGTTGTCGGGATCAGGGTCACCTGCTTTAGCGGCTTGGTATAAGTCACGAGAAATTTTTTGAAAGATTTTACCACGCTTAGCATCTTGGGCGTTCTTCCGTCCTTGAATGTTATGCCATTTTGAATGTCCTGACATGAACTAACTCCTCTTTTCTATTTATGATACGTAAACATTAAAATTTTACCAAATGAAGTGGTATAATTCAAGCTTTTCGCCGGTTGAAAACAAAAGCAATAATAAAAAGAAAGATTGCCAATCCAAGATCGACCATTATCATTTGCCAGCCCACTTTTAAAATAGCATGCCCAATCTCATTAATCACTTCAGAAAATGAAGCATAATCACTAGCATACCTTTCCGGCTTAATTAAACTTAAACCAAACGCACTCAAAATTCCGCTTAGAAGTGTTATCCATCGAAAGTCTGCTATAATCGCTTTGGAAAAGACATCCCGAATAACAATCAACAATAAAACTATAATGCTAACAACCAAGCCAATAACTGATCCAACTCGCGCCACATGGATACCATTTTCTAATTTTTTGACATCCGAAGTGTTGAGGCGATTATTAATAACTGTCGACACTTGAGTATTAATTGATGAAGTTGGTACATCACCAATTAACGAAAACGACACTCCGTATTTTGCTAAAGTATTCCCTGCACTGTCCTGAACCGCATTCGCCACATCACTAGTATCCAGTTGAAGTGGCTTGCCCTGATATATTTGGTGGATGGCTTGTTTTAACAGCTGATTCGTTTGGGAAGTCGTAATTACATCCCCTTGAATACCATAACTCGCCAAACTTGCATTCACATCATTTCGGACTTCCCGTGCTAAACCAGAATTTGTTAGTTCCTTAACCATGAATCGTTCACTCAAAACCGTGGTCTGTGCAAATGAGCAAAATAGGAGCACAATTACTGCACAAATTCCTAATAACCGGGTTCCCCAATGATGTTTATTTTGAACCGACGAACCTTGATTAAGTTCACGAAGTTGTTTACGAGACGGCACACGAATCACCTTACTTAGTTGACTGACGATCGACGAAACCATGCTGCAAAATTACATTGCTATTTTCATCTTGTTCAGCGTCGGCTTCTGCCGTTTCTTTGTCTTCCGACATTAACTTAGTTAACAGGCGCATTGAAACTGCCCCAATATCATAAAGAGGCAACGTCACACTAGTCATCATTGGTCGGGTTACCGTTGCCAATTTAGTATCATTACCAGTAATAATTTCGAAATCATCAGGAACTGCTACTCCCCGATCATTTAATCCATTTAACAAACCAGCCGCAATTCCATCATCACTAGAGAACACTGCCGTAACACCAGATTTAATCACTTTTTCAGCTAATGCGTACCCTTCATCATATGAATCATGAGCCTCGAACACAAGGCTTTCATCATACTTTTGTCCGGCTGCCTTCAGGGCTGCTTGATAACCTGGAATTCGTTGCTGAGCATTAATAGTACTTGACTTACTACCAACTACCAATGCCACCTTCTGGTTATTCTTTAATAACCGAGTAACAGCTTCCTCGGTAGCTTTCTGATAATCAATTCGCACTGCCGGGAGTTCTTCATCGTTAGTAACTGACCCAGCGACTACGACTGGCACTGTTGAATTTTCAAATTCTTCACGTAATTCATTACTAATATCGTGACCCATAAAGATAATTCCATCAACCTGTTTGGCAAACATGCTCCGGACTACTTGAATGGCTTTTTTATCATCCGCGTCAGAATTCGTCAATATCATATTGTACTTATACATCGTGGCAATATCATCAATTCCTAGTGCCAATTCTGCAAAGTAATCATTAGTAATATCTGGAATGACAACTCCCACTGTCGTAGTCTTTTTGCTAGCTAAACCACGTGCCACTGCATTTGGCCGGTAATTAAGCTTCTTAATTACTTCTAGAACCTTCTTCCGGGTGTCTGGTTTAACATTTGGATTACCGTTGACAACTCGCGAAACGGTTGCCATTGAAACATGTGCTTCATTTGCCACTGTATAAATGGTAATTGTTTGTTTTTCCATAATATAAGCCCTTTCTTCTTTGATATGACTTGTTTTCATATCTTTTTTCATTACAGAAGAATATACCAAAAAAACTACTAAAGTTCAAACTTTATCACCAAAGATTGTGATTCATGCTTTTTAAGCCCGGTTTCAATGTAAATATCATGAAACCAAACGGGCTGCAGTGCCTGGTAAAGCCAAGCTCTGCAACCCGTTAGAAAAGTCGTACTTTATTCTCAACTTCTACTTTTGACTTGTTTCATCGATAATAATATCGTCATTGTCATCCTTATGAGAATTTTTTAACGCCTCACGAATATCGGCTGTTTGTTCATCAAAATCATCACTAACGAAATGATTAGTAAATCTATCCTTTTGGTCATTAACTGCATCCTTAAGATTACTCATTTTATCAACTGCTCCTTCACCATAATCGTGAAGCATTGCATCAGCAATATCTAATGCATTTAAGGTATAGTCAGTTACTACATCCATTGCTGTATAAACACTGTCAGAAACTTTGGCCTTAATCCGCTTTTGTTGTTGATCATCTAACGAAGCCCAAGCTGCCAGCCCTGCGAGACTACCAAAAGCAATCCCAGTCAGAAATTTTTTACCCATTTCAAAGTCCTCCTTGATTAATTATTCCTTTGCTGACGACGATTTTTAAAACGATGAAACAAACCTAATGCTGCTGCTTGACTAAGGTTTGATACTACTTTAGAAACGGTACTCCGCTGATTCCGGCGTGTATTAATCTTCTCAATCAAATTGCGGGAAGCATCATTCACATCAGAAACACTTTGGCCCACGTCAGCAATTGCTTGAACTGCAGGGGTCAGCATTTCTGCTTTATCATTAACATCTGTCAATAATTCATTCGTATTAGTTAGAACATTATCGAGTTCATTAGTTAGATCATTAACGTTATTGGCAAGATTAGCTAAATTCTTGACTACCTTAGTTAGGAACCAGCCAATCCAGATTACTAAAATTAAGAATGCAATTGCTGCAATTAAAGCAGCTGTTTGTCCAACTGTCATTTTGCTCCTCCTTACTTTCCTTGTTCAAAGAATATCACGAATACAAAATTCGGGCAAACCATTGCTTTTTTCGCATTTTCTGATATGATACTAGCAATACAAACACTTTTCAAAAAGTGACAAAATCATTTGATGAGGATGACTTAATTTAATGAATTCACAACTCACAACCTATTCCAAACACTTTCAAAAAACGATTACTGACATTAATTGGTTTCACATTGGTGACAATATTATTCATAAGTTCAGTACATTAGTGTTTGCCACGGTTGTCTTTGCAATTATTTTATGGGTGGGTAAGTGGATCATTAACTCCATTTTTAAACAAACTAATCGAATTGAAATCCTCGGTGGCTTTAAACGTGCTGCCACTTTTCGAGCGCTATCTTTGAATATTTTCCGCTATACAACTTACTTTTGTTACTTATATGCGGTCCTATCAATTATTGGCGTTCCAGTGGGGACCTTAATTGCTGGGGCAGGGATTTTTAGTATTGCCCTTGGTTTAGGTGCTCAGGGCTTCGTTAGTGATGTTGTGAATGGTTTCTTCATCTTATTAGAAGAACAATTGGATGTTGGTGACCTAGTTGAGATCAATCAAATTAAGGGTACCGTAACCGCAATTGGTTTACGTACAACAAAGTTGTTGAGCCCTGACGGAACTCTTAATTTTATTCCCAACCGTTCTATCAATATTATTAAGAACTATTCCCGCCATGCCCACCTGGTCAACATTGACTTAAATATTCCAGTGGATGCGGATTTAGAAAAAGTCAAACAAATCATAACAAAGGAGAATCAAGAAATGATGCAAACCGAGCAAGCCGAGCTAGTGGCAGCGCCAGAAATTATTGGACCAGTCGACGTTAATGGTAAAGTAGTTTTCCGCGTTGCCGTAAATATGCCAACCAACAATCAAGCCAAAATTACCGCAAAATTATTGAGTGCCTACCTGAAAGCACTTGCTCGGGGAGGCATTCATCTAGCTGAATAGGAGATGAATACCATGACCGTGAAAATGATCGTTACGGATATGGATGGAACCTTTTTAAATGACCATCATTCTTATAACCATAACTTATTTGCCTATGCTTTCGCCTTGATGCGAGCACGGGGAATTAAATTTGTCTTAGCCAGTGGTTCAAGTTATCCACGACTGCGGCGCGACTTTTATGAATTCAAGGACCATCTAGGATTTATTTCACAAAATGGGTCTGTCACCCATGTGGGCAACCGTCTAATTGACTACATCCCCCTCACCCCGCATGATTTAAATAGTCTTTTGTTTGTTCTGCATCGTACTTCTTTAACTGACTACATTGATCAACTAGTTGTTTCCGGAGTTCATGGTTCTTACGTTGATGCTTCCATGAGTAATGATGACTTTAACCGAATGAAAATTTACTACGAAAAAATTACCCGGGTTCCATCATTATTAAACGTTTTTCAAACATTCCCAGATGAAATCTTCACTAAAATTACGATTTGCTTTTCCCATTCTTTAAACTTGGACGACATTCACGCCAAATTAGACAATCATCTACCAGCCAACTTACTAATGGAAAATTCCGGTTATAACTGTGAATTAATCGGCAACGCCTTGGCAACTAAACGGAACGCCATCCAACCTTTACAAACCATTTACGGCATCAAAGATCCGAACGAAATTGTGACCTTTGGTGATAACGAAAATGATCTCGGCATGTTATCAATGACCAAAAACAGCTTTGCAATGGCTAACGCTGCTGACCACATTAAATTACAAGCCGCTCACACGACTGCTGTTTCAAATAATGATGATGGTGTTTAGCAACCATCATGAATATTCTTGACATGAAGCTACCGCGCCAAGTTGCCCAATAAAATAAACCGCCTCATCATTTGACAGTCTGAATGATGAGGCGGTTTTGATATTAACCACGTTTAAACGTAAATTTTAATTTTGGCACCGGTTGTAAATGACGATCGTAATACTGAACATGAAAGTCTTCATCTGTGGCTTCAACAATGGCAAAGGTTCCACCGATTCCAACATATTCACCACGTGGAAAACTAATGCTTCCCGGATTTATAAATAGTCGCTGATCACGCTCAGTTACAGCTAATTGATGCGTATGCCCATATGCAACAATGTCGGCATTAGTTTCCTGAGCGAGCAGTAGCAATGGTGTTAGGGTCGTATTAACTTGATAGAGATGACCATGCGTGACTGTCACAACTTGATCATCGATTTGCCGAGTAATTATTGACGGATAATCAAATCCCCAATCAGTATTACCAATCACCGTTGCATAATTTTTCATGACGGGCGTTGATGGTGCTAAATTCGAATCACCACAGTGGAAAATACCGTCAACCTGGCCAGCAAACTGAGTTACAATCTCCTGAAGAATTTCTTCATCACCATGATTATCACTTACAAATAAAACCTTCATTACTGTAGCCACCAATCATTAAAATTCTTCATAAATGTAGCTAATGCCCGTCCCCGATGACTAACCGCATTCTTCTGTTCGTCAGTCAACGTGGCCATTGCACAACCCAGTTCGTCAACATAAAACAGTGGATCATATCCAAAACCATTCTCACCCTGCGGATTACGTAAAATATGACCATCCACTCGCCCGTGGGCAACCAGTTTAGCTCTATTCGGTTTTAGCCCCACAATCGTGGTATGAAAATGCGCCGTTCGATACAAATCATCCACACCGGCTAACTCACGCAATAATTTTTGATTATTAGCCTGATCATTATGATCACCGGCATATCGTGCCGAATGAACTCCCGGTGCACCCTGTAAATAATCAACCATTAATCCAGAATCATCAGCTAATACTGGTAATCCCAAATTTTTAACCGCCGTTTGGGCCTTGATGAAAGCATTCTGCTCGAAAGTCTGCCCATTTTCATTAATTGGAAATTCTGGAAAATCAGCTAGCGTTTTGATTTGAATACCAACTGGTTCTAACATTTCAGCATACTCACGCGCTTTGCCCAAATTTTTCGTTGCAATTACAATTGTCTTCATCATTAATCTCCCGGAATATCAACATGCTCACATGTAAAATGATCTCCAGGGAGCCACTTTTCAGCACCGGTTTGTAATTCCTGGAAATCCCCCGTACTATATAGCTTCATCGTTCCTGGTTGATCACTGCTAGTTAATTGATCAGCATCCGTTAACATTTGCTTAGCAGTTTTAACCGTTTCTAATGCGGGATCAACTAATTTCACATCCGGCAGTAGATTGCTAATTTCCTTTGCCAGGAATGGGAAGTGCGTGCACCCCAGCACCAGAACGTCCACCGGTTGTTTCTTAAAGATCGCCAGCTGCTCATTGACAACTTCTTGTGCTTTAGGAGTACCAACTTCATTGTGTTCAACCACACTTACCATCGGTTGAGCGGCTTTTGGAATGACCGTGACATCTGGATTTAATTCATGAATTGTCTTCGGGTAGGCACCGGCCTTAATCGTTCCTTCAGTCGCAGTTACCCCAATCCGAGCATGTTTAGGCTGCGCTAAGGCAGCTTCTGCCCCTGGCTTAATCACACCAATTACAGGAATTGGTAATTCTTTTTGTAAAGTTGGTAATGACGCCGCAGTCGCTGTATTACATGCAATGATCATCATCTTAATATCATGGGTCATTAAATACCTACCAATATTTAATGCCAGTTGACATACATTTTCTTGTGTCCGTACCCCATAAGGGAAATGACCTTGATCACCAACAAAAACGATTGATTCGTTTGGTAATTGTTCCCGAACAATACGGATGACCGATAAACCACCGAGTCCAGAATCCATAACACCAATTGGTCGATTATCCATTGTAGTGCCTCCTTAAATTATACAAATTAGATTAAATGACATATTCAATTTCATTATATCGTTATTTAAAAAGAATTACTAATTCTGTGCACTTTTGTTTATGAATTAGTTATAATGATAAATGATTTGAAATGGAAGGATTACGTTTAGAATGACTCAAAAACGTTATGATCAATTAATAGGTAGTCGGCGTGGGTTTGTAACTGCCACCATGTGTGATGTGATTTTACCTGCCCTATTAGGCAAGGAAACGGATGGGATTCTTTACTGGATTGGAAAAGATTTGGCCCGTGAATTCCCCGTCGCTTCAATTGACGACCTAGTTTTACTTACTCACCAACTGGGTTTTGGTAGTTTACAGTTAATTAAGGATTCCCCACTCCAGCATACCTTTAAATTAAGTGGTCCTGAAGTAACTGAACGCTTAGCAATTGACAAAGAAAAAACCTCGTTTACTTTAGAAGCCGGCTTTATTGCTCAAGAACTAGAATTCCAACTGGGCACTATTACTGAAGCAGAAATTGAAAGCATTAAGCATAAGGAAGTCCGTATTTTTGCCCAAAATGATCCGCAAAAATTAAGTGATCAAGAGGAAACTGAAATCGCTTCGTTTATTCAGCTCAAGCATCCAAAGGATGGTCAAGACAAATAATAAAAATAACGGCTCAGAGTTCAATATCAAGAACTCTGAGCCGTTATTGTATCCTGGAGCATGATGACTACATGTATTGCTCAAGCACCTTTTGCAGTTGTTCCTTCGAGTGGTAACCAATTACCTTATCCACGACTTCACCATCTTTTTTGATCATCAGCGTCGGAATACTCATGATCTGAAATTTCTTGGCGGTATCTGGGTTTTGATCAACATCTAACTTAAAGAAACTAACTTGATCTGCCATTGTTTCTGATAAATTTTCAACCACTGGTGATTGCATGCGACATGGACCACACCAGGTTGCCCAAAAATCAATCAAGACCAGGCCTTTTGCAGTATCTTGTTCAAAACTTTGATCCGTTGTTACGTTAACTGCCATTTTTAATTCCTCCTTAAATCGAATTGTTATCTCTATTTTACCAGAAGAAATTGTAAAAACAATTAAAAATACTTACTTATTCAAAGTAAACAATTGTAGCACCATCCCCTCCATTTGAAGGTGAGGCATATTCAAAAGACTTTACTCGCGGATTACTCCGTAGATATTCTTGAGTTCCTTTGCGAATTGCTCCCGTTCCCTTACCATGAATAATCGTGACGCTTGGTAAGTTATTCAACAACGCATGATCAATAAAGCTAGACAAATTTGCCATTGCTGGTTCGTATCGTTGGCCACGTAAGTCTAACCGTGCGGATGTCCGCCGAGTTTGAACTGTCCGAACTCGTTTTGGCTTTACAACTTGTTCCTTCTCTGCTTGGGCAAGAGCCTTTGAAGATACCTTTTCCAGATCGTGTTCATCAATTGCCATTTTGAGGATTCCCAGTTGAACCTCCCATTGATGCTTACCACGTTTTGCGATTAAAGTGCCAATTTGCCCATACGATTTTACTTTAACAGCATCACCAATCTTTAAGTTATGTTTCTGCTTAGCTCGTTGTAAAACTTTATTCCGTTTCAAACGCGGATCACGATGCAAAGCATTTAATTGTCCCTGCGCATCAATTAATTCATTTTCCTTAATTTGGGTTCCCCGCTGGACTTCCATTTGACGCAAGTGGTGAATGATCCGATCAGCCTTCCGTTTAGCATCCGCGACCTGGTGGTTTGCATGCATCCGCGCTTTTTCATAAAGATCATCCCGCTGTTCATTGAACCGATTCAATTTTTGTTCTAAATCGGCCGCTTTTTGTTGATTCTCCGCAACCAATTTGGCTAACCGTTTCTGATTTTCACGTGACTGTTTGCGTTGCTCAACTAACTCACCGATCATCGCGTTCAGTTCTTGACTATCATCTTTAACTAGCGACTGCGCATAATTAATCACCGTGGATGCTAATCCCAGTCGTTGCGCAATTGCGATCCCATTCGATTGCCCTGGAACCCCCAGCATTAGCCGATAGGTGGGCTGAAATGTATCCACGTCAAACTCCATGCTAGCATTAATGGTCTGCGGACGTTCAAATCCATACACCTTTAATTCAGGATAGTGGGTCGTAATCACGACTTCACTCCCCACCTGTTGGATTTGGTTAAGGATCGCCATCGCCAATGCGGCCCCTTCTTTCGGGTCAGTACCCGCTCCTAATTCATCCAGTAGAACTAGTGACCGCTCCGTGATCTGTTCTAATATTCTTTTGACATTTTCCATGTGGCCAGAAAAGGTGGAAAGATTTTGCTCCAGCGATTGCTCATCACCAATATCCGCAAACACATTATCAAAGATTGTGATTTGACTACCCTCATTTGCCGGAATGAAAAAGCCAGATTGACCCATTAGCTGAATTAACCCTAATGTTTTTAAGGTAATGGTTTTACCACCAGTGTTCGGTCCCGTAATGACAATCGTTCGGTATTGTTCTCCTAATTGGATATCATTAGCCACGACCCGTTGTGGATCAATTAACGGGTGCCGTGCTTGACGTAGATTAATTAATCCATCGGCATTGATAACGGGCAGTGTTGCGTGCATTTTCGTAGCTAACCGGGCCTTAGCATTTACAAAATCAAGATGACCTAACAGGCGCTCATTATTAGCAATCTCTTTTCGGTAAGGCGCAATTAACGCAGATAACTCAGCCAGTACCCGTCGAACCTCTTGGCGTTCTTCAATTTGTGCTTGTCGCAGTCGATTATTAATTTCAACCACGTTCTGCGGTTCAATATAGAGCGTTTGTCCACTTGCACTTTGGTCATGAACAACTCCGCCAAACCTACTCCGATAATGGGCCTCAACTGGAATCACATAGCGATCATTCCGCATAGTAATAATCGTGTCACTCAAGTATTTAGCTTCTCGTCCCCGGGTATACTTTTCCAATGCTTGCCGAATCTCTGTCTCCGTTGCTGCTATTAATTGACGTAAGCCATGCAGCTTACTCGAAGCTTCATCCTTCACACGACCATCTTCATCAACTGATTTTAGGAGGCGTTTCGTTACATCTGGGATGGTTACTAACTGTTCAACCACTTGATAGAGCTGTCGTAGATCAATCTGGTCATCACGCAAACGGTCAAAGAAATTATTCATCGCTAAAGTCGTCTGTAATACTTTAGCAATTTGTGCCAATTCTGTTCCGTTGAGGCTGGCCTGAACCCGCAGCCGTTTCAATTGGGGACGAATATTCGCTAATGCGGGCACTGGAATTGGTCCCACAATTCGATTAATATCCGCTGCATCTGTAGTTTCCTCAATCATAGTTTGAACCGTCTTCAAATCAGTTTGAGGGACCAGCTGTTCGAGTTCTTCTTGTCCAGCTGCACTCGCCAAAAATGGTACCGCCATGTGTTTTAATCGTCGATATTCTAATATTTCTAAAATTTTGTTATTCATAATTACTCTCCTACATAAACCAGTGTAGTGCACTTTCCGCTAAAATAGGTGTCTTCAAGATAATCCATTGTGCTAGTCCAGAATTTGCTAGTTGATTCTGCCACCAAACAGCTGGCCACATTTGAAAAATGATGAGTACCATAAAAATAATCAGATAACCTAAAAGGACATCCAGTAGGCCGCCAGCCCAACCATTAAGGGTTCCTAAAACTGGCACCTTTTTTAGAAAATTAACACGCTTTAATAACCACCGGCTAAAAAAAGTAATGCCGTAAAAAATAATAATAAATGCAATTCCATTATAGAAAAACTGATTGCTGCTAGCCGTTAGGGCACCAGAAATCGAGCCACCGGTCGCAGGCACATCCTGATTACCAATTGATGGTAAAATACTACTGAGGATCATTCCTAACGACTTCGCCCCCAAACGGGCTACTACCCACCCAATCAAATAGGTGATCGTTGAAATAACTAGGGCAATTAAACCGCGTTTACGACCATTTATCCAACAGCCAAGTAATATTAATAAGATGATCAGATTAATAATCATACTTCCACATCCATTTCAAATTAAAGGAGTTATTGATAATGACCGAAGTTTTAAAAGTTACCCCCACCCAATTAAACCAGATCGCTAATCATTATACTACTCATGCAGCTCATCAAAAATTACCAAAGGGGACTAAATTTCTAGCTAAACTCCCCGGTGTCACCATCACTGGATATCAGTCTGGCAAAGTCATGTTTCAAGGGAAATTAGCTTCTCAGGAAGCTTCACAATGGCAAGCAGCTGCTATATCAACTAACGAAGTCTACCCACGAATGAAATCCGCCAGCGATTTACCAGCTAACTTCAGTCAATTAGCGGTCCTGGGCTCTGACGAGGTGGGCACCGGGAGCTACTTTGGCCCCTTAACCACCGCTGCCGTCTTCGTTGATCAAGATCACTTAGCTCCTTTGCGTAAGTTGGGAGTAGAAGATTCCAAAAAACTTTCCGACCCAACCATTATTAAAATTGCCAAACAAATTATGGCGGAATGTCCTTACCATGTCGTGAATGTGAAACCGCATGACTATAACCGACTGATCCATAAATATAATCAGGCCCAACTAAAGGCCATTTGCCATAACTTTGTTCTTGGAAAAGTCCTTACCCAAATTGCGCCAGTCCAACCAGCAGCAATTCTAATCGACCAGTTTGTGCAACCGTCCACCTATTTCCGCTATATTCGTGATCAATCGCCAATCATTGAGAAACACGTTTTCTTTAAAGAAAAGGGAGAAAGCTACCATTTAGCCGTAGCGGCGGCTTCGATTGTGGCACGTTATATTTCCCTCCAAACGATGGACGACTTATCAGCCCGCGCCGGAATGACGTTACCAATTGGTGCCGGTCTCAAAGTCGACCAAGTTGCAGCTCAACTACTGAAACAAGGACAGGATCTAAATAATTTTGCTAAGCTTCACTTTGCCAACACTAAAAAGGCAATTAAATTGGCTCATCAATAAATATTGAACCAAAAAAGAGCAGATACAAACGAACTCCAAAGTCAGATTTTACCGGCTCTGGAGTTCACTTTATTCTGGAATCATTTATCAGTAACTGACTAAATTTGATTCATTTCATTATTAAACATTGAAGTTACCATCATCATCAATAAACGTGTTGATGACTTCTTGAACCATTTCCCATTCCTGATCACTTTCAATGGGTAATAATTGAACTTCATCATCTTCATCCTCTGTCGGACGCATTTCAAACGCTTGAACATTTACTTCTTCAGCATTTTCTTGATCGACTGGGTAAAGACAAATGTACCATTTATCAGAATGATCGGCTTGGAAACGTAGCGCTTCCTTATATAACTCCTCATTCCCCTTTTCATCGATCAGGGTAAAGGTTTCACCATGATCTTCTGGTTGAATTCTTGCCATTTTGTTACCTCACAATTCTTGAACTAATTTGCCGTGTCGGTCCAAATAATTTTGCAGGATTAAACTCGCCGCTAATTCATCAATTACCTTTTTTTGCTTCCGTCGTGATACATCGGCCTCTTCCACTAACATCCGGTGTGCTTGAACAGTAGTTAGCCGTTCATCTTGAAAATCAATTGGTAATTCCGGAAACCGCTTCCGCAATAATTCGCCATAATGACGTGATGCTTCAACACGTGGTCCTTCAGTATTATTCATATTTTTAGGTAATCCCAATACAAAGCCTGCTACTTGACGAGCCTGGACTAGTTCAGCAATCCGGTCAATTCCAAAAATTTCATTTTCTTCATCAATCGGAATAATCTCCACTGCTTGAGCAGTCCATCCTAAGGGGTCGCTTTCAGCCACCCCAACTGTTTTGGAACCGACATCTAACCCTAATAGTCGCATTACTTTTGTGCCTCATTACTAGTTAGATATGAACGCACGAGTTCTTCAATAATCTCATCACGTTCGTGCTCACGAATTAGGTTCCGGGCATTATTTAGCCGTGGGATGTAAGCAGGATCTCCCGATAAAAGGTACCCAACAATTTGATTGATGGGATTGTAGCCCTTTTCTTCAAGTGCATTGTAAACTGTCTTTAATGTTTCCTTAACGTTCTTTTCGTGTTGTTCATCAAAGTTAAAGAACATCGTTTCATCATTTGCCATTCGGGTAACCTCCCCTTTTTATTCTAATGTTCAAATTATACCATATCTAAATTATAAAAGGGACGTGGTCATTAATTCATCCCCGTCCCTAATTCAATTATTGATTTAAATAGTCGTTAGCTTGTTGCAAAGCCTGTTTGATACCAGCAGGATTTTTTCCACCTGCTTGTGCTAAGGTTGGCCGGCCACCGCCACCACCGTTGATGGCAGGGGCAATCGCCTTAATCAAATCACCGGCCTTAACTTTTTTAGCCTTCGTATCGCTAACTGCAACCAATAAGTTGGCCTTATCTCCATTAGCTGTTGCTAACACTAAGAAATCAGATTGACCCTTAGCTCGCCATTGGTCGGCTAATTGTCGTAATTGTCCCATCCCAGCAACATTCAATTCTGCTGCGATCAGTCGACCCTGCTTGGTGTCCTGAACATCATCAAACACTTGTGATGCCTGTTGAGCAGCAATCTTTGCTTGGAGACTGGCGTTATCCTTTTCTAAATCCTTTAACTGCGTCTGCAGCTCTTGAACCCGATGTGGAACTTCCTTTTCTTGGCTAACCTTTAACTCATTAGCGGCTGCATCCAAAAGATCGGTCCGTTCTTGCATAAATTTAAAGGCATCACTACCAGTAACGGCTTCAATCCGTCGAATTCCAGCACCAACCCCAGCTTCGGAAACAATCTTGAACAGTCCTAATTCATTCGTATTTTGAACATGATCTCCACCACAAAATTCGGTGTTGTAGTCGCCAATCTTGACTACCCGGACCTTATCACCATACTTATCAGAGAAGAGGGCGATAGCACCCATTTCCTTAGCTGAGTCAATATCGGTTTCCACTGTGGTAACCGGAATTTCCTTCCAGATTTGATCATTTACCATTTTCTCAACTGCTTTTAAGTCTTCAGCAGTGACCTGCCCAAAGTGATTAAAATCAAACCGTAAGTAATGCTCTTCAACAAGTGAACCTGCTTGTTGCGTATGACCGCCCAGAACGTTCCGCAATGCCTGATCTAAGAGGTGGGTTGCCGTATGGTTCTTTTCAATCTTAAGGTGACGAATCCGATCAACAACTAAACGGTACTTAGCACCCAGTTTAATTGGTGCGGTCAGCTTAACCCGGTGAAGATTCTGCTGGTGAGGAGCATGTCGAACATCCACAACTCGGCCCACTTGATGACCATAATTATCAATAATGTCACCAGTATCGGCTACTTGACCACCCATTTCAGCATAAAACGGCGTTACATCAAAAATCACTTCAATATCATCCGCTTGGGGGTCCGCTTCTTGGACGTGCTGGCCATCCGCAGTTAAACCAATTACCTTCGCATCATCAACACTCAATTGGTGATAACCAACGTATTTGCTTGGTTCTGTAAAGTCAGTCCAAACGTCAGTCTGCACACCCATTCCATTATCAATATCACGCGCGTTTCTAGCCCGATTTTGTTGTTCAGTCATGGCAGCTTCAAAGCCTGCTTGATCAACGGTTAACCCTTCATCACTTGCGTATTCCTTGGTTAATTCAATTGGGAAACCATAGGTATCATATAGTTTAAAGGCTGTCTTCCCGTCAATTTCATTCGTACCATTTTGCTTAGCATCGTCAATGACGTTGTTTAGCAGATTTAACCCGCCGTTTAACGTTGTACTAAACCGTTCTTCCTCTGATTTAATTACGGAGGCGATGTAGTCAGCATTCTCTAACACATCTGGATAGTAATCCTTCATAATCTCGCCCACAGTTGGTACCATCTTGGCCAAGAATGGTTCGTCAATTCCGAGCTTTTTACCAGCAACTACTGCTCGCCGCAGTAGACGACGAATAACGTATCCACGACCCATATTGGATGGTAAAGCACCATCACCGATTGCAAAAGTAATTGTCCGGATATGATCAGCGATAATCTTAAATTGGACATCATCAGCATCATTTTGTCCATACTGCTTATTTTGGCTAAACGTCTCCGTCTGCTTAATTAATGGCATAAAGAGGTCCGTTTCAAAATTAGTTGGGGCATTTTCAAAAATTGAAACTACCCGTTCCAAGCCCATCCCCGTATCAATATTCTTATGTGGCAGTGGTTCATAAGTATCTTCAGGAGTATGGTTAAATTGACTGAAAACAATGTTCCAAATCTCTAAGTAACGTTCGTTTTCGCCACCGGGATAGTTTTCTGGATCATCTTTAGCAACATTATTCATTTCCTGACCACGGTCATAGAAGATTTCAGTATCTGGGCCAGAAGGACCTTGACCAATATCCCAGAAATTATCCTTATTCTGAATCAGATGATCTTCTGGCACTCCAGCTGCCCGCCAGTAATTGTAAGCATCATGATCCTTCGGATAGTAAGTAACGTATAGCTTTTCTGGATCAAAGCCAAACCATTCATCACTGGTTAATAGTTCCCAGGCCCATGGAATAACTTCCTTCTTGAAGTAATCACCTACGGAAAAGTTACCAAGCATTTCAAACATTGTGTGGTGGCGAGCCGTTTTACCAACGTTTTCAATATCGTTAGTCCGGATACTCTTTTGTGAACTGGTCATTCGTGGGTTATCCGGTACCACTTTACCATCAAAGTACTTTTTCATTGTGGCCACACCAGAGTTAATCCACAATAGAGTCGGGTCATCAACCGGCACTAATGAGCGACTTGGCATTTCCTTATGGCCATGTTGGATAAAGAAATCCAGATACATCCGCCGCACTTGCGCACTATTTAATTTCTTTAGTTTTTTCATTCGTTTCTCTTCCTCCAAAAGAAAAACCATCCCTGCATACAGAGACGCCGAAAGCGCGGTACCACTCTGTTTGCAACGATGGATCGTTAACCTCTTTTGATTCCCAAGCGGGATTTATTCACTTATCTTACTGGGGAGCAATAAAAAATCTTCAGAATCCCTTTCACCAACCAGGATCTCTCTAAACATTCCGATCATCTACCATGTCCCAGACGGATTTTATTATAACTTTACCAATGCATAAAATCAACGGCCTAATGACTGCTTTTTCCTTTCGGCTCGATGCTGACGTTGACGCGCCCGCTTGGCCTTCCGAATTTTATGCCGTTGCTCTTGCTTTGCCTGTTGTCGCGCCTCTTCTTTAATTTTATTCCGAATCCGCTTT
This sequence comes from Limosilactobacillus sp. C0001E2, assembly GCF_056590915.1. Taxonomy (NCBI): domain Bacteria; kingdom Bacillati; phylum Bacillota; class Bacilli; order Lactobacillales; family Lactobacillaceae; genus Limosilactobacillus; species Limosilactobacillus sp. C0001E2. The sequence goes on along the minus strand of NZ_JBWPXC010000003.1, from coordinate 254,216 downwards.
TTATAACCAGGCTTAACCTTCTTCTTGGTTTTTTTGACAAACCCCTTCATAGTTGGATCAAGGGCCTTCTTACGACGCTTATAACCACGCCGCCGATTTCGATCATAAGTGGTCTTGACTCGGCCATTGCTGATTACCTTCGGAATGAACTTAATTCCCCGTTCTTCCAATTTGGCGATTAAATCATCTTCAGAGGGTGCATACAGTGTAATTGCCGTTCCCTGAAGGTTGCCCCGTCCGGTTCGGCCGACCCGGTGAATAAAATACTCCAAATCAGTTGGAATATCATCATTAATCACCAGTGAAACCCCTTCAATATCAATTCCGCGGGCCGCTAAGTCAGTAGCAACCACATATTGAAAATCTAAGTTACGCACTTGGCGCATCATTTTTTTACGTTCCCGTGGTTCAAGTCCCCCGTGAATAAGTGCCACTTTCAGGCCCTGTTCCGTTAAGTAATGGTAAATCTCCGTTGCCCGTTCCCGGGTATTAGCGAATACTAATGCCAAGAAAGGTTCACCCATCGTCAGCAATTCATAAATCAGTGAATTCTTATCACGACCCTTGGTAGACATTAACCAGTTTTCTACATTCGGGTTAATCACCGTTTCAGTAGGAATCTCTTCAACTACTGGGTTCTCCAAATACTTCTTTAAAAACGGGCGTAAGCCAACTGGAATGGTCGCGGAAAAGACCATCATTTGTAGTTTTTCTGGAAAGTGCCCAGCAATCTGGTCAACCTGTTCCAAGAAGCCCATATCCAGAGTCATATCAGCTTCATCAATCACAAATTGAGTTGCTAGATGAATGTCTAGCGCTCCTGAATTAATCAAGTCTAAAATTCTTCCTGGCGTCCCAATGACTAATTGAGGTTGTTTCCGCTTTAATTGTTCAATTTGATGTTCTTTATCCGTTCCACCAACATAGTTATGAATCGTAAATGGTTCTGGAGCAAACTTGTTTAATTGTTTGGCAGCATTATAAGTCTGAGTGGCCAATTCACGACTCGGCGCTGTCACAACTGCTTGTACCCTTTGTTCATCTACGTCCATCATTGAAAAAATGGGTAATAAAAACGCATGTGTTTTCCCTGAACCAGTTTGCGATTGGCCAACGACATTTTCACCTTTTAAAACTTCCGGAATCACCCGTTCTTGAACCGGAGTTGGCTGAACAAAATTAATGGACTTTGACTTTAATGCAGTCAGCAGCCAAGGTTTTAATTTAAAATCAGCAAACGTTGTTGTCATAATATCCTCACTATCTATCTTGACTAGTTAATTTCTCTAATTCTTCCACAATCTGGTTAATTTCCGCTAAGTCGGCTGCTTTGGCCCCACTAGCTAATTCATGGCCACCGCCTCGGTGCTTCTTTGCCAGTTCATTAATTGCTGGACCCTTAGAGCGGAGCCGGACACGGAAGTGACCATCCTCTTGTTCAACAAAAATCGCCCACGCCTTAACCTCATTAATGCGTCCTGGCAGGGGAACTACCGCTGACGTTCCCGCTTCAGTTAATCCAAAGCGTTTCAAAACTTCTGAACTTAAAACCACATAACCAGCCCCGCTTTCGGAAATGGTTAAATTATCGTAAACGTATGCGGACAGTCGTGCTAGCGGAACTGTAATTTGATTTTCTCGTTGACTAATTGCAGCTGCATCTGATCCATGGGCAATTAACGCCCCCGCAACTAACATCGTGCGAGCTGTCGTTGCAGGGTATAGGAAACGGCCAGTATCACCAACAATTCCTGCATATAAGGCATTTGCCGCTTTCTTCGGTAACTTCAAATCATCAGCAAAGTGTTGGTAAAAATCATAAATCATTTCTGAACAACTTGATGCTTCTGGACGGACCCACATTAAGTCGCCAAAAGGTTCATCATTCGGATGGTGATCAATTTTGATTAACTTATCCCCATTATCAAATCGCCGATCATCAATCCGGGGCGCATTAGCCGTATCAACAACAATGACTAATGCATCATTAAATTCAGCTGATTTAAGATCATTCATCTGACCAATCCAACTCAAACTTGGAAAATCCTTGCCGACAACATAAACATCCTTATAAGGAAAGGAAGCTTTGATAATCTCCGCTAAACCAACCTGAGAGCCAAACGCATCTGGATCTGGGCGTTGGTGTCGATGAATAATAATCTTTGGGTATTTTTTAATTTCTTGATAGATTTGGTTCAAAATTTCCATAATGTTCTCCTTATCAATTAATCATGATCCTAAATAAAAAAGCTGGGATTGCTCCCAACTTTTCTCACTATTTAGCTGAATCTTGATGATCATCAACTTCAGCAGAATCCTTGGCATCATCAGCCGCGGCTTCTTTAGGAGCAGCTTCTTCTGCAGGAGCATCTTGAACTGCTTTATCTGCTGGCTTTTCTTCAACATTCTTTGCTGATTGGTTAGCAGCAACGACCCGTTGAACAGCAACTAGGTCAAATGTTAAGTAAATTCCTTCACAGTCAAGCGTAACTGTTTGTTCTTTTTCGTTGACTTCACTTACTACACCGTGCAGACGGCTAATCGTTACCACGTGATCGCCCGGTTGCAACTTGCTCATCATTGCCTGATGTTCTTTACGTTGCTTTTGTTGAGGACGAATCATGAAGAAATACATGAAGACCACCATCAAAACAATCAAAATGATGCTTGACATACCTTGACTACCCAATATTCTTCATCCCTTCTAAAAATAATTCACCTTTAAGAATACCAAAAAACAAGGGTAATTACCACTATCTTATTTCAACCCTCAGTATAATATTTAGCGATCCGCCACAAGTCATTAATCTTTTCTGAATTTTCTGTTTGAATCGCATCCCGGAATTGTTCAACAAAACTATTGATCCACCACCAATTGTTCAATCCTAAATAATGGTCAGCCAAGGGATCGCGCTGATGGTTAAGATAGTGTAAGTAAGCACACGTAACCTGTGTTGCGGCATGCACAGTTATTAATCGTGAATCATCCTGATATTTTTCATGACCAATCCGACAAGCGCCTGTTGCTGTGTATAGCTCACCACGGTGAGCAGCCTCCATTGGTAACGCAGTGATTACAATATCGACGCCCAAACGTAGTGCAGCAAATATTTGCCAACTATCTGATGCAATGATCAGTCGGGGACGATCATTTGGCAATAGGTCACAAGTCTCTTTAACAATCCGATACCACTCTTCAGGTTCATCTGGCAGATCAGCAATTAAGTAACCACATTTGTCCCCTAGCTCGGTAATGCAGTGGCTACGAAGCGCTCGCAAGCCAGCACCGACAACCACTCCCCACTTACTATTGATTTGTTTCTGCCATGTGAGATTCAATTCGACTGCAGTTTTCAAATCGTCAACTGGCGCATAGTAGTCAGGAACCTGATAAACAGGAAATTGAATATCAGCTTTGCCCAATACCTGGAATTGATTTGCTTGGTAACTCGTTAACCGTTTATGAGCTTTGGTAAATGGTTCTTCATAACGAATCCCCAGCTCACCAGCATTCTTCTTAACCTTCTGCATTGGTCCAAACTCCGCCACCAATGACATTAAAGGTCGTGACCAGTTCATGAACTTTTGCAATGAACCAAGTTTTTGCATTGCTTTTTCACCAGGTTGAACAAAAAACGGTAACGCCGGTACCACTAAGCCTTGGCATTCTAGCGATGCTAATTCAGTCATCGTTAATGGACTGACCGCTCCTCGCTTTGCAAAAGGAATCACTGCTGGTGTTTGAATTGAACCATGGTCAGTAATTAGTTCGCCCCTCCGTAGTTGTCCCTTTCCAGAACGTGAAGCTAAAATTTTAAACTGATTTTCCATTACCATTTCCCCATTTAATTCGGCTCATAATTTAACCCTAAGTGTTCATATGCGGCTGGTGTTACTACTCGACCACGGGAAGTTCGTGACAGAAAGCCGATTTGTAATAAGTATGGCTCGTACATTTCCTCAATCGTATCGACTTCTTCACCAATATTAGCAGCAATTGTTTTCACCCCGACTGGGCCACCATGATACAGGTTAATCATTGTTAAAAGCATCTTCCGGTCGACTTCATCCAGACCCTTGCCATCAACTTGAAGTAAGCGGAGCGCCTTAACCACAATCTCATGATCAACGGCTGGCTTCTTAGCAACCTGAGCAAAATCGCGCACCCGCTTTAATAGCCGGTTGGCAATTCGTGGTGTTCCTCGCGACCGCAACGCTAATTCATGTGCTCCTGTCTGCTCAATTGAAATTTTAAAAATATCAGCACTCCGTAAAATAATTTGCTGAAGTTCTGCTGAATCGTAGTACGCCATATGTTCGACAATTCCAAAACGATCTCTCAAGGGAGCCGATAGTGCACCAGCCCGGGTGGTTGCCCCAATCAATGTAAAGGGTGGTAATGGAAAGTGAACTGGATGTGCAGTCGGCCCTTCACCGACCACTATGTCAATATAGAAATCTTCCATGGCTGAGTACAGCATTTCTTCAACCACCTTTGGCAACCGGTGAATTTCATCAATAAAGAGCACATCCCCGGCTTGCAATTCATTTAACAACGCTACTAAATCCCCTGGTTTTTCAATTGCAGGACCACTGGTCGTTTTGATTTGCACACCCATTTCATGCGCCACCACCATTGCTAATGTTGTTTTACCAAGACCTGGTGGTCCATACAGCAAAACATGATCCAATGCTTCAGAACGGGATTTAGCAGCTGTGATGTAGACTCTCAATTCTTTTTTGATTTTACGCTGGCCAATGTAATCATCCAAGGTCTGCGGACGCAAACTCTTTTCGATTATGCTTTCATTTTCATTAGCCGCTTGATTTGACATAATATTTTCTGCATCACTCACCATCACATCCTCCTTTCACTAACTCAATAAGGTCAAACCCTTCCGTAGATATTGGTCTGTTGTGAGACCTCCTTCTTGCTTAAGTGAACTAGCCACTTTTTTAACATCCTTTGCTGAATACCCCAACGCCTTTAATGCAGCTAAAGCATCCGCTAATTCAGGGTTATCTTGATCATTCGTCGGTCGTTGTTCAACTTGTGGCCGTAGATCAAACGTTGGCAATAATGAGTCAACCTTATCCTGTAATTCAATAATAATTCGTGAAGCCGTTTTTTTACCAATTCCCGGAAATTTGGTAATGTATGAAACATTATTATTAGCAATCGCTTCGACTAATCCTTCATGATCAGGGTTAGCAAGAATTGCTAACGCACTCTTTGGACCAATGCCAGATACAGCTAATAATTTTGTAAAAAGGCGCTTTTCTTCGGCATTGTGAAAGCCGAATAGACTAATTGCATCATCGCGAACTGCTTGATAGACGTAAATCTTAGTCGCATCTTCATTTAATGGATAGCTATAAGGGTTAGCAACTTGAACCCGAAAGCCAACCCCATTCACTTCAATTACTAAATAATCAGGATGGGCTTCCGTAATGGTTCCCAGTAGATATTCGTACATTCTCTTCCTCGTTTCTAATACTCATGATCATCAAAATCGTTAGCAAACGGTTGATGACTTTCCTGAATCCGTTTAAATAACTTCTCTAAGTCAGTATCAGTAAAGTGAATCAATACTGGACGGCCATGAGGACAATTAAATGGATTTTCACAATGCGGTAAAGTTTTTAATAGGGCCTTAGCTTGTAAAGCATCCAGACGATGATTGGCTTTGATGGCCCGCTTACAGCTCATCATAATCGCCGTTTTGGCACGAAATTCTGCTACCGTAAGATGACCATTTTGAATTACCCAATCAATCATTTCACGAGCAGTATCTTCTTCCTGACCATCAATAAACCAAGTCGGATGGCTAGATAATAAAAAGCTGTTTTGACCAAATTGTTCCAAGTGAAGACCAACCTGTTGCAAGGTGGTTAATTGTTCATTGATTTTTAAAGCATCTGCGACGGAATAATTTAATACCAACGGCTGTAAAAAATTTTGTTGATCGGCTGAAACCTGCCCAATTGCTTTCCTAAACCGTTCATAGTTAACCCGTTCTTGGGCAGCATGTTGGTCAATAATATATAACCCATCAGAAGCCTGCGCCAATAAAAAGGTCCCTTGTAATTGGCCAATGTATTGTAATTCAGGGAAGCGCTGTTGATCATGATCTTCTTGATCATTAATCGCCAGGCTTACTTCTTCAGTCTGCCGGTTAGTCTCTTTTCTATTATTCACGTTGATTTGCTCATCACTAAACGGGGTTGCAACTTCATTTTGATATTTACGATCAAATTCTTTTAACCGCGGTTGTTGAAGTTCAGCCCGACTATGGATAACAATCGGTTTTTCAACAATACTATCCCTACTATCAGCTTTCGCCGGATTACTATGATCCGCCGGAACATGGGCAACGTTTTCCGTGCTCGTTAAATTAGCAGTTTGACTATACTTATCAGTTTTTTCCTCAACCACCGACAAATTCGGCGTGGTTAGTAATTGATTGGCCCGTTCGCCAACATCTGGAATTAAATTCTGCTGAGCAATTTTCTGCTGAATAGTCGTACTGATTAAGGTTGCCAGTTGTTGCTCCTTACTTAGACGAACCTCTCGTTTAACAGGATGCACATTAACGTCCACCAACAGTGGATCCAAATCAATATTAATGACCACTACTGGATAGCGACCAACCATTAATTTAGAGCCGTAACCCTCAATAATCGCTTTTGTTAATTGGTAATTACGCACGTAACGATGATTGATAGTAATCGTCATGTACTGCCTGCTTGCACGGGTTAGTTCTGGTAAAGAAACAAAGCCATCAACCGTAAAATCTGGATCAGCGCCGTGAATTGCTAACATTTTACGCCCCACTTTGACCCCATAAATTGCTGCAATCACTTGTTGAACATTGCCATTTCCGGCCGACCGAAACATTTCCCGACCGTCATGAGTAAATGAAATCGCCACATCAGGATTGGCAAGCGCTAACCGGTTAATAATATCAACCATTCGACTAAGTTCCGTCTGCGGTGATTTGAGGTATTTTAGGCGGGCCGGAGTGTTAAAAAACAGCTCACTAACTTTGACATCCGTACCGCGCCGTGCTGGTGCAGCCTGAAAATCTTTTAGTTCGCCACCATGAAAGTGGATCATTGTTCCTGATGCACCACCAGTCGCCGTTGTCATTACTACATCTGCAACTGAAGCAATACTTGGTAGCGCTTCGCCACGAAAACCCATCGTCTGCACGCGAAACAGGTCTTGCCGGGTACTGATCTTACTGGTGGCATGGCGCTTAAAAGCTTCTTTAACGTCTTCCGTGGCAATTCCATCACCATCATCAATCACCCTTAATTCACCCAGTCCCGCTTTGGTCACCACAATATCAATTCTTTTACTGTGAGCGTCAAGGGAGTTTTCGACTAACTCTTTGATAATTGAGGCTGGACGTTCGATCACTTCACCAGCCGCAATTTGATTCGCAAGTACATTATTTAATTCATGAATTTTACCCAATTCACATCATCCCTACTTTAACTTTTGCTGCCACTGGTAAACTTGATTCATTACTTCCATCGGCGTCATGCTCATCAAATCTAAGTCTTGTAATTGCTTAAGTACCTTATCATTTCGCCGACGACTTGACTGCTTAGGTGCTGGTGAAAAGAGTGCCAGCTGACCATCTTGCTCCTCTGGATACTGCTGCTGCGCATTGCTTTCATTAACCGTATTAACTTCTTTAGGTTCAGTATGCGTAGCTCCAGCGACATGATCATCTTCATGCTCACTCTCCAACGACTGTAGGATATGATTAGCCCGCTTCAGTAACGTTGCCGGCATCCCAGCCAGTTTAGCAACATGAATCCCATATGACTTATCTGCCGGACCTGCTGTCACCTTATGGAGGAAGATTAATTCACCGTTTTCTTCAGTGGCACCAACATGAACATTTTGCAATTTATCCAACTGCTGATCCAAGCCAGTTAACTCATGATAGTGAGTTGAAAAGAGGGTCTTGGCGTGCACATTATTATGAACATATTCAATAATCGCCTGTGCTAGTGCCATCCCGTCATAAGTCGCCGTTCCCCGACCAATTTCATCAAACAAAATTAAGCTATTACGGGTAGCATGCAGTAAAGCATTGTTGGCTTCCATCATTTCAACCATGAAGGTACTTTCACCTGATACTAAATCATCGGCAGCACCAATTCGGGTGAAAATCTGATCAAAAATCGGCATATTAGCTTTTTCAGCCGGAATAAAACAACCCATTTGGGCCATCACTGCCGACAAAGCTAATTGGCGCATATAAGTACTCTTTCCCGACATGTTAGGTCCGGTAATCAGTAGAATATCCGTATCTTGCCCCATTTGAACATCATTCGGGACGTATTCTTGATGGCCCATAAATTTTTCAACTACCGGATGGCGACCATTTTTGATCATTAGCTGATGATCATGATTCAACTCTGGCCGCACAAAATGATATTTTTCCGAAACTACAGCAAAACTTTGTAAAACATCTAATTCAGATAACGCTTCCGCGAGCGCTTGAAGTCGTTCAATCGCAGTTTTCACCTGCTCACGCACTTCCACAAACAAATCATACTCCAACGCGGTTGATTTTTCCTGTGCCCCTAGGATTAGTGCTTCCTTTTCCTTTAATTCTGGGGTTGAGAAACGTTCTGCGTTCGTTAGTGTCTGTTTTCGTTCGTAGCGATCTTTAGGGAGTTTATCCAAATTCACCTTGGTAACTTCAATGTAATAGCCAAACACATGGTTATAACCAATCTTTAAGTTATTAATTCCGGTCGTTTGACGTTCTTTTTGTTGCAAATCGGCAATCCATTGTTTTCCATTATTCATGGCGTCACGGTAATTATCTAGTTGATCATTATAGTGGTCTTTAATAACTCCACCATCCGTTACCGAAATCGGTGGATCATCATTAATGGCCTGGTCAATTAAATCAGCAATGTCTTCCAGTGGATCCAACCGATTAACAAGCTCGTCAAACACTGGTGAATCCATCGTTTCCAACACATATTTAATTTTTGGTACCTGTTGCAGTGAAGTTTTTAATTGGATCAAATCCCGACCATTAACACTGCCATACGCCACACGCCCGGCCAATCGTTCTAAGTCATACACCTTAATCAATTCATCTTGAAGGTTCTGGCGTTCAAAGTAATTATCTAAAAGAACTTGCACTTTATCCTGTCGCTCTTCGATCTTTTGCTGGTTGATTAACGGTCGATCTAACCAGCGTTTTAATAGCCGACTTCCCATCGCCGTTTTGGTTTCATCCAGCAACCACACCAGCGTCCCTTGCCGTTTGCCGCTCCGTAAGTTCGTCATTAATTCAAGATTAGTTTTTGAATAATGATCAATTTTCATAAAAGAGCTTGGCTGATATGACTGCGCAATTTGTAAATGCGCCAGCGAACGTTTCTGGGTTGTCAAAAGGTATGACACCAAAATAGCAACCACGTGTTGCTGATTTTGGTTTTCCAGATTCTGGGTCAGATAACTAACTTCTGCTTCCTTTGCCAACTGAGGTTGACTAGAAATTAAAATATTCCGTTTTCCTAATTCATCAGTAATGGATTGCGGCAACTTTTCAAAATGAACAACTTCACGCGTTTGTAGGTTAATTAATTCATTCATCAACTCACTCTGCTGCTGAAAAGTTGTGGCTTTCAGTTCCCCGGTTGATAAGTCCGCATAAGCCAGGCAGTAGTCACTACCATCCAGATAGACCGCTGTTAAGTAATTGTTACTCTGGGCCTGATCGCCCTTTAGGTCCATTTGCGTTCCCGGAGTCACTAATCTAGTGACTGCCCGTTTAACCATGCCCTTAGCTTTTTTAGGATCCTCCATCTGCTCACAAATGGCTACCTTATACCCCTTGTCAATCAAAATATCGACATAGTTTTCCACAGCACGGTGTGGAACCCCACACATTGGAATAGGATTTTTCGCACTATGGCTCCGACTAGTTAATGTTAACTCCAGTAATTGTGCACCCTTAATTGCATCGTCATTAAATAGTTCATAAAAATCACCCAACCGATAAAACAAGAACGCATCCGGATATTGGTCCTTTACTTTCTGGTATTGTTCCATCATTGGCGTTAGCTTTTTAGCCACCATTTTCACCTCTCGTTACTTGATCTCTCTTCTCACCATTTTAAACGAAAAAGGCCGGGTCAACATCCCAGCCTCGTTTTTATTTTGCATAGTCTACAGCACGAACTTCCCGAATAACCGTGACCTTAATGTGTCCGGGATACTCTAACTGATCTTCAATTTCATGTTTGATATCATGCGACAAGGCAGCAGCCTGGTTGTCAGAAACCTTCTTCGGTTTAACAATCACCCGGACTTCACGACCAGCTTGAATTGCATAACTATGGTCAACACCCTTATGATGATTGGCAATTGATTCAAGCTGCTTTAACCGCTGAATGTACTCTTCCAAAGACTCACTCCGTGCCCCTGGACGGGCGCCAGAAATCGCATCTGCCGCTTGAACCAGCACCGCAATGATGGATGTTGCTGGGACATCTCCATGGTGCGAAGCAATCGTATTAATGACCACTGGATTTTCCTTATACTTACGGGTCAATTCAACCCCTAATTCAACATGAGAACCATCAACTTCATGGTCAATTGCTTTACCAATGTCATGTAATAATCCGGCACGCTTAGCTAAAGTGGTATCTTCGCCCAGTTCAGCTGCCATAATCTCTGTCAATTTAGCAACTTCAATTGAGTGTTGAAGAACATTCTGACCATAACTTGTCCGGTATTTCATTCGACCAATTGTCTTAATGAGATCAGGATGCATACTATGAATTCCAAGGTCAAAGATCGTTTCTTCACCGACTTCACGTAGTTGTGCATCCATATCATTACGCGCCTTTTCAACTGCCTCTTCAATCCGTGCTGGATGAATCCGCCCATCTTGAATTAGCCGTTCCAGCGCCATTTTGGCAATTTCTCGGCGGACCGGATCAAAGCCACTTAGTACCACCGCTTCAGGTGTATCATCAATGATCAAATCGATTCCCGTTAATGTTTCTAAGGTCCGAATATTACGCCCTTCACGACCAATAATTCGTCCTTTCATATCATCATTAGGGAGATTAACCACTGACACTGTTGCTTCTGATACCATATCAGCACTACTCCGTTGAATAGCACTAACAATCAAACTTTTAGCTTTCTTTTCCGCCGTTAATTGTGCGTCTTCTTCACTTTCTCGGATCATCTTATCGCGTTCAACTGCTAACTCTTCCTTTAATTTTGCTAGCAATAGTTTCTTAGCTTGATCCTCACTTAATCCTGCAACTTCCTGCAATTTATCTGCTTGTTGCTTGATTAAATTTGCCACTTGTTCATGATCTTTTTGAACTTGTTCTCGTTTTACATCCAATTTGGATTCCCGAGAACTAATTACATTTTCTCGATCTTCTAAGGCACTATCCTTCCGATCCAACGTGTTTTCCCGTTGAATTAAGCGTTCCTCTTGTTTTTGAACTTCTTGACGACGCTCTTGTAGATCCTGTTCTACACTTTCCCGATAGCGATGACTTTCTTCTTTTGCTTCCAGAATGGCTTCCTTTTTTGCGGTTGCCGCTTCTTTCTTAGCAGACGAAATGATTTCCTTAGCATTATTTTTGGCCTGTTCAACTTGTCGTTCCACAATGAAGCGACGAATAAAGTAACCAAAAACACAAGCAACAATAGCGATGACGGCCGTCAATATTTTCATTATGACCCCTCCAAATCAACTATTGAGTTGTGATTTAATCAATCAAATTACAAACTGTCGTGTAAAAAACACGTACAAAGTTAATTTTAATCGTTGTCGGAAAGGGTGTCAATAAATGGTTATTCCACAAATAAAAAATGAGTGAGAAAATAACACGCATTCTCACCCATTTTCTGGTTAGCTATTTTTCTGAGGCTTCTTCAATGGTTTCTTGGGTACTTGCTGGTTCCTGGCTGGCAACAGTCTTAGCTTCAGCTTTGTCTTCATCGCTAACCGGCATATTATAGGCTTCCCGGACCTTAGTCATTAATTCCTGCATCTGTTCAGGGTGCTCGCTTAACCACTTTTTGGCATTTTCACGACCTTGCCCAATCCGATCTGATCCATAGGAATACCAAGCTCCGCTCTTCTTGACCAGATTCTTTTCTACGGCCATGTCAAGCAATTCGCCCGTCTTGGAAATTCCAGTACCATACATAATATCGACTTCAGCACGCTTGAATGGCGGTGCAACCTTATTTTTAACAATCTTAATTTTGGCACGGTTTCCGATTACTTCCTTGCCTTCTTTAAGTTGTTCACCCCGCCGAATTTCCATCCGAATAGTGGAGTAGAACTTCAAAGCCCGACCACCAGGAGTAGTTTCCGGATTACCAAACATCACTCCAACCTTCTCACGAATCTGGTTAATAAAGATGGCAATTGTTTTGGTCTTATTAATTTCACCAGAAAGCTTTCGTAAAGCTTGTGACATTAATCGGGCTTGAAGGCCCACATGCGTATCTCCCATTTCGCCTTCAATTTCTGCTCGTGGTACCAAGGCAGCAACTGAGTCTACAACGACAATATCTACCGCACCACTGGCAATTAAGGCATCCGCAATCTCTAATCCTTGTTCCCCAGTATCCGGCTGAGAAAGTAATAAATTATCGATGTCGACCCCTAATGCTTCCGCATATTGTGGGTCTAAGGCATTTTCAGCATCAATGTAAGCGGCTGTCCCACCTTGCTTTTGAACTTCTGCTACTGCATGGAGAGCCACCGTAGTCTTACCAGAACTTTCCGGCCCATACATTTCAATAATCCGTCCACGAGGATATCCACCAATTCCAAGTGCGTCATCGATTGCTAAGGAACCACTCGACACTGATGCAATTTTGGTATCTGCTGCATCCCCCATTCGCATGATGGAGCCCTTACCAAAGTTTTTTTCAATTTTTTTAAGAGCATTATCTAATGCTGTCTTTCTTTGATCTGCCATTATTTTCCTCCTTAACAGGATCCTGTTTTAATAATATCAGTTTTTTATCAAAACACAAGCATTTTTCGAACCAATGTTCGAGCTAATCGAGAGATTTTAACAAATGTTCAATAGCCAGCAATCCGAGTTGTACGCTTTGCCGACGGATTGCTTGTCGTCCCATTTGCTGTGAAAGATGCAACTGCTTGGTGACCGTTTGTTGGCCATTTGCGATACCAATCCAAACTTCCCCTACTGGATGTCCTGCCAAGCCATCGGGGCCAGCCACTCCAGTAAAACCAATGCCTAAATTCGCACCAGTTAATTGACGTGAATGTTGCGCCATTGCACCTGCAACTTCCCCGCTCACTACACTGTGTTCATTAATTAACTCTTCTGGAATTCCTAGCAACTTAGTTTTCATTTCTGTAGCATAGGTAACAAAGCCCCCCGTAAACACTTCTGAAGCGCCTGGTACTGAACAAATTGTAGACTGGAACAAACCAGCCGTCAGACTTTCTGCAGCAGTAATCGTCATACCTAACTTTTTCAAATGCTTAACTACCTGGCTTGCTAAGGTCAGTCCTTCGCCACTTCCAAAATAATAACTTCCTAACTTACTAACAATCTGCTCCTCAGCTTGATCCAATAGTTGCTGAGCCGCGTCCACCGGACAATCAAAAACCGTTAACCGAACTTGGGTTTCATCGGGTTGAACATACGAAGTTGCAATCACCTTCGTATGTGTCCCTAAGATTTTCTGAATATCATCCATCAACGTTGATTCTGGATAACCAACAAAGTGTAATACCCGGTTCATGATGGTCCTGTCACTAGTCAACTGCTCTAAATGTGGTCGCAATGATTCAGTTACCATTGCCTGAAATTCACGTGGTGGCCCCGGCAGTACCACATAGGTATGATAATGATCACTAAAAATACTACCTAGTGCTAACCCAACAGGATTAGTTAAAGCCTGCCCACCTTTTAAGTAGTAAGCCTGACGAATATTTTCGGGACTCAAAGTAAGGTGCCGCTGGCGGAAGTCATCCTGCACAGTTTCCCAATACATGTCATCAAGTACTAAATCTGTATCTAGTGCCTGGGCAACACTTGCCATCGTCACATCGTCAGCTGTTGGCCCTAATCCTCCGCAAATAAAGATCAGTTGAGCACGTTGTTCGGCCTGTCTAATTGCAGTAACAATCCGTTTCCTTTGATCATCAACTGTCGTTTGCCAATAATTATGAATATCAAACTGACGCAATTGATCTGCTAAAAATCGGGCATTGCTATTAGTAATTTCACCTAAAGTTAGTTCCGTTCCGACCGAAATAATTTCTGCATTCATTTTATTAACCTCCTAACTTATATAAACGAAAAAAGCCGGTGAAATAATTAAATTTCACCAGTCTTTTTGTTAACTGCTCTACTTAAAACCATCTGCGAACACACCGCGTCCTTGGACGAAATAGTCAACTCCGGAGTAAATCGTGAAGAATAGACAGATGTATAACATAATTTCACCAAACGGAATATTCCAAATTGCAAAAATAGCATTATGAAGCAGCAAGAAAATAATGGCAATGAACTGCGTGGTCGTTTTAATTTTACCCGGCATCTTGGCAGCTAATACTTGACCATTTTGTTCCACGATTAACAACCGTAATCCGGTCACTGATAATTCACGCCAAATAATGATACAAGTAACCCAAGCTGGTACTGCATGACTAGCAGTTAAAACGATAAATGCTGTCATGACCAATAACTTATCTGCTAATGGGTCAGTAAACTTACCAAAATTGGTTACTAAGTGATCGCGACGAGCAATTCGTCCATCCAAATTATCAGTAATTGTTGCCGCAATGAACAGGATTGTAGCGATCAACTGAGCCACCGGAACTGTGGCCCCAAGAAACGTTACTGTCCCCCATGTCAGTGGCACAACCATTAAAATTAAGAAAAACGGAATAATTATTAACCGAACAATGGTTAATTTATTGGGTAAATTCAAGTTTCTTCCTCCTCATTATTGCCGAGTAGTAGTCTGTTGCGCAGTCCCGTTATTTCTTTGCGTAGTCGTTCCTTGGGTCCGACTAGTTTGGGTTGTGACATTGGACTGATTATTGTTCGTGCGTTGCGTACTTGAAACGGTTGAACTACTTGAACTACTGGAACTAGCTGTTTCATTACCAAGTAAAATCGTTACTACGCGGGTAGCTGGGTACCGATTATTATCCGTAAAGTCAAGTGTTTGATTGCCAATCTTAATCTTCGTAACCCGAGCATTACCAACTCGAATGGTAATACTGCGTGCATTCTTCGCTAAAGCAACTGTTTGCTTCCCATTAGCAGTCATCGTTCGACTCAACCGAGTGGTTCCATCAACCATCACACTGTTCGTTGATGTTCCAGTCGTCGTAATCTCTAAACTAGTGGCCTTAGAAAGTGCCTTAGTTGACCGGTAAGTTACCGCATTGGCAGTTCGTGAACTTTGCGTTAATTTAAGATCATCCTTTGCTTTTTTGGTCGTCTTTTTCGAACTGGATGAAGCTTTCTTTTTGCTAGATTCACCAGAAACTGAAACTGAACTGCTATCAATCTTGGAAGAATCATTATGGTTACGCGCGATTGCCGTTACCCAAATTGCTGCTAAAATCACCAAAACAATCACACTGATAATAATAGTTGGCAGATACTTACGCATGCCATCAATCCGTTTCACTGCTGTCGGCCGGTTACCGCTCCGCCGTGGCTCAACCGCTTCATTAAGATGTTCCGAATAATCAGCTGTTTTGGTCTTTGGCAGATAGTCATCGTACTCTTTCAATAATTCATTACCATTGAGACCAACCGTATTAGCATACTGCTTAATGAAAGCCCGGACGTAGAAATCTCCGGGTAACTCATCAAATTGCTCATCTTCAATTGCAATCAAATACCGCTTTTGGATTTTGGTAGCTTGTTGAAGATCATCAAGGGTAAAGCCATTTGCGACCCGTGCGTCTTTTAGTTTTTTTCCAATATTGAGCTTTTGTTCTTGTTCTTCACTCATTACTATGTTCCACACCCTTCTTTATTTAAACCAGAACCTAGTATAGCATACTTCGTCTAATGTAAATTCTAAAAATCTATTACATCTTTAACGGCTCAATCACGAAGTTTGTCCAACAATGCGGTTGAATAAATTGTTGACAGGCTTGGTAGAGATCATCGAGCTGAATTGATTGTAATAAGTCAATTTCATCAAAAACATTTAAATTACCAAAAAGAGCTGATGAATAACGATTTGCAATCGCTTCTGGAGAATTCAAACTCATAATGACCCGGCCAATGGCACCCCGTTTGGTGGCTATAAATTCATTTTTCATTACATCTAAATGATCGGTGGCAGATTGCAAAATATCCTCAATTTCACCAATAAATCGCTGCGGATCATCCGTATCGGAACTAATGGTTGCAAAATGAAAGCCCCGTTCCATTTCGAAACTGAAACCAAAAGAATCATCAATTACGTGCCGATTATACAGACGTAAATAATTGCTAGTGGTATCGTCAAAAATCATTTCTAACATTAATTCACAGGCTAACTTATAACGTAAACGTTCCCGATCATCCATAAATTGCTGGAGGCCCCGAATAGCAACCATCGCTTTGGGACGCTGAACCGCCATCCGCAAGTTCCCTGTGGCAACAACATCTGTTCCTTGCTCATCACTAATTAGCGGCGCTCGGTGAATGGAACGAATAATTGCCGCATGTTCCTTTTGACTCTCATAAACGGTTGCCATTGTCTCAGCAATGTCGATGTTACCAACTATAACTAAGCGTAAATTAAACGGTTGATAAAAGGTTTGGTAGCACTGCATTAACAATGCTGGTGTAATTTGCGCAATGCTAGATTCAGTTCCAGCAATATCAACGCTTATTGGATCATTTGGGTATAAATTCGCTAACGCTCCCGTATATAATCGTGAATCCGGATTATCGTTATACATGCGAATTTCCTGTCCAATGATTCCTTGTTCTTTCGCCACACCAGTTGCTGAAAAATAGGGTGTTTGAACAAAATCCAACAAAGTTGTCAAATTTTTTTGGATATTTTGCGTTGTTGAAAATTGATAGCTAGTTTGCGTATAGCTAGTAAAAGCATTTGAATCAGCCCCTAACTCACCAAATAAATCAAACGCATCGTAATTCTTTTTTTCAAAAAGCTTATGTTCTAGAAAATGGGCGATCCCATCAGGAACTTGAACCATTTCTTGGCTGCCTAGCGGGATAAACTGATTATCAACAGAGCCATAATTACTCGTTAATATTCCATACACTTTCTGAAAACCACGACGGGGAATTAACACCACATCCAAGCCATTCGAAAGTCGGTCATGGTAAACGGGTTGATTAAATTGAGAATAAATCTTTTTTTCCACGTTCCTATCTCCGATCCAGAAAATATTCTGCCTGCAACTTTAGCTTTTGTGCTACATCACTCACTTGGTGCCGGTCGACTGATTGGATCAATTCGATCGGATTCGCAGGCAAATTTAAGCCAGTTAAGTTACTAATCAAAACGCGCTCAACCAAGTAGTTAGGATTATCTTGGGACACTAGATAACCATTAACAAGATTCTTCTTAACTTGTTCTAAATCGTTAATATTAATTTGACCATCTTGAATAGCTTTTAACTGGTCGCCAATCAATTGTTGAGTTCGCTGACGATCCTGACTATTAATTCCCGATTGAACAAAGAGGTAACCCGCAAACGGCCGATGCCCAGTCGATGCATAATAGGCCAAACTGGCCTTTTCACGTACATTCTTAAATAAGAGTGAATACGGTCCTGCGCCAAATAAGCCATTCATAACTAACGCTGGATAGTAATCAGGATCCATAAAATATACGGGAAAAGAATAGGCTAAATCGAGTTTGGCCTGTTGAATATCAATCTGGTGAGCTCCAATTTGAACATCAGGCCAAACTGGCTGACGATAAAAAATATCGGTTTCAAATGAAGATCGTGCTTGCCATGGCCACTGCCGTAATGCTCGTTCCACTTGATCGGCATTAACGTCACCTTCGATAATAATTTCAACTTGGTCTTTGGCCAGCATGTTTTGATAGGCACGAACTATTTCTGGATTCAACACCTTGGCAACCGTTTCTGCTGTCCCGGTACTTGGCATCTTCATTACTGAACCATTAGTGAAGTATAAATTCAGCAGTCGTTTTGCTGCCAAGTATTGCTTATCATCTTCCCAAGAAGATAGGGTTGCCGCAATGTTGTCCCGTTGCAGTTGCCAACTTTGGGGAGATAGTTCATCCTGGTCACGAAGTGGATTAAATATTAATTCTCGCATGAGCTTTAACGCATCATTAATCCTCATTTGTGGCGCTAGGTTCTGATTAACAAATGATAAGGTTAAGCGAACGTTATGGGTTGTTCCGACTCTGGTGACATAGCCGTCCAATTCTGCACCATACATTGTGGCTAACTTACGAGCTAATATTGTTTGATTCGGGTAATTAGCAGTTACATTAACCAATAGATTAACAAGGACATTCCGCACTGAACTATTCGTAAGTGTTTGCCTAGTCGCAAAGTTTACTAAAATTTTAGTAGTCGTATATTTCGTTGTCGGAATAATCGTTAAGTGAACACCTTTTACTAATTCTATCTGCATTTTTGATTCCTTTTTTTAATCAATGTACCAAATATCATACGCATTTTTACTACAAAAGACAAGCAATGCCCAGCAAAATAAAAAGGCTGGGGTACCCCAACCTCGAAAATTAGTTATTTGGTCCTAGATAATTGCTATCCTTACCAAACCATTTTTCATTAATTTTACGTAATTCACCATTCTTTTGTAGTCGGCCGAGACCTTGATTGACTTTTTGACGCAAGGTTCGATCACCTTTACGCATTCCGACTGCAAATTTATCTGCTGGCATTTTCGAACTACTATAAGTCGCGTAAGCATTGCGGTCTGGCTGGTGTTGAATGTAGTAGTCCGCATATACTTCATCCATTAAAATACCTTGAATTCGGTTTGCATTCAGATCGATAAACGCATTGGGAAATGTATCATATAAAACCGGCTTGTGATCTTTAATCCGATCTTTCAATAACCGTGGGTATTCATCCAGCATCGTCATCCCAGTTGCCCCATTTTGAACTCCCAGAGTTTTCCCCGTCATTTCCTGAAAATTGTTGATGTGATCACGTTTTTTGGTAACCAGAATTTGCTTATTCAGAAGGTAGACACGACTAAACGCCACTTTCTTCTGTCTTTGTGGAGTGACTGAATAGCCATTCCATAATAAATCAATGGTCCCGTTCTTCAACTCAGTTTCCTTCATTGACCAATCAATCGTTTGAAAATCTGCTTTAATTCCATATTGCTTGAAAACTGCACGAGCTAAATCCACATCATACCCAACCAACTTGCCGTTTTTTTGTCGGAAGCCCATTGGGACAAAGCTATCATCAACACCAATAATCACCTTGTGACGTCGTTCAATTCGTGACCACGTGTCTTGCTGATTGGCCCGCTTTGTCACGCTTTCACAACCACTGAGCATCATGAGTGGCAGTAATAAGCACAGAATCAATACCCATCCGCGACGGTTTTTCATATTGTCACCCTCTCACTTTAGCTTTGCTGATCCAATGCTTGAACCGTCAACATACTATCTGCAATTTTTTTGGCAAATTCCATATCGTGAGTAACTACTAATTGAGTAACTCCTTGCGCCTTTAATGACAATATCAGATTAGCGACTTCATCCCGCAGATTCGGATCTAGTGCACTGGTAGGTTCGTCATAACAAAGGATCTTCGGTTGCATTGCCAATGCCCGAGCAATGGCTACTCGTTGCTTCTGTCCACCAGAAAGTTGATATGGGTAAAGTTGTTCCTTACCCTTTAAACCTAATTGTTCCAATAATTCCCGCGCCTTTTTCTCAGCTGTATTGCGCTCTTGCTTTAAAACTAAGGTTGGAGCAAGTGTTAGATTTTCTAGAACTGATAGGTGTGGAAAAAGGTTAAAGTCTTGAAAGACTACTCCCATCACATTATCAGCACTCGTTAAATCTTGGGGATTAAATTCTTTGCCGTCAATTGTGAAAGTTCCAGAATCAGCAGCTTCCAATCCCGTGATACAACGTAAAAGGGTCGTCTTTCCGGCTCCAGATGGGCCAACAATGGTCAAAATATTTCCATCTTCAACCGTAAAATTAACATCATCAAGAATTTGTCGACCGCCAAAACTCTTTTTTAAATTTGCGACTTTTAACATTTTAAAGCCCCCCTTTGTTTATTTATAGTAAGAATAACGTTGTTCAACCTTGTGTAGAATAAAGGTGCAAATTCCAACCATCAATAAGTAAATAACCCCAACTAATACTAATGGAACTAAAGTAACATCTCGTGCGGTAGCTACGTTTCCAGCCCGTAGAAGATCGCCCAGCCCAATGACGTAAACCAATGAGGAGTCCTTAACTAAGTTAACAACTTCGTTACCGATTGATGGAATCACGATTTTAACCACTTGAGGAATCACAATTTTCCGAACCGTTTGCCAATAACTCAGACCTAGAACCCGTGCTCCTTCGTACTGCCCTTCATCAATGGATTGTAATCCACCCCGGAAAATTTCCGCAAAGTAGGCAGCATAATTAAGGATAAAGGCAACTAAGGCTGCATCAAAACGTTGAAAAACGATTCCAACAATTGGTAAACCATAAAAGACAAAAATTAATTGCAATAGCAGCGGCGTTCCACGCATCAGCCACACATAAAATTCTAGAATCCATTTAAGTGGGCGAATTTTTGATACTAATCCTAAACTACATATAATTCCCAAGGGTAATGACCCAATTAACGTAAGAAAGAACAACTCCAACGTCATTCCTGCACCCTGAAATAATGATGGTAAAATTTCAAATACATATTTTAGTGACATAAGCAACCTCCTACTCTCTGTCTGAGCAAACAAAAAACGCCTCCCTGGAATAATCTCCAAGGGGACGCTAGACCGTGTTTCCACCCCAATTCATAACCAGCTTACACTGGTTACCTCAACAAGTTCATTTGAAATCAAAAGCCCTCTTACTACTCAACGTAGTAAGAGGGCTTTGCAGCGGTTCCACCTCATTATTGTTAAATTCTCACGAATCTAACCTCAGCAAGTTCAAATAAACTCCGCGCTGTAACGGGCTTCCCCGGACCATTTTTTTGTCAATAGTCAACTCACAGTTGTGATTCAAGCACCAGTTCATGTCCCATCTCAGCCACTGAAACTTTCTGTAAAGAACCAATCACTCTACTAGTCTGCTCTTCGTCTTTAATTTGTTATAAGTATAATAACCACGTTTTATTCGAATGTCAACATTAATATTAAAAAATTCTCATAATAGTTTATGAACGCTGCTTAGCCAAGGCTCGTACATAAAGTGCATGAATTGGCCAATACAATAGAACAAAATAAACTAAGTTTAATGCTAACGTTGGTGCTAAGGTATCCAGCAGAAAACTGCCCATGTTGACATGGATTACTCCAATTAGCAAAAATGCCCAATAATTTAAGAGTTGAAATACACAAACGTCAATAAAGAAAATCAACAAGGTGTTAAAAAAGTTTTCGTTAAAAAATGTTGCCAACAACTTCGTTAACCACACAATCAGTGGGTACAAGACAATAAATAATCCAAAGATCCCCGAATAGAATAAGTCGGTCAACACACCAACTGCAATCGCAAATCCATACAATGGAATCTTGATATTACTTTCAAAAAAGTAAGCTAACACCAACCACAGCAACACTAATTGACTGACCATTGAATATGGATAGCTGAAGAACTGATTGGCAAAAACCTTACTAAACGAACCATCCAGAAAAAATGTGATAAACAAGCCAATCGGAAATAGAAATCTTAAGCGAGATAACCGGTACATTTGATCCCTCCTATGAATCTAATTCAGCCACAGTCACGATATTAACATCGTTAAAGTTGGCTGCTGGCTTGATATAAATTTTTTGGGCAAGACCATAATCGTCTTTACCAACCTTAGATACTCGACCGACATACAGTCCCTTTGGAGTAATACCTCCCATGCCACTAGTCGTAACTTTGGTTCCCTTCTTGATCTTTGCTTTTGAGGTTACCTGCCCCATAATCAAGCTATTACTTTCAGAATCATAATCAGTAATGATTCCGTTCACGGTTTTACCACCTTCACCGTCAATTTGGATGGCAAAACGATTGGCGGATTCACTAGTATTACTTAATAATTCCACCTTACTATTGGTTTTATTAACTTCCGTAATTCGACCAATTAAACCACCAGATGACATTACAGGCATATTCTTCTTAATGCCACTTGTCTGGCCCTTATTAATAACCAGCTGCTTTTGCCAAGATGAAGGGGTTCGCGACATCACAGCAGCACTAATGGTAGTATAGTCAGTCATCGACTTGTTAACTTTAAGTTCCTTCTTTAACTCTCGGTTTTCCTTGGCTAAGGTTTGATCACGAACCTTAGCCTGAGCTAAGTCAGATACTTGTTCTTTTAATTTTTCATTCTCGGAATAAGTATTCAACAGTTCAGTAAATGACTGAACGCCATTTTGAGCTGCGTTGACGGGATAAGCTATTACCCCATCAACCATACCGACAATGTCATTGCCAAATTGCTGAATCAGTGGTGGCGTCTGTCGCCGATTTCGTAAAGCGACTGATCCACCCATTAAACCGAATGCAAGAACCAGCACGATCACAATAAATACTAATCGCCGGTTTGAAAAAAACTTGCGCATTCTGAAATCCTCCTCCCAATTGAGAAAAGTGAAGCGGAGCTTGGCAAAACACATCGTTTTGCGACTCGCCCCGCCCATCTGGATAATTAATTCTCAATTGGTTTATTTGAATTACTTTTTCTTCTTCATTACATCAATGCTCTTGAGGGATTCTCCCGTTCCAATTGCAACACAATCCAGCGGATCATTCGCAATAAAGACCGGTACCTTCGTAGCATCAGCAATTACATCTGGCAAATGCTTCAAAAGTGAACCACCACCAGTTAACACAATCCCGTGGTCAATAACATCCGCTGCAATTTCCGGTGATGTCTCTTCAAGGGTCGACTTGATTGCTTCAATAATTTCCGCCACGACATCCTGTAGTGCGCCAGATAATTCTTCTGCGGTCACTTCCATTGTCTTTGGCAATCCAGTGACGAGATCGCGGCCACGAACTTCTGAGCTTTCCATATCTTTAGCAGCTTCAAGCGAAGCTGAACCAATATCCCACTTGAGCTTTTCAGCCGTTCGTTCACCAATCAAAAGGTTCTTATTTTGCCGGATAAATTGAATAATGGCATCATTCATCTTGTCACCAGCCATCCGGATAGAACGACTAGAAACAATTCCACCAAGTGAAATGGTAGCAACATCAGTGGTTCCACCACCAATATCAACAACCATGCTCCCGGTTGGATCCATGACTGGCAAACCAGCACCAATCGCAGCTGCAAATGGTTCTTCAATAACGTAAGCATCCCGGGCCCCCGCAACACGGGTAGCATCAATTACTGCTCGTTTTTCAACTTCAGTAATTCCACTTGGCACACAAACCATCACGTATGGCTTCCCAGCATTACCACCAAGCGCCTTATCCATGTAGTACTTCATCATGGCAACCGTCGTATCATAATCAGCGATCACACCGTCCTTCATTGGCCGAATCGCAACAATACTAGCCGGCGTCCGTCCAATCATATCCCGGGCGGCTTCACCTACCGAAATCACTTCGCCAGACTTTTTATTTCGTGCAACCACAGACGGCTCACGTAAAACGATTCCCTTACCTTCAATGTAAACAATTGTATTGGCAGTTCCTAAATCAATACCAATATTTTTGGTTCCAATTCCTAATGGCAATCTATGTCGTCCCTTCATTTTGGTTTCAAGTATCTTTTTATTATAGAACAGCAGTATTATACCATAGCCGTTCTACAGATTAACAGTCACAATATACTACACTCAGCATAAAAAAACCAATTTTTTCCTGACATTTAAAAATAATTAAAGATCCGCCGCGCACTCCCGCCAACTATAGTATTTATTATGACCAATAATTAGAAAATCAATTAGCTGAATTCCAATGAGGTTTCCAGCTCGTTCAAGGTGTTGACACATCATTAAATCATTATCTGACGGTTCGCTGTAGCCAGTTGGGTGATTATGCACAATAATCACTCCCGCTGCGCAATTTTTGAGTGCGTAGCGAAAAATCTGATCTGGATACAAACTGCACTGGCTCCGCCCACCAATGAATAACTGCTGACGGGCAATAATTTCATTATGAACATCCGTACATAGAACCACAACGCTCTCCTGTTGGTCACCGGCATACTCGTTCATAAAGTTCTTTCCCACTAGCGCACTGGAATATGCGTGACCATAAAGGTTCCGCGGACTCTTGACAATGAGTGCACCAAGTTGCACCGCCAACAAAAATTTCTCCACTTCTGCTGGACTAGTTCCCTTTAAATACCGGAGCTCGTTTTTAGTTAAATGATGAAAATCTGCCGGTGTTGGTGACTTAAGCAGTAGCGCTTCCGCTACTTGCGGCTGATCAGCAAAATACTTCCGAACTAATTGGTGGTAATTACTACTTGTATTATCTAAAATCATCTAATCTCTCCCTTCACTTTTTATAGACGGAAGAAATCAGTCAAATTATTTTTAATCCAACATTAAATGTCGGACATCAGAAATAAAGTATAAGGATCCAGTAACTAAAATGACGTCATCCGTAGAAACCTGCGTAGCAAGTTTAGCAAATGCTCGCTGCCAATCTGGAACCATTTGAATGGGATGGTGGCTTGGGATCATTTTTACCACCGCACCTAGGTCAGCACTCTTACGACCAGCATATGGACCGTCAAAAGTCGTTACCATAATATGAACGTTGCTCAGGCTAGCTAATTCACCGAGCATCAATTCATACTGTTTATCAGCTAAAATCGCCACTAATACATAAACTTCATGCCCTTTAAAATCGCCACGAATGGTTTCAGTTAGTGCTTGCATTCCCGGAAGATTGTGTGCCCCGTCTAGAATTATCATTGGTTCTTGATTAACCAGCTCCATTCTACCAGGCCACTTAGTATTCTGGAGAGCTTGTTTAACTGCACGCCGATCTAACTTCAAGCCACCAGCTTGCATAAAGAGTTGGACGATCGTCACTGCAATCCCACAATTAGCAAGCTGATAATCACCAGCCAACGATAAACGATACCGCTCATTATGCAATTGGAGTCCTGAATAACTCAACTCTGGATAAATTGTTTGATGACCAACCAGTGTTGTTCGAAAATCGCGACCAAACTGATAGACAGTACAATTATGTTTCTTTGCCACTTGTTCAATCATGCGTTGTGCATCCTTCGGTAGATTACCAATGACCATTGGTGCCCCATTTTTGATAATCCCCGCCTTTTGTCGCGCGATATCCGCAATGGTGGAGCCCAAGTATTTCATATGATCATAGCCAACGGTCACTACTGCTGTCACGATCGGATCTTCAATTATATTCGTTGAATCATATAATCCCCCAATGCCGACTTCTAAAATTACTACATCTAGGTCATGATCCGCAAAATAGCAAAACATGATTGCGGTATCAATTTCAAACTCTGTTGGTCCGCCCTCTGGCAGTTCTTTATCAAGGGCTTCAACAACTGGTACCACTTGTTGAACATAGTGCAGCAGGTCCTGATCTGCAATCGGTTCTCCATTAATTGCAATCCGTTCATTAAATCGGGTAATGAACGGAGAAGTAAATGATCCGACCGTTAAACCTTGTTCCATCAAAATTTGCCTGGTCATTGCCACTACAGACCCTTTACCGTTAGTTCCGGTAACGTGAATATATCTTTGGCCACGCTGTGGATTGCCCAATCGTTGCAAAAATAAGCGCATCCGAGCCAGGGTTGGCTTTTTCTTAAAACGCGGCCGCTGATGAATAAAATTTAACGCATCCTCATAAGTTTGAATTACCATTTAATTCTCCTTTTAATAAAAAGAGGCGTGACCGAAGCCATATCTGACTTCGTATTCACGCCCCGCTAGTCTGCTATGCATTTTCGAGCGATGCTAATCGCTCCTTGGCAGCATTTAATTTTTGCTGCCACTCAGCAGCTTTCTTACGTTCATCGTTTACAACCTTTTCTGGTGCGTTTTGAACAAACTTTTCGTTACCTAACTTCTTAGCAGAACGTTCTACTTCCTTTTGCAATTTTGCAATTTCATCTTGAACCTTCGCCTTCTCTTCGTTAAGGTCCACTAATTCTGCCATTGGAATATAAACCGTTGCTCCTGCTAAGATACCGCTCATTGCCAACTTCGGTACTTCAACTTCTGTTCCAATCGTCAATTCTGCTGGATGACAGAACCGTTGAATATAATCCTGATTATCGCGGAAAATGTTCCCTAATGCTTCAGTATCGACCTTGATTAGCATGTTAACTGGTTTAGATAATGGTGCACCCGCATCATTTCTAATCGTCCGCACTGCCTTAATCAGATTAATAAGGTCACTCATTTGTTCAACGGCATTGGCATCTGCTAATTCAGCATGTGCAACTGGGTAATCACTGACCATAATTGATTCACCATCATGTGGCATTGATAACCATAGTTTTTCCGTCACAAATGGCATAATTGGGTGAATCAATTTCAGCGTTTGATCCAGAACGTAAGCTAAAATATTCTTGGTATCTTCCTTTTCAGTTGGCGTTCCATTAGTCAACTTTTCCTTGGACATTTCGATATACCAATCACAGAAATCATTCCAAATAAAGTTATAAAGGGCTCGGCCAGCCTCACCAAATTCAAATTTCTCAAATTGAGCATTCACTTGCTTAACCGTTGCATTCAATTTAGCTAAAATCCACCGGTCTGCCAAGTCCCACTTACTCTTATCAGGTAACTGTGGTGCATGCTCCATCCCATCTAAATTCATGATAACGTAACGACTGGCATTCCAAATCTTGTTAATGAAGTTCCATGCCGCATCCATCTTCTTATATGAGAAGCGAATATCCTGACCAGGAGTCGAACCAGTTACTAAGAACCAACGTAAAGCATCTACACCGTATTTAGCAATGACATCCATTGGATCAATTCCATTTCCCAATGACTTGCTCATCTTACG
This sequence comes from Limosilactobacillus sp. C0001E2, assembly GCF_056590915.1. Classification (NCBI taxonomy): domain Bacteria; kingdom Bacillati; phylum Bacillota; class Bacilli; order Lactobacillales; family Lactobacillaceae; genus Limosilactobacillus; species Limosilactobacillus sp. C0001E2. Next base: position 227,011 of record NZ_JBWPXC010000003.1, on the reverse strand, counting down.
ACCTTGTTCGTCACGAATTAACCCGTGGAGGAGAACATTCTTAAACGGCGCCTTGCCGGTAAACTCAAGCGATTGGAAAATCATCCGGGAAACCCAGAAGAAAATAATATCATACCCGGTAACTAGCGTACTGGTTGGGAAGTAACGCTTGTAATCTGGGGCATCCGTATCTGGCCACCCCATTGTTGAAAATGGCCACAATGCACTCGAGAACCAAGTATCTAAGACGTCGTGATCTTGTTCCCAATTTTCTGCATCCTTTGGGGCTTCCATCCCCACGTACATTTCACCAGTTTGCTTGTTATACCAAGCTGGAATTCGGTGTCCCCACCATAATTGACGTGAGATAACCCAATCATGAATATTTTCCATCCACTGCGTAAAGGTATTTTCAAACCGTCCTGGAATGAAGTTGACCCGATCTGATGTCTTTTGATTCTTTAATGCAGCCTCAGCTAATGGTTTCATCTTAACAAACCATTGCGTTGACAACCGTGCTTCAACTTGCACCCCAGTCCGTTCGGAATGCCCAACTGAGTGAACAATTGGATCAATCTTAAGCATGTATCCTTGGTCTTGTAAATCCTTTACCATGGCCTTCCGTGCTTCAAAGCGATCCATGCCTTCATACTTACCCGCATTTTCGTTCATGGAAGCGTCTTCGTTCATGGTATTTAATTCTGGAAGATTGTGCCGCTTACCGACCTTAAAGTCGTTTGGATCATGCGCTGGAGTAATCTTAACCATCCCAGTTCCAAAATCAGGAGTGACATAATCATCGGCAATAATTTCAATTTCCCGATCAACTAGTGGAACCCGAACATGCTTGCCGACTAATTCCTTATACCGATCATCATGAGGGTTAACTGCAACTGCTTCATCCCCAAACATTGTTTCTGGACGGGTAGTTGCAATTTCAATGTAGTCCTTACCGTTAAATGTTGTGCCATCAGTAAATGGATATTTAACGTGGTAAAAGGCACCCTTATCATCCTTATGAATAACTTCAATATCAGACAAGGCCGTTCGTGCTTGCGGATCCCAGTTAATAATGTAGGTTCCCCGATAAATAAGTCCCTTGTTGTATAAATCAACAAAGACTTTCCGTACGGCTTTGTTTAGCCCTTCATCAAGGGTAAATCGTTCACGATCATAATCAACCGAGATTCCCATCTTAGCCCATTGTTTATGGATAATATCTGCATATTCGTCTTTCCAATCCCAAACTTGTTGGACAAACTTTTCCCGTCCTAAGTCATAACGCGAAATGCCCTGCTTACGCAACCGGGCTTCAACCTTGGCTTGAGTAGCAATTCCTGCGTGGTCCATTCCAGGGAGCCAAAGAACATCATAGCCCTGCATTCGCTTTTGACGAATAATCATGTCTTGCAGGGTTGTATCCCAAGCATGGCCTAGGTGCAACTTACCTGTAACATTCGGTGGCGGAATAACAATTGAATACTGGTGTGCCTTTTTATCACCACTCGGTTTAAAGAATCCATGGTCTTGCCACCAAGCATAGCGACCCTTTTCAACGGCAGTCGGATCGTACTTGGTTGACATTTCTTTTGATTGGTCTGTCATAATTAAAAACTTCCTTTCATGGTGGTAAACAAAAAAGCCCGCCCTTACAATAGGACGAGCTTACTCGCGGTACCACCTAAATTAAGTATGCAGCAACGCATACTCCACTTTACCATTTAGTAACGGTAAATGAACCGGATATGCCTACTAATAGCTTCAGCATATCAGCTCCCGAACTACCTTCATAAAGTTTAACTAATCCCCTCACACCATCAGGATTTCGCTTGTCTAAGTACCGCTTTACTACTCTTTCGGTCAATGCTTATTAAAGTGTATCTTAGCTAAATAATCAATTTCCGTCAAGTATTAATTTCGGGCAATTTATTGTTAAGAATATTTACAACTGACCTAATAATTTCTTCAAAAAACATTAGAAATAAATATTTGGCCTATGATAATATACTTTTAGTTTTTTTAGGAGGTTATCTAATGTCTAAAATAGATCAGCATTTATCAAAAGAAATAACCCAATGGAAAACCATTCCAAAAAACGAATTAAGTAATATCAAGCTTTCTCAACAACACCTTATCTACAATTTGGTTGCTTATGTTACTATTTCAATCATTGAATATTGGTTATCATATCTTAGTAAATCGCAAACTTTACGAGCAGACGCATTTAATAATCTTTCCGGTATTGTTTCCACATTTCTATTAATGATTGGTCTCCACATAGCCCGCGGTATTGATGATAATAATCTCGTAGGAGCTAAGATGTCGGGTGAAGAAACACACAACAACCTTAGCTCAGACCAACGAATGCAGTTTGTTCGCTGGCGATATGAAACTATTTTTTCATTAATTACAGGCGCAGTCATGGTTGCAATTGCAATCAGCGTTATTTACGATGGCATTAAAGGATTGATTAGCCCACAAACCCGAATTATACCACAACCAGTCGCACTTATTGGAGCCGGAATTGCTGCTATTATTATGTTAGTTATTTGGTTTATGAATCGACAGGCTGGGCAAAAATTGAACAATGCTGCTCTGTTAGCGTCGGCACAGGATAGTTTAAGCGATGCTTTTACAAGCATCGGGACTTTTATCTCGCTTTTGGGTGCGATGCTCTTTCAACTTAAATGGTTAGATTCTGCAACTAGCATCGTTGTTGGCTTCTTTATTTTATATTCAGGTCTAAGTATTTTCCGGGAAAGCAGTCTGAATTTAACAGATTACTTTAGTCCAGCGGCAGAACAAGAATACCGGGACACCATCATGCAAATGCCTCAAATCTTTAACGTACCTAAGCTTAAAGCACACTATAATGGAAATTTGGTAACTCTCAGCGTTTCAGTTGTTATTGATGGAAACATGAAGGTAAGTGATAGTTTTGAGCTTGCTGAACGGCTTGAGTCAATAATGAAAACTAAATTTGGGATTATTGATACCGATGTTTCTTTTATTCCAAATAATTTGAATGATCAAAATAACTAAGCACTAATAACCTATTTGATAACAATTGGTCATACCCACAATACGGTCCACTTTATAGTGGGCTTTTTTACGTAACATTTCTAAAAAGGTTCATAAAAAAAGCTCGTCACAATCGGACGAGCTTGCTTGAAGGCTAATAGTAAGTATAATTCGTCAACTTTCCCATTGGTTAGTTATCTTACCTCACCCTCTACAATAACTTTTTCAACTCTGCTAGTGCCGCATCATAATCTGGTTCATCCGTTAATTCGCTCACGATTTGCCGGTAAACAATCTTGCCGTTAGCGTCGATAACCCATACTGACCGTGCCAATACACCTTCATCTGGAATTAATAAATTCATGGCATAGCCAAAAGATTGTTCATAGTCAGACACTAGCTTCATCTTTTTGACGCCTTCTGCTGCACACCATTTTTGTTGATCTTCAATTCGGTTAGTGGAGATCGTGAGGAAGTTCACTCCGGAAAATTGATCCATTGTTTGGTTAAACTTTTTTGTTTGTAGGCTGCAGACTGGAGTGTTAATGTCCGGAACCACACTCAGTAACGTTGGTTTGCCAAATAAGAATCTCGTCTTTACCTTTTCGTTATCCTGATCAAAAACTTTAAAGTGAGGTAATTCTTCACCAACCATTGGTGGATTGCCCACTAATTGACGCTGTTCACCATTAATTGTGATTTCCATCTTGCAATGCTCCTTCACTAAAATTCTTAACTTAGCCTAAGTATAACAAACTCTTTCCCTAAGGAGCTAAAAAATATATAATTAACCTACTAAATTTGAAAAGGAGCAAACAATGTTAATAATTGCAACTATTTTGGTCGTCGTGGTTGGTATCGAGCACCTCGGCATTATGCTTTTGGAAATGTTTGGTCAGCCCCAACAACAAGCAAAATATTTTGACCTATCGTCAGACTTCACAAAAATCCCTGAAGTTCGCGTCCTTCTAGCAAATCAGGGAATTTATAACGGTATGTTGGGCCTTTCATTGTTACTTAGTTTTTAGCTTTTTAGTGGCCCAGTGCAATATAACGTCCAACTATTATTACTATTCTACGTTGCGGTGGTCGCTTGCTATGGTGGTTTTACTGCAACCAAAAAAATCTGGCTAATCCAGTTTTTACCAGCGGTGTTAGCCATCATTGCTCTGTGGATCGCCAAGTAAAGACTGGTCCAAAAAAGAAACGATGGGATTATGTAACCCTTAGCGGTTTAATCCCATCGTTTTTTTCTAAAGTAATTCAGCAAAGACGTCCTCGTTTTGATTGAGAAATTCATCACCAGCGTGAATCTTAGTGATTTTAATTCCATCAAGCGAACGTTGCATTAAGCCATCAATATCCAAGACCTGTTCATACTTTTGTGCCCGATCAATCCGTGGCTTGGTCTTTGGAGAAGGCGGTGTAAAGACTGTACAACAATCTTCATATGGCAAAATCGATAAATCATAAGTACCGATTTCTTCGGCAATCTTAATAATCTCCGTTTTATCATACGACAAAACTGGCCGTAAAACCGGTAAATTAGTAACTTCCTCGATGGTCCGCATACTTTCCATCGTCTGTGAGGCAACTTGACCAAGGGATTCACCATTGAAGACCGCTAATCCTTTCCGCCGATTAGCAATTTCCACCGCTAACCGCAACATAAAACGCCGTTGAATGGTCATCAAATAGCCTTCGGGGACCTTTTCCTTAACCGTCTCTTGAATTTCAGTAAACGGCACTTCAATAAAGTTAATACTTCCACAATAATGCGCCAACTTACCCGTCAATTCTTTGGCTTTAGCAAGCGCTTGCTCACTAGTATAGGGCGGACTATAAAAATGGACCATTTCTAGAGAAACACCACGTTTTAATGCTAGGTAAGCAGCTACCGGAGAATCAATTCCGCCAGAAAGCATCATCATTCCCTTTCCAGCTGTACCAACTGGTAATCCACCAGCCCCCTTGATGACTTCACTACTTAAATAGATCCCATCTAGTCGGATATCTACCCACACCGTGATATCCGGATGATGAACGTCCACCGTCAATTGATCACCAAAGTGGTCTAAAATGAACCCACCTAATTCTCGATTCATTTGAAAAGTATCCATTTCAAAGTGGTGGTCACTTCGCTTGGTTTCCACTTTAAAAGTTGCTGGTTCAGTAATCTGATCAGCCAACATTTCCTTTGCGGCGTCACAAACTGCTTGATAATCCTTAGCAACTTTTAAGACCGGTGAGAAAGTTTGAATTCCAAAAACCTTTTTCAAGTGACTCATCACTTCGGTACTATTTTCACCATTTAAAATCACGTGCAACCGGTCAGGATTAGGATGAACTTTCACTTTGGAAAATTTATGAAGCGCATCCCGTACGTTGGTGCCTAACCGATCGATAAAATGCCGCTTATTGCGTCCCTTCGTAGACAGTTCACCATAGCGAACCATTATTTCATCGTACTGCATAGCCGCCTCCTAATCTAAAATCTTTTTAAAACCTGCATATAGTTCATCAAAAGTTTGGTTAAATTGTTCAGCTTCTGTCAACGTATTCTGATCCCCCAAACTAACCCGCACTGCACATTCCGCAACATTTTGCGGTACCTTCATTGCAGACAAGGTGCTCGTTTCCGTGTCCTTTTTGGATGAACATGCACTGGTCGTGGAAAGATAAATTCCCCGATCTTCAAAGGCATGTACGACAGTCTCACCCCGTACACCAACAATTGCAAAGCACAAAATGTGTGGGGCAAACCCAGCATCATTTTTCGAGAACACCTTAACGTGAGGAAAACCTTTTAGATGGTCCATAATCCGCTGCTTAACTTCTCTTTCCTGCTGAACCGTTACGGTCTCCTTTTCCTTCATTAACCGAATGGCTTTGGCCATTGCCGCGTCACCAGGAGTATTCTCGGTACCGCCACGAAGGCCTTGTTCCTGGCCACCACCATTAACTAGTGGCATTAGTTGACGGCCATTCTTCTTATAAACAAAGCCAGTTCCACGTGGTGCGTGAAATTTATGCCCAGAGAACGTCGCAAAGTCCACCCGTTCACTAAAAACAACATCATCTAATCCCTTACCAATCGCTTGCACGGCATCTACCATAAAGTGAATCCGTGGATAGTTCTTCAAAATTTCACCAATTTCTTTAATTGGTTGGACAGTTCCAATTTCATTATTGACAGCCATGATTGAAACCATAATCGTAGCAGGACGAATAGCCTCCTGAACTGCTGCTGGATCTACCCGTCCTTCTCCATCAACAGGGAGATAGGTTACATCAAACCCTAATTCTTCCAATTGGTGAAGCGAATTTCTCACGGCTGCATGTTCAACCGAACTGGTAATGATATGCTTACCAAATTGCCGTTTTGCTAACGCGGTTCCCTTAATAACCCAGTTATCACCTTCGCTACCACCACTTGTAAACACAATTTCTCCTGGTTGGACACTGAATAAATCAGCAATCTGTTTGCGTGACTGCTGCAAAAGGTTCCATGCAGTTTCTCCTAAATTATGCAAACTCGATGGATTTCCCCAAATCTTTTGACTAACCGTATTATAGGTCGTCAAAGCTTCCGGACTAATCTGCGTTGTTGCACTGTTATCGAAATAGATCAAACTAATCCCCCTTTTCCCTTACCAATTTCTAGTCATCGTTTGATTATAACAAACATTACTTACTATTGGTAACTAAAAAAGCGATTTCTCAAGTCGTAACTGTTTCATTACTGAGTTGAATCGCCCTTATTATTTAGTTTTAATTCTTCATCTGTTGGTAATAATCCTTTTCAATTCGTTTAAACGAACCAGCTTCTGCTTCTTCCAGGGCCGTACCGATCGTTTCCAATGCCGATGAATATTCGTGGCGGTTGAATAATTCCTGAGCCTTTTGAATATCTTGGTCAATCGTATCATTGGTTGTGCTTAACCGATTAGCATATTGAATCATCCGCTCAGTCAAAGCAGCACTATCACGTAAATTATCGGTCCTTTCATGTAATGTTTCCAAATCATCTTGGACAATCAACAATTGTTTCGTAATATCTTCCATATTGATTTGTTGTTGGTTCATTGCCGTTGATAATTTGGTAATTTCATCACTCACCACAAAGAAATAGTCTAAGTAATCTTGTGGAATTCCAGGTAGGTTTAAACTTTCTACACGGCGTTTTGTTGCACGAATATCGGTTACAAACCGTTGTAATGCCTTGCGTGCACGTTGTTCATCAGCTTGCAAACTTGCTACACCATCATTAATGGCCTTCTGTTGCTTTTCAATCTCTAAAAGATTATTTTCTAACTTTTGCTGACGTTCCCAAATAACACTGAAAATCGCCGTATGTTTATCAAGCATTGCTTGATCATCCTGACACTGCTTTGCAATATCCTTTAATTGTTCATCCAACTGCCGCGTATCCGAAATTTCATCATTATTCAATGTATAACTATTACTCAACCGTTGTAGCTCAGTCATCAATTCCTGATTTTGCTTTTGTGCATGGTTTAAATGAGACACCACTTTTGGTTGGTTCTTTTCTGCTAACGGTTTGGCATCCAGTTCCTTTTGCATAACATCATATAAATGATCAATCTTTTGTGCTAGATTTTGATTAGCCTGTTTAACTGGAGCGATATTTAAATTCGTGAGTTTTTTCAGCGCCATTTGACGTTCTTTTTCTAACTGCTCAACTTGTTGATCAATGTTATCTTCACTAAAATGATAATCTTGATCTACTAACTTCTGATAACCACTTTGCAATTCCTTCAACTGATCTGGAAAAACCGCATATAAAGGGCGATATAAGCCAGGAATCTCTTGAATCAGCTTTTTAAATGCAGCTGTTCGTTCTTGCAAATCATTCAGTAGTTCCTGTGCGGCCTCATGATCACCACGCCGGGCAATTTCAGCAAATTGTTCATACTTTTTCTCTAAGTTGACTAGCCGTTTTTGCAATTCATCCTGACTATCACCATAGTCAAAGGCTTTTTCATCTAGTGTCCGGCCAAACTGATTATACTGTTGGCGCAACTCCCTAATCGCCTCATCCTGAGCCTTGACTGCATGGTTAAGTTCATCAACCTGCCTTTGCAGCTCCTGCTCCTTTGTAGTAAGCGCCGTTACCAATGCACGCAGTTCATTTACCTGTTGATTGGTGCTAAACACACTCATTCCATGCAAATTAGCCTGAATGTCCTTCACCAATTTCTGCGCTTCTTGGTACTTACCTGCAAAGTTGTCATCATAATCTTTACGCAGTGCCGTAAATTTTTTGAGTGATTCTCCCATTAAACTCTCCAAATGAACCGGCGCTAATTCCTTTGCTAACTGATCAACATTTAAATTCTCTAATTGTTCCGTCAATTCTTTAATCATCGAATTAACTCGTCGCTGATAGAAGAAAATCACGGCTAATACAATCAATGCAATGATTAAAATACCAATTAAAATTTGCAACATATCGTTAAACCCACCTAAAATATCGTAACCAAATTTACTAGGATTGTGAAAATCTTACATCGCTTCAAATTATATCATAAATTATAATTTTTTTACCGTTCAGTCGGATAATGCTTATCGATTTAAAGGTTTCATTTCAATATTAAGCAAGCTTGCATTGACTAGGGCGTATCACTATAGTATGATAGTCTTTGTGTAAAATAATGCAGCAGTGAGGAGCAAGCTCGTCAACATGGTGATGCCGTTTTGGTGTTTTTAGTAACCCGGCTGCGAGGGTGAACGATCCAATCATCATGCACGAATGTGACCTTACAATCGGATTATTTTACTCCAACTAATAATATTGGAGGAATTTATTTATGTCTCGTTATACAGGTCCAAGTTGGCGATTATCTCGTCGCCTTGGTGTTTCACTTTCAGGTACTGGTAAGGAATTAGCTCGGCGTCCATACGCTCCTGGTGATCATGGTAATGATCGTCGTGGTAGCTTATCTGAATACGGTACTCAATTACGTGAAAAGCAAAAGCTTCGTTTCATGTATGGTTTGACTGAACGTCAATTCCGGAACCTCTTCAAGCGTGCCGGTAAGATCAAGGAAGGTACTCACGGTACTAACTTCATGGTTCTTTTGGAACGTCGGCTGGACAACATGGTTTACCGTTTAGGTTTGGCTACTACCCGTCGTCAAGCACGTCAATTGGTTAACCACGGTCACATTACCGTTAATGGCAAGCGCGTTGACATTCCTTCATATGAAGTTTCAGTTGACCAAGTAATTGGTGTTCGCGAAAAGTCTAAGGACTTAGACATTATTAAGAACGCGGTTGACGCTGTGGTTGCTCGTCCTTCATATGTTGAATTTGATGCTGACAAGCTCGAAGGTAAGTTAGTTCGTCTTCCAGCACGTGAAGATATGAACGCTGATATTGATGAAGCTCTGATCGTTGAATTCTACAACAAGCTTTAATCATCATTATCCATATCAAAAAGATCGGGATTCATTCCCGGTCTTTTTTGTTACAATAGCCTTATTATAAAGGAGCGCTGGTAATATGACTGAAGAACATTCAAATGTGGAACAACGACTGCAAAATGGAATCTATGGTTCCCCGAAAATTAAGCCCGATGAACAGCGTCGATACCTAGGTACGTTTCGTGAACGAATGTGGTTGACGATTTCCGTTGCTGAGGCTAAACAACAAGACTGGTCTGACGCCCTTCGCCAAGAACTCACTATTCATCCTGACAGTTTGGTTATCATTAATGGTAATATTGACGACTCGCTTACCCGTAACTACCTAACGGTCGCCAATAACGCAAATGTGCAATTTACGATTAAGACCGGGACCGAAACTAAAACTGGCGATGATGATCTGGCCGTAATTGTGACGGATCACAAAGCTGTTTACCAATCACCGGTAGATGTCAGCAAAAAGTATGGTCAGCAATCGCCTCAAGATGATCAGCAAACTAAACACCATCCATCACTTTTAAAAAGAATTTTTCATCTATAGAAAGGAGGCTTTCATGTGGAACCGTTAGCCTATCGAATGCGCCCACGAACAATTGAAGAAGTGGTTGGCCAACAACACCTGGTGGGGCCTGGAAAAATCATTTGGCGAATGGTCCAAGCTAAGATGCTTTCGTCGATGATTCTCTACGGACCACCCGGCACTGGCAAAACCAGTATTGCCAGTGCCATCGCCGGTTCTACCAAGTATGCTTTCCGCACCTTAAATGCCGCTACTGATAGCAAGAAAGATCTCCAAATTGTGGCAGAAGAAGCCAAGATGAGTGGAACTGTGATTTTACTACTGGATGAAATTCACCGGTTAGACAAGGCTAAACAAGATTTCCTCTTGCCCCATTTAGAGAGTGGTAAAATCGTCCTCATCGGTGCGACAACTGAAAATCCATATATTAATATCAACCCAGCTATCCGGAGTCGGACGCAAATTTTTGAAGTCCACCCCCTTAAAACTAGTGAAATGCGCGTGGCCGTTGAACGTGCTCTTCAGGATCCAAAACGTGGCCTAGGTAAATTACCCATTCAAATGGATGACGATGCGGAAACACAATTATTAACTGCCACCAACGGTGATTTACGGAGTGCTCTTAATGGCCTTGAGTTAGCTGCTAAATCAACCTCACCGAATGACGCAGGTAAAATTCATTTAACCCTACCCATCATCGAAGAAAGTGTTCAGAAACGGAGCCTCGTTGCTGATAAAAATGGTGATGGCCATTATGATACCGTTTCTGCGTTTCAAAAGTCGATTCGCGGAAGTGATGTCGACGCTGCCCTTCACTACCTTGCACGTCTTATTGAAGCGGGTGATTTGCCAAGTATTGCTCGACGGCTCAGTGTGATTGCCTATGAAGATGTTGGGTTAGCAAATCCTCCCGCTTGTGAGCGAACCATTCTTGCTATTCAAGCGGCGGAACGATTAGGGTTCCCTGAAGGACGGATTCCACTCGCAAATGCGGTCATTGAACTTTGCTTGTCTCCCAAATCAAATTCTGCCATCACGGCCATTGATGCTGCTCTATCACGGCTTCATCAGGGGCACTACGGTAGTATTCCAGATCACCTCAAAGATGCTCATTATCAAGGTGCTGCCAAGCTTGGTCACGGAACAGATTATAAATATCCGCATGACTACCCTGAAGATTGGGTTCGTCAACAATACTTACCGACGGCCATTAAAGATGATCAATATTATCATCCAAAGTACAATGGGCGCTTTGAAACGGCATACGCAAAGCAATATCAGGCGTTGCGCAATGCTCAGGGAAAACAGTCTTAATTGCACATCCATAAATAATATGCTAGGATTTGGGTAAGGGAATTCTATTGTGTACGCTTTGTTCATTTCACAGGTTTGCCTTACAACCATTTTGTATCGGGATCAGCGTTAACACAGTGGCCAACATGCCCTTTCATTCGGTAGTTGAAAATTGTGCACCAGATCCCACCTGTCTTAACTACAGGTCAACACTGTCGAACAGATAACGGCATAAACGGAGTTCTCCGTACATAGAGGGGCTGATCTATATCAGCCCCTTTTTGTTTAGAGTTTCTTTACGAAGATTACAAAAATGGTGTAAAATAATGGTAACAAATGTACAGGAGGTTGTTATCATGGTTGTACAACAATATCGGCGTATTTTAGTTCCAGTTGATGGTTCCGAAGAAGCTGAATTAGCTTTCAAGAAGTCAGTTGCCTTTGCCAAGCGAAATGGTGATGAAACTGAACTCCACTTGCTTCACGTTATTGATACGCGGGCGTTCCAAAACATTTCAAGTTTTGACAGTTCAATGGTTGAACAGGTAACTAAGACTGCTAAGAAGACCCTTGATGAATATGTAGATTATGCAAAGAAGCAGGGCGTTGCTAAAGTTAGCTACACCATCGAATATGGGGCACCAAAGACGATCATTGCTCGTGATGTTCCCCAAAAATTAAATGCTGATTTGATTATGATTGGGGCCACTGGTTTAAATGCCGTTGAACGAATCTTAATCGGTTCAGTAACTGAATTCGTTACACGGACCGCGGTTTGTGATGTGATGGTCATTCGGACTAATTTGGACAACAAGCCAGTAGCAGTTCCTAAAAAGTAAACTATACAATTAAAAAAGAGGATAACGATTTCACATCAAGTGATTTCGTTATCCTCTTTTTTTAGTTTTAACCAATCTTCTTAACGAGATCCTGGTCATCTGCTGCTAAAGCAACATTTTTAGCAATCACCATTGAATCCTTGGCTGCTTGCCGTTGTCCACCCACCATCTGGGCTTGAGCAATCAGGTAATAATAATTATCTAATAGGAAGAATGATTCATTTTCCCGACAAATCTTAATCCCCCGTTGAGCCATTTTGATAGCATCTTTCCATTGCTTCAAACTAATGTATAATTCAGCGATGTTACGGTAAATTACTTGCCATTGACGTTGTCCACCGGTCATTTGTTTTTCGTCAATTAAACTAACTGCCCTTTGGACAAATTTGAGTGCTCGTGCTTGGTTATTTAACTTTTCATAGGCGATTGCCATTCCGACAGTCGTTAAAGCCCAGTAGATATTGGCACTCATGGTTGAAAATTGCGTCAAAATCAATTCAAAGTTAAAGATTGCATCATCAACTTGATCTGTTTCAACTTGGTACATCCCAACCAAGTAGTAATACCGCTGCTTATCAAATTCATTTTCCAAATTCTTAACTTTGATCTTTGTCAGCATTTTCTTAGCATCGGCGTAATTTTCGTGAACGACAGCATTTTCAATTTGATCGAATAATAGTGTCATCGAATTATTGTCATCTTCAACGATTTCACTTACGTCAATATCCAGTCGGCCACAAATTGCGGTCAAAATGTTCATCTTCGGAATTCGATCTTGTTTTTCCATCAAGCTAATTGTAGCCTGAGTACAAATTCCTACAGAAAGCGCAGTTTGTGAAAGCCCCCGCTTCCGCCGAATATTACGTAGCTTCTCTCCCTTTAATTTCATACGATCCCCTTCTAACATTAAAATATTCAAATTATCCTGCGATAATTTAGCAATATTAATCAAACTCATCAATATGCCAATTAATTTAACAAATGACCTATCTCCTGCTTAACTATTTCTAATTTTATAACTTTACTTACGAAATGTTAAGAATTATTGCCAATTATTTAATATTACAATTAATTAACAAACGATAAGAACCACTTGATAACTAAATCATAAATAAAACTACGATTATATGAAATACAATCGTAGTCCATCTAAATCTTAAATTATCTTAATTTGAATCTAATGATATTCCTTTTTTCCGACGTGCTCTTCGCCAAGTTCCTTAAAAGAGTACTTAATCTTGGAACGATGATTAAATTCTTCAATTCCTAACTCAATTAACTTATCAATCAATGTTGAGTAATCAATTCCAGAAACACTCCACATTTGCGGATACAAACTAATGTTGGTGAAGCCCGGTAAGGTATTAGGTTCACCTAAGTATGGAACATCATTCTCATCCACTAAGAAGTCAATCCGTGACAAGCCCTTCATATCCAATGCCTTATAAGCTTTTAAGGCCATTTCAGTAATCTCTCGGGTTAACTTTTCCGGTAAGATTACGGGAAGGTCAAAAACCACACCGGAAGCGTCCACAAATTTATTTTCATAATCATAGAACGCATCACCCTTTGGCACACGAACACCGCCCAACTTAGATGCAATTGGCTTTTCGTTTCCTAAAATGGAAATTTCCACCTCGCGAGGGTTATTGATGGCTTGCTCAACTAGCACCTTGTAATCATAGATGAAAGCATCATCAAGTGCCGCCTGGTACTCTTGCTCATTTTCAACCTTATGAATACCAACTGAAGATCCCTGCTTTGCTGGTTTTACAAATACGGTTGTGCCCAATTCATTTTCAATTGCTTGCCAATCGTACTGATCACGATTTTCTGGAGTTACTAATACGTATGGTGTATTCCGGACCCCGGCAAGATCTAAGATCCGCTTTGTATAATCCTTATCAAAGGACAAGGCGCTCGCCGTAATCCCAGAACCAACGTATGGCTTCTTCAACAGCCGGAAGAGTCCTTGCACCGTTCCATCTTCACCGAGGTTCCCATGAATTACTGGGAAGAAGAAGTCAATTGGCCCCGCAGTTCGTAAAGCTTCCAGTGGTGCTAATGGTGAATCCAAATCCATCGTGGCATATGCTTCCTTAACCACTTGGTCTTCTGGTTCACCATCAAAAATTCTTTGTGAAGCAGCATTATCAAGTAAGATCCCATCTTTGGTAAACATAAAAACCTTTACGTTATATTTATCCTTATCCATTCCGTCATAGATATTGTGTGCGGAACGCTTGGAAACATCATGCTCAGATGAATTACCACCAAAGAGCAGTGCAATATTAAGCTTTTTTTCTGTCATAAAAATACCACCTATTTTATTTTTTTATTTTTACCGAGTAACCTCAGTCCGTTTTACTGAACCCTAAGTATACCATACTCCTAATTAACTTGACTATGATCATCCTTAATTAATCGGTAACGATCGCCTTCATTACTTTTTCGGGCAGGTTACCGTCAATGATTAAACTCTGCATTAAGTGACGGTAATTGAATAATTGGACCCACTGAACCTTTGAATACGGATTAAAACTATTCAGTTCACTCCGCCAAACTTTTAGTTGCTCAATAAAGAAGTCTTGATATAACTGGTGTTGTTGGAAAAGCTTCAGTAAAAAGTTAGCCACATCTTCATTTTCACCCATTGCAAAAGAATGTTCAATTTTCTTATAGCCTTCTACTAAGGTCGCCATTAAGAAAATTTTATCACCGCGGACTAACTCGTCATGTTCGGCTAGTTCATTATTAAGGTTCGCCATTCCAGTAAATAAATGAACCCAACCGACACCCTCAACAAATCCACGGGTATCCCGTTCCAAAATTGCCATTAATCCAACCACATTTAAAAAGGATGAAATATCATCTTGGGTGAGGAAGAAGTATCCAGAACGATCGGCAATTAATATCAACCGTAAAATATTCACTGCAATCGAACGACCAAAC
Source organism: Limosilactobacillus sp. C0001E2 (assembly GCF_056590915.1). Taxonomy (NCBI): domain Bacteria; kingdom Bacillati; phylum Bacillota; class Bacilli; order Lactobacillales; family Lactobacillaceae; genus Limosilactobacillus; species Limosilactobacillus sp. C0001E2. The sequence continues at coordinate 211,961 of NZ_JBWPXC010000003.1, read as the reverse complement.
GCAGCCTGATTAGTCGCCTGATCAATATGGGCCAACAAAATATCTGGTTGGCTAAAATGTTGAAATAGCGTTTTGAGTTGCGCTGTCGAAATTAGATTATTTTCTAATGCACTCTCGACCGTTACTAAAATCATCCGCCGAAAAGTAACAGATTTAGCGTTAGCAAACTTCAAAATGACGTTAATTAGTTCCGCATCAACTTGCGGATGCTGTCCAGACTGGACATCACTAACAAAATTAGTCAAAATTTGTTGATCGTGATGTTCTGGTTCAGCAATCTCAACTGGCGTACGGCTTTCGTGTTTCACATTCTCAATCAAGCTATCAATCTTGGGAATTGCACCAAGATAGATCTCCCCACTCACTAACTGCTGGTGGAGAGTGACTAATGCCGTCTGCACTTCAGTAATACTTCTTTTTACCATTTGACACTCCTCATTAATAACAAGAGGTCTAAACCCTACACAGATTCAGACCTTTGCTACTGTTCACTTTTTTAATTTCAAAATCCAGTCTTGACTGGTTAATTTTTGACTGTTAAGACCAGCAATCTGATCATTCACATCAACCACTTTACCGCTAACCGGCATTTTACAAGTTCCTAGCCAATTAGTAGCTTCAAGACTAATACATGGCATTCCATCAGTTAAAAGTGCACCACGATTAGGCAGGTCCAAAAAAGTTATCGTCCCCAACTCCTTAAGAAGTAGTGGCGAAAACTTTAAAATGAATTCTTCATCGTTCTCTTCGACTACCCACGGTTTTTCAAATTTAATCATCGAATCACCTAGTGAAATTCCTGATTACTGCTAAACATGTACGAATGGTGATGGTAACGCATCGACATGATCATACCAATCCCAATCAGGTTTCCAATTAATGAAGACCCTCCGGCTGAAATAAACGGTAACGGAATCCCCGTTAATGGTAATAGTCCAATATTCATTCCGATATTTTCAAACACGTGGAAAAGGATCATCATAATAACCCCCGTTGATACATAGGCATAAAATTCATTTTTCGTATCAAAGGTTACTCGGATCATCAGATAGATAAGTAATAAGTACAGCAAAATCAACAAGATGCTTCCTAAAAAGCCAAAGTTTTCACCAATTACTGAAAAAATCATATCTGATTCACGCACCGGTACGTACACGTGCGAGTTGTTGAATCCAGTTCCCATAATTCCACCAGAACCGACCGCTTTAATGCTTTGCCATAATTGATACCCTTGGTTAGTCGTATCCTTAGCTGGATTTAACCAGGTATCAACTCGATCAAACTGGTATGCTTGAAAGCCAACGTGTTCCAAAATTCGTCGTCCAACCGTACTCGTTACCATGGCTAATACAGAGCCACCAATTACGACCGCTCCAGCTGCAACTGGCGCGATGATCTTCCAAGTTACCCCAGAAACTAAAATCATTCCTGCAAAAATTGCGCAAAATACCAGAGCCGTCCCAAAGTCATTTTGAAGTTTTAATGAGATGAGGACTGGTAATAGCCATAGGACCATCGTTCCTATTAATTGCCAGTCATTTTTAACAGTGTGGACAGCATACTCACTATTGTGAGTAGTAATTACCCGCCCCATCATCAAAATATAGGCTGGCTTCATAATTTCTGAGGGCTGAAACGTAAACGGACCAACTGCAAACCAACTTTTGGCCCCCGTACTAGCGTAGTATGATCGACTGTAAAAAACTAGGATCGCATACATCAGGAAAATTCCTACCCAATACGCGATTGGTGCAATCTTCCACAGTTGTTCGGAATCAAATTGCATAATGACAATTACTAAAATGGTCCCAATTACATACCAAGCTAATTGTGTAACAACTTGTCGAACCACGCTCACTTGTTGACGATCGTGGGTCCCAGCTACGTAAATCGATGCTAAACCAATCAACGCTAACAGCAGTACGCAAAAGATAATTCCCCAGTCAATTCGCGACTCAATCTCTTCGCTTTGCGAACGTTGCATGTCCAGTCAACTTCCTTTCTCCCGCTAACAATTAGCGTTGATGTAAATGGTATTGTTGCAGGATTGTTTCCAACCCTTCTTCTTGTGATTGGACAATAAACTCTTGGTTGCCGCTCAAGAGAAGGGCCTTAAACCGGCTCTCCTCAGTTGTTACTTCACCAATCAGCTGTTTCCCAATGAAAACTTGTTGAATCGATTGATGATTTCGTTCAAGATCTTTAACGTTTACCTCAATATTTTTCTCTTTTTTTGCCACTTTTTCACCTGTACCTATCTAGTTATGTTTAAAAGTAAAATGAAGCGGAACCGGATCAATGCCGCCCTTTGCTAAAGGGTGACAACGCAGGATGCGTCCAATTCCTAAAAGAATGCCCTTTATCCCAAAACGCGCCACTGCTTGAATCATGTATTCAGAGCAGGTCGGTTCAAATCGACAGACCCGGTATGGTCGGCGGCGCGAAATACATTGTTGATACCACCGAACCGCCTTAATTAACCACTTCGCCATCAATCATTACTTCTTCCGCGAGAACCAGCTAGACTTAGCACCGCTATCACTAGCATTCTTTTGCATCCGCTCCAACATTTCTCCTGCACCCCTGACAACATTGTCTAATGGGTCTTGAGAAACCACCACTGGAACCTTTAAATTGTCGCTAAAGAGTTGGTCAACCCCATTTAATAGTGAAGTCCCACCAGTCAACATAATCCCGCGATCGATAATATCACTAGCTAATTCTGGTGGCACCGTTTCAAGAACAGAAATCGCTGCCTTGACAATTTGTTGAAGAGTATCATGAAGGGCTTCTTCAATCTCATTTTCATCCGTTTCGATTTGCCGTGGCATTCCACTGGTAACATCACGTCCCCGAACATCCATCTTCTTTGGGTCGTCCACTTTCAGGGCAGTCCCAAGCTTAATTTTAATTTGTTCAGCGGTATGTTCACCAATTATCAAGCCATGGTGATCTTTAATGTAGTTAGCAATATCTGCGTTTAACTTGTCCCCCGCCATTCGAATCGAACGGCTGGTTACAATATCACCTAATGATAGGACGGCAATATCACAGGTACCACCACCCATATCAATAACCATGTTACCGCTTGGCTTAAAGATATCTAGGCCTGCACCAATCGCCGCAACTTTTGGTTCATATTCAAGATAAACTTTGCCACCACCAGATTGTTCGGCCGCTTGAATAATCGCCTTTCTTTCAATTTCGGTAATGTTGGTTGGAGCACAAATCATAATGTTGGGCTTTGACATTACCCCTTTAACACTCAGTTTACCAATAAAGTAGGAAAGCATCTCTTGAGTCACATCAAAATCAGAAATGACCCCACTCTTCAATGGCCGAATCGCCCGAATATTACTTGGCGTCCGTCCCACCATCCGATATGCTTCTGATCCAACTGCCAACACCTTGTTGGTATTTGTATCAATTGCTACCACAGATGGTTCATTCAAGACAATTCCTTTTCCCTGAACATAAATTAGAACATTGGCTGTTCCCAGGTCAATTCCAATATCTTTTGCCATAATTTTCTCCTTTAATCATAAATAAATCGTTTGATATTATACCACATCACTACTCACAATGTTGGCTAGTAACACTTGGTAAACCGGACTTATTCAAAACTTAATTCAATCTTTGCGCCAAGTTCGATAAGTCGGTCAATTAGATGGACAAAACTGCCACCCGCAACCTCTGCTGGATTAATCGTTGTCACTTGATCTGCAACTAACGCATCCAGTAAAGCTAACAGCCCTGTAATTGGTGAGTTTGTCGTTACAACCGTTGGATACTGCTTTAGTGGTCCATGAATTACTAGCTGCCGTCCACCATATTTTAATTGCTCCTGTTGATCGGCGACTGCACATCCTAAAACATCTAACTCACTTTTAGAAAAGTTTGAAATTGTGGAAGTACCTTGAGCAACCATTTGAAGAGCCAATAACGCAATTTGCGTATATGATCCAGTAAATCGAATGATTTCAGGCTGAATGTCAATGGGTAGTTGTAATCTGGTACCGATTACTCGAATTCCATTCCGCTGAATAATCACCGTATTTCCCATCTGCTCTAAGTGATCAATCAAATGTTGGAGATGTACCTGCCGGGCACCACGGACAAGCACATCTCCCGCCGTGAGAGCACCGATGATTAGATAAACACTCGCCTCTTCTTGATCATCTAGTGCGTAATAATCGGTCGAATGTAAGAACGTTACTCCTTGGATTCGCAGCACCCTAGTTCCTGCACCATGAACCCGGGCCCCCATCTTATTGAGAACCTTTGCTAATTCGATTACTGCGGGATGATCATACGGGTTATTCAGAACCGTAATTCCCTGGGCCATGGTTGCCGCCATCATTAGTGTAAGGGTGGTTGTTAAAGTATCATTTTGTAAATCAATCTTCTGACCAATTAAATGATCTGCCGTAATATCAATCATTTCATTAGCAGTCGTCATCGTGGCACCCATTTGTGAAAGAAATTCACCAATCCGAATCATCGTTTGTTGATATTCAGGATTAACACCATTATCGACTAGTTGGACATGCCGACAGCGAGCTAAAATTGCTCCGGTAGCTAACAGTTCTTGACCACTAATTTTAACCGGCTCAATATGTCGTGTTGCATCCATCTTTAAAATTTGTTGATGGCGATCAAACTCAATTACAACGTTCAAAGATTGTAATAATTGATTCATAGCAACAACGTTCGCGGTGGCTGGAACATTATCAATAATGACCGTGCCGTGGGTTGATAGTAAACTAGCAGCTTGAATCGCCATAATCGTCTGTTGATCACCGCTTAATTCGACCTCGCCACGCAATGAATGATGACCTTGGATCAATAATTTAGTCATCCAACCCCTCCTTTTTAGCGCACCATATTTAGTAATCCATGTAGAACCATAAAGAACTCCGCAAAAAACGAGCCACAAGCATAGCCAATGGTAATCGCAAGTAGAACGATCATAGCTGGCAAGCCTTGTGGTGGATGGCGGAAAAACGTCTCCAAATGAAACGACTGAATGGCACGAAAAGTAATAATCGTAAACGTTAATTGTAAAATCAATGTCAAAACTGACTGCATTCCGTTGTACTGCATTTGATGCCTCCTCAACCAATTTATCTTACCATATTCATCAAGGAGCACCCCATCATCAACGTAAAGTTTAAATTTATATTAAAAAAATAGCTTGGCGTTGTGCCAAGCTACCTTTTTAATTTTCATTTGATACTCGTAACCGGTTAATTGCCCGTGCTAAGTGCACTTGACCACGAGACAATTCATCTGGGTCATTGACCTCACGAGCGTGTTGAATGGACTTTTCAGCCCTTGCTTTCGCATTTTGTGCTCGCTTGACATCAATATTCTTTTGCAATTCGGCACTATCAGCAATGACTTCGGCATGTTGTCCATCAAATTTAACGTAACCGCCGTTCACCGCAACAAAAGTGTCATGGTCGCCAGTATCCGCATGCTTAACAGTTAACTCACCAATCGTTAAGGACGCGATTAGCGGAAGGTGATCTGCCATCAATCCCATTTCACCAGTCCCGGTTGTCACAATCAACATAGTAGTTTCATCGTTATAAACCGTACCATCGGGAGTGATAATGCTAACGTGGAAAGTTGCATCAGCCATGATCATCCCTCCTAATCTTTAACTGCTGAGTCTTCTTGCATTTTCTTTGTTTTTGCCTTGACGTCATCAATATTACCAACCAACCGGAAAGCTTCTTCTGGAAGATCGTCATACTTTCCTTCAAGAATTTCCTTGAAGTCCTTTACGGTTTCCTTCAATGGTACATAGGCCCCTGGAGTACCCGTAAATTGTTCGGCAACACTAAAACTTTGGGATAAGAAGTTTTGAATCCGTCGTGCACGCGCCACGATCGTTTTTTCTTCATCAGATAATTCATCCATCCCTAGGATTGAGATGATATCTTGAAGTTCACGGTACCGTTGCAAGACGTGTTGAACTTCGGTTGCTACTTCATAGTGTTCCTTACCAACGATTTCTGGCGTTAAGGCCGTTGATGTCGATGCTAGTGGGTCCACGGCTGGATAAATCCCAATTTGCGTTAACCGACGTTCCAGGTTTGTAGTGGCATCCAAGTGGGCAAACGTAGTGGCCGGTGCTGGGTCGGTGTAATCGTCGGCCGGCACATAAACCGCTTGAATTGAAGTAATGGACCCCTTCTTAGTAGAAGTAATCCGTTCTTGCAGTTGACCCATTTCTGTTGCCAGAGTTGGTTGATACCCAACAGCTGAAGGAATCCGCCCCAGTAGAGCAGATACTTCTGAACCGGCTTGGGTAAACCGGAAGATGTTATCAATGAACAGCAAAACATCTTGCCCCTTCACATCACGGAAGTATTCAGCAATTGTTAAACCAGTCAAAGCAACCCGCATCCGGGCACCAGGTGGTTCGTTCATCTGACCATAAACCATGGCTGTCTTGTCAAGGACTCCAGAACCCTTCATTTCGTAGTACATGTCGTTACCTTCACGACTACGTTCACCAACACCGGTGAAAACTGAAATCCCGTTGTGTCCTTGGGCAATGTTATGGATTAATTCCTGAATTAAAACGGTCTTACCAACTCCGGCACCACCGAAGAGTCCAATCTTACCCCCACGAACGTAAGGAGCCAACAAATCAATAACCTTAATCCCAGTTTCCAGAATTTCAGTTTCGTTGTTCAGATCATCATACTTCGGTGCATCCCGGTGAATTGGCATCCGTTGAGCGTCTTCGCCAAATTCTGGTCCACCATCGATTGGTTCACCTAAGACATTAAACACCCGTCCGAGAGTATCGTCACCAACTGGCACACTAATTGAAGCACCAGTATTTTCAACGTCCATACCACGCTTTAAGCCGTCAGTACCATCCATCGCAATTGTCCGGACGACACCATCACCTAATTCAAGGGCCACTTCAACCGTTAAGGTCTTATCATCAGCCTCTTGAATCTTTAAAGCAGTATTAATCTCAGGGAGTTTTTCGTCTGCAGGAAATTCAACATCGACAACTGGTCCAATAACTTGGACAACTTTACCAGTAGTAATCATGTATTTCCTCCCATTTACGAATTATTCTTGTGCTGTCATTCCACCAGTAATTTCTGTTATTTCCGTGGTAATGGCAGCTTGACGTGCACGGTTATATTGCAACTGTAATGTCGCAATAATATCGTCAGCATTATCAGAAGCAGACTTCATAGCGTTAGCACTTGATGCGTGTTCCGACGTTTTAGCATCCAAAATCGCTCCATATACTAAACTGTTAGCATATTGGGGAACTAACAAACTAATCATCTGTAGTAAGCCCGGTTCAAGATCGTATTCTGCTTCGATATCTGCAGTTACACTTTCTTTTACCCGTTCATCTTCATGTTCCTCTAATGACTTTTGCGAAATTGGGAGGAACAATTCGGTTCGTTCATGCGAGACCATCCGGTTTACGAAATGGCTATACGAAATATATAGTTGATCATAAACCCCGTCCTCAAACATTTGAACAGCCTTTTTTACAATTCCTTCCACTTCACGATAGGTGGGCACGTCGCTCACACCCGTATACTCAAAGACAACATTCATTCCGCGTTTTTTGAAGAATTCCGTCCCGGTTTTTCCAACCGTGAGAAAAACGGTGTTATCTTTGGTGAGGCCATTCTTTTTCATTGTATCGAGGGTAGATTTAATGACGTTACTGTTGTAACTCCCCACCAATCCCCGATCAGATGTAATTACTAAAATACCGACCTTTTTTACCGGGCGCTCATCAAATAGCGAGCCAATTTCAGCCCCTATTTTCTCAGCATTTTCTCTGTTTTTTAGAGTGGCAATATGAGATTTAACCAGGCTTGCCAAAATTGCCTTGACCTCATCAGCATAAACTTGATAGGTCTTGGTATGGCTTTGAACTTGGTTCAACTTTGCCGTAGAAACCATCTGCATTGCGGTTGTAATCTGACGCGTACTCCGCGTTGAATCCAACCGACGCTTAACTGCAGCTAATGATGCTGGCACTAAATCTCACCATCCTTTCTTAAACGTCAGTATTTAGTCTTCAGCCTCTTGTGCTTCATCTTGGCCAGTAGCGGTTGCCTTCTTTTGATCACTGGTTTCAAAGGTGTCCTTAAAGGAACTAATTGCTTGATCCAGTGCGTCTCCTTCTGGCAACTTACCAGTTGACTTAATTTGATCATACAAGTCTTGGTGGTTAGCACGCATAAAGTTAGCTAACTCACTTTCAAACCGCAGAATATCATCAACAGGTAAACTATCCAAGTAACCATGGCCAAGGGCATACAGGGTCACAACTTGTTGTTCAACTGGTTGTGGCTGGTGTAAACCTTGTTTCAAGACTTCAACCGTCCGTTCACCACGGGCCAGCTTAGCTTGGGTAGCAGCATCCAAGTCAGAACCGAATTGGGCAAACGAAGCCAGTTCGTTATAGGAAGCAATATCCAAACGTAAGGTCCCAGATACTTTCTTCATCGCCTTAACTTGGGCATCACCACCAACCCGTGAAACCGAAGCCCCGGCATCAATGGCTGGTCGTTGTCCAGCATAGAATGAATCCGCATTTAAGAAGATTTGACCATCAGTAATGGAAATAACGTTCGTTGAAATATAAGCAGACACGTCACCGGCTTGCGTTTGAATGATTGGTAGGGCCGTCATTGATCCCCCACCCAAGTCATCTGATAACCGGGCTGCCCGTTCTAGCAACCGTGAGTGAGTGTAGAAAATATCACCAGGGTATGCTTCACGACCAGGTGGCCGCCGTAAAATCAATGAAAGTTCACGGTAAGCATCCGCTTGCTTTGATAAATCATCATAGATAATCAAAACGTCCCGACCATTGTACATGAACTCTTCACCCATAGCGGCACCTGCATATGGCGCAATATATAGCAATGGAGCCGGGTTAGAAGCAGAAGCAGATACAACAATCGTGTAATCCAGGGCACCATAACGCCGTAAAGTTTCTACTGCTGCCCGAACCGTTGATTCCTTTTGACCAATTGCGACATAGATACAAATCATGTCTTGATCTTTTTGATTAATAATTGTGTCAATGGCGATTGAAGTCTTACCAGTCTTCCGGTCACCGATAATCAATTCACGTTGACCACGACCGATTGGTACTAATGCATCAATCACCTTAATCCCGGTTTGGAGCGGTTCAGAGACACTCTTCCGTTCCATAACATCGGGAGCCTTCTTTTCAATTGGACGTGTCTTGTCGGTTTTAATTTCGCCAAGACCGTCAATTGGTCGTCCTAAAGGATCCACAACCCGACCGAGTAAGGCATCGCCAACAGGGACTTCCATGATTCGACCAGTCCGCTTGACTGTATCTCCTTCACGAATTCCTGTATAGTCACCTAGAACAACGATACCGACGTTGTTCGATTCGAGGTTTTGGGCCATCCCGTAGACGCCATTATCAAATTCGAGCAACTCACCAGCCATGGCATTTTCAAGCCCGTCGGCACGAGCAACACCATCACCTACGTAAGTCACAGTTCCCGTTTCTTCAACGGAGATTGTGTCTTGGTAGTTGGCAAGTTGCTTCTTGATGAGTGAACTGATTTCCTCAGTTTTAATGCTCATACAAATCTCACCTCTTCAAGTACAAAACAACCTAATTAACAAGTAACCGACGCATTTTCTCCAACTTTGTTTTTAGACTACCATCAAGTGTCTGACTGCCGACTTTGACAATCAATCCACCAATAATTTGTGGATTAACTGTTTCATTTAGTACGACTTTGTTGGCACCTAAACGATGTGCTAATGTTTCAGCTAGTTTATTACGTCTTTCTTTATCCAGTTGCACGGCAGAGACGACATCAGCATGAATCCGTTTGTGTGCTTGGTCATACTGTGTTTCAAACTCATCAATAATTGCAACCATTTCGTCCATTCGACCATAATCGAAGACCATTTGAATTAAGTTAGCTACCAATTGACTGGCACCCTGCTTTAATTCATTAACCATCGCCACTTTTTGGTCTTGACTTAAATTGGTTCCACTAAGGGCCCGTTGCAGACCCGCGTTCTGCTCGAAAACAGTCCGCAGTGCAACAAGTTCTTGATAAGTCTGTTCAAGTTGGTCGTCAGTATCAACCAATTCAAATAATGCCTTGGCATACCGCTTAGCAACCGTCTTCTTATCAAGACTCATTTTTTACTCAACCCTTCAATGTAAGAATCAATTAACTGTTGTTGATCGTCCGCATTTAATTGCTTATTAATCAACTTAGCCGCAATTTCAAGAGATAGGTTTGCAACGTCATCCTTTGCGCCATTCAGTGCATCTTGACGTGCTTGTTCAGCGTCACGTTGTGCTTGTTCTTGAATGGATTGCGCGTTTTGATGAGCTTCATCCACGATTTGGTTACGAAGATTTTCACCATTTTTCCGTGCTTCATCCACAATTTGGGTGGCTTCTTGCTTTGAGCCTTGTAATTCAGCTTGCCGTTGAGCAGCTAACTTCGCAGCATCCTTGCGATCTTTGGCGGCACTATCAATATCATCAGCAATCTTATTCGCCCGTTTTTCCATCATTTCGGTAACCGGCTTCCATGCAAAGTGCCAAACTAATAGTGCCAAGATAATGAATGAAATTAAGTAAAATAACATATCACCCATGTATAAGCTGTTTGATTCAGCCAGAACTAGCATTCATGACACCTCCTTTCCTATTCTTTAAAGCGCTTCTGTCGTCACTACTTGTTCATAACCAAGAAGGCAACAACGATTGCCAAAATAGGAACCCCTTCAATCAAACCAACACCGATAAACATCGTTGTCCGGAGCTGACTTGCCATTTGTGGCTGACGAGCCATTGAATCAACAGTATGAGAAATAACTAATCCGTTTCCGTAACCAGTAGCGAGCGCTGCACAAGCGGCAGCAATACCAGCAGCAATTGCACCCATTTTTGAGTACCTCCTTAAAATTATATAAGTACTAATCCCCAGAAACCTTCCGAGAAATATAAACCGTTGTTAATGTTACAAAGACATAAGCTTGGATTGCACCAATAAACACTGAGAATCCTTGCCAAATCATTTCAACTGGCAAACTAACAATGATTGTTGGCCATCCGTGCGAGAAAGCCATTTTACCAAGCAAGCCTAGCAAAAGTTCCCCAGCATAAATGTTACCAAAAATCCGGAGACCCAATGTTAAGAAGTTACTTACTTCTTCAATTAGGTTAATTGGCAACATCAATGCACTTGGCGAAACGAATTCAGCAAAGTATCCTTTAATACCATTGTGAACCATTCCAGCAAAGTGTGAGAGAACGATCACCATCAGTGAGAACGTCAAGGTAATCACTGGATCGGCCGTTGGACTTTTAACCAATTCATGACCGTTCCAACCAACCTGAAGAAAGAGTCCCAATTGGTTGGCAACGAAGATGAAAATAAACAGAATGAAAATGAAGTAGCTGTATGCACCGCTAATGTCACGATTCATCTGGCCGCGCACAATCCCATTCGTAAATTCAACCAGCCATTCAAGAACATTTTGACCACCCTTTGGCTTCATTTGGATATGTCGTGACAACCCAAACAATAAGCAAAAGACGATTACACAGACAACTAGTCCAGAAATCATATTGGTGATATTAAATGTCAGGCCAAAAAGGTTAAAAGTATAAGCATCACCGCCCATTCATATTCCACCTCTTTTCCTCATAACATAAAATAAGGTCTGTAAAGTTGAGAAATGTAATGACAAGACTCAAATTACAGACCTAAATATATCATTTTTTAATCTAAATATCAAAGGCCCACCGATGAATTCTGACTCTTGACCAAGATGTAAAATGATAAAATTATTAGATGTTTTAATCTATTTTTCATCATTTCGTTCACTAGCCGCTTCTTGCGGCAAAATCAAGTTCAAGGCAATGCCGAGAACTGCCGCTACGGCGAGACCAGAAAATTGATATTGACCTAATTTCAGATAAGCATTACCAATCCCAATCACTAGTATAACTGAAGAAATCATCAAATTCCGCTTCTTGTTAAAATCAATTTGATCTTCAATCATTACTCGCAGACCGCTTGAAGCAATGACCCCGAATAAGAGGAAGGAAATCCCCCCAATTACTGGTGAAGGAATTGATTCAATTAACGCACTTAATTTACCAACGAAGCTAAAGAACACTGCAAAGAGGGCCGCTCCAGCAATAACGTAGACACTGTGGACCTTCGTAATTGCTAAAACTCCAATATTTTCACCATAACTAGTGACTGGCGGTCCACCAACAAATCCTGCAATAATGGATGCCGTCCCATCACCGGCGAGAGTGTGGTTCAATCCGGGATTCTTAAAGTAGTTTCGTTCCGTTAATTCGTTTAACACCATAATGTGGCCAAGGTGTTCAGTCATTGTTACAAAGGCGATTGGAGCCATACTAAGAATTGCTCCCCAATAAAACTTTGGCACGTAGTTGACAAATGGTACTTGGAATTTAGGGAGGCTAAACCAGTGTGCCGCCATTACCGGGCTAAAGTCCACAATTCCAAATAAAACTGCAATGACGTAGCCAAAAACAATTCCCATCAAAATTGGGATCAATCCCAAAAAGCCCTTAAAGTACATATTAAATGCTACCGTCAACAACATCGTAAGCATGGCAACAGCAAAGAAACGAATATCATAATGTCCATTATTAATCGTTGCGTCCTTCGCCGCCGTACCGGCAAGCGACAAACCAATTACCATTACTACCGGTCCAACAACAATCGGTGGCAAAATCCGGTCAATCCAATCTGAGCCGAAGAAACTAACAATTAAAGCGACAATTAAGTAGACACAACCTACTGCAACCGTCCCTTGGGCAATCCCCGGATATCCCGTTGTCTTCATCAGTGCCATCATCGGAACCACAAATGAGAAACTTGATCCCATGTAGGCAGGAATTTTATGCCGCGTAATCAGCAGGTACATTAGAGTCCCCACCCCTGAACTAAATAGTGCAATTCCGGGATTTAACCCCACCAGAATTGGTACCAGCACGGTCGACCCAAACATTGAGAACATGTGCTGCAGGGATAAGCCAAACCATTGCCCTGCTTTTGGCCGTTCATCAACGTCCAGAACTACGTCGCGTCGTTTTGCCATTGCAACTCGCTCCTTCCAAAAAATAAACCCTTAGGTTCGAGAACCCAAGGGTTTACGTTCACGGAAAGCAATCCACTCCGTGCCTATTTAAACGTACTACCTTTGAGGCCTCTCTGGACCTAATTAAAGGATAATTATTCATTGCCTGTATCATACTGACTTTCCTTGTCCTTGTCAACACCTTTTCGCGAATTCCAAATCACAAGGCCACTAGTAATTGGAACTGCAATAATAATCCCGATAAACGAAATTAAGACCGTTACTAATTCAGTCACCAGTAATTTATTATTAAAAATTGCGCCAAACGAATAGTTAAGTCCGCAAAACCAGACAAAAAGAGCTAAAAAATTACCTAGAAAGCCCAGTAATAATGTATTCAATGTTGTGCCGATAATATGCTGACCAATTTGCAAGCCACTTGTTAGCAAAGCAGTAGCTTTAAGTAATGGTTGGCCAGTAATAATTTCTCTAAGGCCACTAGCTAAGGCAATTGTGAGTTCTGCCACTGCTCCTAAGCAGCTTAAAATCATTGTCATTTCGCCCACTTTGACATAATTAATCCCAATCAGAATGGACATTCCTTCCAATTCATTGCTATTCTCCAGACTGAACCCGGTAGCTTGAACAAAGTGCTCTGTTAATAATACTAAGCCTACCACCATGATCATGACAATGAATGCTGCTTCAAAAGCACTGACACTGACTCGAAGATCTTCAGTCCCCATAAAAATGGTCGTTGCAAGAATTAACGTTCCTAAAACAAGTGTCACCCAAAGCGGCGCCACATGGAGAGCAACTAAAACTAAGCCAATATAGAAGTAACAAAAATTCAGAAACAAGCTTAAAAACGTTATCCAGCCCTGTCGACCACCGACAATGATCATTAAGATAAGCAGAATCAGGCCTAGTGCAGTAATTGTACTCATTTTGTACCCTCCTTTGCGATCAACAAAGATGTCACTAGACTGACCACTGGGATAGTTACCACAATGCCAATTCCAGAAACTAAACTTTGGGCAACCCCTAGACTCATCGTCATGCTAAAGGTATAACCCCATGAGTTTCCATTACGCAGCATCAAAACTGCGTTGGTCAGTGTTGAAAACAGAAAAATCATTAAAAGAATGTTAGTCAGCGGACCCATGACTGTTTGACCGACTTGCCGTCCTACATCAAAGAGTTTACGCCATGGAACCTGGGGATCCAGTCGTTTAACTTCGAACATCATGGCTAAAATATCACTTGATTCATCCATTACTGCTCCTAAACAACCGATCATGATCTCTGCTAAATATAATAATCGGTAATTTTGGGTAACAAACTGCATCGCCTCATAGTAAATCCCGCGTTCATTGGTTAGCGAACTAACCAATAAAAAAGTTCCTAATGATATACCAACACCCATCATTGTAGCTAACAGCGTGGCAAAAGTCTGTTTATTCCAACCATAAACAAATGTGAGTGTTGATAAAGCCATCAAAAACGAGAATCCTGCAAAAATTGGAAGGATATATTGAGCCTGCGTTGCAATGTCAATCTGGATTGCCACGATGAATAAGCCAACGTTAAGCAATGCTGATAATAACGCAAATACTCCGACCTTGCCCATCATAATGATTAACAATAAAATCACTAACCAAGTTAAAATAACGACCGTCGTATCACGCTTTAATCCAGTTACGTTAGCAGTTAAGTGACCGTGGTCACTTCGCAATTGAGTTAAAAAAGCCTGTTGGCCACGCCGGTACTTTTGATCCATGCCGCCTGACTTTGAATATGTATTATTGACTGTCACCCGTTGCCCACGATAACGACCGTTCATCATTTTCATGGTGACCCGTTGCTTAAATTGTTGATCTCGATTATTAAACTGATCTTGTGTTTTTTGTTGATGGGTCACTTGTACACTCACTACTTTACCAATTGGGCGTTGGTAAAATCGCTGATTATTACAGCTCCAAATAATACTAACTACAGCACCAATAATCAGTAAGCATACTAGCCAGCAGCGTCGCGACCATTTCACTCGTGATTTTAGCATTAAATCGCTTCTTTCTATAACAGCTATTTTACGCTGGATCATTTTCCTGTCAGCATTAATTTAGTAAACTAATCGTTTTTTTAATCAATCTGTTTTAAAATAAACCCATCAAATACATCAAAAGGGACTGATTTTTTTATGGCTGAGTATCATTTATACTTGGTTCGCCACGGCCAGACATTTTTAAATACTTTTCATCGCCTTCAAGGATGGATTGATTCCGGACTCACAGAACTCGGTAAAAAGCAAGCCGTTGCTACCGGAGCAGCCTTGCATGATATTAATTTCAACTTAGTAGTTTCATCAGATCTAAACCGTGCCATTCAAACCCGGGACCTGATTGTCCAGCAGCTATCTTCTGCCGCGCTGCCGATTCAATCTGACCCTGCTTTCCGTGAAGTCTTCTTCTCTGCATTTGAGGGTCTGCCCGCCGACTTAGTTTTTCAAAGAATCGCCCAACGCAATGGCTTCATTAGCCAGGACGATATCATCGCCAAAAAGGGGTTCGCATATGTCCGTCAACTGATGCAAGATGATGATCCTACTCATAAAGCAGAACTCTATCCTGACGTCATCGCTCGCTTTCGTAAGGGGCTTGCTCATATTACCCAAACATTACCGACCGGTGGCAACGTACTAATTGTTTCTCATGGTGCCTTCATCAGAACCATCGCAGATTATCTCGGGGTTAATATCGTAAATAATTTCCCTAGTAATGCTGGGGTAACGGAATTGGCCATGTCACTACCAAGTAACGTCCGAATGGTCGAATATAATCGCTCCACTCTTTAATAAAAAAGCTCTGCTTGAATGCAGAGCTTTTTTATTTACTTCGTACCGAATAGCCGGTCCCCAGCATCACCCAGTCCGGGAACAATGTAACCATCATCATTTAAGTGATCATCTAAACCACAAGTGTATAAATCAACGTCAGGGAACTTTTCACGAACAGCTTGAACACCCTCTGGTGCAGCTACCAAGCAGGCAAACTTGATATTCTTTTCGGAACATCCACGCTTCTTCAAGGCTTCGATTGCCATAATTGCTGAACCACCAGTGGCTAACATTGGGTCAACCACAAATAATTGGCGTTCTGTAATGTCGTTGGGCAACTTCACAAAGTATTCATGAGGCTTTAAAGTTTCTTCATCCCGATACATCCCGATAAAACCAATCTTGGCAGCTGGAATTAATTCAGTCATGCCATCCACCATTCCTAAACCAGCCCGTAAAATCGGCACAATCGCTACTTTTTTACCAGCTAATTCTTTTTTAGTGGTTTTGGCAATTGGGGTTTCTACTTCGACATCCTTGAGTGGCATCGAACGAGCAACTTCATATGCCATCAACGTCGCCAATTCCTTGACCGTTTCACGGAACACCTTCGTACCAACATTTTTGTCCCGAATCATCGTCAATTTATGTTGGATCAGCGGATGGTCTAAAACTTCAAACTTTCCCATGGTTAATACACTCCTTTTTGTTTCTCAATTATTGTACCAAAAACCATGTCATTTGTTAGACCTTTCCGGCATTTAATTTAAAAATTTATTTTAAAAATTCATCGCGGAAGTGTTGACCACCAGCAGACTTATTCAACCGATTCATATAAGCAAGTCCTAAATCATGAGCTGGAAAAGCTTGGGTCACAATCGCTTGAACTTGTTTTTCGTCATCATACATGCGCAATCCATCAAACAAGCGGGCACTAGCGTCTGTTACCCCATTTCCCAAAGAAAATGCTTGCGCATTCTTCGGCAGCGTCAATTGTTTTAGGATCGTATCTTCAGCCATTACTCCAACCGCAAATGGCTGTTGTTCAACCCATTTCATAACGTTTGCCCAATCTTCTTCGGGATCAACAATATAAACCTGCGCGTTTGGGGCGTAATGCTTATATTTCATACCAGGTGCTTTCGGTGTCTCACCCTTACCGACATGATGATGGTTGAGATCAATCGAACCGATTACTCCTTCGATATCCGCTTTAGTCACAGCGCCTGGTCGTAAAATTACTGGGTGATCAGTCGACATATCAAGAACCGTCGATTCAACCCCAACTTTAGTTGGACCATCATCCAAAATTCCGCAAATCTTACCATGTAAGTCATGGTATACATGTTGGGCAGTCGTTGGGCTAGGCTTCCCTGAGGTATTAGCAGACGGTCCTACCATTGGTACCCCCGCTTTTTCAATTAAGTCTAAAGTGGGCTGACACTTTGGAAAACGGAACGCCACAGTTGAAAGACCGCCAGTAACGGTTTTAGATAATGATCCTGGTTTGATTTTCAAAATAATTGTTAGCGAACCAGGCCAAAAAGCCGTCATTAATTGACGGGCTTTTTCTGGAATCTCAGCAGCATACTTCTCCACCATCGCAACTGAGGCCACATGAACAATGAGCGGATTATCACTTGGCCGCCCTTTGGCTTGATAGACCTTTTTTACCGCTTCCTCGTTTGTCGCATCAGCGCCTAACCCATAAACCGTCTCTGTTGGAAAAGCTACTAGCTGACCAGAACGTAAAGCTTGGGCAGCTTCATCAATTTGATCGAGATTATAAATTATTGTTTCCATGTTGATCACCCTTGTTCCTTAATTAAAATCCCAGGCTTTAATCATTCGCATCCGGTCGGCAATATCATGTTTAGTTTCAATTGTCGCCCCCGGCTGCATCTTAGTAAAGAGTCGCTGGATGGATTCTTCTTGATCAAAGCCAGTTTCCCCAAATAAAACTCCCTGTTCGGTCAAATGATCTTGGACCTGATCAAATAACCGGTGATAAAATCCTAAACCGTTTTCCGAAGCAAAAAGAGCTAACGGCGGTTCATACTTAATGACTGCCCGATCAATCAGTTCAGTCGCATTCAGCGAAATATATGGCGGGTTAGTAACGATTAAATCAAAACGTTCCCCTTGAAAATGAGTAAATAAATCACTCTCGACCGTTCTAAGATTAGTACCGTGCAGTCGCTGGTTAGCCGTCGCTACTCGTAAAGCGCCAGCTGAAATGTCACTCAAGGTTACCCGCCACCTTGGGCACTCCAACGAAAGCGTAATTCCGATAACTCCACTGCCAGTTCCCAGGTCCAGCACCCTTAACGGTTGATCTTGAGGCATTTCTTGCAATACCCATTCAATTAAATCTTCCGTTTCACTTTCTGGAATTAAAACATCCTGATTTACCACAAAAGTTCGTCCAAAAAAAGGCGCCTTGCCAACAACATACTGCGTTGGTTCATCCTTGGCGATTCTTAAAATTGCAGTCTGATACCGCTTTTTTTCATCATCCGACATTACTTCGCGGTTATGCATTAATAAATCTGCATCAGACCATCCATGAATCATCTTTAAAACAAATTCAGGCGCATAAGGATCCTTATTTAGTTTCTTTAAAAAAGAAGAAGCCCATCGCTGGGCTTGAAAATATGTCCAATTACTCATTCCGTAATTGCTCCAACTTCTTAGTCTGGTCAGCAATAATCAATGCTTCGATGATTTCGTCTAAATCGCCATCCATAATTTTATCCAGCTTATTCAGTGTTAAACCAATCCGGTGGTCGGTAACCCGGTTTTGTGGATAATTATAGGTTCGAATCCGTTCTGAACGATCACCTGTACCAATGGCATCCTTCCGCTTTTGGTCGTAAGCGCTTTGCTCTTTTTGTTGATAGTAATCGTAAACCCGCGCCTTCAAAATTCGCATGGCCTTAGCCCGATTTTGTTGTTGCGAACGCTCATCCTGCATTGCCACAACAATTCCCGTTGGCAGGTGAGTCATCCGGACCGCAGACGATGTCTTGTTAATGTGTTGACCACCAGCCCCGGATGATCGGTAAACGTCTACCCGAATATCCTTTGGATCCAAGTCAATTTGGACGTCTTCAGCTTCAGGCATTACCCCAACCGTAGCGGTAGAAGTATGGACCCGACCAGCAGATTCCGTTACTGGAATTCTTTGTACCCGGTGCGCCCCATTTTCAAACTTTAATTTTGAGTAGACCTTGTCACCAGAAATCATTAACACGATTTCTTTAAAGCCACCGACTTCGGTTTCCGTCTTATCAACGATTTCGACATTCCAGCCCTGCTTTTCAGCATAGTGTAGATACATATTATAAAGATCACCGGCAAAGAGGCTGGCTTCGTCTCCACCAGCAGCACCCCGAATTTCCATGATAATGTTTTTGTCATCATTTGGATCTTTAGGAATCAGTAATACTTCCAATTCATGAGCTAGTTGATCCTGTTCTTCTTTTGAACTAGCCAACTCTTCTTTGGTCATTTCGATGAGCTCATCGTCTTTCGTATCCCGTAGTAATTCCTCATCATCTTTAATTGTCTGGGTGACCTTTTGATACTGGTGATACTTTTCAACGGTTTCCCGTAAGCTCCCTTCCTCCTTTGAGAACTTCATAAAACGTTGACTATCGGCAATGACTTCTGGATCACTGATTAATTCATTTAATTCATCATAGCGATCAGCAACCGCTTGTAATTTATCAAAAATTTCTTCCATTTCCATTAGTCATTCTCCTGTTCACGATTTAATTCGGGGTGGAAATAATGCTTCCGACAAACTGGATAGTAAGATTCATTACCACCAATTTGAACTTGATCCCCTTCATAGACTGGTTGGCCATTATGGATCCGCAGATTCATCGTTGCCTTGTGCGGGCAAAACCAACAAATCGTCTTCATTTCTTCAATTTTATCAGCATAGATTAGTAAATACTTGGAGCCTTCAAATAATTCATTCCGAAAATCATTTTTTAACCCAAATGCCATCACGGGAATGTTCAGTTCATCAACAATTTTAGTTAACTGTAAAACATGCTGTTTAGTTAAAAACTGGGCTTCATCAATTAATACACAATAAATCTTTTGTTTAGTTAGCTTTTCTTTCACTAGCCCCACTATGTCAGTATCATTCATGATTGGCGTGACCCGTCGCTTTAAACCAATCCGGCTCGCGATCATACCCCTTCCGGAACGGGTATCAACACCGCTCGTTAACAACTCCACTGGCTTGCCCTGTTCCTCATAGTTATGAGCAACTTTAAGAATATCAATCGACTTTCCAGAATTCATTGCGCCATATTTAAAAAATAACTGCGCCACAGTATTCACCTTTTCTATCTCAATAGTACTGTTTAATTATAACGGAAAGCCCGGCGTTTTTGAATAGTAAATCCATTCCCCACACTCTGTCACTTAGTTAAACACCATCAAGTTTCAATTTAATCGTGTCTGAATTGATTAACGTTGATAAATTTGTTGGATGTACCACAAAATGTTGCTTATTTTTCATTAAAGAAATTTGCTTCCCTTTCATTTTCGCATCAGAACGGTTAAAATTAATCGTTATAAATAATAAGTGGGAAGGATAACTTTCAAATGTCAATTCAAAGCTCGTTTGCAGAATTTGCCGGTCGCTCCAGCTACTGTTTTTTGCACAATATTTTTCATGGCGGTAGCTCACTGCCCGGTAAAATCACCCTTAAACTTGATCCGAATATTTTAAGCGAATTTGCTAAAAAATATGATCTTGTAATTATTACTGGGACCAACGGTAAAACTCTAACCACCGCACTCAGTGTTCGGGTACTCCGCGAAAAGTATCCTAACGTCGTTACAAACCCGTCTGGATCTAACATGGAACAAGGGATCGTGACGGCCTTCATTACAGCTCCTCGAGCCAAAAAGAAGGGCCTAGCAGTCCTTGAAGTAGATGAAGCAAACGTGCGAATGGTCACCAAACACATTCAGCCAATTGCCATCGTAATGACCAACCTTTTTCGGGACCAAATGGATCGGTATGGTGAAATCTATACGACTTACGATAAGATTTTGGCGGGAGTTAAGTTAGCCCCGCAGGCAACAATTATTGCTAACGGTGATGAACAGATCTTTAACACAAAAGACCTCCCCAATCCAGTTATTTATTATGGATTTGATAATGACCATCAAGATGATTTGCGAGCCCCTGCAAATACAGATGGCCTGCTATGTCCAAAGTGTCAACATATTCTTCACTTCCATAATATTACGTATGCTAGCCTTGGTGAATACTTCTGTCCTCACTGTGGTTTTCATCGTCCTGAATTAAAGTACCGGGTCACTGAATTAGGTCAGATGACCCCCAACTATTCAACATTCTCGATTGATGGTCACCAATTTAAAATTGGTGTAGGTGGTTTATACAACATTTACAATGCTCTGGCTGCTTATTCGCTTGGTCGTTTCTTAGGTGTCTCCCCTGAACAGATTCAAAACGCTTTTCAAGCTGATGAACACGTTTTTGGTCGTCAAGAAATTATCAACGTCGATGGGAAAGAAGTAACTCTAGTCTTAGTGAAGAATCCAGTCGGACTAAACCAGGTTATTGACATGGTCCTCACTGATCCAGAACCATTTAGCTTTGGCTTTCTATTAAACGCCAACTACGCGGATGGAATTGATACTAGCTGGATCTGGGATGGTAACTTTGAAAAACTTAATGTACCGCGGATTGCCCACTTCTTTACTGGAGGAGAACGCTACAAAGATATTTCAACCCGTCTGCGGATGGCTGGCATCGAACATATTCAAGAAGAACCAGACCTTACCAAGGTAATTGATGCCATTAAAAAAATGCCCACGAAGCACGTTTACTTACTTTCCAGTTACACCGCCATGCTTCAACTACGTAAAGAATTAGCTGAGCGAAAGTATATTCAAGGAGGGATGAACTAATGGCACAATATCAACTGCATGTTGCCCATTTTTATGGTGATCTAATGAACACTTATGGCGATATTGGTAACATTATTGCCCTTAAATATTATGGCAAACAAATGGACACTGACATCACTTCCGAAATTATCAGCATCGGTGATGATTTTGATCCAGCCAAGTTTGATCTTGCTGTTTTTGGTGGTGGTCAAGATTATGAACAATCCGTAATTTCCAAAGATATTCCACAAAAAAAAGCTGGGATGGCAAAATTTATTAACGATGGTAAACCATTCCTCGCGATTTGTGGTGGCTTTCAATTACTCGGTCAATACTATGTAGATGCCAATGGCGATAAGATCCCGGGAGCAGGGATCCTTAGTCATTACACCGTTACCCAAAGCCAACAACGATCCGCAATGCAAAATCAAACCCGTTTTATTGGTGATATTGAAATCAAAAATGAGGAAACTGGTGAAAGGTACCACGGTTTTGAAAACCATAATGGACGTACTTTCCTGGGATCAGATGAAAAACCGCTTGGCATTGTCCAATCCGGCCATGGTAATAACGGTGAAGACCATACCGAAGGTGCCATTTATAAGCACACTTACTGCTCCTACTTCCACGGACCAATCTTAACCCGAAATGGTATGCTGGCTAAGCGAATGCTCCTGGAAGCACTCCATAATAAGTACCCAGATGCTAACCTTAGCGAACATGCAGCATTAAAGATTAAACCAACCTTTTAAGGGGGATACCATGTCAACAATCTTTGTGACCTTAATGACCATTATCTTTATTGGTGAATCATTTTGGGAATTCCGCCTCTTTACCTTTTTAACCAGCCAACTACCCATGATTCGTAGCGAGCATGAACGGCAGCAACTATCCAAGGCCCTCAAACTGGATCGCCGGTGGAATTGGGGATCATGGATTTTAATCTTCATCATCTTTGTAACCCCATCTTCTTTTTACATACCGCTAGTCTCACTTTTATGCCTATTTGAAACCCTCATGGTTATGCGGATGGATCGACTAAAACGACAATATTTTAATTAAAAAACAGGCGACTCTAAGCACTGTCTCAACAGTGTCCTAAAGCCGCCTGTTTTTTAGCGATTCTTTTCATTAAGGTAAGTAGCCATAATCAAACCACGATAATTCAAATAATCATCATTATTCGCACTTGGATGGACCCGATTTGATAATACAATCATTCCTTGATCATCTTGCCGATCTAGAATCAACCACGTTCCTGTAAATCCCGTGTGGCTGATGACAGAATGATGATCTGCTGTATGGGCATGCAATAATTTCCAGCCGAGTCCCCGATTATGATTACCAGTTAGGGGGGTCTGATCATGAAACATCAACGAGATTGTTTGATCAGTCAAAATACCGTCTAAATTTGTTTCTAACAAGGCATGACTATATTTCAACAAATCGTCCAATGTTGAGAAAAGCCCCACACTCCCGCAATGACGCTGCAGGATGAAGCCCTTCGGATCATGAACGCTTCCTCGAATCAGGCCGCGTTGCTTCTGAATTTCCGTTGGAACACAATCTTGCCAATGCGGAGTATAAGTAGTTCGGGTCATCCCTAACGGCTTAAAAATGTGTCGTTGACTCAAGATCTGAATTGGTTGTCCCCAAATTCGTTCAGCAATGAGCCCTAAATAAATGAAGCCAATATCTGTATAAAGAATGTTTTTCCCTAAATTAGGGCCAATCTGTTCCATCGTCAACAGACCATCCAGCAACTGATCGGTGGGCAGCTCATTCCGGTGAGGAATGTAACCTTCAATGGCCGCCGTATGCGTTATCAAGTGACGTACTTTAACCGCTCCATTATTGATCTCAGGAAGAAATTTTCGCACAGGATCATCCAAATGTAGAGCGCCAGCCTGCAGAAGCAATGCAATTACCGGGACGGTTCCCACCACCTTCGTTAACGAAGCTAAATCATACTGCATCCCATCCCGAAGCGGAATTGATTGCGGTGTTACCTCTGCCATTCCCATGACTTTACGGAGAGTTTTTGAACCATCAAAAATCGCATAGCTTACTCCTGGCACAACCTTTTTAGTGACCATCTCTGCTAATAATTGTTGCGTACGCGCATATTTTGTTTGCATTTTTTACCCTTCCTAATTAGCCAACTGATTCCCGGCAAATTGGCTATTGTAGAGATCAGCATAGAAACCATTTTGGGCCATCAGTGATTCATGATTACCAGTTTCAATAATCTGCCCGTGATTCATCACAATAATTTGATTAGCATCACGGATCGTAGAAAGACGGTGAGCAACAACAAAGCTGGTCCGCCCCTTCTGAATATCATTCATGGCATTTTGGATTAACGCTTCTGTTCGAGTATCAACTGAACTGGTAGCCTCGTCCAAGATTAAGATGTCAGGATCTGCCAAAAAGGCCCGGGCAATCGTCAGCAATTGCCGTTGTCCTTGGGAAATATTGGATGCTGTTTCATCTAAAATCGTATCATATCCATTCGGTAATTCGCGAATAAATGAGTCTGCATATGCTAAGCGAGCGGCCTCATAGACCTCTTCATCAGTTGCGTCGTTACGTCCATATTTGATATTTTCGAAAATGGTTCCCGTAAAGAGCCAAGTATCTTGTAAAACCATTCCCACGTGCTTACGCAGGTCTTCCCGCGTCATTGATCGTGTATCTTGACCATTATAGTAAATATGACCACCATCAACGTCGTAGAAACGTTCTAGTAAATTAATAATCGTTGTCTTCCCTGCTCCAGTAGGACCAACAATTGCCACCATTTTATTCCGGGGTGCAGATAAATTAAAGTCCTTAATTAAAGGCTCATCCGGTTGATAAGCAAACTTGACGTGGTCAAACTCAATTGCTGATTGGTCGCCAGATTTGGCGGGAGTGGTAGCGAGCTCATTATCCATTTCAGGTTGATCAATCACCTCAAAAATCCGTTCTGCGGATGCAATTGTCTGTTGAATGGTACTGGAAAGGTTCGCAATCTGTGTAATGGGTTGTGAAAATTGATTGGAATATTGGAGGAATGCCTGAACGTTACCAAGGGTAATTTGACCATGAGCAACCTGAATTGCCCCAACAACTGCCACCAATAAGTAACCAACATTTCTCACAAAGTTCATACATGGAAAAATTAAAATCGAAAAGAACTGCGCCTTCCAAGCAGCTTGATAATATTGCTGATTTTTCTTGGCAAACTGTTGTTGTTCATCTTGTTCGTGGTTAAAAACCCGGACGATCGTGTGGCCCGCATAAGTTTCTTCCACTTGATCGTTGATTTCACCCAAAGTAGCTTGTTGTCGAGCAAACAGCTTTTGTGCTGTCGGGGCTACAAAACCAACCACTAACAGACTGAGTGGAATGATAACTAATGCCACCAACGTCAGTTTCCAACTGATTGAAATCATCAGGGCAAGGACACCAACAAAAGTAATGGTACTGGTAATAATTTGGATCATCCCTTGTTGGAGGGTCCCGGCGATATTATCCATATCATTCACCATTCGACTCATAATATCCCCATTAGAATGGGTATCGTAATATTTAATTGGCACCCGCGCCATTTTGGCTTTCAAATCTTGACGAAGATTATAAACAACCCGTTGAGAGATCCGCGTCATCATCACTTGTTGAACAAAGCTGAATAGGCCTGAAAAAACGTACAACAAGACAACGACAATCACAATCCGCATAATCTTGGAATAATCAATAGGGAGCGAATGAAGCTTCATTCCCGCCTTCATTTCTTGGTAACCACGGACCACCCCATCATAAATCGTGGTTGTCGCTTCACCCAAGATCTTTGGTGCCATGATCGATAGAATTACAGAAATGATGGCCATGATGACCGAAACAATAACCCCCCATTTCCACGGACCTAAATATGAAATTAAACGTTTGGTCGTTGGCCAAAAATGTGTGGCCTTGGCCGGCTTACCTCGTTGTGGTCCATTATGCATGGTGATGCGCCTCCTTTTGAATTTGTGAATTCAGAATTTGCTGGTAAGTTTTATTTTCGGCAACTAATTGTTGGTGAGTTCCTTGACCAACCACCTTACCGTCATCTAGAACCAGAATTAAGTCAGCATCGGCCACCGTCGAAATCCGTTGTGCAACAATCACGGTCACGGCCTTCTGTAATTCCGCATCCTGATGGAGAGCCATTCTTAACTGAGCATCCGTCTTAAAATCAAGCGCGGAGAATGAATCATCAAAGATGTAAACTGAGGCTGGTTTAATAATTGTCCGGGCAATTGCGAGCCGTTGCCGCTGCCCACCGGAGAAATTCCCCCCGTTTTGTTCGACCGCAGCATCCAAGCCACCCGCTTCTTTAACAAAATCAGTTGCTTGAGCAATATCCAGCGCATGCCAAATTTGTTCATCAGTTGCGTTTGGCAACCCAAATTGCATGTTGGAACGAATCGTTCCAGTAAAGAGGACGGCTTTTTGTTGCGTAATTGAGATTAACTTATGTAAGTCATGTTGCGAAAGCTTATTCACTGGATAACCATCCACTTTAATTTGTCCGCTTTCAATATCAAACAAACGAGGAATTAAATTGACTAATGATGACTTCCCTGAACCAGTTCCGCCGATAATGGCCAACGTCTGCCCGGCCTTAATATTAAAATTCAAATCAGACAGTGCCAATTGTTCTGCTCCGGTATAGCGAAAATCAACATGATCAAAAGCTAAGGAAGCTGTTGGCGTACCACTAAACGTCTGTGGTTTAACTGGGTCGGCAATAACAAGTGGTTGTTCTAACACCTCATTAACCCGCTTAGCAGATGCCGAGGCCCGTGGTACAAATACGAAGACCATTGAAAGCATCATAAAGCTAATCAAGATTTGAGTTGAATAAGTCATAAAAGCAATCAGATTACCAACTTGCATACTCATTTGACCAATCAAATGAGCACCTAGCCAAATAATCCCAATATTAGTTAGGCTTAGCACTAGCGTCATGATCGGAAAGAGAAATGATACTAGTGTGTAAGCCTTAATTCCCGTCTTGGTATAATCCTCATTCGCAGCTTTAAAACGATTTTGCTCACGCGCTTCCTGGTTAAAAGCCCGAATCACCCGCACGCCAGTCAAGCCTTCCCGGAAAATAAGGTTAATCCGGTCAGTTTTTTGTTGAATGCTTTTAAATAGCAGGATGGCAAAGTACATGATGGCAATTACAACAATTGCCAACACTGGTAAGGAAATTAAGAAAATCTTAGTTAAACGGGGTTCCCGATAATATGCCAGGACACAAGCAGCGACTAACATAATCGGTGATTGAAGCATCATCCGTAAAACTTGCACCATTACATTTTGAATTTGAACAATGTCGTTAGTTGAACGGGTAATGAGTGAGGAATCACCAAACTTGCTCATTTCTTGACTAGAAAACTTTAAGACCGTCCGGTAAACCTGCTCCCGAAGCTTTTGCCCTACCTTCATTGATTGCGTTGAGGCAAAGTAAACGTTCAAACCAGCAGCAACTAGCCCAATTGCAGCTACCAAAAGCATCTTGCCGCCTTCATTCCAAATGTAATGAATATCGCGTTGCAAAACCCCTTTATCAATTAAATCCGAGGTAATGGTCGGCAAATACAAATCAGCTGCCACTTGAAAAAAAAGAAATAGGACGGCCAACATGGTTGGTAACCATTCTAAATTTCGTTTAGCAATTTTAATCATTTACTCTCCACCATCCTTTTGATATTTATCCTGAAGTCCTGACACCATAAGGCTGCCAATCCGAATTAACTCTTTACAATCATCAATGCTCAGTCGGTCGAGTAGCGCATCGACAAACTCTTCACGTTCAGCTTCCAGTTCTTGATTCTTTGCCTGTCCTTTTTTACTCAAGCTAACAACAATTTGGCGTCGATCTTGTGGATCGCGCTTTCTTGTAATCAGCTGATCCTGCTCTAAACGGCTCAAAACTTGGGATAACGAGCTCGGCCTGACATGAACCTGCTTGGCTAACTCATTTTGATAAAATTGGTTCCCGTGTTGACCGAGAACTGCAATGATCTGACCACCGCCTTGAAAATGTCCAATGTGTTTACGATTGCGTAAGGCAATTTCGTGAATCACGCGGGTGTTTTTCATTAATTGGTGGAACAGTACGTGTTTTTCATCCATTTTACTGTCCTTTACTTTCGATATTTTGTGGCGCCTAATCATTAGGTACCTAATAATTTACTATCTTACTCTTTTTAATGACAAACACAAGGGAAAATGGCATGATAGTAAAAAACATTTAAGGAGATTGATATGGAAACTTGGTTATTTCTCGCGCTCGTTTTAATAATTGCAATGGTGGGAAAGAATAGTTCATTAGTGATTGCGACTTTGGTTGTCATGCTGATTAAAGCACTCCCTTTTACCCAAAAATGGCTCCCCGTCATTCAAAGTAAAGGGATTAACTGGGGAGTAACAATCATTTCTGTAGCAATTCTGATTCCAATTGCTACGGGTGAAATTACTTTTCATGATTTAATGCGGGTCTTTAGAACACCAGCAGGTTGGATCGCAATTACAATGGGAATTGCCGTCGCGATTTTATCGCGGTTGGGCGTTAATCAACTCTCGTCCTCACCACAAGTGACCGTGGCGCTCGTATTCGGAACCATTATGGGTGTTGTACTCTTCAAAGGAATCGCAGCTGGTCCAGTCATTGCCAGCGGTTTAACCTACTGTATTGTGACGATGTTAAATTTACATTTTTAATAACAAAAGGAGCGACCGAATTTATCAGTCGCTCCTTTACCTTGAAGTTAGGAAAAATTTAATTCAATTAGTTAAATTGACCAGTGATTGGGTCCATCTTTTGAACTTGATTATTATTGGCGTTGTAGTTGTATAGCCCAGTCAAGTTAGCAACATTTTGGTCTTGGTTCTTTCCCGTGTTCCGTACTTCAACCCGGTACTGTCCATTACCTTGGCTTTGAACAAAGTAGTAATTTCCTTCACGTTGTTGAAGACCACTAGCCGCGATAAAACTGTTCAAAACATCCGCATCAGAACGGTTTGCCGTTGCTGTTGATGAACTCTTTTGGTGGTTAGCAACAGCAGAACTTGCAGTCGTCGCTGCTTGTCGACTAACGGATGAACTAGCTGCTGTCGCCGTTGAGTTAGAACTTGAATTATTAGTAGCTGGGGTAGCAACAAATGCAACATTCTTATTTGCTGAATTTTGTTTAGCACTCTTTTCGCTAGTCTTATTACTCTTCTTAACAACCTTTGCAGAAGTCGGCTTGTGACTAGATGTTGAGGTTGTGCTAGTTGATGCGCAGCCTCCTAGTAAGAATGCTGACATCAATAGAACTGTCCCCGTCAATACTTTTTGTTGTGCGCTTTTCATAATCGTAACCCCCTCAACAGATTTTTTAAGTTACTTTATTAATTGATTACATTTATATTGTAACGCACATGTAATGTTTTTGAAACATTTTTAAATTATTTGTAAAAACATTAAGGGAAGAACCTCGCTACCCCTGATCGCAATGGGAATTATCCATTTTTTAAGAAATAGTAAAGAAAAAGTGAGTGCCAAATTAATGACACTCACTTTTAATTATTAGTTGGGTATACTGGTCTCGAACCAGTAGATTACGGATTCAGAGTCCGCTGCCTTACCAGTTTGGCGAATACCCAATAAATTAGAACAAGGTAATTATACAAAACTTATCGTCGATACGCAAGATTTTTTAATAAATCGGTAACCTAAATTAGTAAAGTTTGTTAGAATGAAATAAATTGTTATCGAAAGGAGCAATAGCGATGGCAAGTAATTCTGACGCTCTTTATTACGTCTTATCCAAGATTTACCATCATCCAGAATTAGTAATTGCAACTGTCCCTCAATATTCAAATGCAGTGGCTATTACTGTCGATGATAAGTTGAAGGTTTCAGACAGTGATTTCTATTTTCCAGAACATAAGCTGATGGTTAACCGCCTTTCTCCCGACTTTGTGGCTAAGAACGGTGATTTACTTGATTATTATTACGATATGACCGATCAGGATAATCCGGGCTTCCATGATGTCTGGATTACAACTGGTCACGTTAGCAAACAACATGCCTATTTAATTGAACTCTCCTTCGAGTAACCATTGACGCAAATTAGTTTGTTTAGTATACTAATTAAGTAATATTGCTTATTGCCCGCTGGTCAAATTGGTTAAGACGTCGCCCTCTCAAGGCGGAGTTACGGGTTCGATCCCCGTGCGGGTGATTTTTTTATTGTTTGCTGATTATCAATGGTGTTTAAAACGTTGATATATCAGCATTTTTATTTTTCACTAAACGCTATTAAACACCATTTTTTACAAAGTTCACGACAAACTCACGACAAAAAATAAATGCTTCTTGTCGGCTTGGCTGCTACCTTTTCAAAGGGTAGCATTTTTTATTTTGTAGAGTTTAACGACAAAATCTAGTAATTCTGCTCCATGATTGCCTCATACAAGGCGGGATAAACTTGTTTCAATTGGCTACCAAACTCTAGCAATGCTTCCCGTTCGTGTACATAATATTGCGACTTGCTAATATCCAACATCTTGATTACTTGCTTCCCTTGTAACTGCTCTAAATAACGATACTCAATGATCTTTTGATGTTCTTTTGTGCATCCGCCTACTGCCTGTTCAATCGCTAAAAAGCACTTCAAACATTGCTTACTTTCCGCCCTACGGTTTTTAATTTCACGTTTCGCCCATACTCCAGATCGTAAATAGATACCACGATAATCAATTTTAAAAAAGCCCCGCAAGTTGCGGATGATGGTTTTACTATCCATGCTGTTACCCCGTATAATATGAATTAAGGTTTCATTCGGGATATTCTCGATACTGAACGGCATAGGTCAACTAGACTTGTGCTGTTTTTTATTTTATCGTTACAATGGAAATGCTGATATTATTGCGGAAGTCGTCCATTTTGACGGCTTTTTTGTTATAATAAATTTCGATTGGTATTTAGGGAAGTCGCCGTTGTGGTGATTTTTTGAGTTCTGTATCTAAATGATACGGAACTCTTTTTTATTATGGGTGCAAAATCGGCAATTATTGGACTAATAAACAGTCGTTAATTTATTAATTCAAGAATCACGAATGTTATTACCCTAGTAATTCTTAACATTACCCCCCTACCCTAAAATTTTTCAAACTAGGGCTTGTGTGCAAGCTAACGGCAATGTGTGCGCTCTTGCTGTCAGCAGATACGGGGGGCGGGGTAAATTAAAACGGCAACCATCCGCCATTAGATAATTACCGTTGATTATTTTCTGTTCCTGTGCAAAGGCAATTAGTGCGTCTAAATCATCAATGCTTGCGTATTTGCGGATGAATGTTCTAGCATTTGACCGATACTGATACAGGCGGTTCTTTTCGGGGTGTCGTTTCTCATAACGTCTAGTAGCGTTCATTTGTGCCTGACTAACCATGTTTAACCCTCTTTTCGTGTTCTATGATGTTTAAATATATCTTGTGTAGTGATAGATTTCTGATATAATTATATATGTAAAAGGCGTTAGGTGATGTCAGCACCTAACGCCCGATAGTCTACTCAGTTAGTGAGAAACGTCCTACTTAGGGCGTTTTTTTATTACCATAAACACAACATAAACTACCGTAATTAATACAGTAGCAAACAGCTTACCGTTAGAAATAGTAAGCATGATTGTTATGTTCACAATAACAGCTCTCCACTAATTGAGTAGAAACAAAAACTAAACATATTACGTCGCGCCCCTGTCTACTCGGATTGATGTAGACGCTGACGCAGTTTAATGTTTTGTAGACTATCTTGGTTCTTGGTAGGCTCATGACTTCCTACCGCCAACCTGATTACATTTTATAGCTATCATACATATAACACAACGCAACAATTAAGCCGTTAGTCAGCAATTGACCAACGGCTTTTTAACTACGATTGTTTAGAAATGTCAACATTTTTCAACGGAAAAAATACCAGCTTAAAAAGCCTCTATTATTGCTCTAAATTGCGCTTCATTCATCCGCTTAATGCTGATGCATCAACAATCATAGGTAACCAGACAAACGCAATTGCATTTAACTACTAGTAGAAAATTAAATACAGGTTTTGTGAGGTTGTTTTATCGGAAATTATGCACTAGATAAATTACCACTAATAGCACCCATAAAATACCGACTGCATACGGTAAAAATTGATCATCAAAGAATAACAGCATTACTAACATCCCCCCATTTTTAACAACAATTAACAACATTCTTTTAACTACAAACATCCCCGATAATGTGCAATTTTGTGTACGTTATTTTAGCCAGATCACTGTTATATCAGCATTTCAGAATTGGACAAGGTACGGAACAGTTTTATTTGTTCTTAGTTTGTGACCTAATACCAATGTTCTTATATGCGGTGGTTACTTTATTCTGATAGTAACCAGCATAGAACCGATGATGTTTCTGGTAGACAAACCCGAGTAGTTGCATGTTCTTTTTGAATGGACGGTTGCCTAATGGTGTGATTCCCTGCTGGTCACAATAATCTAAATAATGCTTATATACCGTTGCGCATGGTGCATATAACCGCCGATTTTTAATCACATTCGGACTATAAACAAACTTAACTACACTCTCATCCGCTTGGTCACGGTTCCGAATTCTGAAATAATTATCTTTCTTGTGTCGGCTTGCATCGAACCATTGCGATAAAGTCCGATGGTTCATTACATACCGCCCTTTATACCAGCCCATGCGATCCCTCCAAACTTATTTAAACTATTAATTAAAGAGTTAGGTCAACTAACCAGCCTAGTTCTTTTAACTATCTTTTGAACTGCGAAAAAATGGATTGAATAAGTACCCCTAGCAGCAAACCAAAAACTAAATTATAACCATGTTTGTACTTATCATTTCCACCTCACAAAATACTTCACCTTTTCCGCCTAATGTTCCTTTAATTACAAATGATCAACACTGATACAACGCTCTTTTCATCACATCAGCATTTGTCGGTGTAGCCATGCCTCAAGCGGATGGACTTAGTGTTTATATTCCACCAATACATAACCCATTACCGTCAAAACTACAATGATCAGCATTGCTATGTTGGTACGCCAATAGGCTTGGTCTAGTGTGATATGAAAGGCGTTAGCAATTAAGCGGTAAAACATCCAATCGTCGAAACTATTTAGAATTGTCATTTTATTACCT
This sequence comes from Limosilactobacillus sp. C0001E2, assembly GCF_056590915.1. Lineage (NCBI taxonomy): Bacteria > Bacillati > Bacillota > Bacilli > Lactobacillales > Lactobacillaceae > Limosilactobacillus > Limosilactobacillus sp. C0001E2. The sequence continues at coordinate 178,816 of NZ_JBWPXC010000003.1, read as the reverse complement.
CTCTTTTTTTAGGGTGTATGAACTGCCTGAATTCTTTTTTAGGGTGTCTGAATTGTCATCTTTTTTTATGATGCGCCCTTACCGCCCTTATTAACTGCTGACAAACTTAAACATGATTACAATTTAACTACGCCCGTTGCTGACAACAAGATAAGGGGCTTTTTATTATGTTCTAATTCTCATTTTAAGGCTCTCTGACCAATTCTAATGGTTAAATGATTAATTATATTAGTTCACTGATACTCGCTTCATAGCAAGGCAAAACTTAAGAATTAGCAGGGTAAAAAACGTAATAGTGTTTTCTGTTGGCTATGATCGTTAGGCATCCGTCCTTGTGTGAAACAATGACGTGAAACATCTCCGCTACTATCTCTGCTACTACTTACCGTTGACAGTTGTAGTAATGTGATGCAACTATGCATCAGCTATATCCAGCTATCTAAACAGCTATATCGTGCATTTATCACTTCGGTCAACTCAATTAGGACAACTTGTCCGATTGCATAACATCAAGGGTTACGGATGTCAGTAGTGATAACTGTGTGCTTATTAGTGGTGTTATCAGTGTACTTAACAGTGTAGTTAATGCTGTATATGCCTCTGTACCTAACGATGGTACTAAACAGTACCAACATAGTTTACAAGGTGGTTTACATGTTAGTTGTCATGTTGGTTTACAAGATAGTGTACATAGACAAATACTGTCAGATAAGCAATAAGGGGCGCTGATTGATGTTTCAACGTCCCTTAGTCCACTATCTTCTCCACTCTTTACTCCATGAACTCCTCAACTACCTACTCCACCTTTTGCTCCACTCAATACCCCTATTAAAAATATTAAGTAGGTTAAAAGACTGTTATAAAGGTATCCACAAGGTTACATGTTACTTTGCTTGCTACTTTGCCTTGCACTTTCTCAACGGCAATTTTGGGTTTTCTCCTCACACTTCTCTTTCCTTAGTCCTTTCTTAAACTATATTTTTTTGATTTGATTTGAGTTGAATTGATTTTATCTTTATTTATATTGTATTTATATTATCTTATATTTACTTATATTATATTGGGGGTACCGGTTGACGGTCACTTGACGGTCACTTGACCGTCACTTGACTGTCATTTGACTGTCAGCATGTAAAGTGGATTATTGAAAACTCGATTTATAAAAATCGTCTTTATTTGTTGTTCCTGTTCTCTCTCTGCATCCGATAAACGGATGCTTTTTATTTGTCCTGAGTTGCGACTGTGACTTTGGTTAACACTAACTTGCACGCAAAAATGGATTTTTTGCCATTTTCTGGCATCTTCTCGCCTCGCCTGTCATTACATCGCCTTGCCTTGCATTACCTAACCTAGTCTTATCTTTTCTAATCTTATCTAACCTGCCTAAACAATCGTTAAACAATTACCCAACAATGGTTAAACAATGGTAGTTAGGCGTTTTTCGGTGTGTGAAATTCCTTTTACAATATTCCACAAGTTTTCGCTGTTTTGCTTTTGACAATTTTAAGAATGCCAATGGGGTTCGCCTGATATTGAAGTTCATTCCAATAAGGCGGTTTATTATCATACTTTTCTAGTAAAAGTTTATATTTAACCAATGCTCATTTATCCTCTTTCTAATTACTGGACAATTTTTTGTGCTATGGTACAACTTTGGCACAACTTTTTTTGCCTGTAACCGTTGGTATAACAGCATTTGGAACAAAAAGGACAATTTTTTCGATTAATATATACCGTACATATATACACGCATACCACCATATATATGTTTTTTATTATCTTTATTAAAAATAATTGTACTAGTTGTACCATTCGTTGATATAGCAGTATTTAGGGCTTCATAAATCTGTACTAAACCCGTTCCAAAGTTGTACCACTGGTTTAAAACCGTTCCACTATTTTAATCTGGTAACTTTATCATTATTAGTAACATCGATGCTTGGTTTTAATCGAATGCCAATATATGAACGGGTACGAACCCCATCAATATACGCATTCTTTTCAAAATAGCCCTTGTTGGCTAGTTCCTGTTTAAACTTTTGATTACTTAACGCCTTATAGCCATTCTCAAAACAGAATGACCGATAACCACTATATAAATAGATTTTCTTTTCTTGATAGTCTTCTCCAGTGATACAGTATTCTTCAATAAACTCTTGGACGTGATCATTGGCTTTAACCCAATTCTTACGCAACTCGGTGGTTTCATCCGTGTTAGAAAAATACCCTCGTTGCATGGCTTGTTTTGCTAACTGGATACACTGGTAAACAAAGGTGCCCCGTTCTGCTTGAATTTTCTTGGTATCAAAATCACGATTGAAATTACTGATCTTTTGCCAATTAGCTAAATTAATCCGCCGGGAAAAACCCTCCGACGTATCTTTAAAATCTGGTAGCGCATTCGCACCAAACAATAACTTAGCAAAGAATCGGTTATGTAAACGCGGTTTATTTTTAACCCGTGCGTCAATTAAGTCATTCCCGGTTAATGCTTTAATCTGTGCGGTGTCCTGAATAATTGACTTAGATATATCTGGATAACTGTTTAAGGTTTTTAAGTATAATTCTGATAAATCAAAGTTATTATCAGCTTTGGCAAGGTCAGTTAATGAAACGCTAGAAACGTCGTTATGGTCAAACAAACTATTTACATAATTAATAAACGTGGTTTTACCATCACCACCGGCGCCATGTAAGATTAGAAAACCTTGTATTGGTTCATACGACCGATAGAAAGCATAGCCGATGTATTCCATAACCAATTTTTGAGCGTTACCAAGTGAATAATGTAACCATGAGTTGGTTTCTGGTGTCTCATCATCGTTTAAATTCAAGGCGTAATCGGTGCAACTGGTAAAATAATAATCTGGTGAATGTGGTAATAATTGGTTGGTTTTAAAATCATAGACCCCATTTTTAAAATTAAAATAACGGGGGTTAATTTTATTAATGGTGTGCAGTGGTGACTTAATTTCAATACTGTCTTTAATGAATTTAAAAGTGTCGCTGCTAGTGCGTACTGTCCATGCGCCAACTGATTTTAATTTGCTGGTGATCAAGTATTTAATGGCTTGTTCACCGATTAATTGCCAATAGCCTTTTTCTGTTTCATATTGGTACAAAGCATATTTATCTTTATTCTGAATATACAAGCAATGATTTTCTTTTAGAATGACACTACCTAAAGACTCTGGTTTAGTTTTAACCTTGATGCCGTCTGGTGACCATGCCCATTTAGGCAATTTCATTTTGTTTTGTTTCTCCGCCTGTTCGTTGAGCTTTCTTAGTCTTTCCATATTTTTGTAGTCTGGTTTAACGGCTTCTTTCACGTTTGACAACCTCTCTTTCTAAAATGCTGTTAAATATCGTATTAACTTCGTTCATACCTAACGGCGGTTGGCTGTGGTTATTCGCAACCTGTAATAATTCGTACACTGTTTCACCATCCGCCCCCGTGATGAACAGTTTTCCCGTCAGTCTGGTTAAATAATCGTTCCGCCGTCCCTCTGGTGCACCCTGTACAATTTCATCCAATAATGTACCCGTCCAGTGTTTACCGTTGGTGTGCGTATAATCCGTCTTAATAAAATCGCTGGTTTGCTGTTTAATTAAATCAATTAACTTCGCTGGTGCGGATGCAATCGGCTGGTTTGGATTTAACCACGCATAGCGACCGCCGTTTTTGGTTGACGGTGGAACCACGACTAAGTTATTCCGACCAGCGACCACATCCACGCCCGCACGCCAATTAATAACACTGTGTGAAGGTTCACCATTGCGCTTTAAGTAAAAATAGTGCCGTCCACCGGATGGACTGGTACCAACTAAGGTTGGCGGTAATAAATCGGCTGGTATATCTTGCAACGACTTAAACCCGTTATTGTTATGGTTGCCATGCTCGGGACTGTCTACATCAATCACAAATAAATCAACGGTTTTAATGCCAATATTTAATTCCGGGTGTGAATTAAAGATATTGTATAGTCGCTTAATCGGTAGCGCTGGTTGGTCTTTATGCTTCATAGTCGGGATTTTTGAGTTTTCCCGCAACGGAATTACATATAGCCCCTTTTTGGCGTACTGAATAGCGTAATCGGCTTTATTCATTCGTCTAATCCTTAATTACTTCTACCGTTGAATGTTTCAACACATCCGCCATTTTATCTTGTAATTCCGTGATTGCCGAACCTTCTATTACTCCTGAATTTTCTAACATTTCAGGGGTAAAATGACCTTGCACTAAAATAATGGCTTTATTTCCTTTATGATCGTCTGCAAAAATTGTTTTAATGTTTTTCATGGTTGATACCTCTTTTTATTCATAATTCTGTTAATATGAATAAAGCGAGTTATTATTTAACCCGCCTTATTCTCAACCCGTTTAATGCTTTCGGATGTGGTAGTTAGTCAGCATTAACGGGCTTTTTTAGTTCTGTATCAGTAATTGCTTGGATACGTTTTTGCAGTTCCGATACTTGCGACACCAGCGGTTGTAATGCTTGGTTGCGTTCCTGTTCATTGGTTACGATAAAATAACCGCTTTGCGTTCCATGTACGCCCGCAATTGGTATGTGGTGCACTGTAACCAAGTGGAAAATTAACGCCCGCAATTTTCGGCTGTCCGTATCGGTTAATCTTGCTAGGTCAGCAAGCGACACGGTGCGTTCATTTCCTTTTGGAATTAAATTAATTAACTGCTGTTCTGCTTTATTGAATTTCATTAGACAACACCTCAATTGATGAAATAGCATCCGTGCGGATGATTGCCGGGTAATCTGCACCCCGCATTAAAAACATAAACTCCGGCTGGTCAAAAATGATTTTGCGAATTTCTTCAACGCTGGTTACTCCGTCCATTACAGTACGGTACCAATTCCCGTTATCCATGTGGATATTAATTTCAATCGGTTTTATTTTCATTACCCGTCACTTTCTTTAATTGCTGTAATAAATGAATGCTTTCATTGATTAATTCGTTACTACTCATAACGTGATTATCCATTGTTACAGTGCCATGACCCTTTAAAACTTCGATATTGTCGGTTAATTCATTCAGCAAAGCGCTGTGTAATTCTTTATCCATTTTCTTCACTCCTAACATGTACGCCAATACATCAATAATTCATAACTAATTAGGGGCGCTAGACCAAACCACCCCGTTAAGCAATAAACAACATAGGCTAGAAAACTGAATATCAATAAACCACTGGTCTTGGATAATTCTGTTTCTAGTAAGTAACTAATTTGGTTAGTAATTTGAGTTAGCATTTTCATACCTCCACGCCGGCAAGCTGTGACTTAAACTATTTACTATGTGATTGAACCCAACTAATCAAATCAGCTTTTACGAACCGGTAATTGTTGCCAATTTTGGCAACTGGTAAACCATTGTCTTTAATCCAGTGGTCTAGTGTTACCCGGCTACAATGTAGAAACTTGGCTGTGGTGCCCTTGTCCATTACTTCGGGAAACGGGTCAACGGGCTTGAAAGTTGCTAGTTTCTCATTAATCGCATCCGCTAATACGTGATCTGGTATCTGTACGCTAACGTCCATTTAAACCACCTCACTTGTTAATAACAAAATTCCCTTAATCTGGTCATAAGTCTTATTTAATCCAATAAAACCCGTGACAATATTTTCTAGTTGCTGGTACTTTGCTTGTTCAATGGTTGTTAAGCCGTCCATTGCATTTTTTACATGTCTGGACGCTTTAAGCTGTTTTGCATTCATACCAGTAACTTGTTTTAGCAGTAAATCAGTAACGGTCTTGTAGCTCCAACTGTTGCCATGCTCCCATTGCTGAATAGCATCCGTAAGGGTGCGCCGTTGTGGAATACCAATAACTCTATTTCTAACTTGTTTTAGCTTCTCATCTCTCATTTGAAAGAAAGCCTTGACCAGTCGTTTCTTAAATTCTCTAACTTGGTCAGTGTTATCAAGATAGGTCATTAATAAAGTCGCTTGCATTTCGTTTAAACGGTATGTCTTAATTGGTCGTCCACCTTTAGAACCTTTGATAGGTTTAGCATTTTCAAAATGCAAAACCCCTAATTCTGTTAAATCATTCTTATGATTGCGAATTAGATTTTTTACAACCTTTAACTGATTACCGCTGTAATCTGAAATAATCTTATCTGTGGTATATGGCTCGTTGTTCACGGAGCCAATAAAAACTAAATCATTCATAGGCATTACCTCGCATCATGTTAGTTCCTCATTCCTAGTGCCTTTTTAAATTCGTCTGTATAAAGTGAAGTCTTGTCCACTAGCTGTGTATCATTAACTCCATCAATTAACATGTAAGTGTTACCGTATCCGTCTACGATGGTGTCGTAAGGCTTTAATGGAATTGATGTACCATCATCTTTAATAATTTCAGCAATCAAAGGTATCTTGTCGCTTGCATCTTCAACATGGTTCAAAGTTAAATACCCCTCATCTTCACTCAAACTGTAAAAACTGTTTTCAATACGTAATTCATCTTTCAAATTCATTTGTACACTTTGCATAATATAATTCCTCCTAAATTGTCCTTGCATCCGTTCAGCGGATGTTTTTTATTTGTCTTGAGTTGCGACTAACTGACTTTCTTTCTGGTCAGCCATTGCATACTCACTAATTAACCAGTCGCTTAATTTCTTATAAGTTGCTGGTGTAACTTTGCGGTGGTTATGCTTGAAAATGTTATCCAGCGTCCACCGACTTAAACCAAGCTGACGACCAAGCGCTACGGTGGATAAATTCAGTTCTCCACGTTTGCGCTTAATTGCCGTTACTTGCTGGTTAGTAAGTTCCATTTAGTTCACCACCTTAATTTGCCAACAAAATGTTGGGTTCGATTTCAAAAATACTGCCAACATTTTGTTGGCCTACAACTAATAAAATACACCCAACAAATAGTTAGGCCAACCATTTGTTGATTAGATTATTAAAAAGACTTATTATTGTTTGATGAAAGAGTGGCGAAAATTATGTCAAAAAATAAAAAAGAGCCTATGAATAATAATCGAATCAAAACAGTTCGATTATCAAAACATAAGACTCAAAAAGACTTAGCAAATTTATTAGGAGTTTCAGAACAAGCAATTGCATACTATGAAAAAGCGTTACGTGAACCACCATTAGCATCATGGGTGAAAATGGCTAATTACTTGGATGTGTCTGTTCCTTATCTTCAAGGAATCAATAATTATAAAAGTGATAAAGATGTTTGGAAAGAATTAGAAAAATACAAAGTGGATACTAACAAAATACCGATTAATAACACTACTGCATCACTCATAGTTGAATTACACAATAATTCCATCAAATCAGCCATTGATAATTTTAAGGTTTTAGATACGGCGTTTTCCAAGATCAACCCTGATTATATGATGAAAAATAATCATCCAGTTAAGGGGCCATATTATGATTTAATACTTGAAAAAGCTGATAATCCTGAACAAATTCAAAGCATGGTGAATGCGTTAGAACTCTACTACTCAATTTATATAAACGCAATCATCGGGCATAGTTCAGCGAAAGAGGACAAAAAAATATTAGATAGGGCTTTATCCGAAATCTTAGATGAACCGTATAAAAAGATTAAAAAGAAAACAGTTCCCGGAAAAATTTATAACTATAAGCAGGATAGCAGAATGTTATAAATTTATTAAAAAATATTTTGAAACTAAATGATTTTGGAGAAAGTAATTAATGAAAAAGATTAGTTTAATCTGTGCGGTTGCTCTCGCTGGTCTGTCATTGACCGCTTGCGGTAATCCTAGCCAAAAGAAAAACACCACCTCAAAGCAAACTAGCTCAAAGGTGGTTAAAAAGCATCACAAGAAAGTTAAACGTTCAAAGAAAAAGGTTAACAAAAGTAAACATTCCAACAGTTCATCCGCTGCGAGTGCGTCTAATCAGCAGAACCAACAGCAAAATAACAGCGGTGATCAAGCCGATCCATTTGATGCAAGTACATGGGATAAACCATATAAAGGCTATCCCAGTTTTAACGCCTATTTGCACGATCATCCCGATACTCCTAACATTCAATCACAAACAGCTCAAATGCAACATGATGAAAATGTGAGAAAAGGTATCGAAGACGCAAACGGTAATGAAACTCAAAACTTTAAAAATTGGGTTTCTGCTCGTGACAATGCTTGGGACAATGGGAACGATAATTTCCCAGACTATGATCAAAATCGCCAATGGTAATTAGTTGCTTTCCCCTTGTATGACGTTTTAACCATGTTTCGATTAATTACCTACCAACTATTTTAAAAGCTCTTATGGGTCAATTCTGACCCCATATCATTCAAATACATATCACCAAGCCGGCAAGCTGTGCGAATGTAAAGGAATGATTAAAAATGAGTTATACAAGAAAAGCAAGCAAGGGATATTATGGCTACGCTACTTATTACGATAAGAACGGCAAACAGCACGCCAAAAGTGCGGGACTGTTTAAGCTCAAACGTGAAGCCATTGAGGCAAGTACAACATTAGAAAACCAGCTTAACGGCTTAAATATTGAGTTGAAAGATATTCCATTGGCTGATTACTTTAGGCGTTGGTATGACCTTTATAAAAAGAATAAGGCAACCAGTGCATCCGCCCAAAATCAATACCGCATTATGCGGAATGTTTTAACCGATTACTTCAAAGACACCCGGTTAGCGGATGTCAAGCGTTCAGACTACCAAGCATTTATAAATTGGTACGGTGCTAACCATGCTTACAAAACCGTTAGTAAATTGAATGGTGCGGTACGTTCAGCCGTAAGTTATGCGATTGATGATGATATTATTACCAAAGACTTCACGCATAACGTGGTGGTTACCTATAACCGCAACAAGAAACTGAAAGTTGAGTATCTGACTAACGAGGAATTGATTAGGCTAAAGAATGCGGTAAATAGTCAATTAAATCATTTCAATACCAGCCGTTACATGATACTAACAGCAATTTATACAGGAATGCGTAAAGCGGAAATACAGGCTTTAACATGGAAAGATGTTGACTATTTACACGGTACTATTACCATCAACAAATCATGGGACGAAAAGAAAAAGGCTTTTAAGTCCACTAAAACCATATCCAGCAATCGAACCATCAAGGTTAATCGTCAATTGCTGAAAACTTTAGCAGAATTAAAAGCCAATCATAGTGTCATGGTGTTTCGGAATGGTTTCGGTACGATTCCAACCAGTAACGCCTTAAATAAATGCTTACGTTCTATTATGAACGATGCAGGTATTCAAAAACAAGGGTTTCACTTTCACTCATTGCGCCATGTTCATGTTGCCTACTTACTTGGTAAAGGTGTGGATATTTACGCAATCAGTAAACGACTAGGACACTCCAACATTACGGTAACACTAAACACCTATTCATATTTGATTGATGAATACAAAGCCAAAAACGATAATGTCATTATTGATAAATTAGCCGAACTTTAATTCTGACGACAAACTCACGACAAAAACGGCGATAAACGTTGATATATCAAGGGGTTGTTGTCCCCATGCGGGTGATTTTTTATACTCTCATTTAGGCTTCTCACCTAAAATGAGAGCTTTTTATTTATCTGGACAAAATGGTAGAATTAACCTAAGAAAGAAGGAATTTCTAATGACAACCATTCAAGACAACTGGATGACCCTTGCCGATGGTCAAAAGATGCCCCAACAAGGCTTTGGGGTCTATAAACTAACCGACCCAACTGTCTTCACCCAAACTATTCAAAGTGCTTATGACGATGGTTACCGCCTCTTCGATACCGCACAAATGTATGGGAATGAAGCTGAACTCGGTAAGGCACTAAAGTCACTCAACGTTAATCGTGATGATTACTTCATCACAACTAAAGTTGCCGAAAGCAACCAAGGTTATCAAAAGGCAATTGATTCAGTTAAGGAATCACTAAAGAAATTACAACTAGATTACGTTAACTTACTATTAATCCACTGGCCCATTAATGGTTCTTTCTTTGAAACTTGGCAGGCCTTTGAAGATATGAAGAAGGATGGCCTAACCAAGTCCATTGGAGTCAGCAACTACGGAATGGTACATCTCCAATATCTTGCTACCCAAGCAAACGAAATGCCAGTGGTTGATCAATTAGAATGTCACCCATGGCTTTCTGAAAAACCAATGGTTGATTTTAATAACCAACACCATATCGTGACTCAAGCCTGGGCACCGTTGGGTCGTGGACGGATTTTTGAAGAACCAGTCATTCAAGAATTAGCTCAAAAGTATGGTAAAACACCTGCTCAGATTATATTGCGATGGCACTTTCAAAATGGTCTATCATTCATTCCAAAATCGGCTCATGCTAGTCGGATCAAAGAAAATGCCGATATTTATGACTTTGCATTGACTGATCAAGATATGGACCAGATGAATTCGATCAATAAAAACGTCCGGATTAGTCAAGAGCCGGAACTGGTTTACGAATTTAATCAACAATACCCTCACTAATAATAAGTAATTATTAAATCTAGCAACAGCTAATTGACGCCCCACGCCCTGTGGGGTATTTTATTTACACTACTTTCGTTAGGATGTGATCCTATTAAATTTCGCAACACGTTAATCACACTGATCCTGTACCTTGGTTTATTTGGTGGGTTAATGTGGTTTTACACAAACAACCACCAATTTCAGCGTCAAACCGACAATGGTATTACTTATTTAAAGACCTCCGTTCAAGAATTCGGTAACGAGTTAAATGGCAAGAATAGTCATGACGTCAGTAACCAAAAAGCTGCTCACCAGGAATCAACCGTCAATAGTCAAACTGATAATATCAACGGCCGGTGGACCAGCCGTTCTGCGACCATTTATATCGCTATGAATAATGCCACTTTACAGCAAGCCATGATTGATGCCGTCAACGCTTGGAACAACACTGGTGCCTTTCACTTTAAAGTTGTCCATGATCGTAAGCAAGCTGACTTAGTAGCAAGTACATCTAATAACAGTAATGATCAAGCAGCTGGGCTGGCAGAAATGAACCAGAATACCGTTTCCGGATACTTCACCGACGGTCATATTTATCTCAATAAAGCCTACTTATTGAATCCTGAATATGGCTACAATCACGAGCGGATCGTTAATACGGCTGAACACGAACTAGGTCATGCAATTGGCCTTAGCCATAACAATAACCAGTCTGTAATGCAACCATCTGGTTCATCCTTTACCATTCAACCGGCTGACGTTCAAGCAGTTAAAAATATTTACACCAAAAAGCCAACTAAACCAAGTCAAGATAATCAACAAAATTCATAACAGAAGAAGCCGTTCAAAGAACCATCAACCTCAAGTTCTTTGAACGGCTTTTGACTACTGACGCCATTGCATTAGTATTAAAACAAACAGTATTACTAGGAGAACTGCACAATAGGCCGTTGCCAACCATGCAATTATTTGTACAAACGGCAGTGGCGATATAACCGTAATTATTTCTAAAACAATCGCTAAAACACACCACACAATCAACCGGATTCGTACCCGCTCAATCGCAGATTTCAAATTTCTTTTCACTTAACCATCTCTTCAACAAGCGTTGCAAAAATTGCCCCTAACAGCGGGCCAACCATTGGTACCCAAGCGTACCACCATTGACTGCTTGTTTTATGTGGCACTGGCAAGATCGTGTAAGCTAAGCGCGGCCCCCAATCTCGAGCTGGATTCAAGGCAAACCCGGTCGTCGTCCCCAATCCAGCACCAATGGCAAAAATCGATAATCCAACAATTAGTGGTTTCAAGCCTAACGTAAAATTACCCAAATTAATTAAAACCAGCATAAACATAAAGGTGGCAATCACTTCACTTAATAAGTTTGCCCAACCGGACTTAATCGCTGGAACTGTAGCAAAAATGCCAACGGTATTTTGTTTCTTCTCTGGCGTTGCTTGGAAATGTACCCAAAACTGGATAATCACCAGAACCGCCCCTAAAAAGGCCCCAATAAATTGGCCTAAAATATAGGGGACTACCTGTCGCCAAGGAAAGGTGTGGTTAATAGCAAAAGCAATGGTAACTGCTGGGTTCAAATGTCCCAGCGAACCTAATGAACCGGCAGCATATACCCCCATTGTCACTGCTAGGCCCCAAGCAAAGGCAACGTAAAACCAATCTTTCTGCTGACTACTGAAAGTGCGGTTTAAGTTCAGCCCCGCACCTACTCCGCAACCAATGGTAATTAAAATTAGCGTACCAATTAACTCACCAACAAAGCCATGCCATACCATAACAAACCTCACTAACTCTCTAAGTTCTTGAGGGCCAAGGCAAAGTTACCAATCGTGGCCGAACTATTATTCTTAGCTAGCGGCATCGTTATGTAGTCTTCCAATGATCCGCAATCAACATAGCCATTCATTAACTTAGCAAACTCACGCCGAACCTTCTTTAAGAATTCTTCGCTAGTTACTCCCCCACCAAAAATAATTTTATCTGGACGCATCATTAAGGTGGTGTTCAAAGCCGCTTCGGCAACATAATAAGCCATAATATCCCAAACGTGATCCGTCAACGGCACCACTCGACCACTCTTACCAAGCCGCGCATCAAATGTTGGTCCGGAAACAAGCCCTTCCAAACAGTCACCGTGGAACGGACAGATTCCCTTAAAGTCTAAGTCGTCCGGATGCCGTTTCAAACGAATATGCCCCATTTCCGGGTGCCCCATCGTGCCAATAAACTTACCATCCACAACTGCTCCAGCACCAACACCAGTTCCAATCGTGTAATAAACTAACGAATCTAACCGTTGGTTAAAGAGTGTCGACAAGACATATTCACCATATGCGGAGCCATTAACATCCGTCGTCCAGAACACTGGAATATTAAGCGCCTGTTGGAGTTTACCGACAACATCCGTATTACTCCACCCCTTCTTTGGTGTATCGGTGATATAGCCATATTTAGGCGAATTACGCCGAATCTCGATCGGTCCAAATGATGCCACTGAAAGTGATTGTAATTCAGGAAATTTTTTAAAATAATCAATTGCTTTTTGCAACGTTTCAGCTGGCGTGGTTGTCGGGAACACCGTCATATCCTTAATCTGATAATCCTCATTTCCGACTGCACATACAAACTTGGTACCGCCGCCTTCAATACTCCCTAATAACATTGTATCCACCTCATTTTTTGAAATCGTTTTCAGAAACATTATCCCAGTTTTTATTTAAAATGGCAAGCGTTTAACAAAAAAGATCCTCACCGAACCATCTCGATTGGGGATCTTTTAAAACACGTCAATATTATTGGTTATCTGCCATTTCTTTACGGAGTTGGTCACCAATTTCTTCATAGCCTGGCTTACCTAACAAACCAAACATATTTGTCTTGTAAGCTTCAACCCCTGGTTGATTAAATGGATTGATACCATTCAAGTAACCAGAAATGGCAATTGCAACTTCAAAGAAGTAAATCAGGTAACCCAGGGTGTATTCATCTTCCTTGTCAATGTGCACTGTCATAACAGGAACTCCACCAGTCGTGTGGGCCGCCACAACCGCTTCATAGGCCTTGGTGTTCACCCAGTCCATATTCTTACCTTGTAAATATTCAAGACCGTCTAAGTTACTCTTCGCCTCTGGAATAGTCAGATCATGGTTTGGTTGGTCCAACTTAACGACCGTTTCCATTAAGAAGCGGCGACCTTCTTGGATGTATTGACCAAGTGAGTGAAGATCCGTCGTGAAGTTGGCACTAGATGGGTAAATCCCCTTTTGGTCCTTCCCTTCGGATTCACCAGCTAATTGCTTCCACCATTCCGCAAACATGGTCATGTTCGGTTCATAATTTTCAAGCAATTCGGTTTCGTAACCCTTCCGATAAAGGATATTCCGGTAAGCTGCATATTGGTACGCTTCGTTCTTGGTTAAGTCAGGATCAACATACGTGTGTTCAGCATCTGCCGCACCTTCCATCAGCTTATCAATATCAGCACCAGAAGCTGCGATTGGCAACAAACCAACGGCACTCAGAACAGAATAACGACCACCAACACCATCAGGAATTACAAAGGTTTCCCAACCAGCATCATCGGCCTCACTCTTTAATGCGCCCCGCTTTTGGTCAGTAGTAGCGTAGATTCGGTGGTTAGCTTCTTCTTCACCATACTTATCAATTAACTTTTGTTTGAAGATCCTGAAAGCAATTGACGGTTCAGTTGTTGTTCCAGACTTGGAAATTACGTTCACAGAGAAGTCCCGATCGCCAATTAATTCAATCAAGTCATATACATATGAAGAACTCAAGGAGTTACCCGCAAACAGGACTAATGGATTCTTGCGGTCAGCGGCTGCTTGAGCTTGATAGAAACTATTGTGTAAAAAGTCGATGGCCATCCGAGCACCCAAGTAGGAACCACCAATCCCGATCACTACCAATACATCTGAGTCATCTTTAATCTTGGCAGCGGCTTTCTTAATCCGGGAAAATTCTTCCTGATCATAGTCACTTGGCAAGTGGAGCCAATCACGAAAGTCAGAACCAGCACCGGTTCCTTTCCGTAATTCGTCATCCGCCGCATTGACCATTGCCTGCATTTCACCTAATTCATTTGGGTGAACAAACTTCTTTAAAGCACTACTATCAAATGAAACATGCGCCATTTGTCTAACCTCTTTCTTAATCATAGCTATTAAACTTACACTTCAAATCATATCTGTTTATGAATACCTTTTCAATATAATTAATTAAAAAATGTCAATTATTAACCTTTTCTTTTAGTCCTGGCGCATTTCTTAAGCTCAGGGTTCGTGATATACTGATAACCACAAAATGACGATTTGAGGATAATAAGATGATTTTAAAAATAATTTTAGGGCTCGTGTTTCTCTGTATTCTTTGGCTAGCAATTGAAATCTTTATCCATGCTAAAAAGGATCCAACGAGCCGGCCGTTTAAGTTTAACTTGATTGGTTTCCTAATTGGTTTGATTACTGACTTTGGGGACACATTAGGAATTGGTAATTTCGGTACCACCACTACTTTCTACCGCTTTACCAACTATATCCCGGATGAGCGCAAATTACCGGGAACCCTCAATGCCATTCAAGCCATTCCAACAATGACTGAATCCTTCTTCTTTTTAACTGCCGTTCCGGTGGAATTAACTACGCTGATTCCAATGGTGATTGCCGCAGTAGTCGGTGCCTATTCTGGAAGCCGGATTGTGGTGCGGTGGGAAACCGCAATGATCCAAAAGGTAATGGCGATTGCCTTAACGATTACTTCACTCTTGATGTTAGCTAATAAAATGGGCTGGATTGCCCTCATTGCCACCGATAATAGCGCCTATGGTTTGCATGGCTGGTTATTAGTGATTGGAATTGTGGGTAACTTTATTCTTGGCGTACTGATGACTGCAGGGGTTGGATTGTACGCTCCATGTATGGTCTTAGTGTACCTGTTGGGGATGAAACCAATCGCCGCGTTCCCGATTATGATGCTTTCCTGTGCCCTCTTGATGCCTGTTGCCAGCTACAACTTTATTCAAGAAGAACGGGTTTCCTACCGGGGCGTTTTTGGTTTCTTGATTGGTGGGATCCTCGGGGTTTATGTTGCTGCAACCTTTGTAAAGAGTCTGCCGATGAAAGTACTAACGTGGTTGATCGTACTAGTATGTCTTTGGACAGCCCTGCAGCTTTACCGTTCATCCGTTACCAGTCAAAGCAAATATTAATAAGGCAACAAAAAATCCAGTGCTCGATAAAATTCGAACACTGGATTTTTTTGATCGTAACATGATTTTGGTTAAGCAAAGACAGTTAATACTGCACCCACGACAACGAAACATAGTCCGATCATCGTGTAACGCATTTCAAATGGTGACTTGGTTTCTTTTAAGAAGTAAATCCCACCTAATGTAGAAATCAAGACGTTCATTTGACTAAAGATGAAAGCAACGGTAATCCCAATTGCCCGGGCACCAAAAATGTAGCTTAATCCAGCTACACCCCAGAGTAATCCGGAAAGGATGTTTGCATACTGACCACGCTGTTTAAATACTTTCGGGCCTTCAGTCATCAGCTGGTAGATAGTTACCCCAAGCAGGATACCGATAGTTTCCGGTAGGTAAATGGCAATGGAATCAGTATGTGCTAGCACTGGGAAGCGTGGGAAGGCAGAATAAACAATGTAACCAAGGGTGGTGACCAGTAAGAATAAGATATCCTTAATCGTTACTGACTTACCTGCCGACTTGTCTGTGATGGAAGTCAGCATCGCACCAATCACAACCAGTGCCAGAGCGATGAAACCAATCACAACTTGCTTAGTTCCCGTCCATTCATGGAAAATACATACCCCAATTAAAGTGTTCCCAATTAATTGGAAAGCCGTTGAGAGGGGCATGGTGTTAGAAACCCCAATCTTTTTCATGGAAGCAAATTGACCAAATTGGCCAACTGACCAACAAGCTCCAGAAATAACTGCCACCACAAATGGCACTAAATCGATGGACGGCCGCATCAATAACATACTAATTATTGAAACAATCAGTGCTCCTAAACCAATCCCAAATACTTGGTTACTGGAAGAACCACCAACCTTTGTCGTAAATAATGGAATAATCCCCCAACAAACTGCTGGGATTAAAGCGATTAAATAACCCATTGACTATTCAACTCCCTCTCTTAAAATCATAACTTTAACAGGATACAATGAAAGCACTCAATTGACAAGCGCTTTCATAAAGTTTTTCTATTTTTCACTTATCGTCAGAACGATCTGGAAAGTAGACAGTAAAGGTCGTCCCGCGGTTGACTTTACTCTGAACGGTAATTTTACCGTGGTGTAATTTAACTAATTGACGAACGAGTGACAATCCAATTCCAGATTCTCCATACTTCGTATTCATTCGGGAGCGGTCAGCCTTATAAAAGCGTTCCCAGATGTTCTTTAATTGTTCTTCCGTCATCCCGATTCCTGTATCCTGAATCGTAAATTGCGCCCCTTGGGGGAGACGTTCCCCACGGATCGTAATCTTTCCTTGCTGCGTAAACTGAATCGCGTTTTGAATAATGTTAAACATAATTTGCACAAACCGGTCATAGTCGGCATACGTCCGTAAAGGATGCGGAGTCTGAATCACAATTTGATCACCCTGTTCCCGTGCGTTAGGCTCCAATTGATCCTTCAAGTTAGCCAAAACTTCGCTCGCGTCGAAAATTTGTCGATCCATTTTAATTTGATTGGTCCGAATCTTCTCATAGTTCAAATTATCATTTACCAAACGGATTAAACGTTTCGTATCTTTCTGCATCAATTCTAGACTATGCTTACGGTCCTCTTCCGGAATGGCATCATAAATTAAGCCTTCCAATAAGCCGTTGATGGTAGTCAATGGCGTCCGCATTTCATGAGCTGCGTCAGCGAGAAATTCTTTTCGCCGCTCTTCCTGTTCCTTGATCTCTTCTTGCGAAGCCTGTAAGGAATCCGCCATTTTATTGAAGTTCTCACTCAATTCAGCTAATTCATCCTTGCCTTGACTGGAAAGATGAATATCATAATTACCTTGAGCAATTTGATTTGTCGCAGTTTTCATCTTATCGATTCGGCGAGTTAATGATCGTGCTAAAACGTAGCTAACTAATAAGGCCACCACGAGCGCAATCACAAAGTCCCATAACATTCGGTGAAAAATCTGGCCATAAATCTGACGTGCAGTCGACGAGAAAGTACTAATGTTAACAACCGCCACTAATTTATGATTAAAGAAGTACGGTTTAAGCATTCCAATCATTTGTGGCACCGGTACATTCTGGTGTTTTTTTTGCATCACCTTTTCATCCGGGTATGCAATTCGCTTTTTGATAATCTCGCCCTTCCGCAGTTTTTTCCAATCCTGCTTATTAATCCGCGCTGAATATCCTTGACTATTATCATAACGAGTATTACCTTTTGCATCCAATACCGCAAAATAAACGTTCTGCCGGGACAATAATTTCGATTTGGAATCGATCGCTTGTTGCTGAAACCCCACAATTTGATTCGTCTTCCGGTTAATAATCACTTCGTCATCCTGAATGAGACTATCTGCGTATTGACTGAGTTGAAACCATGTCTGATGATACATGGTTTCATTAGCAACACTAACGAATGAAACCATTAAAATGGCACACAGCACCACCACCACCGTGGTAAAGCCGAGAATTTGCCGCCATATTAATTTCATTGGCCTTAGACCTCACTATCGTCAAATTTATAGCCGACACCCCAAACCGTCTGAATGACTTTCGGACCGACCTGTTCAATCTTTTGCCGCAATTTTTTAATGTGTGCATCCACGGTCCGTTCGTCGCCATAATATTCATAATTCCAAACCAGTTGCAGTAACTGTTCCCGGCTAAAGACTTGCTTAGGTTTAGAAGCTAAAGTCTTTAGCAAATCAAATTCTTTGGGAGTTAAATCTTTAATTGGCTGATCATTTAAAAAGGCTTCCCGAGTCTTCGTATTTAATTTAAAGTGCGGGGTCTGAATATCAAAATCCGGTTCACTGGCTGACTCCTTACCGCCAACATTGCCCATTGCAATCCGACGGTGCAATGCTTTAATACGAGCAATTAGCGTCAACGGACTAAACGGCTTGGTAACATATTCATCCGCACCCATTTCGAGTCCTAACACTTGATCACTTTCGGAATCCCGCGCCGTCAACATAATAATCGGCACTTCTGGTGAAATGCGTCGAATATCGGCCGCTACTTGCATCCCATCTTTTTTCGGCAAGTTAAGATCTAGTAATACTAAATCCCACTGTTGAGGATCTTCATCAAATTTATCGACTGCCTTTACCCCATCATACACAAATTCAGCTGTCCACTTTTCCTTTTTAAAAAACATTGCCATCATTTCACAAACCGAGTGATTATCTTCAACCATTAATATGTTCATGATTACACCCCTTATTTCATCTTTAGTTCTACATTATAATTAATTCTTTGCAAAGTCTATGAAGATTTCTTGAATTTTTTGAAATTCCTGTGGGTTGTTGCTATAATACTTAATACACCTTTTGGGGACGTTTTTGGATTCGACGGGTATAGGTTGAATCTTAATTGCACTTCGAAGGTTGCGTCTTCGTAAAAACGCTCAGTTTTTAAATTATAACTGCAAACAATAATTCAAACGCTTACGCATACGCTGCCTAGTCGGTAAGCATGCGTAAATCCGGCCGGGCTCGTCCACGGTGAGTTACCGGGTTTCATATTTAGTGGACTAACGTTACTAATTTCCGTTTGTAATTAGTAAAAGAGATTCATCAAGCTAGCTGATTATGCGTGCCTTGATTAGCGGCGTTTTAATTAGCGAATTTTAAATAGTTAATCTATGAGTGTAGAGATTAGGATGGCAATATGCTCGGACGCGGGTTCGATCCCCGCCGTCTCCATAATGACAAAGCGGACTGGAAAATTTTCCAGTCCGCTTTTTTTAAACATTTTTTTCAGTAAAAAATGACTCCAAATGAGTTCATTCAAAGTCATTTCATACATTATTTTTGACGCTTCATAAAGTCGTCTAGTCGCGCTTCTTACCCAAGCCAAGGCAGATGGCTAGACTAGCACTGGCTAAGCCAAGCAATGCGAGCACACTGTTTTGGTTACCAGTTTGTGGCAACTGGGTAGCATGTCCTTCTGTTGAAGCAGTAACACCTTTGCTAGCTGTCTGACGTTGAACGACTGGCTTTGCTGAGGTTAAACCAGTCTGCTCATCAACACTTTCTGACTGATGATCTGGCTTCGTCGGCTGATCAGGCGTTTGTGGAGTTGGTACTGTGTCCTTTGCCACATGCACTATCTGCAGTGGGTGTTCCGCGCTGATGGTCAGCACTGGTTGACTGCCTACATAATGATAGCCATCTGGTAAAGAAAGCTTAATCGGGTCATTTTCCTTACCTTCCTGATGGTCGGTTTTAACAACGTTCCCTTCCTGATCAACGTAACGAATTATGTTGAGAACCGGTTTGTCAGGCACACTCTCTGGAACATCGGTTTGACTGTAACCAATATTTACAACCGTATCTGAAGAATTGGGAGTAACCGTTTGTGCTTCAACAACAGGCTGACTTGGCTTATAACCCGCGTAGGTTGGAGCCGTAAACGAAGCCCATTGATGGTTGTCGTTAGTTAATTCACTCCAGGAACTTTCATCTGCCGAGTTATTGCCCGTCAAAACCTTCCAAGGCGCATCGTTTAGTGACTGGCCGGTAATAGCATCATAATCGCCAAACTGCTGGAATTGAACAGTTTGCTTAGTTGTGACGACATTACCATTTGGTTGCGTAACGTTGATGGTCCGTGTTTTGGTAAGTGGTGTTTGGTGAAGAGCCCCCGATTGTTTATTAATGACAACAAATTCGTAATTAAGGCCATCCTCATTACCAACGGTGTCGTCCAATAATGGGTAGTCATCGCTACTCTTAATTTGATGTAATTTACCATCGTTACCAAAGTAGCCATAAATTTGGTAATTGTCACTCGATACACCAGCATTCTGAAGGTATTGACTAAGCTGCTGCAGAGCAAAATTATAAATAACGGTTTTGTCATACGTTTGTCCATAATTCAGTGGCGTCAACGCCGTCACAGCATTACCAGATGGTCGTTTATCAGCGTAGGCATTATACAGGTTGCCGTTCATATCTTTAAAAACAAGGTTTACGGGAGCACTCATGTAGATTTTATTGGCGTTTGAATTGTAATCCTCGGTGGAACCTTTGCTACCATGATAGGTCACAACCATTGTTCCCCGTTGAATTGCGGTCGTAACTGTCGCACCAGTCAGGTAGTAGTTACCATCACGATCAATTATTTGATCATTAATTCCGAAGGGAAGCGATGGTCGGTATCCGGTTGGTACTCCAGAAGGCAGAGCTAATTTTTGATCGGGGATAGTCAGTGAGTGACCATTTTGAACCAAGTAGACGTTCATAATTGGACGATCACCATCAGGTAGCGAGTAAATAGTAACCCGGGCAATGTAACGGAAATAAAGGTCCTGGTTACCCGTAACACTGTCAGCAGCGTCAAGGTGAATACTTGGTACTGCGATTCCGTCCGGAACATAACCGGTCGGCAACGTCCAATCAAACGAGTCCCAATGGCCATTCACTGATTGTTGGGTAATGGTTTGTTCAGTTTCCTTAACAGTTTGGCCATTATAGGCAAAACCGCTGGCCTGGATATGAATAACCCGGTTGTATTCTTTATCTGGAGCAGTTTGGTTATTTACCACCGGCTGATTATTGTTAAGAACCGGCTGGGAATTAGCATTCTCCTGTGACGTTTGCGCAGCACTGGTGCTATTTGATGCATCGTCAGTGGAAGATAAAGTAACAATTTGTTTGTTTTCTTGACTAGTGGTTAAGTCTTTCTGCGTATCACTAGTCGTTGGTGTTGCCGGCGTTGCTGAATTTGTTTGATCAGCATGTGCGACCGTCATCCCCATCGTCAGAGAAAGTAAGAAGGCAGAACAGCCGATGACCCATTGCTTTTTCTGTTTGTACAATTTGTATCGCTTGATAACACTCATATTAATTCCTCCAAATAAAAAGTGTAACTATTCATAGAATAGTGTAACACAAATCGGGGGGGGACAAGAAGTGCTACAAATATTTTAATATTAGGGCAAGAAGCATAATTGTTTTAACTAAAAAACAGTATCAAGTTTCGTTCTTGATACTGCTCAATGGTCGGTTCAATTGATATCGCATTATAAATACTTATTGGCTTCCCGAATCGATAAGGCACTTAACCCCTCTTGATGTGTCTGAATAAACTGTCGTACCCATCGAGGATTAGTTTTGGAGTAGTCACGTAGTGCCCAGCCAATCGCCTTGTTAATAAAAAATTCCTTCCGGTCAAGGTTATTTTCAATAATCTCAGCCAGGAGGTTAATATTCACCTGTTCTTTACGCAATAGCTGGTGTTCGATCGCCACGCGTCGCATCCACTGGTCATGATCCAACGACCATCTTAGCATCACTGCATCTACAGCCGGTTCACGCAATCCTAGCTTGCCTAGTGGTTTAATAAGACTATCAATGGTATCCCACCACTGCTTGGTTCTTAAATAAGGTTCAATTCGTGGTAAATCTGCTAATGTTAAAAACTTTTCCATTTGCCACAAATAATCACAAACAAAATATTGCATTTCCCGATGGGGGTCAGCCCAAGCCTGGTCCAACAATTGCCAATCAATTCTGCCATTTCGACGTTCAATCAGTAAATATTGATGGTAAAGTCGTCGTCGAGCGGCGCTTTGGTACCCGTAAAATTCAAACTGATTCCGCATATAAGCCGCCATTTGCTGTGCCAATTCCTGATTTGCTCCCTGTGCAAAACGTGTTTCTAAATCTTCATATCTCACGATTAATTCGCCAACTTTCTCTTCTCTCAGCCCTTTATTATGCCGATAATTAAATTCTCCGTCAACTTATCCTCATCTGTAAATGCTATAATTAACAATGATAAAAATTGATGCTTTGAATGAAAGGAGAGCTTTATTATGGCAGTTAATCCACAAGTAGCGCAGGATGTTTGGAAAGATGCCGGCAGCAACGTACTTTTTACCACCTTTGAACTTAATCGAAAGGATCAAGCGGCGGAACAGGAGGCAATTCAAGAATTTGTCGACCGCTATCAAGCAATTATCCGCTCCATGCGAATTCGTGCTAAAAAGGCCAACGTCCGTGCAGCACTCGGCTTTAGCAACGCGGCCTGGGACTATTTATTCCCAGACGCACCCAAACCAAAGGAATTGGAAACATATCAAACATTGACCGGTCCTAAATACTCCATGCCTGCAAGTAAGGGTGATATTTTTATCCACCTCCGTGCCAATGAAGAAGCGGTTCTATACGAAATGATGAGTCAAATGCGACTCTTCTTAAAGGACTTCACGACCGTCGTTGATGAAACAAAGGGCTTCCGCTACTTTGAAGGGCGGGCCATTATCGGGTTTATCGATGGTACCGAAAATCCCCAAATGGAAGACGCTGCCAACTATGCAATCATTGGTGATGAAGATCCCAACTTTGAAAACGGCTCATATGCCTTTGCCCAAAAATGGCGCCATAATATGGATATCTGGAACCATCTCACCACAGAAACGCAAGAAAAAGCCGTGGGTCGTAAGAAATTCTCAGACTTGGAATTAGCTGATGATGAGAAGTTCAAAAATGCCCACAACGTAGCTTCACAAGCAACGATTGATGGAGTCTAACAAAAAATTGTCCGCATGAACGTTCCTTACTCTGATCCAGCAAATGACAACACGGGAACCTTCTTTATTGGCTACTCCCGGTACTGGAAAGTTACCAAGACCATGTTGCAAAACATGCTTGACCAAAATGATTATTTACTAACCTTCTCCGATATTTTATCGGGTCAGCTCTTCTTTATCCCATCTCGTCCACTATTAGATAAGATTGCGGACGGTGAACTGAATTAATTGTCCCCTACTAAAAAGATCCACACTTCACATCTGAACTGTGGATCTTTTATTTAGGATTATTTTTGAATTGGCAAATCTTCTTTAACAATCATCTCTGCATATTCTTTACTCGACTTTTGCAAATCATCTAGTTCATAAATTGTAAACGGCTGACAAAATTGCATTCCTAAATGAATACTCAGAACTTGAAACGGCTTTAGTAATTCATCAATCGTCGTCCGATACTTACCATTCTTCGTAAAATCATAAGATGGCTCCGAATAAGCTACTGATAACAGTAATTCCTTATTGGCAAGCACACTCTGACCACTTTTACCCGAATGGAGCCAATAATCATCAAACACTGCCTCTTTCCAACGCTGAACCAAAGTCGGTGCATCATACCATTTCAGCAGAGGAAACTGTAACACGATCCGATCTGCATTCATTAAAACTCGTCGTTCTTCGGCAACATCAATTGGCTGACCGCGATACAGGGCATACATATCACGAATGGTCACACTCCGCTTCTGATCAGCGGCTTCAACTAATTTTTTATTGACTAACGAATGCTGCATATCTGGATGGAATAACAATACAACCGTCTTCACTCCTGGTGCACCCCCATACCAATCAAATTCTTTATAATTATCATACCATAGTTTTCAAAAAGGCCGAGACCACCAATGTGAAGATCTCCGCCAATGAATATTAATTATTAATTTTAGTACCAGCCGTTAGCCATCCAGAATTGCTGAGCAGCAGTCCAGGAACCATACCGGTTAGCAACGTATTGGTCAGCCACCCGTTCTTGATTTTCTGGGGACAAATCACCATTTAAGTAAGATAAGCTTAATTGGTACTTACCGTAGTATTGACCATTTTGCACCGTGTATAAACCACGGGATTCATGATAAGCAATCCAATCCTTGGCTGCTTGATCAGCGGCAGAAAGGTTTGAATTATTATTTGGAGTATAAGCTGTTTGTTCCATCTTAGCCTTCGGCTTTGCAGATTGCTTACTACCCTTAATTACTAACTTTTGACCAACGTGAATCGTATTGATGTCATCGATATTGTTCTTCTTAGCAATTGTGTTCACATCTGCATTGTTGAACTTAGCTGCAATCGAAGCAAGGGTATCGCCATTTTGAACAGTGTAAGTAGTGTCAGCATGACCGATCGCAGAAGTTGCGACCATACCCAAAGCTGCCGCCCCAAACGTTGCACTCATCTTCAATAGATTCTTGTTTAACATAAAGTATTAACCGTCCTTTACAAAATCTTTCTTTATCAACGGTCTATATGATACAAGGCAATTATTACTAATTGATTGCAAAGAGTTTGCTTTTCCACTAATTCGCTAAAATAGCTGTAATATTTTGTAACAATTACCATTAATAAGCTATTAATCATTTTTTATTAATAAGGCCTAGACTCGTAATGACGGTAACTTTAGGTTTGCCAAAACAATTCGTGAAAAGCTGATCATGTCTGATTATTAATACTAAAAAAGTCGCCGAATCCTGCATTTTTCGGCGACTTTTCTAACCAATTAAGGCTTATATTACAAGTATTTTGCAAAAAATTGTTCCAAGTAAACGGCAACCCCGTCATCGTCATTACTAGAAGTAAGGTGATTAGCCACCGCTTTCACTTGGGGCAAACCATTGGCCATTACGACCCCATCAGCAGCTGCTTTAATCATTCCTAAATCATTATCCGCATCACCAAAGGTCATTAGATTAGAATAATCCATTCCTAGATGTTGCAACAGATGTTTGAGGCCAACCGCTTTATCCACCCCTTGAGGTAAAAATTCTAAAATGTGGGGTTGTGATTGAACCACATTAAAGTGTTGATGGATTTCATCAGGAATCGTCGGAATGATTTTTTTCAAACGTTCTGCTGGAATCGCCATAACCATTTTAGCGTATGGATGGTTACCCATCGGTAAGTCTGCAAAGTGACGATCCAAAAATTCAATATGCTTAACCGTACCCTTGTATACCGAACGTGGCATATCCATAATTTCATACACCCGGTCAAAATCTAGCACATCCAGTGAGTAATCATGTTCATGAGCAAAGCGGTAGACAATCGCTAAATCATCCGCTGCTAGCCCCATTGAAAACAACGGCTTCTTCGTTATGTTATTTACAACCAGGCCCCCATTGAAGTTAATTGTGTAGTCGCCTTCTTTGGTTAGACCCAATTGCTCAATATAATGCCAAATTGCATTAATTGGCCGTCCCGTACATAACACGACCTTAATGCCCTTATTATGTAATCGCCGTAACACGTCTTCATTTCGTTGACTGATCTCTTTATTACTATTTAAAAGCGTATTATCAAGATCAAGTGCAATCATCTTTATCATTATTTATTCTCCTATTTTAAGAGGCTCTTAACAATCAATCGGGTAAATTGGACATTTCCTTTTTCATTCATATGGACATTATCACCAGCAAACCAATCCTGATGGGCAGCACTTTGCGCGTGCCAATCCACTACATGCACATTGGAATGTTTCCGCGCAGCTTGCTTGATTTGGCGATTAACTGTCCGTTCCCAAGCCTTAGTTGGCACGTGAGCAGTTACCCAGTAAATCTGGTGACCCTTACCAATTGCATCAATAATCTCATTAACCGTATCACCCGTCATAGCGCCGTTGGTTCCCAGGTTCAAAACCACATTTTTATTTAAATGACCATTGTCTTTCAGATCCTTAATGACTGCGGGCGCGTCACTTCCCTGACGACCAACCTTTGCTTCCACATATGCATGGGGCATAACCTGCTGGAGACTGTCAGAAGCGTCCGCCATCACGGAGTCACCAACTGCCGTCACCTTTAACTTAGCCGTCCGTTTTAATTCACCCTTGGTTAAGCCGTACTTCTTTTGTAATGATTTACTGTTCACATTGACTTGCGGTGTCTTGCCCTCCGCGATTAACTTGTTGCGGACGGCAGTTGCGTGCCGACTCTTTTTAATCCGCGTCTGAACGGCCGTATTTTTAGGTGCCCGGTCTGGTGTCGTAAACCCAGCAACCGCTACAAAAAAGATCACTAACGCTGGTGCAATGGCCAACCATTGTTTCCAACCGCGTCGTTTAACATCAAACCAGTTCACGATTGTCAATGGTAAATCCCGCCATTGATAGTGACGTAGTGGCCGTTCCAAAAACCGGTATGATAATTCACTAATTAAAACAATTAATAAGACTTCAACAATTGCATTCAGCATTGGATGTGCTCCTATTTGAACCTTTGCTTCATAAAAAATCATGACTGGGTATTGGTAAACGTAAATTCCGTAGGAACGTTCGCCAACCCACTTAAAAAACGGATTGGACAACCACTGGTTCATATTAGCACCTGGATGCACAATCGTGGCCAGTAATAACATCCCAATCAAACTGTAGAAAAACATGAGGCCATGGTAAGTCCGTGTACTTTGACCATTTACCACAAAAAAACTGACTAACGTTAATGCCAAACTTCCTACGCCGACAACATTTAGAAATCTGCTTTCGCTGGTACTTAACCCCACTCGTAGCTTTTCTCGTGGCCAGATAAACGCCAACCAACTACCTAGTAATAATGAAAAAGCTCGCGTATCCGTTCCGTAGTACACTCGATTAATATTTTGCGGATCATATAGAATCCCCATTTCGATTGCAGAAAGAAGCGCTAAGCTTAATACAATCCATTTGACCGTCCGCTTTCCAAGAAACCTCAGTAATAAGATTAAAATCAGCGGCCATAGAACATAAAATTGAACTTCAACCCCTAAGGTCCACAAATGGGTAAACGGCGATTCACCGCCAAAACGATCAAAATAGGATTGTCCATTAAAAATTTCCCACCAGTTATATACCCACAATAAATTAGTCACGATGACTGCCTTAATGTGGTGCAATAATTGGCGCTGAAAAAGCGTAATGTAAGCCGTCGTTAACACCAGCATGGTGACTAAGACTGGGTAAAGGCGACTAAACCTTCGGCGATAAAAACTCAATAAATCAACATTACCCCGGTCCCATTTTTTGAGTAGTTGATTAGTCACAAAGTAGCCAGAAATCAGTAAAAATAATGGTACCCCTAAAAAACCACCGACCATCACATTAGGTAGTAAGTGGTAAATAATGACCCCTAATACGGCAAGGGTCCGCATCCCATCAACACCAGTAACGTATTGATGGCGACGCGGTGGCAATTGATGTTCTTCAAAAGCTGGGCGCATGGACCAGGACTCCTCCTCAATTAATACGAATAAATACTTTATTATTATAGTCAGAAACCCGGCCGGCGTACAGACCATTTCTTGATAATGCCAGATTAAATTCAGTTGACTGAACTTTCCTTTTAGTTTGGACCATTACCCCCAAAAATTGAGCTTTTAACTAAAAAAGATCACCAAAGCGCTGCTTTGATAATCTCTTACACACCTTAACCAACATGATTTTCTGCAAGGATCGCTTGGACTAGTTTTTCCATCTCCGGGGTCTTCTTCCACTCTTCCCAATGATCCATCGATTCATCTTGCATCTGGTAGTGGCTATTAATGTAGTTTTCATATTTAATCACATTTTGGGAATGCGGAATATTAAGCTTCAAAATACGCACTTGAGTAATGAAATTACGCTCTGCCGCTAGTTCAGCCCGCCCATTATGGACCATATTACCAATTTCATAATATTTACTACCATCTTTACGCGTAATTTCTTCAATTAAATCTAATGTTCCTGGTTGATCCGCCATGATAATTCACCTCATTCTCTATCATAACAAAAAAACCACCGCCAGGGGGACGGTGATCGGCATAAGAGAGAAAGAGAATTGATTAGAAGGTAATTATTAATACCTTATGGTTGTATATTAGCACCCTTTGTAAGCGCTGTCAATAAGTTTCACAAAAAAACGACTATTCGGCATAGTCGTTCATTTTTGAAATATTATTGAACAGTGACGGATTTGGCCAAATTCCGTGGCTTATCAACATCTAGGCCCTTCCCCAGACTAGTGTAGTAAGCTAGTAATTGAGCTGGTAGAACACTTAATAAAGGTGTCAGAAGCGGATCAACATCTGGAATCACAATTGTATCATCTTCCTTTGCGAGATGCCGTGCCGCAATCGTCAACGTATTAGCGCCCCGTGCTTCAGTTTCTTCTAGATTACTGCGGGTTAAACCAGCCGTCCGGTCTTGCGTCACAATCCCAATTACTGGCGTGTTCTTTTCAATTAAAGCAATTGTCCCGTGCTTCAGTTCCCCAGAAGCAAAGCCTTCCGCTTGAACATAGGAAATTTCCTTTAATTTCAGCGCTGCCTCTAATGAAACAGACCAGTCAATTCCCCGTCCAATATAAAAGGCGTTCCGTGGCTTCGATAAGTAATGGGCCGCTAAGGATTCAATCTTATCCTTACTGTCAGTAATTGCTTGCATCCCATTCGCCACAATTCCTAATTGCTGTTTTAAAGCAAAGTTTTGCGCTTCTGGAATCTGTTTAAATTCACCCAGGGCCTTAGCTAAAATTGCTTCGACAGCAATTTGGGCCGTGTAGGCCTTAGTTGAAGCGACCGCAATTTCTGGACCAGCGTACAGGAGGAGAGTATAGGTAGCTTCCCGCGATAACGTCGATTTGTCAACGTTAGTAATCGTTAGACTTGGCCAGTGATGTTCGTTTACGTGAACTAGCACTTCTCGACTATCAGCCGTTTCACCACTTTGGGATAGGAAAATGAAGAATGGCTTTTTCGAAAGCAGTGGCTGTTCATAAGCGAATTCGGAAGAAATGTGCACCGTTGTTGGCGTCTTCGTCAAACGTTCGAATATCCGCGCTCCAATTAATCCAGCATGATAACTTGTCCCAGCACCAACGATATAGATGTGATCAGCGTCAGCCATGTCTTGGAGTAACTTTTCGTCTAGTTGTGGTTGATCATCCTTAAAGTACTTTTGCACTAACTTACGCATTACAGCAGGCTGCTCGTCCACTTCCTTTAACATGTAGAATGGGTAAGCACCTTTATCTGCAGCACTTGGATCCATATCAACAGTAAAAGTATCACGTGTTTTTTCATTACCGTCCAAGTCTTCAATCTTAACCGCATCTGGCTTGACGATTACTAATTCGTGATCGTCAATTTCCATAAAACGATTAGTTTGTTTCAACATTGAAGTAGCATCAGACCCAACCATATTATAGCCATCCGCTAATCCCACTAGTAATGGACTCTTGTTTTTAGCTACAAATAATGTATCTGGCTGTTCTCGGTCCATCAATACAAACGCATAAGATGAGTCCGGGCTGATCAACCGTAGCGTCTTCAACAAGGCCGACTTAGTATCTAGATTATACTTGGTAACAAACTTATCAACGAGTTGCACAATTACTTCTGTATCCGTTTGACTCTTAAATTGAACGTCTTCTAAATAATGATCACGTAGTTGTTGATGGTTTTCAATGACCCCGTTGTGAACTAAGTAGAAACGGTTATCGTTGGAGTATTGTGGATGCGCATTAACCTCATTTGGTTCTCCGTGCGTTGCCCACCGTGTGTGTCCAATTCCGGCAGTTCCTTGAACTTCCGGTGTGAGGGCTTCTTCTAAATTGCTAATCCGTCCTGGACGTTTAACAAGGTAGTCATGCCCCTGCTGGTCATTAACATAGATTCCCGCAGAATCATAACCACGGTATTCCAACTTTTTTAAACCATTAATTAAAATTGAAACACTATTTTTATTTCCGGTTACACCGACAATTCCACACATAATTATGTTCCATCCTTTGAATTAAAATTCCATAAATTGGTATAGATAACTTTCAACAACCAATTTACCTGTCAACGTTTAGACAATAATAATATAGTATAGATATTCACAAGGATTGTCAATGTTTTTTAATAAAATTGGTCTACAATGTCAAACGATTATCATCAAGCTAATTCGCAATTTTTTCACTCCTTTTTTCATATAAAAAATGCCCCGCATTTTGAATCAAAACACGGGACGATTTTCCTTTAGACTTCAAGTTCTGCCTTGGCAACCGCTGCAATCTTCATAACATAATCATGAACTAATTCTTTAGTTGGCGCCTCAGCCATGATTCGCAATAATGGCTCCGTCCCGCTTGGTCGTACCAAGACCCGACCGTCACCATTCATTTCCGTTTCTACCTCTTTAATTACTGTTTGCAACTTGTCATTGTTCATTGCTGCTTGCTTGTCAGCGACCCGAATATTAACTAATTCTTGCGGATAGGTCGTCACATCAGCAGCCAGTTCAGCAAGACTCTTTCCAGTTAACTTCATTACTTGCAGCAATTGCAGTGCAGTAAGCATCCCATCACCAGTTGTATTGTGGTCAAGAAAGATAATATGACCAGATTGTTCACCACCAAGGTTGTAGCCGTTCTTTAACATCTCTTCAACCACATACCGGTCACCAACTTTAGTCTTCACACTCTTCATACCATGTGCTTCCAGGGCTTTATACATTCCCAAGTTACTCATCACCGTTGTAACCACGGTATCCTTCTTCAGGCGACCATTTTCATCCATATTCTTACCACAGATGTACATGATCTTATCCCCATCGACAATGTTACCTTCGGCATCGACGGCAATACAACGGTCACCGTCACCGTCAAAGGCAATTCCCAGATCAGCTTGGTTTTCAACCACCGCCTTCTGCAATCCTGCTGGATGCGTTGAACCACAATTTAAATTCGTGTTAAGTCCATCTGGTTGGTCATTAATTGGGACAAAGTCGACCTCGACATCCGCAAAAAGGTTAGAAACAAAGTCACTCGTGGCCCCATTAGCTGCATCAACAACTACCTTGAGGCCAGTCAATTCAGTCGAAATCGTTTGTTCAAGGAATGACGTGTACTTTAATGCGCCCTCTTTGTAATCTTCAACCACACCTAAGCCATCATCGGAAGGGCGTGGTAAATCATCGGTTGGTGCATCAAGGATTTGCTCAATTTCATACTCTAATTCATCAGAAAGCTTAAAGCCGTCGCTACCAAAGTACTTAATTCCGTTATATTGAATTGGGTTATGAGATGCCGTAATCATTACCCCAGCATCTGCTTCTTGGGCCCGAACTAGGTAGGCGACTCCGGGTGTCGTTACAACTCCCAGACGCAACACTTCAATTCCAACCGAAAGAAGTCCAGCTACCAAAGCGTTTTCCAACATTTGACCAGAAATTCTAGTATCCCGCGATACTAAAACTTGGGGACGTTTCCGTTCTGAATGGCGTGTGAGCACATAACCACCGGCACGGCCAACCCGAAAGGCTAATTCAGGGCTTAAATCCTTATTTGCAACTCCCCGCACACCATCTGTACCAAAATATTTTAACTTCATTCGTTTTCTCCTATTCTAAAGTTGATTAATCATTACTACTTGTGCTGCTGGATGAACTCTCTGTATTTGAAGAACTATCATTATCGCTGTTCGAACTAGCACTATTACTACTGCTGGTGGAACTAGTTGGGTCATTATTGCCTTGTTTTGAAACAGGAACTTCCACATTGATCGAACTTGGCATAATCACAACGTTAACTGTCCGTCCCTTTTTGTCAACCGCTTGCAGTGTAATCTGTCGGCTAAAGTTACCGTGGGCGTCCTTCGGCACGTCAACGTATGCAATCACCCGGGCAACTCGCTTTACTTGGTTCCGTGCACCAGTGATTTGCACCGTCTTCAAAGCTGGTCGTGGAGTTCCAACATGGTAATTACCATCCACCGACTTGGAATTCAGTCGAACGTCGACTGGTGCGGTGACCGTACTCCGTGGCTGAATATTGACTTTAATTTGTTGCGGCTTAATCGTAGAGCGCAACTCTGAATTCAGTCCACTTTCCTTTAAGGTTACGGTATGAGTACCTACACCCAGCTTCGTTAAATCAGCGTACACTTTAAAATTTTGGGTATTTGATACCGTTGTTACCATTGCAGATGGGCCCGAGACTCGAACCTTTACATATTGTGGATAACCGGTCGCCACATACTTTTGTGAGTTCATTTTTAACTCGAGTGGCATGCGGACACTCATTGTTTTATTGGACATTAGAGCATTACCGCTATCTGATCCCCGGGTCGTTTGACGTAAAAAGCCATTCTTTTCACTATTGACATACATAAAGAGAAAAATAGCCAAGATTAATGAGGCAATTCGCATAAACCAAACGCTACCAAAGACAGAACCTTTTTTACCGTTCACTATGCTTCCCTCCTTGCCAATGAATCTTGGTTAATAAATAACCGAATAGTCCATGATCCTTGTGTTCTTCCTTCTTTTTATAAAGGTGTGCCCGCATGAACTTCAAGTAGTCTTTCTGTGACATATTGCGGAGCAGTTCATTATCTTTTGTAATTGAAACTTCCCCTGTCTCTTCGGAGATCACAATTGTCAGAGCATCGGTGACTTCACTAATACCGACCGCTGCACGGTGACGGGTCCCCAATTCCTTTGGGATCAGCTTACTGTCTGATAGTGGCAGATAAGCAGCTGCAACAGCAATCCGGTTATTTTTGATAATCACCGCACCATCATGCAGTGGCGTGTTAGGAATGAACGTATTGATTAAGAGCGCACCGGTGATATCTGCGTCCATTGGGATTCCGGTCTCAATATATTCTTCCAGACCGGTATCCATTTGGATACTAATCAAGGCACCAATCCGCCGTTTGGACATATACTGAATTGCTTGATCAAGCTGCTTAATCATTTCTTCTTCTTGTTCGTTGGCTGTCTTGTTCCGGGCAAACAACGTGCCACGGCCCAAATGTTCCAGCCCTCGGCGAATTTCTGGCTGAAAAATTACGACAATCGCGATGACACCCCAGTTAATAACCTGGTCCATTAACCAAGAAACGGTGCTCAAGCCAACATACCAACTGACGATCTTAATTAGGATAATCACCAGAATCCCCTTAAAAAGTTGGATGGCTCGTGTACCACGGATGAGCATAATTAGCTCGTAGATTAAAAACCAAATGACTAGGATATCGATTAAGTTAATCAAGTTTCGCCACGTTAATAAAGTAGCGATTGTTTGCATTGAACTAACCCTCCGATCCTAAACTACCGTTTAATTATATCATCTTCATCACCGAGCGCAATTATCGTAAAATCACTTTGTTTCATTTAATCGTCCGTTATAATAGTCACTATGAGAGCAAAGGACGTGATTACAATTCAAACAACTCATTTTTCCTACCGCTGGCAGCTACGGGGGTTCTTCTTCCTGTGGATCATCTTTTTAAAGCTGGTCATGAAAGCTCCGTATAATTTTATGGCTTTTAATACTTTCCTGGGTTACATTCCCATTGAAATTAGCTTTCATTTACCAAAACTCGCTGATCGACGGTCACTACTATTCTGGTTAACGTCATTAATCTGGCTGCTTTTCTATCCAAACGCCCCATACGTTTTAACAGATCTCTTCCATCTTTCCTGGTTACATCCACATACCAATGTCAGTGGAATTTTAAAATCCACGCCATCAATTTGGTTAATTTTTGCCATCATGATCATTAGTGCCTTTTGTTGCGTATTGATTGGCTCACTAGAACTACTAAATACCAGTGGATTAATTGCAAAGGTATTGGCTCCCCGTTATCCGCAACTTCGTTACCTTTTAATGGTCATCTTTGCAACCTGTTCGAGCATTGGAATCTATATCGGTCGATTTCTCCGCCTGCATTCCATCTATATGCTCATCACCCCTAGTTGGTTCTGGCGACAAATTTTATCCGCAATGACGTGGAACGCCTGTCAGTTCATTGTGATTTTAACTGTTCTCCAGTTGATCATCTGTTGGTTTGTTCACCTATTGCTCGTATTACGAAATTAAAAGCGGCTGTAACATAATAAAGATTTCTAACAAATTAAAATACAAATAGCACAGGGCTCCAGTGCTCGGTAAACCGAACTCTGGAGCCCTATTTGTACTCTCTTAAGACTAACTACACTTCGCTGGGAGCAAAGCCGCAGCCATTGAAGGCTTCTGTCTCGCTTTTCTAATCACGGCCGATAATCCGGACTTCTGTTTCCAAATCAACACCAAATTTTTCTTTGACCGTTGCTTGAACATGATGAATAACGTTCAAATAATCCGTTGCCGTTCCATGATTAATATTCACGATAAAACCAGCATGCTTTTTAGAAACCTGGGCTCCGCCTGACGTGTAACCTTGTAAGCCAGCATCATGGATCAGTTTGCCAGCGAAATAACCTTCCGGCCGTTTAAAAACACTCCCGCACGATGGCAGGTCTAATGGTTGCTTGGCTGCCCGACGCGCGTTTAAATCATCCATTTCCGCCTTAATGGTCGTAAAATCGCCGGGCTGCAAAGCGAAGTCAGCAGATAACACAATCAAATGCTGGTCTCGAACGGCACTATGTCGATAGCCAAAATCAAGTGCTTGATTATCTAAATCAAAGATTTCACCCGCTCGGTTCATCACCGTTGCTTTGGCAACTACATTTTTAGTTTCACCACCATAAGCTCCGGCGTTCATAAAGACAGCACCACCGACACTCCCCGGAATTCCAGCAGCAAATTCAATTCCGCTCAAGGAGTGGTCGCGAGCAACCTTTGTTACTTCAATATACGCCGCCCCGGCATCAGCGGTGACCGTTTGGTCATGAACGGTAATGGACTTCATCGCCGTTAAAATTAACACTAATCCAGCAATTCCACCATCTTTAACAATTAGATTGCTAGCGTTACCCAGCACCGTAATTGGTAAGTCATGTCCCTTAGCAAAAGTTACCAGTTGCTGAACTTCATCAACATTCTTCGGAAATGCAATCCAATCTGCCGGACCTCCCGTATGAGTAAAGGTGTATTTCGCTAATAGTTCATTCTCTTTAATATCGATTTCTGGAAAACGTGTCTTAATATTTTCAGCCATTTTTAATCGTCCTTTGTTTATTGATATTTAATATTGTATCATTATAAAATTAGATTTAAAAACAATTCCACTTCATGACTGGAGGTCTCCGAACTTTGAATTTTATTGCCATGGACTTTGAAACTGCTAGTCCAAAAAGATATAGTGCATGTTCGTTATCGCTGGCGATTGTCCGCGATAACCAAATCGTTGATGAATTTTATTCATTAATTAATCCCCAAACGCCCTTCAGCTGGCGAAATATTCAAATTCACGGTATTCATGAAAGTGATGTAGCAAATGCCCCCATCTTTCCTGAAGTTTGGAAACATATTGCTTCATTCTATGCTCCGGATAAATTAGTTATTGCCCATAATGCCACTTTTGATAATAGCGTTTTAAAAAACACCTTAGAACATTACAAGATCACACCACCAGCCTACCAAACTCTCGATACCCTGCGCACTAGTCAAAAACTCTTGCCGCAATTACCTAATCATAAATTAAACACAGTAGCAAATGCATTAAACATTGAGCTAAATCATCACCATAATGCTTTAGACGATGCCCAAGCATGTGCTGATATTCTCATTAACCAGGTCGAACAGTTTGGCCCAAGTCGATTAAAACCATTTGTTAAAATGCTCGGCTAAAAAACACCACGGAACTTTAACTTGCAAAAAGCAATTGAAGCTCCGTGGTGTTTTTCTTAATGATTTACAAATTCCATCAGAATGACGTCTTGCTGTACCCCACGACTATCTTCATGGGAGGCCGTGCTCGTTTGGATAAAACCTAATTTTTGATATACATGACGAGCTCGTGAATTATTTTTGAAAACATCTAAAACTAAATGAGCTAACGAACTATAGTTTTGAAACCAATAAACCGCTTCATTCACTAGGAGGGTGCCAATCCCCTGATTCCAATACTTCTTCAGCACTGCAACTCCTAATTCACCTGCGTTTGCTTCTTCATCAACCTTTGTAATTGTGACAATCCCAACTCGTTGCTGATTCAGCATTGCCAGCAATACTATACAGTCACTGCGGATACTTATCTCGTGAAGGGCAGCCTGTTCGTCATCTACCGTTAATGACGATAGATGATCAATCATCACCACTGCTGTTTCGCGATTAATTTGTCGTAATAGTCGTAGTACCGCCTGGGCATCTTCAGTTTCTGCCATTTTGAGCGTTACTTCATCGGTGTTGCTCATAGTGCATCCACCATTTTGACAAAATGATCACCCCGTGGTTCAAAAGTCAGCACTCGACTATTTTCATCATCTGTCCGTCGAAACGTAATCGCCAAGAATTCATCCGGTAACTCCTCTTCAGCAAATTGGGCCCACTCGACCACGCTGACACCGTCGCCGTCAAAATACTCGTCCAAGCCTAAATCTTCCGCACCGCCATTTTCTAGCCGGTAAGCATCCATATGGTAGAGCGGCAATCGACCATCCTGATATTCACGGATAATGGTAAATGTCGGACTCTTAATGACCGCACTAACACCAAGCCCCTTGGCAATTCCCTTCGTAAAAGTAGTTTTACCAGCACCTAAATCACCATTTAAAACAATCACGTCTCCGGCTTGTAAAAATGGTGATAATTTAGCACCTAAGGCAATGGTGTCATCCCGACTATTTAATGTGAACTTTTTCATACTAATCAACCTGAGCTGCTGTAATAATTGCGACTTTGTAAACTTCGTCTTCGTTGGTGCCCCGGGAAAGATCAGCCACCGGTGCATTCAAGCCTTGTAAAATTGGTCCAACTGCTTCAAAACCACCAAATCGTTGGGCAATCTTATAACCGATATTTCCAGCTTCCAAACTTGGGAAGATAAAGACGTTTGCGTGACCAGCGACCTTTGAATCAGGAGCCTTTAATTGACCAACCGCTGGTACAAAGGCCGCATCAAATTGTAATTCACCATCCACTGCTAATTCTGGCGCTTGTTCATGAACCAATTGGGTGGCTTCTGCAACCTTCGTAACCATTTCACCCTTGGCTGATCCCTTGGTGGAGAAGCTCAGCATGGCCACTTTTGGATCAAGCCCAAATAACTTCGCCGTATGAGCACTTTCCATCGCTACTTCTGCCATCGTTGGGGCATCCAGTTCAATATTAATGGCACAATCAGCAAAAACATAGCGTTCTGCACCCTTTTGCATAATGAACGCACCACTAATCCGCTTGGTCCCAGGTTTAGTCTTAATAATTTGCAAAGCCGGACGAACTGTATCACCAGTGGCATGAACGGCACCAGAAACCATCCCGTCCACTTTTCCCATGTACACTAACATCGTGGCAAAGTAACTAACATCCTTCAACATTTGGTCAACTTGTTCTGGAGTATTCTTTCCCTTCCGTCGTTCCAACAATGCATCGTGCATTGCCTGTTTATCATAAGTTGCCGGATCGATAATCTCAATTCCAGTTAAGTCCCAGCCGTGCTCCTTAGCAACCTGTCCCAAATCAGCTTTGTTTCCAAGTAAAATTGGCTGTAAAATGCCGTCATTATGCAGACGAATCGCTGCACCCATGATTCGTTCATCGTTACCTTCTGGAAAAACAATCGTCCGTTGTTGGCCCTTTAAATCATTGGCTAGTTTTTCAAAAATATCCATGTTATCTCCTCCTAATTTGTTTCAATATCAACATGGGCTGGCAATTGCCAATCAATTGGTTGCTCCCCCATTGCTTTTAATGCTTCGTTCGTCCTGGAAAAGGGACGGGACCCAAAAAAGCCCCGACTAGCAGAGAGTGGACTTGGGTGGGCGGATTCTAACACAATATTAGTAGTCGTATTAATTAACGCCTTCTTGGCTTGTGCTGCCCGCCCCCACAAGATAAAAATAACTGGCTCAGGGCGGTTAGAGAGTGCCTGAATTGCAGCATCCGTAAGTTTTTCCCAACCATGTCCGCGATGTGAATAGGCTTGACCATCACGAACCGTCAAGACCGAGTTCAAAAGTAAAACGCCCTGATCAGCCCACTTTTTTAAGTAGCCATGGTGGACTGGTGGATACCCGAGGTCATTTTGGAGTTCTTTATAAATATTTTGTAAGGATGGTGGCACCTTTACTCCCGGTAAAACCGAAAAACTGCACCCGTGTGCTTGATGCGGACCATGATAAGGATCCTGGCCTAAAATAACAACTTTAACTTTACTAAAGGGGGTCCATTCAAAAGCCTCAAAAATATGGTGCATCTCTGGATAGATCGTGTGATGCTGGTATTCATGAATTAAAAACTGCCGTAATTGCTGATAATAATCGGCTTCAAATTGCGGCTTTAAAATGGGCCACCAATCATTATGAATAATTTGCTTCAATGCTGTCCACCTCGTAAATATTTTACCATATTCCACCTTTAAACTCTCTTTAGAAAACTGTTCAATTAAAAGTTCAGCTGGTAAAATGAATTTAAACGACAAACGGTGGAAAAGCGGTGAATGAAATGCGGACCTTGTACCTAAAAAACCGGGCAAATGATCATTCAGCAACCATTATCCATGATAACTTCGATCAAGCGTGTTATCTTCTAACTGGTAAGTGGGGAATTAGGAATGATGCGTTGTCGCTTTATACAATGCAGGGACAATTATTAGCAGAACTTAAACAACTATCACTTGGTCTGATGCCTAAGTTTGCCATTTACCAAAATCGGCAACGAATGGGGACGATTGGTAAATCATTCGGCTTTGTTCGTGAATTCATTTATATTCATGGCCTGAATTGGGTCATTGTTGGCAATGCTTTTACTAATCACTATCGTGTTTTTCGCAATAATCACTTAGTATTTACCATGGAACCAGAGCAAAACGGATTATATTGCCGGATTACCATTAATCAACAGGCGGATGAACCCATCGCAATTTTAATTGCCAGTGTTTTAAACCACTGGGCTAACAAACATTCTACCGCTAGAAAGTGGCAACGGAGTCACGGTTGGCGTTGGAATCGAAATTCACTTCCGCAACTTGGTTGTTGTAAAACTAAATAAGAAAACGGTCAGAAGCAGAAAAATGCTCCTGACCGTTTCTTATTTAGTAATGTTTCATAACCCGCTCAATCTGGCGCTCCTGCTCACGCTTTTTAATATCATTTCGTTTATCATACTCATGCTTCCCCTTAGCAAGCCCTAATAAGACCTTTGCAAAACCATGCTTCAGATAAACCTTGAGTGGGATTAATGTTACCCCTTTGGCACTCATTTCGCCAGCTAACTTTTTGAGTTCCTTCTTGTGCAACAAAAGCTTCCGATTACGGAGTGGATCATGATTAAAAATCGTACCATTACTATATTCACTAATGTGAACGTTCATCAACCATAATTCACCATTGTGAAATTGGGCGTAACCATCTTTTAAATTAATTCGTCGGGCGCGTACTGACTTGATTTCCGTACCCGTGAGCACCATTCCGGCTTCATAAGTCGCCATTACTGCATAATCATGACGAGCTTTTTTATTTTGCGCTACTAGGTTATCACTTGGCGCCTGGTGCTTTTTGCCAGCCATCCAATCACCTCTCTTTTAATGTCGCCGTTTACGATCGTGTTGGTATTTGTCACCACCATGACGGGTTTGACCACGGTTAATTTGTC
Organism: Limosilactobacillus sp. C0001E2; assembly: GCF_056590915.1. Taxonomy (NCBI): domain Bacteria; kingdom Bacillati; phylum Bacillota; class Bacilli; order Lactobacillales; family Lactobacillaceae; genus Limosilactobacillus; species Limosilactobacillus sp. C0001E2. The sequence goes on along the minus strand of NZ_JBWPXC010000003.1, from coordinate 138,837 downwards.
GATTATTCCGGTGTCCATTATCGCGACCACCCTGGTGGTTATTACGGCGTTCATGTCCTTGATGATGACCACGTCCGCGGCCATGACCATGACGACCATTATCACGACCGACGCGCAGCTTGGTTACTGGAGCATCCTCTGGATTAACTAATTCAAAATCAACTTCTCGTTGATCCTTATCAACCCGCAACAGCTTGACTTTTACCGGCTGACCAATCCGGAAAATATGATGATTACTCCGTCCGACTAGGGCCATTTGCTTCTCAACATATTCATAATAATCATCGTTCATCGCGCTAATGTGAATTAACCCCTCAACGGTATTCGGCAATTCGACAAACAAGCCGAATTTCATTACAGAACTAACGACCGCCTCAAAAGTTTCCCCAACGTGGTCTTCCATATATTCAGCTTTCTTCATGCTGTCAACGTCTCGTTCAGTATCAATTCCACGCCGTTCAGTAATCGAAGTATGTTCCGCAATTTCTGGCAAACGATCACGATACTTAGCCTTAGCACTTTCACTTGTGCCATGTTCACGGTACCACTTAATCAAACGATGAACAGTCGTATCTGGATAACGACGAATTGGTGAAGTAAAGTGCGTGTAATATTCTGCACCCAAGCCAAAGTGACCCAATTCATCCGGAGAGTATTTCGCCTGCTGCATGCTCCGGAGCATCATAACTTGGACCATTTCTTCCTCAGGAGTTCCAGCTACTTGCTTCAACACCCGTTGTAACATTTTAGGTTTAACATTATTCAAGTCGCCCTTCATTTCAATTCCAAGAACACTCAGGAAGTCAGCAAAATCCTTAATTCGGTCACCATCTGGCTTTTCATGAATCCGGTAAAGGAATGGCACGTGAAGATGATCAAAATGTTCTGCCACTGTTTCGTTGGCGGCTAACATAAAGGACTCTATCATCCGTTCAGATAACCCCCGCTCACGCAGTTGGATGTCAGTTGGGTGTCCCGTTTCATCAACAATGATCTTTGCTTCCGGCGCTTCAAAATCAATGGCTCCCCGCCGATGACGGTGCTTGAACAAAATGCGATGTAGTTCCGCCATTGTTTGAAACATTGGTACAAGTTCTTTGTACTGGGCCTTCGTTTTCTCATCGTTTGCTTCTAGAATTTTGTTAACGGCTTTATAAGTCATCCGGGCATGTGATTTGATAACGCTTGGAAAAATGTCGTGCTTTAAAATATTCCCTTGCTCATCAATTTCCATTTCACAAGACATTGCCAACCGTTCCTCATTTGGATTCAAGGAACAAATACCGTTTGATAATCGCCGCGGCAGCATGGGAATAACACGATCAGTCAAATAAACTGACGTCCCACGTTTAAAGGCTTCTTCATCCAATGGCGTTCCCGGTTGAACGTAATGACTTACATCTGCAATGTGGACCCCTAAGTGGTAATGCCCATTATCCATCTTCCAGGCCACAACGGCATCGTCAAGGTCTTTAGATTCAATACTATCAATGGTAACTAACGGCTGCTTAGTGATATCCTTACGGCCTTGTTTTTCTTCTGGAAGAACCTTCAACGGAATTTTATTTGCTTGGTCCATTGCTTCCTTAGGAAATTCATGTGGAACATCATGAGCATAGACCACGGATAGAATATCAATCCCTGGTTCATTTTTATCACCAACAACCTCTGTTACAGCCCCCGTCATCACCGCCGGTGCATCCGCACTTGGGTATTCAGCAATCGTGGCCGTCACAATTTCTCCATCTTGCGGGTGGAGCCCTTGATCAGATACATAAAACTTGAGGTGGCTCAATTTCTTATCCTTGAGAATAATTTCACCGATATAATTCCCCATCGTCAGATTTTTGAACTCACCCACCACATGATCATAATGGTGATCCAAAATATCAGCAACCGCACCTTCCGGACCCTGTCCAGAACGTGGACCACCGGCCCGCAAAATTTTAACTTGGACCTCATCACCAGATAATGCATGCATAGTGTGATCAGGGTTAACATAGATATCCGGTAAGGTTTCATCGTAGGCTACAAAACCAAATCCCTTACTATTACCATGGAAAATTCCGGTTACCAGTTGTTGTTGAGGAATGATTTTAAATTCTCCTCGATCAGCAACTTCAACCTTCTTCTCCCGTTCCAACTGTGCGAGCGCTTGTACAATCGGAGTAAAATCTTCCGCTGAATTCATCCCCAGTTTGCGGGCAATCTTTTCCGCAGACAGACTGATCGTCGGATTGGCCTGTAAATCTTCTAATATTTTTGCTTTTAATTCAGTCATATTGTTCCTTTCTAATGAAGTTAGATAAAACAAAAGGCTGCGAAACAACTCCCGTCATTTCTCAGCCTCTCCTGTGTTTTTCTTTAATGCGCCGAAACATAGACCAGTGCCAATGCCAAAATAAAGAACAGAGCACCCACAATGGTTGTAACAATTTGCATTACGGCTTCAAAGCCACGAGCTTTTCGACGTGAAAATAGATCACCAGCACCACCGGTTAAGGCTGACATGGCGTCATTATCATTCTTTGCTGGCTGCATCATAACACATGCGATCAAAACGACGCAGTCAATTAAGAAGAGGGTCATTAACATACTTTGCAAGGTTCTTCCTCCTAATTTCCCACATTATAACTATTCAATGATACCATACTTTCCTACTCTTGACTAGGCTGTTCATGCTGATGGGCAGCTTGATTAATTAAGCGCTGGTTTCCCAAGTGATGATGCCCCGTCAGCTGAATCACCAGGGTATCTCCCACTTGAAGTTTGGTTTCACCGTGAGGAACTAATTCTTCCTCACCACGATAAATGCCTAGAACTAAACTACCGGTTGGCCATCCAAAATCCTTAATCAGAGTTCCATCCAATTTGGAGCCCGCAAAGATTGACACCGTCATTTGAGTGATGCCCGTTAATTCTTTTCGTGGACTACGGTGAATAAAATTGTTAAACATCGCCATGTAAACTGGCAGGCCCCCTAAAATATCATTCATTACGTAGGCGGTGACCGCTACTACAGCCAATGGCATTAGGTGGGTCATCGAACCAACCATTTCTGTAATTAATAAGATGGCGGTAAACGGTGCTTTAGAAATACAAGCAAAATAACCCGCCATGGCATAGATAGCGTAATTTCCCAAGTATTCTTTAGGTACGAGACCAAAAGAAACTAGCGTGGCACAATAGCATGCACCAATGACTGCCCCAAGCGTTAAGATTGGCAGAAAAATCCCTCCAGGAATTTCAGAACCATAGCTAACCATGGAAAAAACAAACCGTAATAGTAAAAAACCAAATAATAATGGAATGGATAGTGGTAATTTTGGTAAAGAAACAATTAAATTATTGCCACCACCAAGGGTAACTGGCCAATACCACGCGATTGGAATAACCAGTAAAAACGGTATTACCGGATACCAGCTAGGTTTAAACCATTTTATTTTACGACTCCAAGTGCCTAAACGAAGGATCACGTATTGATAAACCCGCCCCAGGATTCCTAAAAGCAAGCCTAGAATGATTAAATGAATATACTGATTTGCTGGAAAGAGAACCTGATGTGGTAAATCAAGGTCCGGTCGCAGTCCAAAGAAGGTCATTGAAACCCCATTGGCAACAACGGCACTAATAAATACCGACTGCCAGACGAGCGGTGAAAAGTTATGATAAACCTCTTCCAAAATAAACATTGAACTCGCAATAGGGGCATTAAATGCAGCGGATAAACCTGCGGCCGCACCGGAAGCAATCCCAACTCGCCGCTCAATTTTAGTAACGTGATTATGTTCCGCAATTCCTTGACCAATGGTGGCTCCCAACTGAATTGAAGGACCTTCCCGGCCCAGAAATAGGCCGGACCCAATCCCCAGAATACCACCAACAAATTTTCGCCAAAGAACTGGCCACCACTGCTCATCAAACTGCCCCGTTAATTGTCCTTCCACTTGGGGAATTCCTGATCCCTTAATATTTGGGTTTTTTTGAGACATTCTCCCCAAAAGCAAAGCAATAATGACGGAACCGATTAGCCAGGGGATTAACCAAATTGGCTGATGATGAAAGAAATTAAAACAGGCAATTACCAGTGTTAATCCATGCTGGATTGCGGAGCGGAATACACTCACAACTAATCCAGTCAGGATTCCAATGACAATTGCCCGACCAATTTGGCGAAGATTACTAAAGTTTAATTTCCCAAAATGTAATTTACTCAAAATTGCCACTCCAAAATTTTCATTCTTTTAGAGTGTACCACATTCATTAATGACTTGCTGATTGATCTTCCCTATGCCGCGCTAGGTAAACCACCGTAGCAATAACTAACACCGCAGCGCCGACAATCACCGAAATCCTAGTATCGGGATTGATAAACATAAAGATAACAATTACAAAGAGCATTAAGAATGCAAAGTAATTAGATAGTGGATACAAAGGTAATTTAAAGGGATGGTTCTCCATGACATCCGGATTATTATGACGGAACTTTAATTCAGCTAATAAAATCACAAACCATGGCACCATTCCCGGTAGAACAGAAGAACTAAAGACAACCACAAAAAGGTCAGAAGTAGACTTGCTAAACATTGTCGCCACCATGTTAAGAATGAAGCCAATCAAGATCCCACCAGAAATTCCCAAAATGGCTGCATCAGGAACAATGCGCTTGGAAAGTCGCCCAAAAATCTTTGGAGCATCTCCTTCGTGTGAAAGCTTAAAAAGCATTCGACTGGAACTGTAAATTCCTGAGTTAGCACCAGACAAAGCAGCGGTTAAGACCACAAAGTTAATAATCGAAGCCGCGGCAGTAATTCCAACCTTGGCAAACGTCGAAACAAACGGTGAACCAACCGCACTTAATCGGTTCCATGGATAGATCGTCACAATCACAAAAATAGCCCCAACATAGAAGATCAGGATCCGTAATAGAACGGATTTAACCGACTTAACGATCGCTTTTTGCGGGTTTGCAACTTCCCCGGCCGAAATTCCCAATAATTCAATTCCTTCATAGGAACCAACAATAATCGACATTGAGAAGAAGAAACCTTTGACACCACCAGTGAAGAAACCACCGTGAGCCCATAGATTGGAAAAACCTGTGGGGTGCCCGCCATTACCAAACCCAAAGAAAATCACCATGAAGCCCAGTAGGATCATCATGATAATCGTGACCACTTTAATCATCGCAAACCAAAATTCAAGGGAGCCATAGGCCTTTGCGCTAGCTAGATTTGCTAGAACTAAGAAGATGATAATCACAATTCCAGCAAACCACGTGTGTAAATGAGGCCACCAATATTTTAAATACTCAGTTGCTGCGACCACTTCAGACATCCCAACAACAATATATTCAAAAACATTAGCCCATTTTGCTAGGTATCCCGCTATTGGATGCACATACTCAGTTGCATAATCAGCAAATGATCCGGTCCCAGGATTGATATAAATCATTTCACCGAGCGCTCGCATCACGACATATAAAATCAAGCCAACAAAAGCGTATGCCAATAACACTGATGGACCGGTCCACTTAATTGTCGAGGTGGAGCCCATAAATAGTCCAACCCCAATTGCACCACCAAGCGAAATCATTTCCATTTGTCCAGCCGTCATTGTTCTTGACAATCCTGGAGCATCATTTTTTGCCATTGACCGATTCACTCCTTCAAATAATTTCTGGAGTTATTATAAAGAAGCTTAAATAAAAAATCAATGAGAAATTCTTAGCTGAATTTCATAAAAAAAGGACTGAACAGATAATGTTCAGTCCTTAAAACTAAGTTTTTGTTTCAATTAACGATTTTCGATATCTAACTTAGCTTGTTCGCTTAAGTTGTAGAAGGAACGAATTCCCTTGTACTTAGCAACATCGCCAAGGTTATCTTCAATCCGCATTAATTGGTTGTACTTAGCAAGACGATCAGTCCGGCTCATTGAACCAGTCTTGATTTGAACAGCATTCGTAGCAACAACTAAGTCCGCAATGGTCGTGTCTTCAGTTTCACCAGAACGGTGAGAAACAATCGCTGTGTAGCCAGCTTCCTTGGCCATTTCGATGGCTTCAACAGTTTCAGTTAACGTACCGATTTGGTTTAGCTTAATTAAGATGGAGTTAGCGGCACCCATCTTAATACCCTTAGCTAAGTAATCAGTGTTAGTAACAAAGAAGTCGTCACCAACTAATTGAACCTTCTTACCAAGCTTGTTAGTAATCGTTACCCAGTCATCCCAGTTGTTTTCATCAATTGGATCTTCAACAGATACAACTGGGTACTTAGCAATGATTCCTGACAAGTAGTCAATCCATTCTTCAGTAGTGAATTCTTCACCAGTTGACCAACGAAGCTTGTACTTCTTGTCGTCGTCATTCCATAATTCTGAAGCAGCAACGTCAAAGGCAATTGCTACATCCTTACCAGGCTTGTAACCAGCATCCTTGATCGCCTTGATTAAGAATTCAAATGGTTCTTCGTTGTTTGCAAAGTCAGGGGCAAATCCACCTTCATCACCAACAGAAGTAACCTTACCGGCAGCTTCCAATTCCTTCTTTAAAGCATGGAAAGTTTCAGAACCCATCCGAATGGCTTCACGAACAGTTGGAGCACCAACTGGCATGATCATGAATTCTTGGAAGTCAACCTTGTTATCAGAGTGAGCACCACCGTTGATAACGTTCATCATAGGGGTTGGCATTACATGAGCATTGAAACCACCAAGGTAGTTGTACAGAGGAACTTGAAGTTCATCTGCAGCAGCCCGAGCAGCAGCCAGTGAAACAGCCAAAATGGCGTTTGCACCTAACTTACCCTTGTTTGGGGTACCATCTAACTTGATCATTGCCTTATCAATCGCAATTTGATCAGTAACTTCCATTCCCACGATCTCTTTGGCAATCACGTTGTTAACGTTAGCAACAGCCTTTAAAACACCCTTGCCGCCAAAACGATTCTTGTCGCCATCACGAAGTTCAACAGCTTCGTGTTCACCAGTAGAAGCCCCAGATGGAACGATTCCACGGCCAACACCACCAGCTTCAGTGTAAACTTCAGCTTCAACGGTTGGGTTACCACGTGAGTCAAGGACTTCACGAGCATAAATATCTGTAATAAGTGACATTGTATTTCTCTCCTCCAGAATAAATTGGAAAGCTCTATGCTTACAGCTACCATTGTATTATTTTGTGAACCCTAAAACAAGTCTAAATAATTAGTGGTTCACCAATTTTAAAAAGCTCTGCGGATCTAGGCTAGCACCACCTGCTAAGACGCCATCAATATCCTGACTAGCCATTAATTGATTGATATTATCACTGTTAACGCTCCCGCCATACAAAATTCGTACATTATCCGCAACAGTATCGCCATACATATCAGCAATGGTTTGGCGAATTAGATAACAACCTTCTTCCGCCTGGTCTGGATCCATACTTTCACCAGTTCCAATTGCCCAACTTGGCTCATAGGCAATCGTCACTTTATCTACGTTTTCCGGCTTTAAGTCTTTTAAATCAGCTAAGATTCGACTAACTACCCAATGGACCTTTTTTCCCGCTACTAGGCGACCCATGGTTTCATCACAACAAACAATTGGGCAAAGGCCAGCATCTAATGCGGCATGTACCTTTAGATTAATAAGATGGTCCGTCTCATTAAATAATTTTCGCCGTTCTGAATGACCTAAAATCACATGGTGAATACCAGCACTATACAGAGTGGTGGGGCTAGTTTCGCCAGTAAATGCTCCCGCGTCTTGATAGTAGCAATTCTCCGCGGCAATCTTTAATGGTGTTCCTGCTGCAGCTTTCACCATTGGCACAAGTGCAATAGTTGGTGCTGCCAACACTGTTTCTTGAACGTCCGGGTTTGGTAAATGATTCTTGATTTGATTCACAAATTCTACGGCTTCCTCAACCGTCTTATTCATCTTCCAATTTCCAGCAACAATTGGCGATCTCATCATCTAATCCCCCATTCTTAATAATTGTAAAAAGATTGTTTTACCAGAACTGACAGTACATAAATGGGTTCCAGTGCCCGGCCAAGCCGCACTCTGGAACCCGATTTGTGCTCATTCAATAGATTTATTTATCAGAAATTGCATCAATTCCTGGCAGAACCTTACCTTCAAGGTAAGTTAATGATGCACCACCACCAGTGGAAATATGGCTTAATTGGTCAGCAATCCCTAACTGCTTAGCTGCCGCAGTAGAGTCACCACCACCAACAATTGTGGTTGCGTCGCTCAGGTTACCCAAGAACTTACCAATAGCCAAAGTTCCCTTTGCGAAGTTTGGCATTTCAAAGACACCCATTGGGCCATTCCAAACAACAGTCTTGGCATCCTTCAAAACATTTTCAAACTCTTCAATTGACTTTGGACCAATGTCCAGGCCCATCCAGCCATCAGGAATATCGCCCTCAACCACTTTGGTGTTAGCGTCATTATTGAAGGCATCAGCAATCACACTGTCAACTGGAAGAACCAGCTTATCGCCAGCCTTTGCCATGATGTCCTTAGCAACATCAATCTTATCTTTTTCAACTAATGAATTACCAATCTTAATGCCCTTCGCAGCAAAGAAGGTGTAGGCCATTCCACCACCAATAATGATCTTATCAGCTTTGTTCAATAGGTGGTCAATAACGCCGATTTTATCGGAAACCTTGGCGCCACCAAGAATAGCAACGAATGGACGAACTGGATTATCAACAGCGTTCCCTAAGAACTTGATTTCCTTTTCCATTAAGAAACCAACTCCGGATTTACCATCCCCAATATTTTGGGCAATTCCAACGTTAGAAGCGTGTTGACGGTGAGCAGTACCAAAGGCGTCATTAACATAAACATCACCAAGTGATGCCCAGTACTTCCCTAATTCAGGATCGTTACCGGATTCACGCTTAACATTTTCGCCATCCTTAACATCTTCGTAACGAGTGTTTTGGACCATCAAAACATCACCATCACTCATGTTGTTAATAGCATCTCCAAGTTGCTTACCTTCTGTTACTGGTACAAAAGTAACTGGCTTATTTAACAGGTTAGAAAGTCGTTCTGCTACCGGACGCATTGATAAACCAGGCTTGTCTTCTTCCTTCTTAATCCGTCCTAGGTGTGAGAACAAGATTGCCTTACCGTTATGGTCAATTACATACTTAATAGTTGGTAATGCCGCCACAATTCGGTTGTCATCACCAACGACACCATCCTTAATTGGCACATTAAAATCAACCCGCATTAATACTTTCTTACCTTCCAAAGGTAAGTCTTCGACAGTCATTTTTGCCATAATTAATTCTCCTCTTTCTGTCAAAAAGGTGGGCGGAGTTTCCTCCTCCCACCTTTTAATTAGTACTTAGTTTTTGCTTACAGAGTAGCAAAGTGAAGCAAAGTACGGATCATGTTTGAAGTGAAACCGTATTCGTTGTCGTACCAAGCAACAGTCTTAACTAATTGTGAACCATCGTCACCTTCCATGATTTCGGTTTGTGATGGATCAAATACGGAACCGTAAGTTGAACCGATAATATCAGTTGAAACGATTGGGTCTTCAGTGTAACCAAAGGCATCATTGCCATCAGTTGCCTTCTTCATTGCATCGTTAACTTGGTCAACCGTAACCTTCTTGTCAAGAATTGAAACAAGTTCAGTTAAGGAACCATCAACAACACCAACCCGTTGTGCGTGTCCAGAAAGCTTACCATTTAATTCTGGGATAACCAAACCAATGGCCTTAGCAGCACCAGATGAGTGAGGAATCGTGTTAACACTTGCAGTACGGTTGTTACGCATCTTCTTACCACGAGGGCCATCAAGGATGGCTTGAGTTGAAGTAAATGCGTGGATCGTAGTCATAGTACCAACCTTGATACCGAAGTCCTTGTTAAGGAAGTAAGCCATTGGTGCAAGACATGAAGTAGTACATGAACCAGCAGAAACGATCTTGTCATCCTTCTTAAGGGTATCCAGGTTAACACCAGGAACAACAGTTGGGATGTTACCAGCAGGTGCAGAAATCAGAACACGCTTAGCACCAGCGTCTAAGTGTGCTTGTGACTTTTCAGCAGAAGTGTAGAAACCAGTACATTCAAGTACAAAGTCAACACCATCATTCTTAACCCAAGGAATGTTCCGTGCATCACGTTCAGCGTAAACTGGGTATTCCTTACCATCAACAACAATACCAGTGTCGGTAGCAGAAACTTCACCAGGAAACTTACCATGAGTTGAGTCATACTTCAAAAGGTATGCAAGCATTGCAGGAGTAGTCAAATCGTTGATGGCTACAACTTCAATATCCTTAGCACCCAATTCGTGAATCCGACGGAATGCTAAACGACCGATACGGCCAAAACCATTAATACCAATCTTTACAGTCATACTGCAAATTCCTCCTTTAGGAAAACATATAATTAAATGTACGTTATTATTTTAACACTGAAAATTAGATTGTACAGTTCAAAAATTAACGCACATTTCCAACGTTCTTTATGATAACCGATTATTAGCAGAATGTCCATAATACTGCTAATCCCCCAACTAAATTTGAAAAAACTATTGCAATTTGTTTCCTAATTCGATAAGATATTATTTGTTGTTAAGCGCCCTTAGTGTAATGGATCGCACGTGAGATTCCGGTTCTCGAGATCAGGGTTCGACTCCCTGGGGGCGCATTAACTTTGCCCAAGTGGCGGAATTGGCAGACGCGCAACGTTCAGGTCGTTGTATGGATTTCCATGTACAGGTTCGAATCCTGCCTTGGGCATAATTGAACCCTTTCGGGGTGTTCCGAAATGTCTTAATCGTTGGTATTAAGGCATTTTTATTTTTGCCAAAACACCCAAAAACACCATTATTTTTAACTTCTGCTACCAAACTGCTACCAAAATCGAATTACATAAAACCGCTTCTAACCAGCGCTTTGACCACTTTCATTTTTGAGAGTGGTTTTATTTTTGCTACCAATTGCTACCAAAATATGCTCTATATTGTTTATTAGTGTTCTATCTACCTAATTATATGGAACTCTTTTCTAGTTACTTAACATCGTAAAACATCATTGGTTAATACCCTTGCTCCATGATTGCATCAAATAGGGCGGGATAGATCGTTTTTAGGTTATTAGCAAACTCCATTAATGCTTGACGTTCGTGTACATAGTATTGTGACTTGCTAATATTCAGCATTTTAATTACATGTTGCCCTTGTTGTTGCTCTAAATACCGATATTCAATTGTCTTTTGATGATCTGGTGTGCATCCGCCGACTGCTTGCTCAATTGCTAGAAAGCACTTTAAACATTGCTTACTTTCCGCCCTACGGTTTTTAATTTCACGTTTTGCCCATGCTCCAGACCGCAAGTAGATACTACGATAATCAATTCTAAAAAAGCCCCGCAAACTGCGGATGATGGTTTTACTATCCATGTTGCTACCCCGTATAATATGAATTAGGGTTTTCATTCGGGATATTCTCGATACTAAACGACACAGGGCTAATAGACTTGTGTCGTTTTTCATTTTATCGTTATAATTGAAATGCTTATATTATTATAGGAGTCGTCCATTGTGACGGCTTTTGCGTTATAATAAACTCTGATTGAATATTTAGGGAAGTCGCCGTTGTGGTGATTTTTTGAGTTCTGTATCTAGTGATACAGGGCTCTTTTTTGTTATCAGTGCAAAATCTGCAATTATTGCACCGATACTATAGTCATTGCACCAATTCAAAAAATACTATCATTTGTCAGCATTCTACCAACATAATTAAACATCATAAGGGCTTCTATGTTTGCCGTTAGTTTATGAATCTAATCGGTTCCGTTTGTATGCAAGATTGCTATTTGTACGCAATCATTCTATTACAGACGTTAATTATTAAGTTTCACTAACACGGATGTTATCATGTTAGCATTTGTTAGCATTAGCCCCCCTACCCTAAAATTTTTAAAACTAGGGTTTGCATGCAAATTGACGGCAATGTGTGCGCTCTTGCTGTCAGCAGATACGGGGGCGGGGTAAATTAAAACGGTAACCATCCACCATTAGATAATTACCGTTGATTAATGAGTTTCGTTTTCTGTTCCTGTGCAAAGGCAATTAGTGCGTCTAAATCATCAATGCTTGCGTATTTGCGGATGAATGTTCTAGCATTTGACCGATACTGATATAGGCGGTTCTTTTCGGGGTGTCGTTTCTCATAACGTCTAGTAGCGTTCATTTGTGCCTGACTAACCATAATTAACCCTCTTTCCGTGTTCTATGATGTTTAAATATATCTTGTGTAGTGATAGGTTTCTGATATAATTAGATATGTAAAAGGCGCTAGGCTGTGTGAGAACCTAACGCCCGGCGTTTCTTGCTAGAGTGTGTTTAAACGTTAGTAGTGAAGACTACTAGCGCTTTTTTAATACCGTTACAACAATCGCAATTACAACTACCAGCATTTTAAAACTGGTAAAAGTAACACTGACCGTCAAGGTATTACACCCCTTAGCAAGACAAGAAACACATTCAAGACCAGCGCCCCCGTTTCTTGCTGTAATTGAAAGTCGCTGGTCATTGTCTAGCATTTCACGCCTTGATAACTCATGAGTTAATTACTCTCAATTGTTATCACGAATGATTATATAACTATCATAATTACAACACAATCAAGCATTCAACTAGCTATTAAGCCAATTAATTCTATATCTTGTATAGTCATATAATTTTGATATAATTGTAAATGTAAAAGGCGTTAGGTGATGTCAGCACCTAACGCCCGATAGTCTACTCAGTTAGTGAGAAACGTCCTACTTAGGGCGTTTTTTTATTACCATAAACACAACATAAACTACCGTAATTAATACAGTAGCAAACAGCTTACCGTTAGAAATAGTAAGCGTGATTGTTATGTTCACAATAACAGCTCTCCACTAATTGAGTAGAAACAAAAACTAAACATATTACGTCACGCCCCTGTCTACTCGGATTGATGTAGACGCTGACGCAGTTTAATGTTTTGTAGACTATCTTGGTTCTTGGTAGGCTCATGACTTCCTACCGCCAACCTGATTACATTTTATAGCTATCATACATATAACACAACGCAACAATTAAGCCGTTAGTCAGCAATTGACCAACGGCTTTTTAACTACGATTGTTCAGAAACTCCAACATTTATTAACGGAAAATATACCAGCTCAAAAAGCCCCCATTATTGCCCTAAATTGCGCTTCATTCATCCGCTGAATATTGTTATATCAGCAATCATAGGTAACCAGACTAACGCAATTGCATTTAACTACTAATAGAAAATTAATGTTAGCTTTTGTAAGGCTCTTTTATCGGAAACGATACACCAAGTAAACCACCGCAATAATCAGTAAAACAGCTCCGACTTCATACGGTAAGAATTGACCATCAAAGAATAACAGCATTACGAACACCCCCATTTCTTACCAAGTTTTACCAACATTCTTTTAACTACAAACATCATTAATAATGTATAATTTTGTCCACTTCATTTTGTTTAAAGCATTGTTATATCAGCATTTCAAAATTAGACAACGTACGGAAACATTTTATTTGCTTTTTGCTTGTGACCTAATCCCGATGTTCTTATATGCGGTGGTTACTTTGTTCTGATAGTAACCAGCATAGAACCGATGATGTTTCTGGTAGACAAACCCTAATAGTTGCATGTTCTTTTTGAATTGGCGGTTGCCTAATGGTGTAATCCCTTGCTGATTACAATATTCCGTGTAGTGTTGGTAAACCCTTGCGCACGGTGCATATAAGCGCCGATTCTTGATCACGTTAGGACTATATACAAACTTCACTACGCTTGCTTCCGCTTGGTCACGGTTCCTAATCCTGAAATAGTTATCTTTCTTACGATTGCTTGCATCAAACCACGTTGACAAGCTACGTTGACTAAATACATATCGCCCTTTATACCAACCCATTCAATCCCTCCAAACTTAGTTAAACCGTTACTTAAACCACTAATTAAAGTAACCAGCCTAATTCTTTTAACTATCTTTTAAACTGTGAAAAAATAAATTGAATCAGTACCCCTAATAGAAACCCAAAAGCTAAATTATTAACCACGTTTGCACTCATCATTTCCACCTCAAAAAATACAGAATTACCAGACCAGCAATTTACAGTACGAACTCAAACCACCAAAACATAAACCACAACATATAAATCCACCTTTTCCGTCTAATGCTCAAAATGAATTATCATTAATCGTTGATACAACGTTCTTTCTAACCGATTAACATTTGTCGGTATCAAGCCCCATTAAGCGGATGTCATAAGTGCTTATGATCCACCAACACATAAATCAGTACCACCAAAATAAGAATGGTCAGCATTGTTATGTTGGTACGCCAATAGGCTTGATCTAGTGTGATATGAAAAACGTTGGCTATTATTCGGTAAAACATCCAGTCATCAAAACTACTAAGAATTGCCATTTGATTACCTCTTTTTAGGGTGTCTGAATTGTCGGCTTTTTAGGATGCGCCCTAACCGCCCTATCGTGAAACGATGGTGTGAAACATTTCCATTACTAACTCTACTACTACCGTTGCTACTACTGTTATTACTACTGTTGCTACTACTATTACTACTACCATTGTTACTACTATTTGGCGTTGATACTTGTAGTAAGGGTGTTAGAGCCATGCAACTATATATCAGCTATATCTAGCTATCTAACATTCGGACCCAGTTGGTCACCTAAAACAGCGGACCAAATCGTGCCTTACTATTCACAGCTATATATCCAACTATATCTAGCTATCTAATCAGCTTCATTGTGCATTTGTCACTTCGGGCAACTCCATTAAGACAACCTGTCCGATTGCATAACATCAAGGGTTTCGGATGTTTAGTAGTGATAACAGTGTGCTTATTAGTGGTGTTATCAGTGTATTTAATGGTGTACCTAACAGTGTATCTAATGATGATACTAATCAACACCAAGATAGTGTACATGTTGGTTTACAAGATGGTATACATGTTAGTTGTCATGTTGGTTTACATGGGGTATAGCTGATTAGACTAGGGGGGTACAGCTCACTATACGGGGTTACAAATGTTGTTAAATTAGCAATAAGGGGCGTTGATTGTTGTTTCAGCGTCCCCTTTCTTCTCTACTAATTACCCCCATCAAGTTTTTTTGAATAGGTATTAAAATTTTCTTTAATAGGTCAAAAGCCTGTTATTTAGGCATTTACATAGGCGCTTATCACTTTGCTTGCGACTTTGCCTTGCACTTTCTCAACGGCAACTTTGGGTTTTCCTTTCAGACTTTCTTTTCCTTAGTCCTTTCTTAAACTACATTTTTTTGATTTGAGTTGAATTGATTTTGTCTTTACTTGTATTTATTTATATTATATTTACTTATATTATATTAACGTGCCGTAACTGTAACGTGTGTGTAACGGATGCGTTACGTGGTTCAAAAATCATTGTCAAATGGTTTTGTGTGAGAAGAAACGTTTAATGATTTTTGAAATTGTTTTATTTTTTCCCTGTCTTTAGGACGATCAAACGTTATCCAATCATTTAGACTAATCATTACATGGTCATCATCTTTATTTGTTGAGTAGGAAAAATCAGTTCTTAAGTATAGTTTTTTCTTTACTTCTACCTGTTCTGAAGTAGTATAAATATCTTTACGAATTGTTTGCAGAGCGTTCCAGTCCGTTACAACTTTGATCTGATCATCATAGCTAATTATTAGCTTTGCTTGTTCGAGTTCCTTATAATTACTATCGTCAACTTGTAACGGGGCATCAATCATCATTGACCGCTCAACAATTCCATCATCATCAGCAAACACTACTAGATATTGATATAGTGCTTTACTATCATTGCTGACTTTTAAATAGTGATTATTCATTAGTAAGCCTTTAGTTAGCATTCGTCCGTTTGCCATATATTAATTACCTCGTTCTATTTACTAATCCGTGCGTCTTGGTAGTAGTGTTCAACTTCGCCCATAATGGTTTGGGTCGTCTTAGTATTCATATCTTGCAAGAAACGAACGATTGACGACAAAGCATCATCATTGCGTAACAGTTCAACTACAACTCCAATCATTTGTTGGTCTGAAACGTCTGATAAGTCCTGATAATCAGCTCCAGCAATTGGAGACTTGATCTTTCGTAAAACATCATCAAGCAAATCTAACAAGCCCTTGACGTTTTCTTGATCTGCTACTAAGTTTTCAATCTTGTTAATATCAAAATACGTTTCTTTCATGGTATTGGTTCCCCTTTTTATTCATAATCTGCTAATATGAATAAAGCGGGTTAGTTCAAAGCCCGCTTTAATCTTTCTGGTTTAGGTGCATTATCTAGCATGATAGTGTCATCTTCCCCAAGTCGTTCAACGCTTTCTCTTGTGGTTATTAGTCGGCGTGAACGGCTTTTTTTGTGTCTTTAAATTGATTGTAGTAATTCTGTTTCAAACGTTCCGCCCTTAACATCATCGAAAGACCAGAAGTGCGGATGTTAGTGTAAGTTCGTTGCAGCTCCTCTTCAGTGCTGATTAAGTAATAGCCGTTATCCATTCCAATAGGGACACCCTCATTAGTTAAACGGGCAATGATGTTGCTGACGGCTCTTACATCAACCCCTATGGTATCCGCCACCCTGCTTCGTGATATGGGGTTTTCTGATCCATAAGGCAACAATTTTAATACTTGACGTTCGATGTTGTTTTCGCCTTTGATTGCTTGCTGATCAATCGTTGGCATTGTAAACAGTGCTAGTTGATGTTCTTTCATTCGTTGACCCCCTTAATTTCGATTCTCCAGTGGCTTCTAAACCATCTTAGTATTTCTATTGCATGAACTATCAGAACAGCATAGAAGCCAAACCAGAGGGCAATAATCACGTTTAGAATTATCCAGAGTAACAAAGCCCCGTTCTTCGTTAGTTCAAAATCCATACATAAATTTAAATCGTTTTGTATCTGTGTTCTCATTACGTCCACCCATTCAAATACAACACATTGCGCTGGTTAGCTGTGATTATTAGTGACTGTGTAACTGACTACGTGACTTAACCCATTGTTCTAAATCTGACTTGGTAAAACGATAGCTACCACCAATCACGGCAACAGGGAAGTCATCGTATTCTTTAATCCATTTATCAAGGGTTGCCCGTCCACAACCAAGAAACTTTGATGCTTGCTGTTTGTTAAGTACAGCAGGGAACGGATCAACTGGTTTGTAAGTTTTCATGCGTTCCGTCAAAGCATCTTGTAAGACCTTATCGGGAATGTTGAAAGTAAAATCCATGTTTGGCACCTCACTTTCTAAATCAATGCGCCTTATTTTTGCGAACCAATAATCACAAAATCATCTTTGGTGCGTCTTTCATTAATGGCAATTTGCAAACCATCATCCCATACCAAAACATGGGAATTAGGAATTGATGGGTCAACTTGTGCAAACAAATAGCCTTCGCCTGCGTAACTGATCATTTCATTAGCCGCAAGCGGTAGAATGCTCTTTCCGTCTACTTGACGGTCAGCAAAAATCCTATTTCGATTGTCCTTGTTATCAAGTAGCTTGGTTAGTTCCAACCCTTTTTAGTAGCTGTATAAACTGCCTGTTCACAACAAACTTGGTCGCCTTGTGCTAATACAACAATCTTTTGTGTCTTTTCCATGATTAAATACCTCCAAAATTCTTTAAACAGCCTGACCATCGGTTAATAGCAAAATTCCCTTGATCTGGTCATAAGTTTTATTCAGTCCAATAAATCCAGTTACAACATTTTCCAGTTGCTGATATTTTGCTTGTTCAGCAGTTGTTAAACCGTCCATTGCATTCTTAACGTGCCTTGACGCTTTAAGCTGTTTAGCATTCATACCAGTTACCTGTTTCAGCAGTAAATCAGTAATGGTCTTATAGCTCCAGCGGTTGCCATGTTTCCATTGCTGAATAGCATCCGTAAGGGTGCGCCGTTGCGGAATACCAACAACTCGGTTTCTGACTTGCTCCAGCTTTTCGTTTCTCATTTGAAAGAAAGCCCTGACCAATCGTTTCTTAAATTCTCTGACCTTATCAGTGTTATCAAGATAGGTCATTAACAAAGTCGCTTGCATTTCGTTAAGATGGTAAATCTTCTCTGGTCTACCTCGTCTTTTTAATTTACGGATTTCAAATCCCAAAATTCCATACTCTTCAAAATCGTTTTTGTGGTTTCTGATTAGTCGCCTTACACTATCAAGATCGTTACCACTGTAATCAGCAATAATCTTGTCGGTGGTATACGGCTCATCATTCACGGAACCAATGAAAACTAAATCGTGCATCTTTACCACTCCTCTCTCTGCATCCACTCAACGGCGGATGCTTTTTATTTGCCCTGAGTTGCGACTAGCTGACTTTCTTCCTGGTCAGCCGTTGCATACTCACTAATTAACCAGTCACTTAATTTCTTGTAAGTAGCTGGTGTCACCTTGCGATGGTTGCGCTTGAAAATGTTATCCAGCGTCCACCGACTTAAACCAAGTTGACGACCAAGCGCAACGGTGGATAAATTCAATTCTCCCCGTTTACGTTTGATTGCCGTTACTTGCTGATTAGTAAGTTCCATGTTTTCACCTCCATATTCACATTTTGTGATTATTTTAAGCTCACATTTTGTGAATGTCAATAAACATATTCACATTTAGTGAGTTTTGATGTAACCTTAATACGAAAGTTGGTGAAATTATGGATAATCGCATAGCTGAGTTACGCCATGAAAAAAGCCTAACTTTAAAAGAGTTAGGCAATAGAATTTCTATGCGTGATAATACTTTAAGCCAATACGAAACAGGCAAAAGGCAACCAAAAATGGAAACATGGCAAAAACTAGCAGATTTCTTTAATGTGCCTGTGGCTTATTTACAAGGGTCTGGTTGGTCAGCGTCAAAAGTTATCAAATTTTTATTGTTTATGATTACTAACAGATACAACGATAATTTGTTGTTGCCATCGGATCATTACGCCTTTAGAGGTAAGGTTGCTAAATATGGATTGGAAAAAGAAACATTAGATGAATTAGACAATGAGGATTTACCAAACTTTAATAAACTAGCATTAGAACATATTAGTAACTACATGAGTTTTGATGAGTTTGAAAATGTTGATGAATTTGAGATTCCAGAATTAACGGATAAATACTTAAATCAATCTGAAATTGATGATATTAGAAATGAAATTATTGACGGAATTGAAAACGATGAGATCAATATAGTTGCTCTGCTAGAAAAGGCTATTAACAAAGAACTGATTGATGGCCTTTGCCACCAATTGCTAAGTGCTAAAACATGGCTCGAATATCAGGATTATAAAAGTAAAAAAGACAATGGCAATGATATGCTTACTCAAGATTTTGATAATATTGAAAACCAGTTTGGCCGAAATGTAGAAGATTTCAATACTTTTGAACAATATTTTGACCAGAATACTGTTGAAAAATTTAAAAAAACATGTATGAATAAATTCACCTTTTTATCAGACTTCGTTTTTCTGTCGACCATTGGCGCAAGCGAATGGTCGGCTGGCATTACACCAGAATATGAAATTGCAAACAAATTAAAGGAAAACATTTTCAATGATGAATTTAGCGAAAACCCGTACGCAAGTATTAATAAGAAAATTCAAAGTCTTAACATCAGTTTATCTGATAAAAAATTGCTAATTGATACTTTTAACCGTTTAATTCAAAAAAACAATGCAAATAACTATAGCGATAAATAGCATTCATACGTCCAAACGTGATTGACGTTAAAAGCTATTGGGAGAAGTACATCATGAAAAAATTAACCTTACTCAGCGCCGTTCTATTAGCTGGTCTATCCTTGACGGCTTGCGGTAGCAACTCCAGCAAGAAAGCAAGTTCAAATAATAAAGCGTCTAGCTCTAAAGTGGTAAAGCACCATAAGAAAGCTAAACGCTCAAAGAAAAAGGTTAACAAAAGTAAACATGCTAGTAGTTCATCCGCTGTGAGTGCGTCTAATCAGCAGAACCAACAGCAAAATAACAGCGGTGATCAAGCTGATCCATTCGATGCAAGTACATGGGATAAACCATATAAGGGTTACCCAAGTTTTAATGCTTATCTGCATGACCATCCTGATACCCCTAACATCCAATCACAAACGGCTCAAATGCAACATGAAGAAAATATGCGTAAGGGTATCGAAGACGCAAACGGTAATGAAACTCAAAACTTTAAAAATTGGGTTTATGCTCGTGATAACGCTTGGGACAATGGAAACGATAATTTCCCAGATTATGATCAAAATCATCAATGGTGATTAATCAATAGTTGTTTTGCTCTCTGTGACGTTTTAACCATGTTTTGATCAATTACCCATCAACTACTTTAAAAGCTCTCACGGATCAATTTTGACCCCATATCATTCAAATACATCACATTGCGCTGGTTAGCTGTGCGAAAAAAGGAATGATAGAAAATGAGTTATACAAAGAAAGTTAGTAAAGGATATTACGGTTACGCTAGTTACTACGACAAACACGGCAAGCGTCACGTTAAAAGTGCGGGGCTTTTCAAGCTCAAACGGCAAGCCCAACAAGCAGGCAATGATTTAGAAAAAGAACTTGATCAACGTAACATGGATTTACAAGATATTACTTTGCTTGCCTATTATGAACGCTGGTTCAAGCTCTACAAGCAAGCAAATATCACGGATGTTACTAAGAACCGCTACAAAGTCATCGGCAAGGCGATTCAAGATTATTTTGATGACACTAAGCTGGTTAATATTCGGCGGTCTGACTATCAAGGCTTTATCAATTGGTATGGCGCTAACCATGCACGGGATAGCGTCACCAAGCTCAACGGTGCATTGCGAAGCTGTGTCGGTTATGCAATTGATGATGATATTATTACCAAAGACTTCACTCATAACGTGCAAATTGTTTATGACCGCTCCAGAAAAGTTAATGTGGAATACTTAACCAATGCTGAATTAGTCCAGCTCAAAGATGCGGTAGTGCAAAGCCTGAACCCATTAAGTACTAGCAGTTACATGATCTTAACAGCAATTTATACGGGAATGCGAAAAGCGGAGGTGCAAGCCTTAACTTGGAAAGATATAGATTTTCTCCATTCCACCATTACCATTAACAAGTCATGGGACGAAAATAAAAAAGCCTTTAAACCTACTAAGACTTCAACCAGTAACCGAACGATTAAGGTTAATCGTGAATTACTGAAACATCTTGCAGATTTAAAGGCTAACGGGTCAACGCTGGTCTTTATGAATGGTTTAGGAACCGTCCCAACATCAACCGCTTTAAATAAATGTCTACACCGTATTATGAACCATGTCGGTATTAAAAAGCAAAATTTCACGTTCTACTCATTACGTCATGTTCATGTTGCCTATTTAATCGGGCAAGGTGTCGATGTTTACGCAATTAGCAAGCGTCTAGGACACTCCAATATCACTACTACGCTACGGGTGTACTCTTATTTGATTGATGAGTACAAGGCAAAGAATGATACTTTGATTATTAGCAAATTAGCTAACCTCTGATTTTCTGCTACCAAACTGCTACCAAATCAGAGTAAAACATTGATATATCAACGTTTAGGACACGGTTTTTGTGTCTGCCTTGGGCATAATTAATTACTTTCAACCGTTGAGTAATCAGCGGTTTATATATACAAAAGGCATCCTAATCACCAGGATGCCTTTTTACTTACTTCAAATTTAAATGAAGATCGTATTGTTTATTTGATACATCGTCATCACTTTTACCAAAAGCTTCGAATTTAAAACGCAATTTCTTAATATCATTAATGTTCTTGACGTGATTAAATACCACTACAACATCACCAGTTTTAGCAATTCCATTATCAATATCTCCATCAAAGTCTTGGTCGCCCATCATCGCATTCGCTTGTAAACCATTATTAGTCGACACCGTTCCTTGAGTTGGGTAAATACTAATATCCTGGTTGGCTTTGATTGTCATATTAATTAGCATCACGCAATTGCCAGATTTACCATCAAGGCCGATTCTTTGATAATCTTTAGCCAATTTATAAATTGTCACACTATTAATCTTAATATTAGCATGATCCCAAGAATTAACGTCCCGGTTTAAATGATAAGTCTTTTGATCGGTATATTGGTATGAATCATACGTCAGTTTAATCTTCCCCTTGACTCTTGCAGCGTGATCATCATGGTGATTAACCACTAGTCCCGTGCTTTCTCCTGCCGCTTGCAACTTATGGATTCCATGATAAGTTGCCACATCAACAAGTGCGATTAGAACCGCCAACACTGCCACAATTGAAATCCAGTAAACCTTATTATGGTACCAAACTCGCTTCATAACTAAATCCTCCCAAATCTAACTCGCTAGAATTACAATAATCGTTAACGATACGAAAAATACTAAATTAGCTACAACGCTGATCAAGGCACCAATTCCCGCAGAATTTGCATTCATCGGTCGTTCTTTTCTCCACACTAAAAATAAAATCAACCCTACTAATGGAATGAAGAAGCCAAGTATGGCCCAACCAAAACTTCCTGAATCTACAGAATGGGAATGAACACTATTCCCAACATTTGGTACGACAGCTTCAATTTTCTCCGCGGATTGTTCTGGCACTTGTTCTGAAGATTCCAGTTGACTACTAGAATGGTCATTTTCTAATGCTCCAGGAACTGGTTGACCACAATGTGGGCAAACTAGTAAGCGTTCCGCCATTGACTGGCCACAACGTTGACATTTTTTCATTTTAATCCTCCCTAAAAATTAACCTCCTAAATCGCTAAAAATATATCAAATTATCAATAAGTAGTCAATGGTCAGTCAACAATCCTATCTAGCTAGGAATATCATCATTGTTAAACCAGCGTTGCAAGTGATATCATCCGATAAAAAACGTTTGATTGAAGTCACAAAAAAAGCAGGAATCAAATGATTCCTGCTCATAATTTAATAATTAAACTGATTACTTTTCGTCAGCTGGCTTTTCTTTAGCCCACTTACGAATTTCTTCAATCTTCTTTTCCTTTAATGCCCGCTTGTACTTAGGAGCAACTGGACGACGGCCTTGTACGCCATGTGGATGTGCTTTACGCATGTCAATATGCCTCCTTTAATATATTATCGTTAATAATCAACATTCCGATTATAACTAAATGCTGCAAAAAGCGCAACCTTTCCATCCAGAACCTGTAATTTTTAACCACTCCTTAAAGTTAGACCATTTTATGCAAACGTTTATCAAAACTGTAATGATAAACTTCTTGATAACTATACCAATTTAAGATAATATGGAAACTGTTAAAAGATCACGGTGTTTAACTTAATTAACCAATTCAAACACCAAACTAAGATGGAGGATTATTATGTCCAAGCAAGACTTACAATTCAAAATGTTTGAAATTAAACCAGATCAAGATCGAGATCAATTAGATAACGAATGTGCTGATTTAGAACTGGACCTAATTGCAGAAAACTTAAAATAGTACTTGAGAGGATGAATAAAATTCAACCTCTTTTTTCATCAGTAATTTTATTTGACCTTTCTTGACCTATAGGGTAAAATACAATCATACGTTAGCAATTAACGCTAATAAGTGCTAAAAGGAGGCCACTTAATATGAATTTAGTTCCAACTGTGATTGAACAATCATCACGTGGTGAACGTGCTTATGATATTTATTCACGGCTTCTCAAGGATCGGATCATTATGCTTTCTGGTCCCATTGAAGACGACATGGCAAATTCAATCGTTGCGCAACTTCTTTTCTTAGACGCGCAAGATTCAACCAAAGATATTTACTTATACATTAATTCACCTGGTGGTGTTGTTACGTCCGGAATGGCAATTTATGATACGATGAACTTCATTAAGGCAGATGTCCAAACCATCGTTATTGGGATGGCTGCTTCAATGGCAAGTGTCCTCGTTTCATCCGGTGCTAAGGGCAAGCGGTTTGGTTTACCACACTCCCAAGTGTTAATTCACCAACCTTCTGGTGGTGCACAAGGTCAACAAACCGAAATTGAAATTGCTGCAACAGAAATTTTGAAGACTCGTAAGATGATTAACGAAATTCTAGCAGAAAATTCCGGTCAACCAATCGAAAAGATTAACCAAGATACTGAACGGGACCACTACTTAACTGCTCAAGAGGCGGTTGATTATGGTTTACTGGATGGCATCATGGAAAACAAGCCAAAGGCAAACTAAGGCTACTAACTCAAAAAGGTGTTGCGAATTATCGCAACACCTTTTTTATTGGCCACTTTTTATCTTATCCGCGTAAGCATTCAACTTTCTTAATCGGTGATTAACCCCTGATTTAGATATTGGCCCACCAGGAACTAACTCCCCGAGCTCCTTTAAACTCACTTCTGGATGGGCCAACCGTGTCATAGCAATTTCCCGTAATTTCTCTGGAATGTTGTTCAAACCGACATGCTGATCAATAAATTGAATGTTTGCGACCTGCTTATTAGCCGCATTGGCCACCTTATCCATATTGGCATTTTCACAATTAACAAGCCGATTCACGGAATTGCGCATGTCACGCACGATTCGAATGTTTTCGAACTCTAACATGCTATTGGTCGCCCCAATTAATTGTAAAAAGTCAGCAATCTTTTCTGCTTCTTTCAAATAGACAATATACCCGCTCCGTCGGGCAGTTGTACGCGCGTTCAATTGAAAATGATTGATCATTTCGGCAATCATCTCGTTATGCTCTTCATACAAGGAATAAATTTCCAAGTGGTAGCGGGAAGTTTCAGGATTATTAACTGAACCGCCTGCCAAAAAAGCTCCCCTTAGGTAAGACTGAATCATCAAATCATTTTTCAGAAGCTGAACTGGGACCCGCTCCATAATATGGAAGCCGTCTAAAATCCCCAATTCCGTTAATAATCCTTTCACGTGATACCGCAGACGGACAACATAGGTATTATTCTTTTTCAATTTCATTTTTCGTCGCACCACGATTTCTGATTCAACATTATAGAAATCTTTTAACAACGAATAAATTCGCCGGGCAATTGCCGGACTCTCTGTCTGGACACTTAGTACCATCTGCTGATTAGCAATTCCTAGCGCCCCATTCATTCTGATTAAGGCCATTAATTCAGCCTGTGCGTTATCCTTATGCACCGTTAAGCCAGTTAATTCTTTTTTGACCTGACTTGCATATGACATCTAATCACCCTTTCTCAATCAGCATGAACATCGTGGAGCCGGTTAAGCAATTCGCTTACTACCTTATCCCGATCATGGAACGCCCCATTATCACGTAATCGCAAGAAATTAGCTGAAATTACCCGACAGCCCTGATCCCGTAATCCAGCAAAATCATGCGTAACGGGCTGCGAAATCTCATTCCATTCCTGAAAATTAATGTAATCCTTCGGCACCGGTTGAACATTTACTAATACCGTATCAATAAACTGCTCACCGAGGTGGCGGTTCAATACCCGGACATGATCAGCATCCGTAAAATGATCCGTCTCACCCTTCTGGGTCATAATATTACAAATATAAACAACTTCCGCCTTCGTCTTTTTCACTGCCTCACCAACATTACTAATCATGAGGTTCGGTAAAATACTAGTAAATAAGCTTCCAGGGCCCAGCACAATCTGATCGGAATCCATAATGGCATCAATCACCTGTTTGACCGCCATTGGTGCTGCTGGTTCATCTGAGTCCGTTACCCAAACCCGTTGAATCTGTTTATGAGCAGCAGTAATTTCTGACTCACCCACTAACTTACTACCATCAGTAAATTCAGCATTCAACGTTAACGGCTCATTCGCCACGGGATAAATATGCCCATTAATCCGCATTAAATCAGATAATTCTTGCACTGCATCAAAAATATTCCCCTTCATCTCCGCCAGCGCAGAAATAATTAGATTACCAAGTGCATGACCGGCAAAAAAATTATCTTTACTGTTAAAACGGTATTGGAAGATTTCTTTTTCAATCGTTGGTAATTCAGATAGCGCTACCAGTGCATTTCGAATATCACCAGGTGGCACAACATTAATATAATTCCGTAAAATTCCCGAAGAACCACCATCATCGGCGACCGTTACGATCGCTGTTACATCCACATTTTGGTCCCGTAAGCCACGTAAAATAACAGGGAGGCCGGTTCCGCCACCAATAATTACAATTTTAGGTTTATGAAACATCATGCTCCTCCTTAATGTGCCTTATCCACATCACGGTGATGTGCATTCACTACATAGTCTTGCTTTCGTAGGTCCGCTGCCAGCTGGTTAGCAATTGTTACAGACCGATGTTGCCCCCCAGTACACCCAATCGCAATCGTTAAACTGGTCTTACCTTCTTTAATATAACCAGGTAGTGCTGTGGTAATCAGCGAATAAAGATGTTGATAGAAATTTTGGGCTTCCGGACTTTGCATGACATATTCTTGAACCGCTGGATCGTTACCGGTTAAATGTTTCAAAGCTGGAACGTAAAACGGGTTAGGTAAAAACCGCACGTCCATCACAATGTCCGCATCCAACGGCAGCCCATACTTAAAGCCGAAGGACATTACATCAACATAGAAATCGGTCCCCTGACCATTATTAAAGATTTCTGTTAAGCGAGTTCGTAAGTTCCGCGGCGTTAAATTAGTAGTATCAATTTTAACATCTGATTGTGATGCTAATTCACCGAGCAGCTTTCGTTCTCGTTCAATTCCGGCTAACACGCCGTCCTGTTTAGCTAACGGGTGCGCCCGACGAGTTTCCTTATACCGTGCGACTAGTTCTGCATTCCCCGCATCTAAAAACAAAACCTTCACACTTATATCATGACGTTGACGAAGCTGCTGAATGACCGGTAATACCTGATCATAAAAGCCCTTTGCCCGAGTATCCATCACCATCGCCATTTTTGGAAAATCAGCAGATTGCTTAATAACATCAACAAATTTCTCAGCTAATGTCGGGATCATATTATCAATTACAAAGTAGCGCAAATCTTCAAAGAGTTGAACCGCTACCGTTTTCCCCGCACCGCTCATTCCGGTAATAATCACGGCTTCTAACTTTTGGGACATTGAAATGCCTCCTTTAATAAAATCACTTTCTATTGTAACATACCGGGCGTGTCATTTCTGTAACCCAGTAAAAAAGTCTAGGATGATTCCCTTATCCTAGACTTTTTTATTATTATTTTTGTTGTCGTTTTGCAGCCCATTCACGGTCACATTTTAACATCGGTTTCAAATATTGACCAGTATAACTCTCTTTCACATTAGCTACTTCTTCTGGAGTTCCAGTCGCTACGACATAACCACCAGCGTCGCCCCCTTCAGGGCCTAAGTCAATCAGCCAATCAGCCGATTTAACTACATCCAGATCGTGTTCAATCACTAGAACTGTATTTCCGGCGTCAACCAACCGTTGTAAAACAGCTAACAATCGCTTGATATCATCCATATGGAGTCCCGTCGTTGGTTCATCCAAGATGTAGAAACTATTACCGTTAGACTGCCGGTGTAATTCACTCGCCAGTTTCATCCGTTGAGCTTCCCCACCAGATAAAGTTGTTGCCGGCTGGCCCAGGTGAACATAACCCAAGCCAACGTCTTGAATGGTTTGCAACTTCCGACGAATTTTCGGGATGGCGCTGAAGAAATCAAGTGCTTCATTCACGGTCATATTTAAGACCTGGGCAATATTCTTCCCCTTATACTCAACTTCCAAAGTCTCTGAATTATAACGGGTCCCATGGCAAACCTCACACGGAACATAAACATCTGGTAAGAAATTCATCTCAATCTTTAAAATTCCATCACCGTGGCAAGCTTCACATCGACCGCCTTTAACATTAAATGAGAACCGACCCTTTGTGTAACCACGCATCTTGGCTTCATTCGTCTGGGCGAATAGCGCCCGAATATCATCGAAAACCCCAGTATACGTTGCCGGATTACTCCGTGGTGTCCGTCCAATTGGTGATTGATCAATATCGATGATCTTCTCGATATTATTAACTCCACTGATAGAACGGTAACGACCTGGTTTGGCAGAGTTATGATTCAGTTTTTGTGCCAAAATCCGTTTAAGAATTTGATTAACAAGGGTTGATTTCCCAGAACCAGAAACCCCCGTAACACAAATAAACTTACCAAGTGGGAAACGAACATCGATATCTTTCAGGTTATTTTCAGCAGCTCCCTTCACCGTAATGGCCTTGCCATTTCCTGACCGACGTTCTTCTGGTACCGAAATCATCTTTTTACCCGATAAATACTGCCCAGTTAAGGATTTGCGACTCCGCATTACCTGCTTGGGAGTTCCAGCTGCCATGACCTGACCACCATTTTCACCAGCACCTGGCCCAATATCGACAATGTAGTCCGCAGCCCGCATCGTATCTTCATCGTGTTCGACAACAATTAGTGTATTCCCCAAATCCCGCATCTTTTTGAGTGAATTAATCAACCGGTCATTATCGCGCTGATGAAGCCCGATTGATGGTTCATCAAGAACATACATAACACCTGAAAGGTTAGAGCCAATTTGAGTTGCTAACCGAATTCGCTGTGCTTCCCCACCAGAAAGGGTGCGCGCCGCCCGGCTTAACGTTAAGTACTCAACCCCGACATTTTGCATAAACGTTAACCGATCAATGATTTCTTTTAAAATCGGTTTAGCAATTGCCGACTTTTGGTCATCTAATTTTAGTTGTTGGAAAAATGGCAAAGACTTACTAATTGGGAGATCAGAAACCTCACCAATGTTCCGATCATCAATCTTAACTGCTAACGCCCGTTCATTCAGACGGTAGCCATGGCACGCTGGACACGGCAGTTCTGCCATATACTTCCGCATTTGTTCACGGGTAAAATCAGAGTTCGTTTCCTTATAGCGCCGGGCAACATTATTAATCACTCCTTCAAATGGCACATCAACGTCTCGGACACCACCAAAATCATTTTCGTAGTGAAAATGAAATGTTTTATCCCCATTTCCATATAAAACTTTGTCGCGCTGACGCTTCGTCAACTTGTTAAATGGCTTATCCATATCAATACCCTCTGATGTACAGAATTGTTCAAGCATTGATGGATAATATTGCGAAGAAATCGGATTCCACGGAACTAATGCCCCTTCACGTAAGGTTTTAGTACGATCAGGCACTACTAAGTCCAAGTCAACTTCCAATTTAGATCCTAATCCTTCACAGACTGGGCAGGCGCCAATTGGTGCATTAAAAGAAAAGAGCCGCGGTTCTAGTTCACCAACCGTAAAACCACAAATTGGGCAAGCATATTGTTCAGAAAATGGGATTGACTCCCCACCAATCACATCCGCAATTGCGTAACCATCGCTCAAGCGTAATGCAGACTCGAAGGAATCAAATAGCCGAGAACGAACACCATCCTTAACAATAATACGGTCAACCACAACATTAACCGTATGCTGCTTATTTTTATCCAGCTCTGGAACTTCTTCAACATCATAAGTTTCGCCATCAACCTGAACACGAACAAACCCTTCCCGTTTAATTTTATCTAGAACTTTCTTTTGAGTTCCTTTCTTATCACGTACGATTGGGGAAAGAATTTGTAACTTCGTCCGTTCCGGTAATTTTAAAACGCGATTCACCATCTGTTCAGGTGACTGGCTGGTAATTGGAATATGATCATTAGGACAAATTGGAGTACCAACCCGTGCCCATAATAAACGGAGAAAATCATTAATTTCAGTAACAGTTCCCACCGTTGAGCGTGGATTATGAGAAGTTGTTTTTTGATCAATTGAAATTGCCGGCGATAGTCCATCAATTGAATCAACATCCGGTTTATCCATTTGACCAAGAAACTGACGAGCATATGCCGACAGACTTTCCACATACCGCCGTTGGCCTTCAGCATACAACGTATCAAAAGCCAATGAACTTTTTCCAGACCCCGAAAGACCAGTGATAACCACTAATTTATTTTTGGGGATTGTGACATCAATATTCTTTAAATTGTGGGCTCGTGCCCCATGAATAACTATTTTATCGTTTGCCACGAATTACTTACCTCCCTGCTTAATTTTCTGCTTACCCTTTTGCTGAGCTGACAATTCCATCACCGTATCACGCAAAGTGGCCGCTTGTTCAAAGTCTAACCGCTTTGCTGCCGAGCGCATTTGTTCCGTCAATTCATCCAGCATTTGTTGCTGTTCCTTGGCCGATAGTTTGGCAAAGTCTTGGGCAGTAAATTCTGCACTTTGCTGATCATCTTGGTCTTCAGCTGGTTTAACTGCTGAAATGGCTTCTTGAATTGGTTTGATAATTGTCTTCGGCGTAATACCGTGCTCTTGATTGTACTTTTCTTGAATTGTCCGCCGCCGTTTCGTTTCATCAATCGCCGCCTTCATGGAGTCAGTGACCGTATCGGCATACATAATTACCGCCCCGTGTTCATTCCGGGCGGCACGACCAATCGTTTGAATTAGTGATCGTTCATTTCTCAAAAAGCCTTCCTTATCGGCATCAAGAATTGCAACCAGGGAAACTTCAGGAATATCTAGACCTTCCCGCAATAGGTTAATTCCGACTAGAACGTCAAATTTGCCAAGCCGTAAATCACGAATAATCTGCGTTCGCTCTAGTGTTTTAATATCACTATGTAAGTACTTAACTTTTAAGCCAAGATCTTTCAAGTAATCACTAAGGTCTTCTGACATTTTCTTGGTCAGCGTCGTAATTAGGACCCGCTCATGTTTTTCAATCCGCTTGTTAATTTCACCTACTAGATCATCAATCTGACCCATGACTGGCCGGACTTCAATTGTTGGATCCAACAATCCAGTTGGTCGAATAATTTGTTGAACCACATGATCAGTTTGGGCTTCTTCATAAGGCCCAGGAGTAGCTGACATGTAGATCACCTGATTGACATGTTGTTCAAACTCGTCCAGCTTTAAGGGACGATTATCCAGTGCACTCGGTAACCGAAATCCGTAGTCGATTAACTGTTTCTTCCGTGCACGATCACCATTATACATTCCCCGTACTTGGGGCATCGTTTGGTGTGATTCATCCACTACTAATAAGAAATCCTTCGGAAAGAAATCTAATAATGTAAATGGCGGTTCTCCCGGTTTCCGGCGGTCCATATAACGAGAATAATTTTCAATTCCGTTGGTATAACCCATTTCCCGCATCATTTCAATATCATAAGTCGTGCGTTGCTGAATCCGTTCTGCCTCGAGCAACTTACCTTCCTTCGTAAATTGTTCAACCTGTTTTTTCATGTCGGCTTCAATTTCCGGCAAAGCCACCTTCATAGTCTCTTCGGTGGTTAAAAAGTGGGTAGCCGGGAAAATGGAGACATGTTCTCGATCGCCTAATACTTCACCAGTCAAGGCATCCACTTCCCGGATTCGATCAATTTCATCACCAAAGAATTCCACCCGGAGTGCTTTTTCTTCCCGTGACGCTGGAAAAATCTCAACTACATCGCCACGAACCCGGAAACGTCCTCGTTGGAAGTCAATATCATTACGATCAAATTGGATATTAACCAATTCACGCAGAAGCCTGTCACGCGAGATTTCCTGACCAATTCTTAACGAAATCACGTGATTCTGGTATTCAGCTGGCGAACCCAAACCAAAGATACTGGAAACTGAAGCAACCACGATCACATCATTCCGTTCCAGTAAAGAACTGGTTGCTGAGTGCCGCAATTGGTCAATTTCATCATTGATTGAAGCATCCTTTTCAATATACGTATCACTGGAAGGAACGTAGGCCTCTGGTTGGTAATAGTCATAGTAAGAAACAAAGTATTCAACTGCATTGTGCGGGAAAAATTTCTTCATTTCTCCATACAGCTGGCCAGCCAACGTTTTATTATGTGAAAGAATCAGCGTAGGTTTATTCACATTCGCAATGACATTAGAAATGGTAAATGTCTTCCCCGTCCCCGTTGCTCCTAATAAAATTTGGGCCTTATCGCCATCTTTAATTCCCTTGGTTAGTTGTGCAATAGCCTCTGGCTGGTCACCAGTCGGCTGATAATCAGAGACCAAGTCAAACATTTTATCTGCCTGACGGTAAATCATAACCATTCCTCCTCATTTTCCGTAAGTAACTAGTCTAATTTTAACACGAACATCCATTCGCGGAAAAGGATAAAAAAGGGCGTGACTGAAATCATTAATGACTTCATCTTCACGCTCCAATTAAGCTACTGTTGAATAATCTGGGTGGTAGCAATTGCTAGCTGATTTTTCACATTAGCATCTGCATTATCCTTTAACAACTCAGGCAAAATCTTTTTCAAGAAATATTGGACACTCGCCATTTCCCGAAATTTCATAATAGCCGTTAAACTAGACTTATAAATATCCATATAGACTGGCTCTGGATTACCCTTTTGAATTTCACCAAATGATTCATACATCAAATCGATCTTATCCGCAACTGATAAAATCTTTCCTTCCAAAGTATCATCCTTGCCTTCAGCGAACCGCCGTTCATACGCTTCCTGAAATTCTTGTGGGATTTCTTTTTTAATAAAGTTTTCGGTCAATGATGTATCCACGCGGGCTAACATCTTCCGTAGTTCGTGGGTTGCATACTTAACCGGCGTTTTAATATCACCAATGAACCGTTCAGTGTAATCATGATTGAGTGCTTTTTCATATAAAGAACGCCAATCAATTTTATTACCTGCTTGTTCTTCAATATCCCCTAACATTTGGGCAGCTTGTGTCACTTTAAATGAGTGCGCAGCCACGTTATGTTGTTCAAATTTAAAATAACCAGGGGCCCGATTAATCATTTCTAAATCACTAAGACTTTTTAAATATTCATGCATGCCCATCAGCAATCGCTCCTTTCAAAAAAGGATTGCCACGGTATCGCGTCAATCCCTTAATTTCATTTAAGCTTCAGCAAATTCTTGCAAAGCCTTTTCGAATTCCGTCAGCTTTTGTGCAGCTGCATCATCCGTATCGGCACTAGTACCAATGTAGAACTTCAATTTCGGTTCAGTTCCTGATGGCCGAATAGCAATCCAAGTTTCATCATCTAAGACATAGCACAATACATTTGATTCTGGAATGCCTAATTCACTAACTTGTCCATCAGCAGTCTTCTTGGTGTTGTTGGCGAAGTCTTCTGTTAATACCACTTGATGACCCGCAAAATCAGTTGGGGCTTCTTCACGGAACTTCTTCATCAGACTCTTAATCTTTGCTGGGCCTTCAACACCAGCGTAGGTATTAGCAATTGTCTTTTCTTTGAAGTAACCGTACTTTTGGAATAATTCTTGAACCCCATCATACATTGTCATGCCACGGCTCTTGTAGTAAGCGGCAATTTCAGCAAGAAGTGTCAATGATTGGATGGCGTCCTTATCCCGGACAAATGGCTTAATAAGGTAACCGTAACTTTCTTCAAAACCAAACATGAAGGTATGATCAGCCTTGCCGGTTTCATATTGGTGAATTTGGTCAGCAATCCACTTAAAACCAGTCAGTACGTTAATCATTTGTACACCATAACTCTCTGCAATCTTAGCCGCAAAGTTAGTGGAAACAATTGACTTGACTGCTGCCGCATTCTTCGGTAACGTTCCAGCCTGACGGTGAGCTTCCAGAATGTAATTTAACATTACGGAAGCAATCTGGTTCCCCGTTAACAGTTGGTATTCACCATCTGGTTGCCGCACGGCACAACCGAGCCGGTCTGCATCAGGATCTGTTGCAATCAAAACATCCGCGTCGATTTGCTTACCTAATTTAATTGAACGAACAAAAGCTTCTGGAAATTCCGGATTAGGGTGTTCCAAACCAGGAAAATCACCATTTGGTTGTGCTTCAGTTGGTTCGATTGTAAAGTTCGTAAAACCAGCTTGCCGTAATGCCCGTTCACCTAACATCCGTCCAGTTCCACACAATGGTGAAAAAACAAACTTCATATCCTGACCATACTTCTTAGCCAGGTCCTTATTGATGGTAACCGCTTTAGCATGTTCAAGGTAGGCGTGATCAACATCCTCGCCCATTACTACTTCTAAGCCACTGTTCAGCATATCTTGTTCATCTGCCAATTGGATGTCAAAAATATCCTTAATCTGCCGGATGTAGCCGGTCATCATATCAGATTCTTTTGGCGGCATCTGTCCACCATCTTCACCGTAAATCTTGTACCCGTTATATTCCTTTGGGTTATGGCTGGCGGTGATCATAATACCAGCATATGAATGGTTGTACCGAACCGCAAAGGATAACTCCGGAGTTGGACGAACATTATCATAAATATATGTCTGAATTCCATGCGCACCTAACACCCGTGCACAGTCATGGGCAAATTCCCGAGAATGGTGCCGTGAGTCATA
Organism: Limosilactobacillus sp. C0001E2; assembly: GCF_056590915.1. Taxonomy (NCBI): domain Bacteria; kingdom Bacillati; phylum Bacillota; class Bacilli; order Lactobacillales; family Lactobacillaceae; genus Limosilactobacillus; species Limosilactobacillus sp. C0001E2. The sequence goes on along the minus strand of NZ_JBWPXC010000003.1, from coordinate 104,437 downwards.
ACTGATTGAAACCCCACGCTTCTTAATATCATCACCCAATGAATCCATTAAAACTGCGAGACCTTCTGTGGCCTGGCGAACCGTATAAATATTCATCCGGTTGATTCCTGGGCCCATTAATCCCCGCATTCCAGCAGTTCCGAATGATAGTGGACCATAAAAAGCATCTTCAATCTCCTGATCATCCTTCATGGCTTTCAACTCCGCCTTTAAGGCTGGGGCCATCTTTGGTTGATTTAACCATTCTTCATAGGTTTCTTTCCAACTCACTACAAAGCATCTCCAATCTCAAGATTTTTCATCATCACCATTTTACCAATACTTGCTTTCAATATCATTAATTTCCTGAATTTAGTCTATAAATTGATTCAGAAATTGCGCAATCCCATCTTCTTCATTACTATTAATCACTTCAGTAACCTCCGTTTTGGCCTCTGGAATAGCATTGGCAACTGCAAGCGAGTGGCCAACCACCTGCAACAGTGGCAAATCATTCTGATCATCACCGCCCCCAGCAATCTCACTCCGCTGGATGCCATGATCTATCAAGTATTGCACCAAGTTTCCCTTATTTACCCCGGCAGCATTGATGGTCAGGTAACCATCACCTGAACTGTGAATAGAAAGATCAGTAAACCGTTGTTGCAAGTGGTGCTGAACCTTACTAAACAATTGTTGATCTTTAATAATCAGCACAATTTGATCCGGTGCAGCAGTGTCCCGCAGTTGCCGACCAATAACCGGCTGAATTCCAGAATACTTCATTTCCTCCCGCATTGCCGGAGTCATTTTAGGAATATACCAGTGATCCCTCGTAATCCAGGTAAAGTCAACTGCTGGATAAAAAGACTGTAATTCAATCGCAAGCTGCTTTGCTAAGCCTCGTGAGATAGCACACTCGCGTAAAACACGCACTTTCCCAGCCTGCACTTGAAAAATTATTGCACCATTCATTGCTAATTGCGGACCAGTTAACCCTAATTGATTAATAAATTCAACCATCGAATACGGGTTACGCGCCGATGCTAAGCATAACTTAATTGCCGTCTGGTGAACTGCAGAAATCGTTGCCTGATCTAACCGTCCATCGTTGTGTAAAAGAGTGTGATCCATATCACTGATTAAATATTTCAACATGCTTTCATTCCTCAAAAAAAGCGACCACATCGGCCGCTCTTTAATTTTACTTTAAATTATCAACGTACTTAAACACTTCTTGGCCAGCGAGCGCACCATCACCAACAGCAGTGGCAATTTGGCGAAGCAACGTCTCCCGGACATCACCAACGGCAAAGATACCAGGAACCTTCGTTGCCATATGGTCATCGGTAATAACCCATCCCTGATCATCTAGAATCCCAAAATCCGCAAACGGGTTTGTCATTGGTACGTTTCCAACGTAAATAAAGACCCCATCCGCTTGCATCTCACTATCTTCACCAGTGGCGTTATTATGCGTCTTTACTTCGGTAACTTTTTGGTCATCACCTTCGATCGCCGTCACACTAGTATTGAAGATGAATTCCATCTTATCATTCTTTTTGGCCTTATCTTGAGCGACCGCAGCTGCCCGCAGATGGTCTTTACGAACCAGTACGGAAACCTTATCCGCAAATTGAGTGAGGTACATCCCTTCTTCGACGGCAGAATCACCACCCCCAACTACAACTAGATGCTTACCCTTGAAAAAGGCACCATCACAAACTGCGCAGTAGGAAACACCTTTCCCACCATACTCTTGTTCACCAGCAACCCCGAGCTTCTTTTGCTCAGAACCACTGGCAATTACTAGTGCCTTAGCAGTATAGGTTTCACCCATATCGGTGGTAATTTTCTTTAAATTGCCATCGAGCTCCACCTTTTCAACCGTTCCGTATGCGTACTTAGCCCCAAATTGAGTTGCCCCATCATACATTTGCTTAGCAAGGTCGGGCCCTTGGACCGAAGGAAAACCAGTATAGTTTTCGATTGTGGCAGTATTGTTCAAATTACCGCCATAAATCCCCCGATCCAGCATTAAAACAGATAAGTTTGCCCGTGAGGCATATAACGCCGTCGTCATTCCGGCTGGACCAGCACCAATAATAATGACATCATAATTGAATTGCTTTTCTTCCGTCATCTTTGATTCCTCCGTTCTATTGTTAAACCCATTCTACTTGATTTAAGTAATCATGTCTATTACTTTACTTACTTTTTATAAGTCAAAATCATTATATCCCGTGATCTAAAATAAGTAAAGAGGCTGTGACATAAATAGGGTTGCAAGATTTGGTCAAGCCAAACTCTGCAACCCTATTTATGTTCTTAAGCTAACTATTTAGTTTTCTTTTGATCTTCTGCACTTAGTTTAGCGCCAAGATTCTTAATATATTCACGAAGTTCATCTTTCGTTTGTGGGTGTTGTAAGCCATATTCAATGTTAGTTTGAATCCAGCCAAATTTATTACCCACATCATAGCGATCACCAGTATACTCATGTGCGAACACCCGTTGAGTCTTGTTCAAAGTATTAATGGCATCCGTTAATTGAATTTCGCCACCCTTACCAGGCTTCGTCTTTGCCAAAACATCAAAAATTTCTGGCGTAAAGACATACCGACCAATGATTGCTAAATCACTTGGAGCATCCTTTGGATCAGGTTTTTCCACAAAGTTCGTGACATTGTAGAGCCCCTTTTCAACTTCAGCACTTGGATTGATCACCCCATACTTAGCAGTATCTTCGTGTGGAACACGCATTACGGCTAACGTCGAAGCACCAGTTTGGTGGTAGCTATCAATTAATTCCTTGGTTAAAGCATTCCCATTGTTATTAATGTTATTCAGATCGTCACCTAACATTACAACAAATGGTTCATCACCAATGAAATCACGGGCGGTTAAAACCGCATCACCAAGGCCCCGCGGGTGCGACTGACGAATGAAGTAAATGTTGATATCTGTGGTTTCTTCAACCAGCTTCAACATTTCGTCCTTGTGCTTAGCCCGGAGGTTATCTTCCAATTCAGGATTAGAATCAAAGTGGTCTTCGATTGAACGCTTGTTTTTGCCATCAACGACCACGATGTCTTCAATCCCTGACTTCCGTGCTTCTTCCACGATAAATTGAATCGTTGGCTTGTCTACAATCGGCAACATTTCCTTCGCTAACGCCTTAGTTGCTGGCAAAAAACGTGTTCCTAAACCAGCAGCGGGAATAATCGCCTTACGTACTTGTTTCATAAATCTAAATCCTTCCCATTAGTAGAATGTATCCGCAATCATTTTACCACAGATTAAAAAATTACTCTAATTCTGAGGTTACCTCGCGGTCCATGAGATCAGTAATAGCAGTTTCAATATTTTGCCCTTCGTAGAGAACGTGATACAAGGCTTCGGTAATTGGCATCTTAACCTGACGTTTTTGAGCTAATTCGTAAGCTGCTTTGGTTGTGTAGACCCCTTCAATTACCATTCCCATATGACTAATTACATCCTCTAATTTACGACCTTGACCTAATTGGTAACCAGCCCGCCAGTTACGGGAATTTTTGCTGGTTGCAGTTACCACCAAATCACCAACTCCGGATAACCCGATAAAGGTAAATGGATTAGCACCAAAGGCGACTCCCAGCCGCCGGATTTCAGCGAGCCCCCGTGTAATCAAGGCAGCGCGGGCATTGTCCTTATAACCAAGGCCTTGGAGCGCACCGGCACCAATTGCGATAATGTTCTTCAGTGCGGCCCCAAACTCAGCTCCAATCACATCATCATTGGTGTAAACCCGGAAAAAGTTATTACTAAATAATTTTTGGGCTTTTTCGGCACTGCTCATATTCACACAAGCGGCAGTGACCGCTGTCATATCCTGCAGAGCCACATCTTCCGCATGGCTAGGTCCAGAAAGGACAACAATGTCTTCACGATGTTGGGGCGCAATTTCTTCTTCCAACATTTGAGAAGGACGTTTATAGGTATCTTGTTCCAGTCCCTTAGTGGCGTGAATAATTAACGGCGTGCTACCTTGTTCTTCCAACACCCGATTCAGCTTACCAGCTACTTCACGTAGCCCCTTAGTGGGGATTACAACCAACACGTACTTAGCACCCTGAACAGCTTCAGCCATGTCATTTGTCGCAATTAAATTCCGATTGTACTTAAAATCCTTCATGTATTGCGGATTGATATGCCATTCATTTAATGCTTCTACTTGTTCTGGATCACGAGACCATAATTTAACCTCATGGCCATTTTCAACTAATAAGTTGGCAAGAATGCTACCCCACGAGCCAGCACCTAATACTGCTACTTTTTCACTCATAATGATTACCCCTTTTGATTATTAATGTACCAATTTAAACGCCGACCATCATGATAACGACGCCAAACCGCCGTAACGATTGCGCCAACAAACAAAATGACAGAAAGTAATTGAGAAATTCTGACTGGTCCTAGCATCAAGCTATCCGTCCGCATGCCCTCAATGAAAAATCTGCCGGCCGCGTACCATCCAATATAAGCTAAAAAAACTTCACCTTGCTTGAAAAAACGTGGCCGATGACGTAAGAGAACCAACAGAATAAAGCCGCTTATGTCCCATAATGATTCATATAGGAAGGTCGGCACACGATAGGCCCCTTCAATTCTCATTTGTTCGATTATCCATGTCGGCAAATGCTGGGATTGCAATGCTGCCCGCGTCGTAATTTTACCAAATGCTTCCTGGTTCATAAAGTTTCCCCAGCGGCCAATCCCCTGGGCTAAAATCACGGCTGGTGAAACTACATCAAGCATTGTCCAGACGTTAATTAACCGGTGTCGACAAAAGACAATCAGCACAACAAAGCCACCTAAAATTGCTCCATAGATAGCAATTCCACCATCCCAAATCGCAATAATTTCTTCTGGGTGAACTCGATAGTAAGACCACTGAAAAATCACATAATAGATTCGTGCGCAGATAATTGCGATCGGGAGAGCCCATAATAAATAATCGTAAAAATCATCTTCAGAAATTCCCCGTCGTCGGCCTTCGTGAACCGCTAACCACAAAGCAAGTACTACGCCAACCGCGATAATTACTCCGTACCAATGAATTTTAAATGGACCAGCCTGCCACGCAATGGGGTTTAATGCTAATTTTTGTTTCATTATTTATCATGATCCTTTTCATCTTCGACCGAATTTTTCTTAATCAGCCGATTTAAATTATCATCAAACGTCTTGGTAGCATCATACCCCATCGTGTTGGCCCGGAAGTTCATCGCCGCCGATTCAATAATGATCGCCAGGTTTCGTCCAGTTTTAACCGGAACAGAAACCTTGGGGACCGCTACATCTTGAATTATTTGCTGATCACCGCGATCACCCAGTCGATCAAACTGAGTATCCGGCGTCCAAGTCTCCAAATGCACAATGAAATCAATGGTATCCTCTGGCATCACTGCCCCGGTTCCATAGAGGGTCATCACATCAATGATCCCGATCCCCCGAATTTCCATCAGGTGTTGTAGAATTGCTGGGGCTGATCCCACTAACGTTTGTTCATCACGGGCATATACTTCCACCCGATCATCCGCAACGAGTCGGTGTCCCCGCCGGACCAATTCCAGTGCAGTTTCACTCTTACCAACTCCCGAGTCACCGGTAATCAGTACTCCAACACCGCTTATGTCGACCAGGACCCCATGAATTGATTGTCGCTTAGCAAGTCGACTAACCAAATACGATGTCATATTCCCCAAAACTCGCGATGACGTTAGATGGGTACCCAGAATTGGAATATGTGCTGCTGCAGCTGCCTTTTGTAACTCCGGCATTACCGGTAAGTCGGTGGACACTACAAAACATGGTGTTTGTGGCTGACACATTCGCTCGAGGTAATTTTTTCGTTTTTTATGAGTTAATTCTTGAGCAAAGGAAGTTTCGGTAATTCCTAGCAATTGAATCCGCATTGCCGGATAGTGCGTAAAGTCGCCGGCAAATTCAAGAGCAGGCCGGCAAATATCGCTAGTGACAATTGGCCGTTCTAAATAATCCTCCCCCTGCAGCACTTTCAAGCGCGCATTTTGTACAAGTTCACGAACCGTAACTGTATCTGTTTGTTCCATTGTTTTCTCCTATTCATCCGCTGTTTCAAAATGCCGGGCAATAATCACATTACATATCGACATGATAATTGCTACTACCATCGCCATTCCAAACGATGAGAAATTAAATAAATCCTCACCAACCACAAGAGACGTCAGCTGTAACATTAAACCATTAATTACCACACTAAATAGTCCCAACGTAATGATATTAATCGGTAGCGAGAGTAACATCAAAAATGGTTTGACCAAGGTATTCAGAATTCCCAGCACAAGGCTAGCAATCACAGCTACACCAACACTTGCAACATAAAAGGTCCCGGAATCACGGAGTAATCCAGCTAACGCAATAAACAAGATTGTATTAATTAAAACACTTTTTAAGTAGCCCTTCATTGATCCAGTTCCTTATAAATCCTTTTCTTCCACATTATGTAATTCCTTGCGTTCCGGATGTTTAGCGTGATGGCCCTGATTAAATAGATCCATCAAACTGCGCCATTGATTCGGCTTATGAGGATCATCTGGCATTAGCACTGCTAACATCAGATAAATAACAATTCCCGGTACGAAGCTCGTCAAAGCGGTAAATATCAAATAGACCACTCGGACAACATTCGGTTTAAAATGCCAATATTGAGCAAGGCCGCCCAAAACCCCAGCAATCACCCGATCGGAAGCTGACTTAGTCAAGCGTCGATGCATTTGTTCACGTTTTTGCATATCCTCACCCTCTTACAATAATTTCTAACATTATTATCGCACGTCTGCACTATTTTTAGTGTGGATTTTTCTTACTTAATTGCCATTGTAAATAAGCATTAATAAACGGGTCCAAGTTACCATCCATTACTGCCTGACCATCGTGGGTTTCATACCCAGTCCGGTTATCCTTCACCAATGTGTAAGGATGAAAAACATACGAACGGATTTGGGATCCCCAGCCAATGTCTAACTGCTCACCTTCTAATTCTGCCCGTTGCTTAGCCTGTTTTTCTTGCTCTAATTCATATAATTTTGATTTCAGCATATTCATTGCTGTTACCCGGTTTTGCAATTGTGACCGTTCCGCTTGTGAAGAAGTAACGATCCCAGTTGGCAAGTGAGTAATCCGAACTGCAGATTCTGTTTTATTAATGTGCTGACCACCGGCACCACTGGAACGGAAAGTATCAACTCGCAGATCTGCCGGATCGATATCAACTTCAACACTCTCATCCAATTCAGGCATCACATCTACCGAAGCAAAGGAAGTATGCCGTCGTCCTGCAGCATCAAACGGCGAAATCCGAACTAACCGGTGAACACCTTTTTCTGGATGCAAATAGCCAAAGGCATTGTGTCCCTTAATTAGTAAAGTTACACTCTTGATTCCAGCTTCTTCACCGGCTTCATACGCAGCCGTTTCTACGTCAAAGCCGTGCTGGTCAGCCCAGCGCAGATACATCCGGAGCAACATTTCACCCCAGTCCTGAGCTTCCGTACCACCGGCACCCGGATGAATTTCTAAAATGGCGTTACTAGCATCATATGGGCCACTTAAGAGTTGACTTAAGCGATACTGTTCCAGTTGCTTTTCCACTTGGGGAAGCTTTTGGTCCAACTCCTTTTGTAAATCATCATCTGGCATTTCCTTCAATAACTCTACACTAGTTGCTAGGTCCGCCAATTGGTCTCGGAGATTGGCAAAGGTGTCCCGACGTTCCTTCAACTGGTTATTATCATTGATCAGTTTTTGTGCCTGTTCACTATCATTCCAAAAATCCGGTGCCTTCATCTGATGCTCATTTTCTGCAATTTGTTCATTTAATGCATCGAGGTCAAAGAGACCTCCCGAAGTGCGTAACTTCTGCCTGCATTTGTTCAATTTTTTTACTAATATCTACCAGTTCCATAATTTAGTCTCCTTAACACAAAACGGGAACGTGAAAGAAGCCATCCTTGGCTTCGTCCTCACGCTCCCGCGAACTCGTTTGTTGACCGTAATTTTCAGATTTAAACCTGGTTAAAATACTGATGTCACAGCCCCTTGGTTTTTGTAATAACTTTACCTGACTAACGGGTAACGTTTTGACGAATTTCCGACTTCATAAATAACCGCGTTGTTTCATATTCGATATCAGCTACCATCTGCTCAAACATGTGGTACCCTGCCGTCTGATATTCAACTAACGGGTTCAATTGTCCATAACCCCGTAATCCAACTGACTGACGGAATTGATCCATAACATCAATGTGATCGGTCCAGTGAGCATCAACGACCCGTAGAATAACCACCTTTTCAAACTCCAGCATCTGGTCAGCGTCATAAAGTTGCCGTTGTTTATCTTTATAAACACCTTCTGCCAGACTCATCAGATAGTCAACAATTTCTGCTTGGTTTTTGCCCTTTAAATCATCAACACTAATGTCATCCGGATTAACTAATACTTCGCCAGCAAAGTCAACAATTTCTTGTAACTTCCAGTCTTTTTGGTCACCTAGTGTGTGTTGGTCAACTTCCCGTTGAATAGTCCGTTTAACCATTGGCATCAGAACCCACTTGAGTGATTTTTGTTCTGTAATGACTTGTTGCCGTTCTTTATAGATAATTTCCCGTTGTTCACGCATCACATCATCATACTGCAAAACGTTCTTCCGGGAGTCATAGTTATTCCCTTCAACCCGTTTTTGAGCAGACTCTACTTGTCGAGTAAGGAACCGACTCTTGATAACGGCATCATCGCCTTCAACTTTCATCCGGTCTAGGAATGCCTTAATCCGGTCACCACCAAAACGCCGCATCAGATCATCTTCCAATGACAGGTAGAATTGGGACAAGCCAGGATCACCTTGCCGTCCGGAACGGCCCCGCAATTGATTATCAATCCGCCGGGATTCGTGACGTTCCGTACCGATAACTGCTAGGCCACCAAGTTCTTTAACTCCCGGGCCTAATTTGATATCGGTTCCCCGTCCGGCCATGTTAGTTGCGATGGTAACTGCACCAACCTGACCAGCATTTTTAATAATATCCGCTTCTTTTTTGTGATTTTTCGCATTCAAAACCACGTGTGGAATCTTCGCTTGATCTAGTAAGTGTGAAAGGTGCTCAGACGTTTCAACTGCGACGGTCCCCACGAGAACTGGTTGTCCTTTTTCATGAAGTTTTTTAATTCGGTTAACCACTGCCGTAAACTTACTGTCTAGGGTTGGGTAAAGTAGGTCTGGTTCGTCTTTCCGGGCCACTGGACGGTTCGTTGGAATGCTAATTACTTCCATATTATAAATTTCACGGAATTCTTCCATTTCAGTCCGGGCCGTCCCCGTCATCCCAGATAGCTTATTGTACATCCGGAATAAGTTTTGGTAGGTAATGTTGGCCATCGTCTTATTTTCTTCTTGAATCTCCACGCCTTCCTTGGCTTCAATGGCTTGGTGAAGGCCATCAGAGAAACGCCGCCCTTTCATTACCCGACCAGTAAACGAATCAACAATTAGCACTTCACCATCAGAAACCACATAATCCTTGTCCCGTAACATGATGTAGTTTGCCCGCAAAGCTTGGTCTAAGTGGTGCGTTAAAGCGGTGTTTTCAGGATTATACAGATTTTCCAAGTTAAAGTACTTTTCTGCTTTTTTAATTCCTTGGTCAGTTAGCGAAACTGTTTTTGATTCCAAATCGATCTTATAATCTTCATCCTTCTTCAGCTTCTTCACAAACGTATCCGTTTGCTTATAGAGCTTTGAAGTTCCCGTTCCTGGACCAGAAATGATCAGCGGTGTCCGGGCTTCATCAATTAAGATCGAGTCCACTTCGTCTACGATACAGTAATTAAGGCCTCGTTGAACTTGGTCCTCCTTGTAAACCGCCATGTTATCCCGCAGGTAATCAAACCCAATTTCACTATTGGTTGAGTACATGATATCTGCTTGATAAGCTGCTCGCTTTTCATCAGGGCTCTTTTCAGCACCATTAACCCCCACTGAACAGCCAAGCCACTTATAAAGTCGACCCATTTCTTCAGCATCTCGTTGGGAAAGGTATTCATTAACGGTAATAACGTGGACCCCTTTGCCACTCAAAGCATTTAGGTACACTGGCATCGTTGCGGTTAGGGTTTTCCCTTCCCCAGTTTTCATTTCCGCAATGTTCCCTTCATGTAGAACAATCCCTCCCATAATTTGAACATGGAATGGGTACAGTCCTAATACCCGCTTTGCTCCTTCACGTGCCACTGCAAAGGCCTCTGGTAGTAATTGATCCAGAGTTTCACCATTTTGAATCCGCTCTTTAAACGCTGGGGTTTTCGCTTGGAGTTCTTCATCCGTCAGCTTACTCATTTCATCAGCGTATTTTTCAACCTTATTTGCTAATCGGTTAATCCGCCGTAATTCACGACGGTCACTTTCAATCCACTTTCTAAGTATGTTTGCCATAGAAGTGTCCTTTCCTTCATCTTGTTATTTGCCGGTGATTTTTCTTCATGTAATTTTAAGCGAAAAACACCATGCTAAATATATATATACAATCCATTTTACCATGGAAAATTACCGATTAAAACTCTCTCGCGGACAAATAAAAAGAAGACGATCCGTAAATCGTCTCCCTGAACTGAACTAGTGTGTTAGTTGATTTCAATTAAGCCATAACGGCCGTCGTTTCGACGGTAAACAACACTTGTGCCATTGGTATCCGCATCTTGGAAGATGAAGAAGTCATGACCCAACATATCCATTTGTAGAACCGCTTCTTCGGAATCCATTGGCTTCAAAGAAATTTCCTTGGTCCGTACAATCTTCAAAGAGTCATCTTCCGCTCCATCATCACCAGGAACAAATTCCAAATTCTTCAGGCCCTTTTCCCGTGACTTCCGGTTAACCTTTGTCTTGTACTTACGGATTTGCCGCTCCAACTTGTCAGTTACCAAGTCAATGCTTGCATACATATCATTGGAGGTTTCTTCTGCTCGTAAGGTTAAATAAGGAAGAGGAATGGTAACTTCAACCTTGAAGGTCTTGTTTTTGTAAACCTTTAAATTAACATGAGCGGTTGCATCAACGTTGTCTTCAAGGAACTTATTGATCTTACTAATCCGCTTTTCAACATAATCACGAATTGCATCAGTGAGGTCAACATTTTCTCCACGAATATTGAATTTTAACATTGTACTTTACTCCTTTCAGTCCAAGCGATTGGGCTTGTTCTGAATATCAGAAGGACCACTCTTCTCATATCCTTACCTCTATTATAGATTGATTTAACTTAATTAACAATTTATTCTCGTTTGGATTTTAGAAATTCTTTAACTAGCTAATGTCACACTCCAAACTTGGTGACAACCAGCCTGTCGACAAAGCGTTGCTGCGTGGTAAAGCGTTCGCCCAGTAGTATAAACGTCATCAACTAAGACAATGCGTTTACCAAATACTACACTCGGCTGAAGGAGTTTGAACGGTTGCTTAGTCTGGAGTCGCTGCTCACGAGTTTTGGATGATTGTGGAACCGACTTCTTAACTTCTTGAGTAACTAAGAGGCCTGTTTGAACCTCCATCTTTAGTAATCCCGTTACTTGATTAAACCCACGTGTTTGCCAGGTCCGTTCATGGACGGGAATCGGCATAATTAAATCTGGCTTTCGTCTGGCAACCAAACTACTCATTTCATCAACAAACACGCGTCGGAGACGGTAATCTCCCTGAAATTTATAATCGTGCATGTACTGCTTCATGGCTTGATTATACTGATATAAACTCTCGTTAGCTAACAGAAATCCGGTTAAACTACGCCACTGTTGACAATCGTCACAGTACGGTCCACGTTGTCGACCACAACCCTGACAGCGATTCTCTGCACCAATTTTTATAAATCGTTGACGACATTTATCACAAAGTTCTTTCTCATTGGGTGATATCATTAATAATTGCATCAACGTGGATTGGTCACTAATTAAACATCCACACATTAAACATCTCAACATTGTAATTTCCTACCAAGTCGATTCAGGTATTTAATCTGACGCACTGCTGAACTTATCGCCAGGGTATTATCCCCAATAAAAAAGGTTACTTGACCACTTGGAAAATCAGCAGAACGACCCACCCGACCAGCGATCTGTACTAACGCAGAGCTCGAAAAAACCTTATCATCAGCACCGATGACGCAAACGTCAATTGTGGGAAAAGTAACGCCACGTTCCAGAATTGTGGTCGTAATTAAAAATTGGTACTGACCTTCTCGCATTCTTTGAACCTTTGTCAGCCTTTCATCATCCGCAGCATAAACTGTCGCAAAGGCTGTTTGCGGAATTATTTTCTTAAGAGCATTCGCAACCGGTGTTAAGTCTGTAACATGTGGTACAAACATTAAAAAACGCTTCTTTGTTTGCACATGACGATGTACCCATTGAATCACCGTTAATGGTAATCTGCCATGTGCTAATCGGCCCCGCCATTTTGAATTAATTTTGCCGCACTTAATTACCGGTAACAAATGTCCATGATAACGAAGAGGTAAATAACTAACAGTTAACCGATGCCGCTGGACCTCACGCAACAAGGTTTGGCCAGGTGTTGCCGTCATCATTAAAAGGCCTCCCGTCGGCTTTTTGGCCTGATTCGTGGCAAACAGTAACTGTTGATTAGCTGCATATGGAAACGAATCTATCTCATCCACAATCAGTAAATCAAATGCATGATAGAAGCGCAGCAATTGGTGCGTCGTACATACGGTTAATTGACAATACCGGTACGGCTGCTCCTGCTGACCATGTAATAAAACTATTGGTGTTTTTTGAAAGGCTCGCTGTAAGCGCGGAAATAATTCCAAGCAGACATCCACTCGTGGTGAAGCAATGCAAACCCGTTCTCGTTTTTTGAGTGCCTGTTCAATGGTTGAAAAAATCATCTCCGTTTTACCGGCCCCGGTAACTGCCCATAGTAAATGTCGTTGATGATTTGCCATCGCTTTTTGCACCTCTTCTGTCACCCGTAACTGTAATGGCGATAGCTGTCCTCGCCACGTTAACGGTTCCGTTGGCGGAGAAAATTGGTTTGGCTCTGGAACATGGTAAAATGAATCTAACGTCGATACTCGTCCTAAGTTAATACACTGTGGGCAATAATATTGTTCATTCGGTAATCCGCCATCATCACGTGTGGTAACAGCATTACAGCGCAGGCAATGAACCGAAGTGGTAACTACCAATGTTGGCAAAACCTGCACCGTATTTGGTAACTTCGGTGGAATATCAACTTTCGGAACGAGTTCCCGACGACCATATAATAAACTAATATCCATAATTTCCCTCCCATTATTTAAAGACGGAAATTAATTGAATTTTTGTGAGGAAATTTTAAGATGACTACTCAAAATTATTTAACAATTTGTGAAAATACGACACACGAAATTACTATCAAAAAATCACGGTTCATTTGCTCGCTTGCTCGTGTGAAAGATGAAGCTGCGGCAAAGGCCTTTATCGACAAGACTAAAACTATTCATCGCAAGGCAACCCATAATTGCTTTGCTTATCAAATTGGCACCGATGATCATATCCAACGAGAAAGTGACAATGGCGAACCAAGTGGGACTGCAGGGATCCCGATTTTGGAAGCATTACAATTAGTGGGTGTCCACGATGTATGTGCTGTGGTGACCCGTTACTTTGGCGGAATCAAGCTGGGTGCTGGCGGCCTTATCCGCGCGTACAGCAACGCAACTTCCGAAGCAATTAAGCAAGTGGGCCTCGTTCAACGCATTCAACAAACCTTGCTCCAAATTGACGTGCCCTACAAATTACATGATCAATTAATTTACTTTCTCAAGGAACAGCAATTAGAAGTTGCCAATGAAGAATACGGTGTCGACGTTCAAACCACCATTTTCGTGGATGAAGCACAGGCTTCAGCAGTGCAAGAACAATTAACCAACCGGTTCAGTGACCAACTCACAATCCACAAAAATGGCACCAGGTTTCATGAAATTCCATATGAAAATTAAAAAACGGCGTATGCAAAACAGTCTGCATACGCCGTTTAACTTTATCTCAACCAAGTAACTTGGCAATTACATTTAAAATAATCAGAACTAAACATAAAGCCAATAGTAACCGCACAGTGCGTTTCATGTGCCGATCACCACTTTGAATTTTATCCCAGTGGAGACCGATAAACCCGCCAACGATCGCCAAACAACCAAGAATGCCGCAAATTCCAGAGTAAAAGTGATTATGCTGAATGGTAAAGGATGCTAAGAATACTAATCCAATCACAAACACTAACCCACTCAGTAAAGTTCGTCTATCCACAATTTCTCCAATCTTACTATTCATGTAAGTGATAACTATAAGTTGCCACAACGATATTCTGCCGTGAGTTTAGTACGGTCCGCAAACGCAAACTAGTTTGGTTGTGGAGGATTAATTGCCAAGGATGCTTTGGAATAAATTGTGGAACCAGAACTGTCGTGGAATAGTTCCGCGCTTCCGCTCGCTTAGCAATTACATCGACAAATCGTAACGTCGGTGTGGCGATGGACCGGTAGGAGGAATGAATGTCAACAAAACGGACATCTGGATATTCTGCCTTAAACTCATTGGCAGTTTTATGCTCCTTACCAGGGTTCTCATCAAATGAAACGTGCATGGCAATCACGTAGTCACCAATTGACCGCGCATAGTTAATTGCCCCTCTGGTTACCCGGGTGACGTTACCAACTAAAACGATAACCGTCGATCCATCATAATCATGAAGCTGAACTGCGGTCTTTTCAGCTACCCGAAGCTGTTTACCAACTTTAATGTAGTGGCTGTGGATCTTATGGAACATCCATAACAAGCAAGGCATGATAATCAGATATGGCCAAACATTTTCGAAGTGTTGCCAGAATAGGGCTGCAACTAGGGAAAGTGAAATTAATGCCCCAACAAAGTTAATGCAGGACTTTCCAATCCACCAACCTTCACGTTCCCGGAACCAGTGAATAATCATCGCAGATTGTGACAAGGTAAATGGCACAAATACCCCAACCGCATAGAGCGGAATCAGCATGCTGGTTTGCCCGTGGAAAATCAAAATCAACACGATGGCGCCAACCGCCAGTGCAATTATCCCGTTAGAATAACCTAGTCGATCTCCCCGATCCATAAATGCATGGGGAAGAAACTTATCTTTGGCCATATTATAAGCCAGAATTGGAAAGGCTGAAAAACCGGTGTTGGCTGCTACCGCTAAAATCATCGCTGTCGATAATTGAAGTAAGTAGAAACCTAATCCGTGACCACCAAAAATTCTCGTCCCAATTTGTGAAAGAACCGTTACCTTAGCATTCGGCACAATCCCTAAGTAAAAGCCAAAGAAGATAATCGCAATGAAGAAGAACGCTAAGATGGCACTCATGATTGCCAAAGTTGTTGAAGCGTTTTTTTCTTTAGGTTCATTAAAGTTTGGCACTGCGTTACTTACCGCTTCCACCCCGGTTAGTGAAGAAGAACCAGCTGAAAAGGCTCGGACGAACAATACAAAACTCATTCCAACGACTGGGGTTCCGTAATCTGCGGGCGCGTGATAGGTAATGTGCCCAGTCGCAATATTAACCGCACCAACGATCACCATTACAAAGATCATAATGACAAAGAAATACACCGGAACAGTCAGGAAGTTGGCACTCTCACTCATTCCCCGTAAATTCATAAACATGATCAAAAGGACAATGATGACCGAAATGGGAACAGAGTATTTATATAATGCTGGAATGGCAGACGTGATCGCCTCGGTCCCAGAGGTTGTCGAAACCGCAACGGTCAACATATAGTCAACTAGCAATGATCCACCGGCTACTAATCCACCATTCTTACCCCAGTTTTTAGTAGCTACAATGTAGGCACCACCACCACTTGGGTATGCATGAATAATCTGTTGGTAAGATAGCGTAATTGCTAATAATAGGACCAACACAATCACCGCAATCGGAATCGAGTACCACATTGCCATCGCGGACAAAGTTACCAGAACCGTTACAATCTGCTCTGGTCCATAAGCAACTGACGAAATTGCATCAGAAGAAAGCATTGCTAATGCTTTAAACTTTGATAGGTGTGTTTTCCCTTCATCAAGGGTTTTCAAGGGTTTTCCAATTAACACCCGTTTCAAATAACGCCACATAAATTATTCTCCTCAAATGTAATAAATCAATGGCTATTCTACTCCACTCGCTTCGTGAATTGCTACCATTTTTGTAAAATTAATAATAAAAAAGTGGTGTTAAGCACCGCTTCCAGCACTCAACACCACACGAGATTGAACTCACCATATTAAATTACATCATGCCGCCCATGCCAGCACCTGGTTGTGGGGCAGCTGGAGCTGCATCCTTTGGTTCTGGCTTATCGGCAACAACTGCTTCTGTCGTCAATAATAATGCGGAAACTGAAGTTGCGTTTTGCAAAGCAGAACGGGTAACCTTGGTTGGGTCAACAATTCCGGCATCAATCATATCTTCGAATGTGCCATTAGCAGCGTTGTAACCAACACCTGGCTTTTCGTTCTTCAATTTGTTGACAATTACAGAACCTTCAACACCAGCATTTTCAGCAATTTGACGAACTGGAGCTTCTAGCGCGTTCTTTACAATGTTAACACCCGTTGCTTCATCGCCAGAAACATCTTTTTCAATTGCTTCAATATCAGGAATAACGTTTACCAAGGCTGTTCCACCACCTGGAACAAATCCTTCTTGGACAGCAGCCCGCGTCGCGTTCAAAGCATCTTCAATACGGTACTTCTTTTCCTTAAGTTCGGTTTCAGTAGCGGCACCTACCTTAACAACAGCAACACCACCGGAAAGCTTAGCCAAACGTTCTTGAAGCTTTTCCTTATCAAAGTCAGAAGTTGATTTAGCAATTGCTTGCTTAATTTGGTCCACCCGTTCAGCAATGGCATTCTTGTCACCACTACCGTCAACAATGGTGGTAGCATCCTTTGTAACCGTAACCTTGTTAGCTTGACCTAATTGATCAACAGTAACGTCCTTTAATTGCATCCCAAGATCATCGGAAATAACTGTTCCACCAGTCAAAATCGCAATATCTTGTAATTGAGACTTCCGCCGGTCACCAAAACCAGGCGCCTTAACAGCACATACGTTAAAGGTTCCCCGAATCTTGTTCAAAACAAGGGTTGGTAATGCTTCACCGGTAATATCATCAGCAATGATCAAGAGGGAACGACCTTCTTGGACAACTGATTGTAATAATGGAAGAATGTCTTGAATGTTGCTAATCTTCTTATCTGTAATCAAGATGTATGGGTTATCAAGGTCTGCTTCCATCTTGTCATTATCGGTAACCATGTATTGAGACATGTAACCACGATCAAAGCTCATCCCTTCAACCACGTCCACACTAGTTTCAACACCACGGGAATCTTCAATTGTAATGACACCATCATGACCAACCTTTTCCATGGCGTCAGCAATCAACTTACCAACTTCAGGGTTAGCAGCTGAAATTGAAGCGATTTGTGCAATGTCATCCTTGGTCTTAACATCATGGCTCATCTTGTGTAATGCTGCTACAGCAGCTTTAGTCGCCTTTTCAATCCCGCGCCGAACACCAACTGGATTAGCACCAGCTGTAACGTTCTTCATTCCTTCGTTAACAATGGCTTGGGTAAGGACAGTAGCAGTCGTGGTCCCATCACCAGCAATATCATTCGTCTTGGAAGCAACTTCAGCCACTAACTTAGCTCCCATATTTTCAAAGTGGTTGTCTAAGTCAATACTCTTGGCAATCGTAACCCCATCATTAGTGATTGTTGGTGAACCATAACTTTGTTCCAAAACCACGTTCCGTCCCTTAGGGCCAATTGTCGTCTTAACTGTATCCGCAAGCTTGTCAACACCAGCCATCATTGACTTACGTGCATCTTCACCAAATTTCAAATCTTTTGCCATAAATTTTCACCTCATTGTAAGAAAAGTTAATTTGTTAATGAATTAATCAACAACCGCAACTAAGTCCTTGTCATGAACAACTAAGTACTTATCGCCTTGGTATTCAACTTCATTACCAGCGTACTTATCAAAGAGGACTGTTTCGCCAACCTTAACACTAACTGGCACCTTGGTCCCATTATCAAGAACTCGACCATCGCCAACAGCGATAACTTCACCAGTAGTTGGCTTATCCTTAGCGTTGGAAGCTAAAACAATCCCTCCAACAGTTTCTTCTTTTTCCTCTGCGGCCTTCATAACCACGCGATCTCCTAATGGCTTTAACACGTTAACCCCTCCAAATATCATTAATTTCTGTAATCATTTAGCACTATTTAGTAGTGAGTGTTAGCACTTAAACGTCTTAAGTGATAACCACATTTCTTAGTATAACATCATCTTGCCTAATTACAACTAAAAAGTTTGACCTTTTTTGACTAATTCAACTTAAATTAGCAAAAAAGCCGGGCAACGCCCGGCAATTCTTGTTTTATTCGTCTTGTCCATTAAGATGATTACTTTCAATAAAGTAAATTAATGTTTGGAGTTCGTTTGTCAAGTCAATATTTTGAACTTGCACATTATCCGGCACTGACAAACGAACTGGCGAAAAGTTTAAAATTCCGTGAACACCCACTTCAACTAAATCGTCCGTGACTGATTGTGCTTGGGATGCCGGAACCGTCAAAATCACCACATCAATCTGTTGTTCCTTAATCTGTTTTTTTAGTTCGTTAGCTGGGTAAACTGGAATACCGCTCTTGATGGTGTTGGCTAAGGCTGGCTTAGGGTCAAAAGCAGCACTTATCCGCAGATTAGTGCTTTGGTGGAAGTTGTAGTTCATTAAAGCACTTCCTAAACTACCGACCCCAACTAACGCTACACTTGTGAGCTTATCCTGGTTCAAAATTCCCTTAAAAAACTTAATAAGACTCTCAACATCATACCCATATCCACGTTTTCCCAACTCACCAAAGTATGAGAAATCACGCCGGATAGTTGCCGAGTCAACTTGAACCGCCTCTGAAAGTTCCGTTGATGATACTCGACGTTTATTAGCATTTAGCAAAGCATTTAGATACCGATAGTATACTGGTAAACGCTTGGCTGTTGCCCGCGGGATTTTACGCGTTGGCATAACCAAATTCCTCCATTCAATTTAAAACGTTTGTGAATTAACCTACTTGATATTCTAGCAACTTATTCTAACTTTGTGAACCTTTTTGCAAGAAAAGATCCATTTAGTAGTTACTGCTTTTTTATGCTAAAATCGTTTTAGAATACTATTAATACTGAAATTAAACGCGGTTACTGAATGATATTACTCCAAGCAAACCATGTCGAACGTCGCTTCGGTGCTGACGTTTTATTTCACAATGTCAATATGCAAATTAACGAGCATAGTCGAACTGCCCTCGTGGGTAGAAACGGTGCCGGTAAAACAACCCTGCTGAAAATGATTGCCGGCATTACAGAGCCAGATGAAGGAACAATTTCAAAAGCCCATCACCTTACCATTGGATACTTAGCTCAAGACCAGGGATTAGATTCACAAAACACAATTTGGGCTGAATTAGATTCGGTTTTCACGCCATTACATAAAATGGAGGCTGAAATTCACCAACTGGAGGAACAATTAGCGACATTGGATAGTACTACTGATCAATACCAGCACGTTATCCAGCAATATGACGACCTCCAAACCACCTTTAAGGAGCGTGGTGGCTTTGAATATGCATCTAAAATGCGGGGTGTGCTAACCGGGTTTGGTTTTGATTCCTCGATGTATGATCTACCCATCAACTCACTCTCCGGAGGGCAAAAAACTAAGCTGGCCCTTGCCAAGATTCTTTTACAAGCACCTGACCTGTTAATCTTAGATGAACCAACGAACCATTTAGATATGAATGTTTTGAGCTGGTTAGAAGACTACCTCCGCGGCTATGCTGGTTCTGTGCTGGTAGTTTCGCACGACCGTTACTTTCTCGATCGCGTGGTTAACCAAGTCTACGATTTAGAAAATCAAACTCTAACTCGTTATTCTGGTAACTATTCACAATTTACCAAAGAAAAGACGGCCCGCATCCAAGCTGAACAAAAACACTATGATCAGCAACAAAAAGAAATTGCAAAACTGGAAGACTTTGTTAATAAAAATCTCGTGCGCGCTTCCACCACTAAACGTGCTCAAGCGCGACAAAAACAATTAGATAAAATGGAACGACTAGAACGACCAACAGTTGATGACCGTTCAATCCACTTTGCGTTTCACTCTGCTAAGGACAGTGGGAACGAAGTCTTAGACGTTCAAGAACTTAAAGTTGGCTATCAAGAGCATGTTCTCGCTGGTCCATTAAGCTTTCAAGAACGACGGAAACAACGGATCGGTATTATTGGACCCAACGGAATTGGTAAATCCACCCTTCTGAAAACTATTTTGCACAAACTCCCAGCAATTAGCGGCACTATTAAACTAGGCGCTAACCTTGATATTGGTTACTACGACCAAGAGCAACAACAACTACATCCTAATAAAACAGTATTAGATGAAGTCTGGGATGATCACCCAGAAGTTCCAGAAACGGAAATCCGTTCCCTGTTAGGAAGCTTCTTGTTTGTTGGCGATGATGTTTTTAAAACCGTTCATGAGTTAAGTGGTGGGCAGAAGGCTCGGTTAGAGTTAACCAAACTCTCATTTCAGCCAATTAACTTCTTAATTCTCGATGAACCAACCAACCACTTAGATATCGACAGTCGGGAAGTTCTTGAAACTGCCATTAACGAATTTTCGGGAACCGTTCTCTTCGTATCTCATGATCGTTACTTTTTAAACCAAGTAGCAACTGACATTTTAGATATGTCCGCAACGGGAATTCAACATTACTCAGGAAATTACGATAGTTTTCTTGAACAAACAGCAAAATTGGTAGACCCAGTGAACGTCCCCAAAAAAGCTGCAAATAAAAAGCATTCCTCAAAATCTACGAGTCAACAAAACTACCAAGCTAGCAAGCAAGAACAACGTGCCCGTCGTAAATTGGAACGGGAGGTTTCAAAATGGGAAACCACGTTGGATCAACTGCAAGCGCAGCACGATCAAATCGAGCAACAAATGAGTGATCCTGAAATTGCCACCGATATTGCAAAGCTAAGTGATTTGCAAAAAGAGCTTGATCAATGTCAGGCTGAATTGGATCAAGCTGAGGAAAATTGGACAAGTGCAGCTGAACAACTCGAAGAATTTAATCAATAATTATCCATCTAAAGAAACGGCCCAGAGTGCTGAAAGCGCCTCTGAGCCGTTTTTTCCATACCAAATTAAATTAATAATTAACCTTCACTACTTCACCCGCACTAATAACTTTCGTTCCAGATGGTTGCTGAACAATCAATTCGCCATCTTTAGCAATTCCCTTAACAATTCCTGTAACTGTACCATCCGTTAATTGTAATGTAACCTCTCGGTTCATTAAAATCAAACGTTGCTGATACTCATCAATAAATTGTTTGGTTTGGTAGGTCAACTTAGCTTGCCAAACTGCCTTGATTATGTCAGCCGCCAATCTGTTTCGATCTACTTCCTGCTGCGCAATACTGCCAGCTTTTGCTTGGAGCTGTGTCGGAAAATTAGTCGTCGTTAAGTTAATTCCCAACCCCACAATCCATTTGGCTGAATGGCCTTCCAGAATTGATTCCACCAAGATTCCTGCCACTTTTTTCTTGTTCAGTAAAATATCATTAACCCATTTCACCATAAACCTTTTCGTCGGGTAAAACTTTTCTAATACCTGAGTAATCGCTACCGCTAAGCCCGTTGTAAATAGACCAGCATGCAGTAATTCATCAGTGGGAATTTGTGGTAATAAAACACTTAAATACAATCCAGAGTTTTGTGGTGAATAAAATGACCGCTTGCCCTTTCCATAACCAGTCGTCTGTGTTTCTGCCAAAATTGCTGCTGGACGATGGTCCTCAAGACGTTTGGCAACGTTTTGCGTCGAGTCAACTTGGTCTTTAACGTAAACATTTCCCGGGAAATCATCTCCCAAAAACTGCTTAATTACTTCTTCTGCGAGTTTCATTTTTCCCTCCTTATTGTTATAAAAAATAAAACCCCATGCCTCCCTTCGAAAGAGCAATGGAGTTTATTGTTTAAAAACTATTTTTCGTCTGGGGTAAGTTGAATTAGCAAGTCTTGACTATCCATGACTGCCCCTTCACTAGCATAAATTTTGGCCACTCGACCACTAAACGATGCCTTGATCGTGGTTTCCATCTTCATTGCCTCAGTCACAATCAATGAATCACCTTTTTGAACATGATCGCCTTCCTTAACGAGGATTTCGACCACAGTTCCGTTTAACGGCATCCCAATCTGTCCTGGATCACTCGGATCTGCCTTTGGAACCTTAACTTTGGCATCCGCATGTGTTTGATCTTCAACTGGCAATTCAACCTGCTCACCATCAACTGCAAAGAAGAGGTGCCGGTTACCATCAACATCGACATCTGAAATGGAGTCTAAGCGAAGGATTTCAGTCTTCCCCGGTGCTAAGTGTACGTGAACCGTTTCGCCCGGACGCATCCCTTGATAGAACGTATTCGTATCTAATACACTGATCTTTCCATACTGCTGGTGTCGCTTGAAGTAATCCATAAAGACATCCGGATAAAGAACGTATGATAATACCTCTTCTTCACTCGGCTGCCGACCAATTTTCTGGGCTAAATCAGCAGATTCCTTAGTAAAGTCAACTGGCTTTGCTAAACTCCCCGGACGCACCGTAATTGCTGTTTGCCCCTTTAAGACAACCTTTTGTAATTCCTTTGGGAAGCCCCCATAAGGTTGACCTAAATCACCAGCAAAGAAGTTCACTACCGATTCCGGAAAGTCAAGGGTCGCACCCCGTTCCAGAATATTGTCGGCCGTCAAATTATTTTGAATCATGAAAATAGCGAGATCACCAACCACCTTGGAACTTGGGGTCACTTTAACGATATCCCCAAGGAGCTGGTTAACTACCCGGTACATTCGCTTAACCTGTTCAAAGTCGTCAATTCCAAGTGATTTAGCTTGCTGTTGCAGGTTGGAATATTGTCCACCCGGCATTTCAGTTTCATAAATATCTGGTAGTGGCGCATCAATCCCGTTGGCAAAGTCCTTATACAGTGGCCGGATTCCAGCCCAATATTGGTTAATCTTTTCAACATGATCAATATTCAATTCGGGTTGCCGATCATTTCCTTCCAAGCTGTAGTAAAAACTACTCATACTTGGCTGACTCGTAGTACTTGACAGGGCACTCATTGCAACATCAACCACATCAACACCGGCCCGGGTAGCTTGATCATAAGTAGCAACCCCATTCCCAGTTGTATCGTGCGTGTGCAAATGAACTGGTACATCATACTTAGCCTTTAGTTCGCCAACTAACTCGTAAGCTGCATCTGGCTTGAGCAAACCTGCCATGTCTTTGATGCCCAAGATTTGGGCACCCGCATCAACCAACTGGCCCGCTAATTGCTTATAGTAATCCAGCGTATACTTCGTTTCATGAGGGCTTAATAAATCGCCCGTGTAACACATGGTACCTTCAGCAATCTTACCGGTCTGCCGAACATAGTCAATACTCTTTTGCATTTGCTCAACCCAGTTCAAACTATCAAAGATTCTGAAGACATCGACGCCATCTTGCGCACTGCGATCGATGAATTTCTTTAAAACATTGTCCGGGTAGTTCTTATAGCCAACCGCATTGGACCCCCGCAAAAGCATTTGCAACATTGTATGTGGCATTCGTTGACGCAGCATCTTTAGCCGTTTCCAAGGATCTTCCCCAAGGAACCGGTAGGCAACATCAAAAGTTGCTCCGCCCCAAGTTTCTGCAGAAAAGACGTTTGGCAATGCCCGGTCGTACACGTCCGCCACCGGCAGCATATCATGGGTTCGCATTCTGGTAGCAAAGAGGCTTTGATGAGCATCCCGCATTGAGGTATCAGTTAACAATACCAACTTTTGGTTTTTAACCCATTCCATGGCAGCAGCTGCCCCGTCACGATCAAGAATCGTTTTGGCATTCACGATTGGCAACAAACTATCATCATTAAGGTCAAGTCCATGTAACTTAACGTTGGCTGCATGAACCTGCTTTTGCCGTTGAACACCATTAAATCCATTGACCGTAACATCACCAACATAATTAAGTAATTGCTGTTGGGTATCTGGCTGATGATCGAATTTAAATAACGATGGTGTTTGATCAATAAATGCGGTGTGGGCTTCTCCCTTTTGGAAGACCGGGTTCTTCAACACATTCAACATAAATGGAATGTTCGTCTTGACCCCACGAATCTGAAATTCATTCAGAACCCGGATCATCTTTTCTACGGTGTTATGGAAAGTTCGGGCATGAACACATGCTTTAACCAACAGTGAATCAAAGTATGGCGTTACAACAGCACCAGCATAGGTGTTCCCACCATCGAGCCGCACTCCATTACCACCTGGAGAACGGTAAGTTAAGATCCGTCCTGTATCTGGCATGAAATTATTTTCTGGATCTTCAGTAGTAACCCGACATTGGATCGCATAGCCGTTCATCGTTAACTCATCCTGTGCTGGTAAATGCAGATCTTGATGAAGATCTGTACCAGCCGCGATACGAATTTGGGAACGAACAATATCAACCCCCGTGATTAATTCAGTGACGGTGTGTTCAACCTGAATTCGTGGGTTAACTTCAATGAAGTAAAAGTTATCCTTAGTAACCAGGAATTCTACGGTCCCGGCATTTTGATAGTGAACACCCTTCATTAAGCGAACCGCAGCATCGCAAATTTCTTTACGCCGCTGGTTATCCAACGCCAAACTAGGCGCAAATTCAATTACCTTTTGATTCCGCCGCTGAACTGAACAATCCCGTTCAAAGAGATGCATCACATGACCATGTTCATCGGCCAAAATTTGTACTTCAATGTGCTTAGGATTTTCCAAGTATTTTTCAACATAAAGTTCATCATCACCAAATGACGCCTTAGCTTCACTGCGTGCTCGATTGTACGCCGTCTTTAGGTCTTCATCATCCTTAACAATCCGCATACCACGGCCACCGCCACCCATCGCTGCTTTGATCATGATTGGGTAACCATGGGTATGCGCAAAATCAGCCATCTCCTGCATTGACTTCACTGGCTCATTAATTCCCGGAATAGTTTGCAGGCCATTCTTTTCGGCAACTTCCTTCGCCGTAATCTTATCACCAAAGATCTTCAACTGCTCAACTGTTGGGCCAATAAAGGTAATGCCATTTTGTGCACACTTTTCCGCAAATTCTTCATTTTCGGCTAAAAAACCATATCCTGGATGAATTGCATCCGCACCCGTTTGCTTGGCAACCCGAATAATATCATCCATATCCAGGTATGCATCAATCGGCTTCTTGCCCGCGCCAATTTGATAAGCTTCATCAGCCCGGAAACGGTGTACACCGTACTCATCTTCCTTCGCATAGACTGCTACGGTTTGCAAACCAAGTTCGTGACACGCACGAATAATGCGGATCGCAATTTCACCACGATTGGCAATCAATACCTTCTTCAAATTTTCCACCGCCTTAAATAACGAACATCTTTCCTACTTCACTGCTTAATCATACCATAATCTGCGTTTAACAGGGCTGGAAAATGAGAAATTGATTAAAAAGAGCAGGACGAATTATTTTCACCCTGCTCATCAATTACTAACTATTCTTTTTTATTAACCGGAAATGATAATCCTGGTACTGCATTAAGATCATTACCTGCACGATCGCCATGGCGATAAGCAACTTCAGCCGCCGCACCAATCATTGCCGCATTATCACCACAATATTTCAACGGCGCTTGCAGCATTGTTACATCTGGGAAATTCTTACGCATTTCTTTCGTTAATCGTTCACGTAATCCTTGGTTAGCCGCGACCCCTCCAGCTAAAATTAATTGTTTAACTGGGTACTCACCTAATGCCCGTAGCGTTTTTTCCGTCAGTACATCAACCACACTCTGTTGAAAACTGGCAGCTAAGTCATACTTATTTAACTGCTCACCACGTTGATCAGCATTATGACATGTATTAATGAACGCACTCTTTAATCCAGAAAAACTAAAGTCTAGATTAGCTTCCTTTTCCATGGCTCGTGGGAAATGGAAAGTATCTTGTCCCTGATGCGCCCATTCGTCAATGGTCTTTCCTGCCGGATAGTTAACGCCCAACACCCGACCAATTTTATCGTAAGCTTCACCAGCAGCGTCATCTCTAGTTTCACCAATAATTTCGTATTCATGTTCACTAGGCATATAAACTAATTCTGTATGGCCACCAGAAACTAATAACGCCATTTGAGGAAATTGAAATTCACCCACAAACCGTGCCGCATAAATATGACCTTCCATATGATTAATTGGCACTAGTGGTAACTGATGAGCCCACGCCACCGTTTTAGCTGCCGTAACCCCAATTAATAAGGAACCCACTAAGCCAGGACCATACGTGACCGCAACCGCATCTAAATCTTGATAATCCACTTGAGCCGTTTCCAAAGCTTGGTGAATACACCGGGTAATCCACTCAATGTGATGGCGACTGGCTACTTCCGGGACGACCCCACCAAATCGTTGATGGCTTTGGATTTGTGTAGCGACAATGTTAGATAATATTTCAACCCCATTTTTAACAACTGCAACACTAGTTTCGTCACAACTCGACTCAAAGGCTAAAATAAGCGTATCTTTTGCCATTGGTTAATTTCCTTCTCTTTCTAATTTCTTTAACATATCAAATGCATCTTCACCATTATCTCGATAGTAGCGTGCGCGAGTCTGGGTTTGACGAAAGCCAAGCTTCCGATACAAACGTTGAGCACGCTGATTAGAGCGCCGTACTTCCAAGCTCATACTTACGAACCGATCCACTTGCGCCTTTCTTTCAATTTGATTCATTAAAAAGGTTCCCAACCCGTGATGTTGCCAAGCAGGTAATACACCAAAATTTGTGATATGAACATCCTGTGCATAAGCGTTAAAGGCGGCACCAATAAATCCCACTAATTGTTTAGAATCATCGTCAATTAACAATAGATAAAGAGTATTGGGCCGACTCAAATCAATTTTAAAGGCCATTTTGTTCCATGGTGTTCGACCATAAATCTCCTTTTCGACCTCCAAAAGTTGTGGAATATCCAGCAACTGCCCCCTGATAAGTCGATACCGTTGCCGATTAATAATGACATCATGATCTTGATAATGGACCGGTTTGCCATTCACATCATCGAGAAAGTCTGCAAACCAGCGACTAAACTTCTTGAACATAGTTAGCGTCACTATGCTTTCCCGGATGCTGCTTTAGCCAGTTTACTTCTGCTTCAGTCATCCGTAAGTAATTTGGTACAAAATCATCAATATTATCAATCACTGCTGCTTGTTTACCAAGATGGGCTAATTGTTGCGTTGATGGCAACGCATATGTTTGCGGTAGTAACTGGATGTTAGCTGGTAGTTCAACCTTTTCTGCACTGATTTTCCTCGTCAGTTCGCCAACTAGGTATCCACTCTGGTCATGCTTAATTACTGTCTCAATTAATTGCCGATAGCCAATATGTTGTTCAGGGATAACATTGGTTAACTGACCATTCTGGTACTGGTAACCGCCAGCAAATACATTTCCCCGCCGCGCATCCATAAACGGAATAATCAATTGGTTAGTAATTGGTGGAACGTTCGCAGCAATGACCTTCAAGCTTGAAACTCCAACCAAGTCTTTTCCTAAGGTCATTGCTAACGTTTTGGCAGTCGTTACCGCGATTCGCACTCCAGTATACGAACCAGGCCCATTAGCAACAACAATTCGATCAACATCGCTTGGTTGCCAACCAACTTTGGTAAAAAGATCATTGATTGCGGGCAAAACATAAACGCTATGGTTACGTACCATGTTTAATGTAATTGTAGCTTTTAATTGATCATCCTCAACAAGTGCAACACTCATGGGATGATTAGAAGTGTCAAGAGCGAGTATCTTCATCTTTCTCCGTCCTTTCATACAGTAAGTATCTTACCATATTCGTCAAGTCAGCTCAGTGAGTTTCAATATAAAAACGGCGACTGGTTAATCCCAGTCACCGCTGCTTTATTTAATTACGATCATCATAACCCTTTGGATGAGTTGAATGCCACTTCCAAGCCGTAGCAATAATATCATGAACATCATCATATTGTGGCTTCCAGCCCAGTACACTGCGAGCCTTATCACTAGCCGCAATTAATGAGTCTGGATCCCCTGGACGCCGGGCAGCAATCTTGGCTGGAATTTCCTTGCCAGTTACTTCCCGTGCCGCTTCTAGCATTTGCTTATTAGAGAACCCAGTTGAAGAACCAAGGTTAAATGCATTAGATTGGTTATTATCTTCCAAATACTTAAGCGCCAAAATGTGCGCATCCGCTAAATCCATGACGTGAACGTAGTCACGAACGTTAGTCCCATCAGGAGTATTATAGTCATCGCCAAAAATACTTAATTCTGGTCGCTTTCCTTGAGCAACTTGCATAATGATTGGAACCAAGTGGGTTTCTGGCCCGTGATCTTCCCCAATCGTGCCATCCGGAGCAGCCCCCGCCACGTTGAAGTAACGAAGCGCCACAAACTTGATGCCATAAGCTTTATCTGCCCAGGCCATCATATGTTCCATCATGAGCTTAGACAAACCATATGGATTAATTGGCTTTTGCGGATCCGTTTCTTTAATCGGCATGTGCTCTGGAATACCATAGGTAGCGGCCGTCGAACTAAAGACGATGTACTTAATTCCAAAGTCGCGCATCGCTTCCAATAAAGTAATCATTCCACCGGTGTTATTGTCAAAATACTTCAGTGGTTCACTCATGGATTCAGGAACGATTGAGAATGCCGCAAAATGGACAACTGCCTTAATATCCTCGTTTAAAAAGATGCGATCCAGAAAAGCCCGGTCACGGATGTCACCTTGATAAAACTTAGCTTGAGGATCAATTGCTTTCTTATGGCCAGTCGACAGATTATCTGCCACAACCACGTCTTCGCCATTTTCAACTAACCGTTTGACCATGTGTGAACCGATATAGCCGGCCCCACCACAAACCAAAATTGCCATCTTTGTTTGCCTCCATTTTTAATAAAAGTTTACTAAAACTTTACTAGCATTATACCACGTTTTCATTTTAACAGAGATTTGATTTTAAATCTCTTGTAGTTGACTTCGTTCAATTTCATGATCTAGGTATTCAAATAATAAGCCTTCACGGAGACCATTGTTACTGAAACGGACTTCACGTAAATTCAGTTGTCTTAGTAACGCCATTAATGGTAGGAGTCCCCCGACGATCACATCCGCACGGGAACTATTGATACCACGAATTCCAGCCCGCCCATTGCGGTCAGTCGCTAACAACTCATGCATCATTTGGTTGGCTTCGCTGGTTTGCATCGTCAGCCCATGGACTGGTTGGACGGTCGCCGGATCCTTCGCTAATTTCCACCGGTACATTTTGGCTAATGCACGATTACTGCCGCCAAGCGCCACTACTTGCGTATGACGGGCCCGATTTAACCACCGCTGGGTCGATAACATTTCATCAACCTTAATTGTTGCATCGTAGAGGTCAGCTGCCCTAACCTGGTCATTCAAATGATACTTTTGGGAAAGGGTCACTGAACCAATTGGTAAACTTACTAATTCTTCAGCCTGCCCTTGATCAACTAAGATCATTTCCATACTGGCACCTCCAGTATCGATGATTAGACCATTATCAATGGGTAAAGTACGGGAAACGCCGACATAATCTAAGTAAGCTTCTCGTTCACCCGAAAGAATTGTAAAACGGATGTCGAGCTCATTTTCGACCCGGTGTAAGAATTCTGCTTGATTAACCGCCTGCCGGACAGCAGCAGTAGCAACCGCAATTAGCCGCACATCCTTCAATTCTGCGCAAATATTTTTAAACCGGGTTAACGTTGCGATCGTTCGCTCCATTGGCTCCGGTTTGAGAACCTTTTCTGGCCCCATATTTTCTGATAAGCGAACATACTCTTTTTCATAACGAACTAATTCTGTCCGCTGATTTTCAAAAATACGGGTAATTCGTAAACGACAAGAATTCGATCCCAGATCAATAATTGCTAAGTTAATACTCATCGGCTACTCCTTTTCATTGGTCGCAGTCTTGTTTAACAGCAGACCAGAAACATGCTTAGTTAAAGTTTCAAAAACGTTACTAAAATGCTTTTTGTTTTTGCGCTCATGCTTTTCCTTTTTACGTAGTGCTGTGGCCTCATCCATAAAGAATTGTTGTGAGTTCACCGGTTTTTGACCGTCTGGATGCATTTTGACATAGTGATTGCCCACTAATCGCCAAGCTTTAGTATTATCATGCCACATTTCGTGAAAAATACTAATTGCCCGGGCTTTGGTTTCATCCTCCGTTACCGGGAATAATTCTTCTACCCGTCGATTTAGATTTCTCGTCATCATATCAGCACTCGCCAAATATATTTCCTCATGGTCGTTTCCGCTAAAGTAATAAATTCGGGAATGTTCTAGGAACCGTCCCACAATTGAATGGACTTGAATGTTACCATGCAATTCTGGTAAATCATTTCGTAAACAAGTAATCCCACGAACAATTAGACGAATCTGTACTCCCGCAGTCGCCGCTTCATATAGGTGAGCAATAATCTGCTTGTCGGACAAGGAATTCATCTTCATACCGATCAATGCAGGATTACCACTTTGCGCGATTTTTATTTGCTGATCAATTTTCTCGTTAATAAAATCCCGAATCCCGTTTGGTGACACATGTAACTTATGGAAATACTTCGGTCGTGCAAAGCCGGAAAGCATATTAAAGAGGTTCGTCATATCACTACCTAATTCATAGTCACAGGTAAGTACTCCCATATCAGTATAAAAATGGGCAGTAACATCATTATAATTTCCCGTTCCTAAATGCATGTATCGCCGTAAACCATCTTCATCCCGGCGAATAACTAACGCTAATTTACAGTGCGTCTTTAGCCCAGCTAGTCCATAGATAACGTGACATCCCATTTGCTCCAGTCGACGTGCCCAACGGACATTATTCTTTTCGTCAAACCGCGCCTTAACTTCGACCAAAACTGTTACTTGTTTTCCACGTTGGGCTGCCATACCAAGATATTTGATAATCGGCGAATTTCCGGATACCCGATAAAGGGTCATTTTAATTGCCAAGGTTGCATCATCCAACGCCGCTTGATGGATAAAATTGACCACCGATTGAAAATCGTCATATGGATGTTGCATTAAATAGTCTTTCTGCCGAATAGCATCGAAAATATTATGATCCATGTCTAAAATTGGGTTCAAATATGGTTTAAATGGCGAATAACGTAAATCAGCATGACCATTGACCATCCCAGATAATTTTTTCAGAAAACTTAAATCAACCGGACCATCCACCCGGTAAATCGCATTCTCAGCCACGTGTAAATTATCACATAAGCGCTCTTCCAACCAGTGGTCAAAGTGATTACCAATTTCAAGCCGCATTACTTGCCCATGTTCGCGAGCTCGTAACTGGTGTTGAACAGACCGTAATAAATCAGACGTATCCTCCTCGGCTACATCTAAATCCATATCCCGCATTACACGATATGTGCCGCTGGCATCAATCTTGTAGCCAGGAAACAATACTGCCATAAATTCTTGAATCAAATCATCGATTAATACAAAATGATTCTTTTCCGGTAATTTTACTAACCGCTTGTAGATACTTGGCACCCGGATTGTTGCAAATTTATCGCCATGGTGCCGACGGTCTTCATGTGGTTCGGGAGTTTGACCAACTACTTCTTGGTCACCCTCCAAAACCGGATCGTTTGCCGGCTTTCCATGCTTTTTCCGGTGAAGTTTTACCGCAATATTTAATGACCCATTATTAATAAATGGGAAGGGCCGGGAAGCATCATCCGCCATGGGTGTCAATACTGGCAATAATTCATCGTTAAAGTACCGACGGGTAAATTCGTAATCACGATCTGGTAAGTCCCGCTCCCGGAGAATTTGAATATCATGGCGAGCTAGTTCGGTCAATACATGCTTGTTATATACTCGGTAACGACGTTCTACCATCTGGTGTTCCTTGTCATTAACAGCTTCCAACTGCTCTTCTGGCGTCATTCCAGAAGCGTCAGTTGTCGTAACTTTGGCTGCGGATAACTTATGCAAAGAAGCAACCCGGACCATGAAGAACTCATCCACATTACTTTGGGTAATCCCAACAAAGTTAGCTTGTTCCAATAATGGATTATGCGGGTCTAATGCTTCATCAAGCACGCGACCGTTAAAATCAATCCACGATAGTTCACGGTTAACGTAGTTCGTTGGTTTATAGAAGTCTTTATACATCGCTTAATCCCTCCCCACAATCATTAATTTAGGATGCAGTCCATATACTTCAGCAAACAGCTGGTTTTTCCGCTCGAATGCCCACTGTTCCAAAACCAAATCATCAGTAGTTTTAACTTTAATCTGCAAATCATCCCCAACTAGTGCTAAATGAACTTGGAGAATCTTTTGCAATCGTGAATCGTCTAAGGAATCTGCTACCCGTAAAATCGCTGCTAATTGGGCCACCGGCAATTGAATTTCACTGTCCAAGTGCATGTAGTGGGGTTGACTAACTTCCGGCGTTTCAGAACTGTGGTACCGTGAAACTTCAGCAATCACTTCATTATCCTGACTGGATAAACCAATTAACGGGTTGGCTTCTAGAATATACGCTGAATGGCGATAGTGCCCTTGCGGGTTAATAAAGTTACCAATGTCATCAACCTTACATGCTACCTCCAGTAACAAACGATAATGGTCATCCAAGCGGTGAATTGGTTTTAGCGCATCATACAACTGCATGGCAACTGCAGTCACAAACCGCTTATGGCTAGAATCCGCCCCATAGCGAATTGCTAGATTATCGGCAGCCGTTTTAACCATTTTAATAACCACTTCGGGGTGTGCACGGGTGACTTCCAATCCATCAAGCACTGAAACGTCCGTCACATAAACTTTCTTGACGTTCAATAACCGCATCATTTGCCGAACAATCAAATAGGTTGGTAAGACCCAGTTAACACTCTGTTCATCAACATCGTAGTGATGAATAATGTATTGATCCGAAGCGTTCAGTAAGTGTTGATACCGTTTATGAAATTCTTTATGGGGAACCTTCTCAACATGCTTTTCAGCTGGTAAATACCGCTCTGCTAACGTTTCGGCACCTTGAATTAACATTGTCGACTCTTCATTATTTTTCAATTCTGGCACTAAGTACTCTAGCTTTGAACTAATGTAATCTAAAATAATGTCACTAGGGGTGGCGGCTGTTTGCCGTAAATTATTAACCAATTGACTAAGACGCGCTTTACCTAAATCGATTTCCCAAGAACGGGTATACTTACCCTTTTTGTAGTAGGCTAAATTACTGGTGTTAAGGCCAATATTTAAGACGTACCCCGTTAACTGTTTCTTCTCAATCTCTTCGTGCTCGACAACTTGATCAACCGCTGCCAGGACATTAGCTAGTGTTTGATCCTTGTTTAACCACTGAATTTTTAATCCAGTGCGCACGTAAATTTGATTTGCAACATACTTTCCCGTAACTAGATCAATATCCGTCAATGCTCCGTATAGATAATAATTAGTTACTTGGTAGTCTGCCAGTAACCTTTTAAAGCCCATCAGATTATTCGCAATGGCTGAAATATTTTCCGCATAATTAGCAATTGCTTGCTGTCCGACATGTAAAGATCCAGACCGGGCTTCATTGACAACCTGGTGTTTATCTAAATCAATGATTCTTAAGGTTAACCGATCGGGTTTTAAGAAGATTAATCCCAATAATCCTTTTTCCACAGCAAACGCCCCTTTACTTCTCCTGATTACTATTTCAGAATACCACGGACCATGCAAAAAAGGGAATTCATCAATTGATGAATTCCCTTTTAAAATTTTCACTGCCATTTAATCGTCGCCATAGCACACTTTTGCGTTCCTACCCAAATCTGATGCTGGGTCGTCCATTCCTGTTCATTGTTTTCTATAGTGGCGGCCATACTGTTGACCACTGTCTGTGGACGCACTTCATGCTCATAATTCATCCGGATCCCTACAATTTGGTGTTTCTGCAAGAAATCATGATCTAACGTATCAAGCATCCAATCAAAATACCGGGCATTATTCACATGACCGTTGTAATCAATATCAAAATAACGAACCTGATAGTGGTTTTCTTGCCATTCATCAGTTGCCACTACCTTATCCGGACGAGCCACCTTTGGCAATCGTAGGCTGCTGGCTGCTTCATATGGAGTCATAATTACTTCTGGAATTTTAGCCATTCGCCGTTTATGTAAATCCATATAAACAAAGAGGCCGTTCACCGTCCCAATAATTTGCTCATGGTAATCTTTGATCACAAATTGGCGAACCACGAAGTATTTATTGTAAGCAACAATTGCAGTTTCAAATTTGACCTGTTCATTTTCTTTTGGCCATTCTCGTTGAAAATGCCCTTCATAATCAATGATTACCCAGCCACCGCCAAGCTCTTTGGTGACGTGTTCATCCACCCCTAACTGAGCATTCTGTTTTTCGGAAGCTAAGATCATCAACGCCACTAGCATACTCAAGCTAAGATGGCCACTGGGATCACATTCATAGTAATTAACTTGATGCTCAAGGATAAATTTTTGTCCTGCCATAATAACTCCTAAAACTGATGATACTGTTTGTATAACTCTTGTCTTTTAATTCCTAAGCGTTTTGCTACTAATTTAATGGCAGCATTCGTACTGAGTCCATTAGCTACTTCTTGGTCAACCTGTTCAATTGGCGTCCCCTGCGATCGTTCCTGA
The DNA here is from genome assembly GCF_056590915.1 of Limosilactobacillus sp. C0001E2. Classification (NCBI taxonomy): domain Bacteria; kingdom Bacillati; phylum Bacillota; class Bacilli; order Lactobacillales; family Lactobacillaceae; genus Limosilactobacillus; species Limosilactobacillus sp. C0001E2. Next base: position 69,438 of record NZ_JBWPXC010000003.1, on the reverse strand, counting down.
ATTTGCTCAATTGATTGATCATTACCGGCCACTAAAATCACAAATTCGCCCCGAACCGGATTTGTATCAGCCCACTCGATGACTTCAGAAAGCGAACCGCGAATAAACTCTTCATAACGCTTGGTTAACTCCCGGGCTAAAACCACCCGCCGTTCCATTCCTAAAACTTCCGCCATGGTTTTCAAAGTTTTTTTCAGTCGGTGGGGTGCTTCGTAAAAAATCATTGTTTCACGATGCATTTTCAGTTGTTTTAACTGGCGGACTTGTTGCTGGTGTTTACGCTCTAAAAAACCATAAAAAGTAAATGGCTGCGGACTCAGACCTGATGCAATTAATGCCGTGATCCCAGCATTAGCCCCCGGAAGCGGTACAACGGGGATATCCGCGCCCACACAAGCAGCCACTAATTCCTTCCCCGGATCAGAAATAGACGGCATTCCAGCATCACTACATTGGGCAATTTCTTGACCCGCCTTTAATTTTTCAATTAACTGGGGGATTCGTTCTGCCGTATTGTGTTCATGAAACGAAATCGTGGGGGTATGAATATCAAAGTGATTGAGTAAGATTTGCGTATGCCGAGTATCTTCGGCAGCAATTAGGTCGACTGCCGTTAAAGTCTTAATTGCTCGCATGGTCATATCGTCTAAATTACCAATTGGTGTTGGTACCAAATACAGTTTCCCAGCGTTTTCGCGAAAGCTCGACATTGTTTGCATTATCCCTTACTCCTTAATTATGCCGCCCATAAATAGCATCTAAGCAAAACGTACAAGATTCATTTGGCTCCAGGCGTTTACCATACATGTCATTACAAACATGAAACCCTTCCTGATAGAGCTTTTGCAACATTTTTCGTGACTCAGAAAGACCCTCTTCTTGTTTTTGAACATGTTTATCCGCAATCACTTCGTGCAAATGCTCATTTTCAATCGTTAGCCGCGCATTTTCTGCTAAGACCTTAGTCATCCGGTCAGAAAGAATTTCAATGCTTTCCATTAAATCCTTGGTTTGTTGACTTAACCTGGCAAATTGCTCGTAAATTTCGCTCTTATCAACTGGTTGTTTTTCCATGACAATTCACCTACCCATGTAACAACTTTAAGATCCGTAACGTTTGTTGTTCGGCCACGTTTTGAAAACTAATATTTTGTCCCAACATCTGGTGAGCTTCAAGAGTCACCTGACTAGCCTGAATTAACTGATGCATCGAATACCGCTGGACACCATTAACAATGATTTCCTGCCATTGCTGAAAATACAATTGGTCACTTTCTGCTGGCATTAATTTAGCAACTAGTCCATCACGCCAGATTAACGCCATTAAATCCAGCATCAGTAATTGCTTTTCTCGTTCACTAGCAAGCCCCTTCATGACTGTTTGAATATCCACGAAAGCCACGGGATCTCCTTGAACTAATTCTTTAAACCACTGCACAACTGCGTCAATCGCTTTTGCTAACCAATCATCAGCCACCCATTGAGCTGCCTGCTCAGCTGAGTCTGTTAACCCTAAAATAATTGATAGTAAGTATTCTGGAATTTTTTTGCTATCCAGCAACTCTTGAGTAATTGTCTTAGCAAGCGGTTGTAATTCAATAATCTGGGTTCGGGATTGAATCGTGGGCAACACTGCATTTTTATTATTTGTTAATAAAAAGATGTAAATTCCCGCCCCAGGTTCCTCAATAAATTTAAGGAGACTATTCGCAGCACTAACGGTCATTTTATCGGCATCCTCAATAATGAAGACCTTTTTCTGGCCTTCCATCCCGGACTTGGTAAACTCCGCCTTTAAATGACGAATTTGATCAACTTTGATTTGCCGGCCTTCTGCAGTTGCTCGGACCACATCAGGGTGGTTACCTGATAAAATCCGTTGACATTCATCACACGTAAAATCTGGCCGACCTGCTTGACGATGGGAACAAAAGATACTCAGTGCTAGCCACTGAGCTAATTCCTGTTTTCCAGAACCATTGGGACCTACAAATAGATAAGCATGCGCTAATTCTCCATTACTAATAATGTGTTGAAAACGTTCAACAATCGCTGGCTGCAAATCCTGGGCTGTTAATGATTGCATTCCCACGTTGTGCTCCTCTCAGTTTGTTGCGCTTAAAAGTGCAACATTTTATCGACCGGTAAAATAAATACCGTTGCACCGCCAACTTGAACATTGACTGGTACAGAATTAGCAGCATTGTCAATATAGGCTGTTGGCGTCATATATTCTTGACGAGTCTTCGCATTCGCCTTAATAATCTCTAACGCTTCATCCACTCGCTTATCCTCAACTACAATCATAAATGTGGTGTTTCCCTCATGAAGGAAGCCACCAGAAGTGGTCAACTTAGTGACCCCGATTTTATTTTTTGCTAGTGCATCCCGAACCCGATTACTATCCTTCGGTTGCACAATTGCCATAATCATTTTCATAAGTTCTTCCTCCTTCTCGTTCCTTATTCAAGGTTGAAACGACTTTGAATCATTTTCTGCACCGTATTAATAACCGTTGGCAGTGGCTGACTCGCGTCTACTAGTTGAATTCGCTTTTGGTGACGTTGAGCTAAAGTCAGGTAAGCATTCCGAACATCCTGGTGAAATCGTAACTTTTCTCGATCTAATCGGTTGACCTGATTTTGCCGATGTTTACTAATTCGTTCGAGCCCTAATTCTGATGGAATATCCAGATAAATGGTCAAATCCGGGAGAAGTCCATGAATGGCAAATTGGTTTAATTCCCAAATATCATCCGCACCAAGATGACGTCCGCCACCCTGGTAAGCGACCGAACTATCAACGTATCGATCACTCAGGACTATCTTTCCCGCCTGTAATGCGGGCTCAATATCCTCTACAATGTGCTGACGACGGGCCGCAGCAAATAATAGCGCTTCCGTCCGTGCATCCATATTTGTATTGTGATCGTCAAAAAGAATCTGTCGAATTTGTTCTGAGATTCGGTTACCACCCGGCTCTCGCGTTAATAAGACGGCTTGTTCACCATACTTTTGCGTCAGCCACTCTTGAATTGCGCTGATGACACTTGTTTTCCCCGCACCATCGGGTCCTTCAAATGAAATAAACCTTCCTTGCATATCTATTCTCCTAATGTTGGATGACCCCATCATTAAGGTGCCCATGTGCTTTTCTTTTCCGGGCCCATTGATAAAGGTACATGTACTTGCATTCCTGCAGTTTAGTCCGATCAGTTAATTCGCTATCAACGTGACCTTCATAAACGGCCTGTTCTGTTTCGCGCGCCTGATTCCAACTATCTTTGGTTGCATAAATTAATTGCATGAGTTGACGATTACCGATTTTACGCATCCGCTGCGGATCACTTTTAAAGAGCATGTCTACATCTCCGTTCTTCCTTGAACCGCTTTGAATAAAGTAACTTCATCAGTGTAGTCAATATCCGCACCCGCAGACAAACCATGGGCAAGCCGGGTGACCTTAATTCCCGCGGGCTTCAATAACTTAGCCAAGTACTGAGCAGTTGTTTCCCCATCCATTGAAGCATTGGTAGCAATAATTACTTCCTTAACTTCTGAATGCTTTTTTAAACGCTCAATTAATGATGGAATGTTAATATCCATCGGACCAGTCCCTTCACTTGGAGAAATTGTCCCGTGTAATACGTGGTATAAGCCATGATACTCATTCATCCGCTCCATGGCCATTACATCACGCGAATTTTCTACCACCACAATGGTCGTTTGGTCGCGCCCCTGATCCTTACAAATTGGGCATGGATCGTCTTCGGTAATGTTTCCACAAATAGAACAATAATGAAGATCCTCTTTAACTGATACCAAAGCCCTAGAGAAATCTTTAACATCGTCTTCATCCATGCCGATTGTATAAAAAGCGAGGCGCGTTGCCGTTTTTTCACCAACTCCGGGTAATTTCATGTAACTCGCAATCAACTTAGCAATTGGTTCTGGGTACTGCATACTACATTCCTAGTCCTTTAGTGTATTTGCCAAGTTTTTGCTGCGTTGCAGCATCCACTTTTTGGAGGCCATCATTGACCGCTGCCACAACTAAGTCCGTCAACATTTCAACATCGTCAGGATCAACCGCTTCCGGCTTGATTTGTAAGTCAACTAACTTTTTATCACCAGTAAACTTAGCCTTGACCATGTCATCTGGTGCAGTTCCAACAAATTCTTGTGCTGCTAAATCCTTTTGCTCTGCCATCATCTGCTTTTGCATTTTTTTGGCTTGCTTCATCATTTGTTGCATATTCATTCCGTTCATTCCGCGCATTGTTTTATTTCTCCTTTATTAACATTATTAATCGTTCTTAATTTCCACATCACCAGTTCCAAAAAAATTTTCCGCTTGACTGGTGATTTGATCATGTTGCTTTTGCTGACTCGTCTTTACTGGATCTTTTACTTGAGTGGTCGACTGCTTTTTAAAATAGCCCCGATCTGCCAAAAAATCATGCCGGATTTGTGGCCATTTGCCACTCGGGACAAACGCAACATGCCGTTCACTACCGGTAATCTTTTCCAGCCCTTGATTGACATCATCAGCCAAATTCCCGACTGACGCTTTTTGAAGTAAAAAACCATTATCAAACGCTACCACAACCCCATCCGGGCTCGCTGCAACCGGCTTAGAAAGTTCAATCAGTGACCGATAAGCTGGATTCAGCAGATTTAAAATATCTGGCCACATATTTTGTAAATCAACTAAATCTTGCTTAGTAGCATGATCTAATATTTGGTAAACCTGTTCCAGGTTAATCCGCACTGGTTGACCAGTTGGTGCCGACTTTTTAGGCTGTACTCGAGGCTGATTAACCGGTGGAGCCTGCTTTGATAACTTTTGCACCACCTGTTGCAAAGATTGAACCTGTTGCTTCAGCTGATCAATTTCTTGTTGATCGGCAGTCACAGTTGTCGATGGTTGCTCACTGCTAATTTGACTCAATCGAATCGTTAATACTTCCAAATAAACATCTGGATGGGTAGTAAAACGCATTTCATCTTGAACTTGATTTAAGACATCAATCATCTGGTAGAGTTGTTGAGCATTAGCTAACTGGCTAAGTTCTTGAAAGTCCGCTTCTTTTAACCCTGTTGCTGCTATTTCAATTAGCTCCGGTGACTCTTGGTACAACAACAAATCACGAATAAAGGAAATTAGATCCTCAATAAAGCGTTGTCCATCTTTTCCTTGACCCAAAATCTGGTCCATCGTCTTCAAGGCAGCCGGGCCTTCATGGGTAGCAACCTGTTGAAAGTACGTTTGTAGTAGCTTTTTGGTAACACTTCCAGTTACCAGCAAAGCATCATCTAATGTTACATCATCATCGCCAAACGATAAGGCCTGATCAAGAATACTAAGTGCATCCCGCATTCCACCTTCAGCTGCATTCGCAATCACCCATAAGGCCTTTTCTTCATACTTAAATTTCTTTTGATCCAAAATATACTTCATTCGGTCAAAAGTATCCTGCGGTGAAATCCGATGAAAGTCGAACCGTTGCACCCGGCTTAAAATTGTTAACGGAATTTTATGTGGTTCAGTGGTCGCCAAAATAAAAATAACGTTAGCTGGTGGTTCTTCTAAAGTCTTAAGTAGCGCATTGAACGCTCCCGTCGATAACATGTGGACTTCATCAATTATGTAAACCTTATAATCTGCTTGAGTGGGCGCATATTTAGCCTTATCACGAATATCACGGATCTCTTCCACACCATTATTAGAAGCGGCGTCAATTTCAATGACATCGTTTAACGTTCCGGCAGTAATTGATTGACAAATCTCACATTCGTTACAAGGTTCCCCATCTTTTTGATGGTGACAGTTAATCGCTTTGGCGAAAATTTTGGCTGCCGAAGTTTTACCAGTTCCCCGGGGCCCAGCAAAGAGGTAAGCATGACTAATCTGATTGGTAATAATCGCATTTTTTAACGTCTGGGTAATGACTTGTTGTCCAACAACATCAGCAAACCGCTGTGGTCGCCAAACCCGATACAATGCTTGATAGCTCATAAATTTCCTCCTTGATGAACAAACTTCTGCTAAATATTATACTAGGTTTTACTCACGGGATAAAAGCGAAATCTTGACTTCATACAACAAAAATAACCAGGAGGGGGCAATGTTCCCTCCTCCCGTACAACTCTACTATATAGTGATTTTTTTGAATCTAAAAAGAAAGGGACTGGCAATTGCCAGTCCCTTGAGTTAATTGCATATCAACTTAGAGCACAAAACACATCAAACTTAGTGCTGCTTCCTTCCGGATCTGACACGGTTCGTAAGCGTGTCCTTGCCCTAAGGCCTTACGGCAATAAATATCATACACTATTTCTTAAGTAAAAACTAGTCTTGTTCACGGTTTCTTTTTCGTTTTGCTAATTTTTTTCTTTGGCGAATTTCACGAAAAAAGTGTTTTAACATCTGACTGCACTCATCCTGTAACAACCCTTGATGAACCGTCACTTGATGATTTAGTCGGGAATCATTCAGTAATGTATATAAACTATTGACTGCTCCAGCCTTTGGATCCGGTGCAGCGTAATATACTTGGCGCAGACGTGAATGAATGATTGCACCACTACACATAATGCATGGCTCCAAAGTAACGTAAAGATCGCAGTCTTCTAATCGCCAACTATGGAGCGCATCACAAGCCTCCATGATTGCCAAAATTTCAGCATGGTAAATACTCTGCTGATATTTCTCACGCATATTATGTCCCGCACCAATAATTTGTCCATCTTTAACAATGACCGCCCCAATTGGGACCTCGCCTAACAACTCTGCCTGGTGGGCTTCATTAATGGCCGCTCGCATAAAGTCTGCCGGTTCCGTATAATCAAACATCTCCATACGTCACCTCCAAACAACAATTTGTGGTCCATTTTCTTTCTATCATACCTAATTTTAAAATAAAATCGACTGTCAATTCAGTCATTCCTCTAAAATTAATTTACAAAAAAGTAGAAAAACGAAAACGCTTTACCACCACCATATATGGTGGATTAATAAAACTAATAACACAATATCTGCTGTTTACACGTTGATTTTTTACCGAAAAAAGCTATACTAAGAAACATCAATTACAAGATTTAGATTAATCTTCGGGAGGATGAGAGTGATGGTAACTGTCTTTTCAAAAAATAATTGCGTCCAATGTAAAATGACCAAAATGTTTCTCAAACAACATAATGTTAGCTTTGTCGAACATAATATTGATGAACAACCAGAATTTATTGAACGGCTTAAAGCTGATGGCTTTCGTGCCACACCTGTGGTTAAGCTTCCTAACGGCGATGCCTTTTCTGGATTTCGTCCTGACATGCTGAAACAACTTGCCTAAGGGTTTCAAGCTTAACAGGCACCGGTAAATATACAGTGCCTGTTTTATTTTTGCTATTTTTAATCAACCTAAGAGATAAGAGAGTGTGTGAATTTATGGCTTTATCAGACATCGACCTAACCAAAGTTAAATACTTTGATTACAACAACGAAATCAATATTCCTAAGAATGGTCAAATCCAATTAGACAAAGATAAGTTAGCATTAGACGATTTTATTAAAAATAACGTTGAACCAAATACTAAGCACTTTGCTTCTGTTCAAGAACGACTAACGTGGCTAATCGACCATGACTATCTGGAAGAAGGATTCATTCGTCAATATCGTAACGAATTTATTGACAAATTATATGACTATTTAAAATCTAAGCACTTCCATTTCCACTCATTCATGGCAGCATATAAATTCTATGCTCAGTATGCTTTGCGGACAAATGATAAGGAATATTACTTAGAGAATTATATCGATCGAGTAGCAATGAATGCACTTTACCTCGCTAATGGAAATGAGGACTTAGCGATGGACTTAGCGCATGAATTAATTAATCAACGTTATCAACCAGCTACCCCCACCTTCCTTAATACGGGGCGTAAACGTCGGGGCGAATTCGTTTCCTGCTTTGAAATCCAAACCACGGATAATATGAATACCATTGGTCGGACCATTAACTCTGCCCTCCAACTGTCCAAGATTGGTGGTGGTGTTGGTATCAACTTAACTAATCTGCGAGAAGCAGGCGCCCCAATTAAAAAGATTAAAGGTGCCGCCAGTGGTGTGGTCCCAGTTATGAAACTTTTGGAAGATGCATTCTCTTATTCTAACCAACTGGGACAACGACAAGGCGCCGGAGTTGTGTACCTCAGTGTCTTCCACCCAGACATCGTCGAATTTCTTGGTGCCAAAAAGGAAAATGCCGATGAAAAAATTCGAATTAAGACTCTTTCACTAGGGGTTACCGTTCCTGATAAATTCTATGAACTTGTTGAAAACGATGAGGATATGTACTTGTTCAGTCCTTATGATGTGGAACGGGTCTATGGCGAACCATTTGCCTACGTTGATATTACTAAAGAGTACGATAACCTGGTCGCTAACGATGAAATAACCAAAAAGAAAATTAATGCCCGCGACCTCGAAGATGAAATTTCTAAACTACAACAAGAGTCTGGTTACCCATACATCGTTAATATTGACACTGAAAATCGTGCCAATCCGATTGACGGTAAAATCATCATGAGCAACCTTTGTTCTGAAATTGCCCAAGTGCAAAAGCCTTCCGTCGTGAATGATGATCAAACCTACCAAGAATTAGGGACGGATGTTTCATGTAACCTAGGTTCTACTAATATTGCAAATATGATGGAAACTCCCGACTTCGGTAAGTCAATTCGTGCTATTACCCGTGGTCTAACTCATATTTCTGATATTGAAAACCTTGACATTGTCCCATCAATCAAACGTGGAAATGCTCGTTCTCATGCAATTGGACTTGGCGCGATGGGATTGCACGGTTATCTCGCAAAACACCACATTCAATATGGTTCTCCGGTTGCCCTAGAATTTACCAGTGTCTACTTCATGTTATTAAACTACTGGACGTTGGTCGCTTCACATGAAATTGCCGTTGAACGACATGAAACGTTTGCTGATTTCGACAAAAGCGCCTATGCGGACGGTTCCTACTTTGATAAATACATTACAAAAGATTGGGGACCACAATCAGAAGCTGTTCAAGAACTCTTTGCAGGAATCTTTATTCCATCGATTGATGATTGGAAGCAACTAAAAGCAGCGATTATGGAAGACGGTATTTATAATGCTTACCGGCTTGCGGTAGCGCCAAACGGATCCACTTCTTACATTGGCGATTCGACTTCCAGTCTTCAGCCGATCATCAATAAAATTGAAGAACGGCAAGAAAAGATGATTGGTAAAATCTATTATCCAGCTCCGTATCTAAGCAATGACACAATGCCTTATTATAAGTCTGCTTATGATACTGACATGCGTTCAGTGATTGATACCTATGCAGCTGCTCAGCAACACGTTGACCAATCGCTTTCCATGACACTTTTTATGCGTTCCACCATCCCTGAAGGAATGTATGAATGGAAAGACGGTCGCACAGATAAGATGACCACTCGGGATTTAAACATCCTTCGTCACTATGCTTATCAAAAGGGTATCAAATCAATCTACTACATTCGGACATTTACTGACGATCAAGACGAAATTGGTGCTAACCAATGTGAGAGTTGCGTAATTTAGTCAACACGATATAATTACTAAGGATTTAATCGTTTTATTAATAAGGAGATAACGAATGAAAATTAAAAACTATCAGGCCATCAATTGGAATGAAGTTTCCGATATGATTGACAAAGCCACCTGGGAAAAGTTAACCGAGCAATTCTGGTTAGATACCCGAATTCCTGTTTCAAATGATTTAGATGATTGGCGTGAATTAGACACCGATCATCAATGGACCGTTGGCCACGTTTTCGGTGGTTTAACCCTTCTAGATACCCTTCAATCTCAAGCAGGATTAACTGCCTTGAAAGAGGATGTTAAAACGCAGCACGAAACCGCAGTTTTAAATAACATCCAATTTATGGAATCAGTTCACGCTAAGTCTTACTCCACCATCTTCTCCACCTTAAATACTCCAGATGAAATTCGCGAAATTTTTGACTGGTCAGATAGTGAAGAATATTTACAAAATAAAGCTGTTAAAATTGGTAATATCTACCTAGACGAAAGTGTTGACCCTCTGAAGAAAAAGGTTGCAAATGTCTTCTTAGAGACGTTCTTGTTCTACTCTGGTTTCTACACTCCACTCTACTATCTTGGGCATAATAAGTTGAATAACGTTGCCGAAATCATCAAATTGATTTTACGGGATGAATCAGTGCACGGAACGTACATTGGTTACAAGTTCCAAGTTGGTATGCGTCAACTAACCGAAAAGCAACAACAAGATATGAAAGATTGGATGTATAACTTCCTTTATGAACTATACGATAATGAAGAAAATTACACCCACCTACTTTATGACCAAATCGGTTGGACTGACGATGTTCTAACCTTTATTCGTTACAACGCTAACAAGGCCTTAATGAACCTTGGTCAGGATCCATTGTTCCCAGATACTGCATCGGATGTTAATCCAGTCGTGATGAACGGAATTTCAACCACCACTTCTAACCATGACTTCTTTAGTCAAGTTGGTAATGGTTACCGGCTCGGTGCAGTTGAAGCAATGAACGATAGCGACTACCATGTCAAAGATCCTAATGCTGGTAAAGATCGCAATTCTCGTAATTAATTATGATTGCTAACCGCGACATTAATTGTCGCGGTTTTTTTATACCTGCTCATAGCTGCAACAATATTTATTTTTTAATTTTTGTTAGTCGTTTCACAAACTATACCGAATTTTAGTGTAAACGCTATCATCAGCATCGGCATAGCCTTTATATTTCTGACTCTTTTGTTTACCATAAAACCTTGTGAGAAAGTTGCTTTACCGGTCTTGTGTTTTTATTCACAATTACTATTTACATTTCAAAAATATTTTGTATACTGTAATTGTTCAGTTATTAACAAACTTTTTCAATAACAAGGGAGAATTATTATTATGGCTGATTCAAAAAAGAAAGTTACCGAAGCAACTGCGACTGATCAAGCTGCGGAAGCAAAAAAACAAATTGATGATTTAATGGATAAGAGTGAAGTTGCTTTTAACGAACTACGTAACTTTACCCAAGAACAAGTTGACCATATCTGTCAAGCCATGGCCCTCGCTGCTGAAGAGCACCACATGGAACTGGCAATGGAAGCTGCCGAAGAAACTGGCCGTGGAGTTGCCGAAGATAAGGCCATTAAAAATATCTACGCTAGTGAATACATTTGGAATAACATCCGCCACGATAAGACCGTTGGCATTATCAAAGATGATGATGAAAACCAAACTATTACCATCGCCGACCCACTAGGGATCATTGCTGGGGTGGTTCCAGTTACTAACCCAACTTCAACGGTTATTTTCAAGTCAATCATTTCTTTGAAGACGCGGAACACGATTGTCTTTTCGATGCACCCACAAGCATTAAAAGCCTCTATCCACACCGCCCAAATTCTTGAAAAGGCAGCTGAAGAAGCAGGTGCCCCAAAGAATGTAATTCAATGGATTACTAAACCTTCACGTTACGCAACTGTTGACCTTCTCCAACACGAAAAGACAGCAACCATCTTAGCTACTGGTGGTCCAGGCCTGGTTAAAGCTGCTTATAGCTCTGGTAACCCAGCATTGGGGGTTGGCCCTGGTAATGGTCCCGCATATATTGAACGGACAGCCAACATTCCACGGTCTATTTATGACATCGTTCTTTCAAAGACCTTTGATAATGGGATGATTTGTGCTTCAGAAAACTCCATCGTGGTTGACGATGAAATCTACGATCAAGTCAAAGCTGAACTGAAGAAATGGAATTGTTACTTCATTAAGCCAGACGAAATTGATACTTTCACCAAGGGCTTTATCGATCCTAAACGCCACCAAGTTGCTGGACCAATCGCCGGTCGTTCCGCAAACGACATTGCCGAAATGTGTGGTTTGAAGAACGTTCCTGCCAATACCAAGGTATTAATTGCTGAATACGAAGGAGTTGGTGACGACTACCCACTTTCTGCAGAAAAACTATCCCCAGTCCTAACCATGTATCGAGTTCACTCCCACAAAGAAGCCTTCGATAAGTGTAAGGAACTTCTGCATTATGGTGGTGAAGGTCACACGGCCGCTATTCACACAACAGATGACAGTTTAGCAACTCAATACGGGTTAGAAATGCGGGCTTCCCGGATTATCGTAAATTCACCTTCTGCACTCGGTGGGATTGGTAACATCTATAACAACATGACCCCATCATTAACCCTGGGAACTGGTTCATATGGTAAGAATTCCGTTTCGCATAACGTTTCTGACTATGACCTCTTAAACTACAAGGTAATTGCAAAACGGCGTGAAAACCGTCAATGGGTTAAGATTCCCCCAAAAGTTTACTTTCAACGGAACTCATTAAAGGAATTGCAAGACATTCCAAACATTAACCGGGCCTTTATCGTTACCGGTCCAGGAACTGTTAAGCGTGGTTACGCGCAACGGGTAATTGACCAACTTCGTCAACGTCCGCTGGAAGCACACTTCCAAGTATTTGACGAAGTTGAAGAAGATCCATCAACTGATACTGTCAACAAAGGGGTTGCGTTAATGCGTGACTTCAAGCCTGACACAATTATTGCCCTTGGTGGTGGTTCACCAATGGATGCTGCAAAGGCAATGTGGATGTTCTATGAACACCCAGAAACTAGCTGGAATGGGGTTAAGCAGAAGTACTTGGATATTCGGAAGCGGGCTTACCAAATTGGTAAACCACACAAGGCTCAATTCATTGGGATTCCAACCACTTCTGGGACTGGTTCTGAAACTACTTGTTTCTCGGTTATCACGGATTCTAAGACCCATGTTAAGTATCCATTAGCTGATTATGCCTTAACTCCGGATATTGCGATTGTTGATTCACAATTCGTTGAAACTGTGCCACCAAAGACCACTGCTTATACTGGACTAGATGTCCTTTGTCACGCTACTGAATCTTATGTTTCAGTAATGTCCACTGATTATACTCGTGGTTGGTCACTTCAAGCCATCAAAGGGGTTATGGAAACCTTGGCAGCTTCGGTGAAGGGTGATCAAGATGCCCGGCGGCGGATGCATAACTACTCAACGATTGCCGGAATGGCCTTTGGTCAAGCCTTCCTTGGTATTAACCACTCCCTCGCTCATAAGATGGGTGGTGCCTTTGATCTTCCTCACGGTCTTTGTATTGCAATCGCCCTTCCCCAAGTAATTCGCTTCAATGCTAAGCGCCCACAAAAGTTGGCAATGTGGCCACACTACGCTACTTACCATGCCACAAAGGATTACGCAGACATTGCACGGTTCTTAGGATTAAAGGGTGACACTGATGAAGAATTAATGGAAGCCTACGTTCAAAAGATTATTGAATTAGCTCATGAATGTGGTGTAACACTGAGCCTTAAGGCCAACGGTGTTAGTCGCAAAGACTTTGACAAAGCCGTTGATAAGTTGGCTGTGTTGGCTTACGAAGATCAATGTACTACTACCAACCCAGTTGAACCATTAGTAAGTCAACTGAAGGAACTCTTAGAACGTTGCTATGATGGTACTGGTGTTGAACCACAAGACAAATAGTATAAATTAACTATTCAATCCGGAATGTCGCTTGGCATTCCGGATTTTTATGTTATGGTAATGGTGGAATTTTAAGAACGGAGGAAGCTTATGAAACAAGCATTAACAATCGCCGGCTTCGATTCAAATGGAAGTGCCGGCTTAGCTGCAGACCTACACTCATTTTATGCGGCTGGAATCTATGGTCACGGTGTTTTAACTGGGGTCGTAGCGGAAAATGCAACAACAATTACTGCATCTACCACTATGTCGCCTAGTTTTATCAAAGAAGAATTTGATGACCTGGCCGAATTTCACATCACAGCTGCTAAAACTGGAATGCTGGCCAATTCAGCTATTATCAAAACCGTGGCTAACTGCTATTCCGCGACTGCCTTTGGGCCCTTAGTTGTTGATCCGGTCATTATCACTAAGCGCCACAATCGACTCCTTAGTGACGACGCCTTTGTGGATTTCCGTCATAAATTAATTCCGCTAGCCACAGTATTAACTCCTAACTTTACCGAAGCTGAAGAACTTCTTGATCACGACTTTAGTAATCGGGATGATATCGTGGCAGGTGCCCACCAGCTCCAAGCGATGGGTGCTCAAAACGTGGTAATTAAAGGTTCCCATGATCAAGCCCAGCCGCTTATTCATAATTACGTTCTCTTGGCGGATGGTACCGATTTTTGGATGAACAATCGGTTTGTTAAAACTAATAAAGTCAACGGGGCTGGCGACTCCTTCTCGGCCATCATTACTGCAGAATTAGCAAAGGGGCAGCCTGTGGTCAACGCGATTAAGCGGGCTAACCAATTTGTAGATGTCGCTATTCACCATCCGCTGGCAGTTGGTCAAAACTTTGGCCCCATTAATCACTGGGCGGGAGAAAAAGCGCTCACTAATGACAACGATTCCATAGATGGATAACCCAAAATTTGTTACACTTAAATTAACTAATTCTCTTGGAGGTTCATTATGAAAGCCGATACCTATTTTGATCACGAACATATTAATCAAGTCCTGGATGAAATGGAAGTTTTAGTAATTGGAATGCATGATGGCGAAAGCATTTATCAAACCCCCGTTCATTTTGGCTATGAGGAAATCGACGGTCAATATACGCTTTGGTTCCATGGTGACGATACCCACACCACCGGTCGATTATTGGCTGCTGATCCCCACGTTGGTTTTGAACTGGATGGCGGGCAAAAATTCCGCCTTGTACCAAAGCATTTCCATTACAGTGCTGAGTTTAAGAGTGTCATTGGACAGGGAATTGTAACGAAGGTAACCGATCATCAGGAAATGCTACACGGTCTCAATGTCATGACTGACCATTATATCAAAGAACACCCCAAATTTACGGAACGGATGTTAGGTAAAGTGACCGTCTGGCGGCTTGATGCTAATAAGATTTCTGCACGGATCCACATTCCTGCGGGGCTCAAAGACATGCAACCAGGAGAAAAATTATCTGGTCCAGAAACCGTTTATGGTGATCCCAATACGACAGTGGACTTAGATGCCCTTGCGAGCGCATCACAAAATGCCGACTATTCAGATGTCTATACGGACGATCATTCCAACGATGAACCATCTAAATAACCATTCATAGTATCTAAAAATGCGGAGGTACTGACAAAATCAGCTCTTTGTACCATCCTGATGAAATATTTTGAGGTCAGCTTAGGCAGTGAAACTGCTTAAGCTGACCTTTTTTGCTTTAGATTTTACTATACGGATTAAGTGCCCTTTCAGAGAACAATTTCCAGACCGCTTCTAAATAGTTGTTGGTTTAAAAGTATCACGTTTTTAGGAGTACATTTACAGATTTTTGCTATTGATTGCTTTTTTACTCATTTATTAGCTTTCAATGTTTTGATATAAATCCCGTTTTTATATTAACTTGTTGATTTTAAAAATACACGTGTTATTATAAATACTGTCGATTAAAACTTTACTCGAAAGGAAGTCTTTTATTATGAAAATTGCTGTTACTGCTGCTACTGGTAACTTTGGTCAAGCTGCCGTTAAAATTCTCAATGAAAATATTAACCCTGATAATGTCGTTGTTATTGTGCGCGATATTGAAAAAGGTAAGCAACTGTTTTCCAATAATGAAGTACGGCAAGGAAATTATGATAACAAGGAAAGTATGATTAACTCGCTTAAAGGAATTGATCGAGTTCTCTTTATCTCATCCCAACCCGGTGGCGCCGTTCCCCGTAGCACTGCCCAAAAGAATGTTGTTGATGCTATGAAAGCCAATAACATTAAATTTGTCGCTTACACTAGTTTTCCTAATGCGCAAACTTCAACCAGCGCTTTAGCCCAAGATCACCGAGAAACAGAAAATGCCATCAAAGATGCCGGGATCAACCATTCTTTCTTAAGAAATAACTGGTACCTTGAAAATGAAATTGTCTTCCTGCAAAGTGGTGCTTCAAATAATGATGCAATATACTGGGCAAACAATACTGCTGGATGGGCTCTTGAACGTGAATATGCTGAAGCTGCCGCAAAAGTTGTCATGATGGATAACCCAAAGGAAGTTTATGAACTCGCTGGTGCTCCACGCTCCTACGAAGATTTAGGACATGCCCTCCAAAAAGCTACTGGCAACAACTTTGCTATTAAACAAGTAACTGCCAAAGAATATACAAAGTATCTTGAAAATGCCGGAACTGACCACGCAACTGCTGAACTTTTCTCCTCCTTCCAAGCTCCAATTGAAGATGGTACATTAAGCGAGCAAAGCAATGATTTTGAAGAAGCGTTAGGTCATCCACTTGCATCAATTGAAGACGATCTTAAAGAAATTCTTGCGCGCTAAAAAATTTACAGGTAGAATTAAACCGTCATGAAGTATTCTCATAAATTAAGTGATGCTGTTCATATTCTTAGCTACATTGATATATATCAGAATAATGATCTTTCAAGCAAAGCTATCGCAACTAGCGTTGAATCTAATCCCAGTGTTATCCGTCAATTAATGTCTGATTTACGCAATGCAGGACTAATTGAAACGCACAAAGGATCCGCCAAGCCCTCTTTAGCAAAAAATTCAAGTAAAATTTCATTATTAGATATTTACCAAGCAATTAACATGGATCATCGGATCTTACATGTTGATCCTAAAACTAACCCCCATTGCATCGTGGGTGGCAATATTCAAAATGTCCTTGATCATATTTATAGTGAGATTGAATTGCAAGCCTTTACTAAAATGAGTAAGGTATCTTTGCAAGATATTATCGATGAAATAATGGAACAATCCCAAAAGAATCGATAATCTTCAAACCCAGGGTTTAATAATCGTAGAAACAGATTTGCGAGTGCATACACATAACAAATACAAAAGCCTTCAGCGAGGTCCTAAGTTGCTGAAGGCTTTTTGCATGTCATGGCGAGGGTTGTTCGATTCAACTCCTTCGCCTTTTCTTTGTTAGTTAAAGGGATCCCACATGTACTTTGCACGCTAACCACCAATCAGTTTTGGCCGCGAACGCAAGTAACGAGTGTGGGCTTGACCAACAGTATTAATCGTTGTTCGAACCGGAATTTGAACTGCCTGAACGTGCATACCAATGTCGCAATCTCCAATGTCCATTCCTGCCTGAGCAGTAATGTGTTCAACTTCCACCGGGTCATCGAATCGTTCAAATGCAGCAATTTGGGCCGATCCACTGGCATTTACTGATGGATAAACTGTCACAATCTCCCAACCATGATGTTCTGCTACCTGACGTTCCACCGTCAGGGCCCGATTAATCTCCGCACAGCCCTCAACCGCCAAATTAATGCCCCGGGGTGCCAAAATGTCCACTAAAGTATTAACAATCGTTCGTCCGACATCTACTGACGGTGCTCCGCTTAGCTTTACTCCTGCCACTTCACTCGTCGAAATACCTAAAACAAAAGTATCCCCTGCGTGTAAATTAGCTACTTTCAGCAACTCCTGCACTCCCTGGGTCACCTGCTGCCTAACTTTAGATAAATCAACTGTCATGATCATCACCTCATGAATATTTTACCGGATTTAAAACCATTCTCGCAACCATCATTAATTATTTGAGACTGTGCTTTCTCTGGCCACCAACTTTGATGGTAGGACCACTTGCCACGGCACCGTCCGCCGGTTGCGCCACCGATCAAGCAGTAGTCTAACTGCTGCCCGCCCCATTTCACTACTTGGTGCGTGAACTGAAGATAATGAAGGCACTAAGTAAGACGCTACTTGTGAATCGTTAAAGCTGACTACCTCAATATCTTCAGGAATTACCAAGTGATGCAATTGAATGGAACGATATGCACCGATCGCTAACTGGTCACTAGCAACCACCACGGCGGTTGGTAATGTATCATTGTTCAACAACTCCTCCATCGCCTGGTATCCCTCATGAGTACTCCAATCGGTCGTTAGATTTTTGGATCGCAAGTGGTGAATCTGCATCCAATTAAGATAGGCCGTAGTACGAATATCAGTAATCTGCTCACCAGTGATTCCCGTCTTCTCCATCTGATTAATTGCTCCGCCAATGAACGCGATTTGGCGATGCCCCTGTTGGTAAAGCATGTTCAGCGCTCGTTCGGTTTCGGCATGGTAATTATTACGAACAAGATCAAATTGATCAAAATAACGGTACTCATCCACGACCACCAAATTACGGTTGCAACGGTAAACACTATTCAAAAAGCGCTCACTAAACGTACCAATGATGATCACCCCATCAAACTTGCCTACCGTTTGATAGTCAAAATCAGGATTCGGGAACCGCACAAAGGCCCCAATTTTAATTGCCAGCGTGGCTGCTTCTTCATGAATACCCTCATCAATCGTCGCAAAATACAGGTCTCGGGTCTCCTGACTACTGGTTAGTGAACATAACACAATCAGCTCCCGGTCTCGATGGGGAAGTGATTGCACCATTTCACGATGTTCACGCGGATCGTAATGAAGCTTTCTGACTACCTCCATAACCCGCTCTCTCGTGGTTGAACGAACCGAAAACTTTTTGTCCTGGTTTAATACCCGGGAAACCGTTGCTGGAGAAACCCCCGCTTCTTTTGCAATATCACGAATACTTGCCATTTATCTTCTCCTTAGGCTCTTTTGTTTATTAGGATAACACTAAATGTTTACTAATAAAATAGTAAACGTTTCATTCGCCTTTACCACACCGTTATCGTCATTCTGTTTCATTTCACAAGTTAAAGAAAGCGTTTACTGTAAGCGCTTTTTATTTTACTCTTGAACCATCAAATGAAAGGGAGTTAGCTTATGATTACTTTTGACGAAAAACAACGGGTCTTTAACCTGAGTAATTCTTCAATTTCTTACCTTTTTTCAATTGAAGAGGGCGGCCTATTAAGCCACTTGTACTATGGGCCGAAGATCCGCCATTACCATGGCGAACGTCGCTATCCACGGGTTGATCGGGGGTTTTCTGGTAACCTGCCCCAATCAATGGATCGGACCTATTCTAAAGATGATTTACTTCAAGAATATTCCGGTAATAATACCGGAGACTACCGGCTGCCAGCCATTACCATCAAGGGAGCTGATGGCGCCCGCTTAACTGATTTCCGCTATGATTCCTACCGGATCCTTTCTGGTAAACCAGCCCTCCAAGGTTTGCCTTCATCATACGTTAATGACGACGATGAAGCACAAACTTTGGAAGTAACATTAAAGGATGCCACACTCGATGTGGAATTAATACTGGTTTACACCATCTATCAAGATCGGCCAGTAATTACCAGAAATGCTCGTCTGAAAAACACTAGTAATCAAGCAATTGAAATTGATAAAATCGCTTCGCTTCAACTCGACTTACCAAAGCATGATTACGACCTTGTTTACTTACCTGGCCAATATGCGTTAGAACGACAAACCCGGCGGATTAATCTCCATCAAGGGATTTTTGAAATTTCTAGTCGACGGGATTCTAGCTCCCACCATATGAATCCATTTGCAGCTTTAGTCGACCCTAACACGGATGAATTTAATGGTAATGCCCTCGGAGTACTGCTGGTGTACTCCGGTAATCACCAAATCTCAATTGAACGGGATCAAATTGATCAAACCCGTTTAATTGCTGGAATTAATGATTTTAACTTTGCTTGGCATCTTGAACCGGGAGAAGAATTCCAAACTCCCGAAGCCATTACCGTCTTTAGTACGAAAGGTCTTAATGTCATGTCGCAAGCATTCCACCACTTACTGCGTGAACGGATTGCCCGTGGTAAATTTAAGTACGCTGACCGTCCAATCGTTATTAATAACTGGGAAGCCACTTTCTTTGACTTTGACGACCAAAAACTTGATGAAGTCGTTAAAGAAGCGCAGCCACTAGGCATTGAAATGTTCGTTCTTGATGACGGCTGGTTTGGCCACCGAAATGATGATAATTCATCACTCGGTGATTGGTTTGTTAACCACGATAAGGTTAATCTCCAACGGGTTGCTAAGCAAACGCATGACGCTGGAATGAAATTTGGCCTTTGGTTTGAACCAGAAATGGTTTCGGTGGATTCAAAACTTTACCGTGAGCATCCAGATTGGGCCTTAGCAGAACCAGGACGGGGATCAACTCTCTCCCGGAACCAATTAGTACTCGACTTTAGTCGTCCAGAAGTTGTTGATAACATCTTTAATCAGATGTGTCAGATTTTAGACAACGTGCCGATTGACTACATTAAATGGGATTGCAACCGAAACTTAACGGAAGTCTTTTCCCAAGCAGCAACGGCTGACCATCAAGGCGAAATCGCCCACCGCGTGATTTTAGGTGTTTACGATCTAATGGATCGCTTAACGAAACGCTACCCAGACATTCTCTTCGAAGGTTGTTCTGGTGGTGGTGGCCGCTTTGACGCCGGAATTCTTTACTACATGCCACAAAGTTGGCCATCTGATGATACCGACGCTGGTGAACGACTCAAGATTCAAGATGGAACATCGCTAGTCTACCCAATCTCTTCCATGAGTGCCCACGTTTCAGTATCACCAAATCAACAAACTGGTCGTGACATTAGTTTCAAGACCCGTGGTGATGTTGCAATGGCAGGCGTATTTGGTTATGAACTCGACCTGGCGGATTTAACTGACGATGAAAAAGAATTAGTTAAAAAGCAAATTGCCTTCTATAAAAAGCACCGGCACCTGATCCAATATGGAGATTTCTACCGCCTAGAAAGTCCATTTAAGGGTAATACCGTGGCTTGGGAATTTGTCAGTCCTGACAAATCAGAAGCGTTACTGTTCATGTTTAGAAAACAACATACCAACCGGATGGAAATTGTTAACACGAAATTAACTGCATTGGATCCCCACCGTGATTACCGTGATGAAGATAGTCAAACCGTTTACGGTGGTGATGAACTCATGAATGTAGAACTCTTCCGTGACCCAACCCACGTTGGTGATTATTTATCAGAAGTCCATTACTTCAAAGAAATCTAGAGGGGACTAATTATGAGTAAGTGGAAAAACACAATTTGTTATGGTTTAGGGACGTTTGGTCACGATTCCTTCTACGGAATCCTGAACACCTATATGCTAATGTTTATTACGAGTCTGATGTTCTCAAACGGCAGTAAGAGTTACACCACCAAAATGGTTGCCATCGTTACAATGATTTTAATGGTTATTCGGATCATTGAATTGGTCCTCGACCCATTCATTGGCTCCATGATTGATAAGACCGATTCTAAGTGGGGTAAATATCGTCCATGGATTTTTGGTACCGGGTTAGTTTTGGGAATTGGTAGCCCATTCCTCTTTACTACAATGGGCGGTATGTCGACCAATAACGGTGGCCTCTTCCTGGTTCTATTTACTATTTTATTCTTGGCTTTGTACTTAGTTTATGCCTTTAAGGACATCTCATTCTGGGGATTACTTCCTGCAATGTCTCTCAGCTCTGATGACCGTGGTTTCACTGCTACTGGTGCCCGGATTGGTTCCACTCTTGGCGGAAACATCATTACCGTTGTTTACGCTTCACTTTTGACCTTCTTCTCTGGTTCTAAGAATTTTACCGTTCATGGTTGGTTCATGTTTGCCCTTACCATTGGGATCGTTGAACTGATTGGTTCTTGTTTTGCAGCCTTTGGAACTAAGGAAAAGGATTCCGTCGTTACCGAACAAAATGCAGAAAAAATTACCCTGAAACAAGTTTTCCATACCCTGTTTCATAATGATCAATTATTGTGGATGTCCCTTTCCTACATCATCTACTGCTTAGGTACTTCCACAACGAACAACTTCTTACTCTACTACTTCCGTTACGTTTTAAACGCTCAATCAAGCTGGGCTTTGGTCGGCTGGGTCGGCATGGTAACCGGATTTATCTCCATCATTTCATACCCAACGCTTGCGAAATACTTTGGCCGGCGCAAGATCATGGTTGGTGCACTTTGTGTTGAACTCATTGCCTTTGTTATCTTCTCATTTACCCAAACCGTAACCATGACCTTAGTTGCTCAAGTTCTTTACACCCTTGCTAATCCGCTGGTCTTCATGGTGCTCTTATTGACCATTGCTGACTGTGTTGAATATGGGCAATGGAAGACTGGTCACCGGTCAGAAGCTGCCACTTCCGCCGTTCGGCCAATGCTTGATAAGTTCTGTGGCGCGGTTACGACCGGATTGACTGGAATCATTGCTGGATTAGCCGGGATGACTGGTAATGCCACTGCTGCTTCCATCTCCACTCATGATATTTTGATTTTCAAATCCTTCTGCTTCTACATCCCATTCTTCTGCATCTTGATCGGCATGATCATCTTTATCGCCAAAGTTAAGTTGGATGAAAAGATGCACAAGGACATCGTTGATAAGATCGCGCAAAACATCAAGGCCGAAGATAACAACAATTAAATTTCATAACTCCCTATCTAACTCATTAATTTAATTTGATGCTTCGGCCTGAAAAAGGCGTCAGAGTTCCATTTCAGAACTCTGACGCCTTTTTATATTCTCATTTTTGTTATTCGTCAACCGTTACTCCAGCATGATCAGGATGTAAAACTTCAACGCGATCGTTCAGGTGGTAATTCCGAAGCGCTGTAATCAAGTCAGCAGCCCTGTCATGTGGGATCAATGTCATAATCGTTGGACCGGCCCCGCTTAAATAAGTTGCTAATGCGCCATGATCATGGGAAATTTCTCGAACCTTTGCTAATTCTGGCACTAAAGCAGCCCGGTACCCCTCATGAAATTCATCCGCCTCCATTAATTCTCCGGCTACAGCATAATCTGGTTTAAATAGCGCTGCCACCAGAGTATTGGCCACTGCACTAGCATGGGTAGCGTGATGATAAGTCAGTTCATTCGGCAATGCTGCCCGGGCTTCCTTCGTTGGTAAGTTATAGGCTGGAATATAGGCAACTAAATCAAATGGCGGTAGCGGAGCTTTTACTGCTGTAAAATGATCATTCACCTCAGTACCGACTACCAAACCACCCAAAATTGCTGGGGCCACGTTATCGGGATGCCCTTCAATTTGACTAGCAATTTCAACCTTTGTTTCATCACTAAGGTTTAACTGTGCTAATTGGTTGGCCAGTTCAATTCCCGCTACAATAGCACTCGAACTGCTTCCTAAACCGTGAGTAACCGGGATTGCACTTTCGACTTTGAGGTGGTGTGGTGTTAAATTAGGAGCCACTTTTAGTGCCGTTTTAACAATCATATTTTGGCGATCATGCGGTAAATTCCCCAGTTGATGATCGACCCGCCATTCATTACTCGGTCCAACAACGGTTAAATACAGATACATCGAAACTGCGATCCCAATGGAATCAAATCCCGGGCCTAAATTGGCACTCGAGGCTGGTACTTGAATTTTCATTCTGGTCACCACCCTACTTTAAAACCTTATATGCAGCGCATAAATTAATACTCGAATCTTTAGCAACCCGTGCTTTAAAATCGGCTAATTGCTGGGCAGTCATTTCGTGAGTAATGATCACCACATGGGCTAAGCCATCCGCTTCTGTTTGCGTAATTTGACTAAAGCTGGCGTCAATTTCCGTCATAATTTGCGTTAACTTCAACATTTGCCCTGGCACATCTGGCATCATGATGGAAAGGAAATATGGGCAAACGACGTCGCGTGGTGCTGCAGGAATATACTGACGTTGATAATTATTAAAGAAATTACCATTTGTTTTCAGAACTAGATTTTTCGTGACCGAAATAATATCACTTAAAACACTATTGGCAGTTGGCAGGCAACCAGCCCCGGGACCATAGAAAAGGGTATCGCCCACAGCTTCCCCCGTTACCATGACCGCATTATATTCGTTATTAATTGTTGCTAACGGGTGGTCCGCAGGTACTAGGGTTGGAGCAACTTCAACAAAGACCCCATCATCAATTACCTGTGCGATCCCCACTAGTTTAATAACGTAACCAAATTTACCGGCTTGCTGAACATCAAAACCGTTTAAATGATCGATTCCCGTTACTGCAAAATCATCAACCGTTAATTGAGTTCCAAAGGCAAACTGGCTCAAAATGACCATTTTATAAGCCGCATCCTTACCAGTAACATCATTAGTAGGATCCGCTTCAGCAAATCCCAACTGCTGGGCCGCTTTGAGTGCTTGGTCATACGACCAACCTTGCTGACTCATTTGCGTCAGAATGTAATTCGTGGTTCCATTCACGATCCCCTTAACCTCAGTAATTTTATCCGCCGCAAAACTATTGGTAATCGTCCGCAGAATTGGAATTCCTCCAGCCACACTAGCTTCATACATCAAATCGCAATGATGGTCATGGGCGAGTTTCACCAATTCTGGACCATAGGTTGCCAAAAGATCCTTATTTGCAGTGACCACGTTTTTATGGTTACGCAGTGCCGCCTCAATGTATTCTTTAGCGGGATGGATTCCACCTATCAGTTCCAATACAATTTGAATTTCATCATCATTAATGACGTCTTCCACTAACGTCGTTAATTCAATTTTATCTGCAACATCTTGGTGGCGCTCTGGATGATTCACGAGCACCCGCTTCACATTTAGTTGCCGTCCGGTGACATTCACCACCTTATCTTCATTATGCTGGATCATCTGTAACACACCAGAGCCGACCGTTCCTAGGCCAAGCATCCCGATTTGAATGGTTTCCATCTTGCCACCTCATTTTCTCATTATTTTTTCATTTTTAGCATTGTAACATACGTCCCTTCCAGGTTACAATAACCAATAATCAATCACTAAATCTAGAAATGGAGGCTTTTTTCATGCAATACCGTAGTACCCGTGGGCAAATTACAGCAACATTAAATTCGCCCCAAGCAGTCATCCAGGGGCTTGCTCCTGATGGTGGTCTTTTCGTCCCCGTCGATTTCCCCCAAGTCGACCTACCGCTGCAGAATCTAGCAACAATGTCCTACCAAGCAATTGCGGAATTAGTATTAGGCTGGTTCTTTGATGACCTTAGTAAAAACCAGCTTCACCAAATTGTTCAAGGAGCCTATGGTTCCCAATGGGATGATGCAACTATCGCACCACTTTCAGAAAAGCACGCTGGTAACTACTATCTTGAATTATTTCATGGGCCCACCCTGGCTTTTAAAGACATTGCATTACAAGTCCTACCACGGTTAATGCAAAAATCCTTAACCATTGAAAAAAACAGTAATGAAATTATCATCCTCACAGCAACCTCTGGTGATACTGGAACTGCTTCAATGCGTGGTTTTAGTGATCAAGATGGTACACAGGTGATTGTTTTCTACCCTCACGGTGGTGTTAGTCCTGTTCAGTTAAGACAAATGTTAGGTCAGCGGGGAGATAACCTGACCGCAATCGCCATTGAGGGTAATTTTGATGATGCCCAAACTGCCGTTAAAACCATTTTTAATGATCAAAACTTTAATGACCAATTACTGGCCAATGGTTTTCAATTCTCATCTGCTAACTCGATGAACATTGGTCGACTGATCCCCCAAATTGTTTATTATTTAAGCGCATATGGACAACTTGTACGGCGTGGAGACATTCAACTAGGTGACCAAGTCAACTTTACGGTGCCAACAGGAAACTTTGGTGATATCCTCGCTGGCTATTATGCTAAAAAACTTGGATTACCAATTAATCGCCTCATTTGCGCATCCGACGAAAACAATGTTTTAACGGATTTCTTTAAAACCGGTCATTATGATCGAAAACGCCCTTTCTTCCTGACCAATTCACCAGCCATGGATATTTTGGTCTCCAGTAACCTGGAACGACTGCTGTTTGACATTTACGATGAGAGCGCTCCTAGTATCAATCAGTTAATGAAACAGTTAAATAACGATGGTAAATACTCAATTGATGATGGTGCCCGTGCTAAACTTCATAAACACTTTAATGCTGGTTATGCCACTCAGCAAGAGGTTCTACAGGAAATCAAGCGCATTTATCAACAGGATGGTTACGTGATTGACCCTCACACCGCCGTGGCTTCTTTCGTTGCTAACCAATACCAAGCTGTCACTAATGATTCCACCCCTAATGTCATTATCTCAACTGCTAGTCCCTATAAATTCCCAGAGACAGTGCACCAAGCAATTACTGATAAGCAGAGTTCAGTCACCGGATTAGATGCTATTACCGAATTGCACCAACTTCTCCGACAACCATTAAGTCCAAACATTCAACAATTGTTTGATCAAAGTCAGCAGAGCGAACGGGTTATTCAGCCTGCCCAAATGAAATCAACTATTCGACAAATTCTGCAACTACAATAATTGCAAATCAATGACAAAAGAGGAGCATAGCGATCAACGATCACTATGCTCCTCTTTTAGGTAATAAAAAAACGCCAAAACGGCGGTTTTTTATTTGGATAAAACTACTTAAGGGTAACAGTAGCACCAGCGTCTTCAAGCTTAGCCTTGATGTCGTTGGCTTCGTCTTCCTTAGCGTCTTCCTTGATAACAGATGGTGCGTTATCAACAAGGTCCTTAGCGTCCTTAAGGCCGGAACCAGTGATGTCCTTAACAGCCTTAATAACCTTAACCTTAGCAGTACCTGGTTCAGTTAATTCAACAGTGAAGCTATCCTTAGCAGCACCGTCGCCACCAGCAGCACCTGCAACTGCAACTGGAGCAGCAGCTGAAACGTCAAATTCGTCTTCAATTGCCTTAACAAGGTCGTTAAGGTCAGAGATTGATGCTTCCTTTAATGAAGCAATAATAGCATCCTTATCAAAAGCCATTTTTAAATTCCTCCAATGATTAAATCTTGTTTAATTGATAGTTTAAATGTAACTGTAAGCACACAATTATGCGGCTTCGTCGGCCTTGTCGGCAACGGCCTTGACGGCCCGTGCGATCTTCCGCATTGGGTCTTGCAATGCAGATGCAAGCATGGAAAGAAGATCGTCCCGACTTGGCAGTTCAGCGAATTCATTGATTTCATCAAGCGTCTTGATGTCTTTTTCAATGAAACCACCCTTAATTTCAAGAGCATCGTGGTCTTCTGCAAACTTCTTCATAATCTTTGCAGGAGCAATTGGATCTTCATTTGAAAAGGCAACTGCAGTTGGGCCAACAAACACACTCTTTAAGTCTTCGTAATCAGTACCGTCAACGGCCCGTTCCAAGATCTTGTTCTTGATAACAACCATCTTGACACCAGCATCACGAAGTTGCTTACGCAAATCAGTGACTTCATCAACCGTCAAACCACGGTAGTCAACAACGATAGCTGATTCAGCATCAGTTAACAAACCATTGGCAACTTTAACGGCTTCAGCCTTTTTAGCAATAGCTGCTTCACTCATGAAATTACACCTCCTATATTAAATTTGGTACGGATTTAAAAAAATCCCTATGACCGGCAGACATAGAGAAGGAACATTTCATTTCTTCCTCGGCAGGTATGATTGAGGCTTGCGCCACCTGAGTCTTAGGCAGAGTCATATTTATAACCACTCAAACAGTATACATAACTCCAGTTCATTTTGCAAGGCATCAGTAAAAATAAAAAAATGCTTGCGTTAGATTTTTTCTAATGGTATTCTAATGTCAATCAAAATTTTGGAGGGGACGCAAATGTTACAACTAAATTTAACTCATTTTAATTTATCCTCTTCCTCAACCTCATCATCTCTGATTGTGGTTGGGTAATTTTGATGTTTATTATTTTATAATAACAATTAATGGGCCGTCTCAACCACTTGCAATTTTGCGAATGGTGCTTGAGGCGGCTTTTATTGTGTCATAGAAATGGAGGAATTAGTTATGCAGGACAAACAACCAACTGAAGACTTAAAACGTTCGCTCGGCTTTGGCTCGGCAATCTCAATTGTAATTGGAACTATCATTGGATCAGGAATCTTCTTTAAACAAGGCTCGGTGTTAGATAGTGCCGGTAGTTCCACAATGGCAATCCTGGCTTGGGTCTTTGGTGGGGTTATTACCCTGACCGGTGGTCTTACCGTCGCCGAAATTGGTGCTCAGATGCCATATACTGGTGGTCTTTACGTATATATTGAAAACATTTATGGTCGGATTCTTGGCTTTTTGGCCGGATGGATGCAAATTATTGTCTACGGTCCAGCGATCATTGCCTCGGTAGCAGGGTTTATGAGTATCCTCATGGCCAATTTCTTTGGATTAGGTAATGAATGGCGAATTCCATTAACGATTATTACTGTTGGCCTCATTGGATTAATGAACCTGTTGGAAAACAAGGTTGGTGCTCTATTCTCCGTCATCACCACTTTAGGAAAATTGATCCCGATTGCCGCAATTATCATTTTTGGTCTCTTCTGGGGGCACCAAGATGCCTTTGGACAAACTGTTCGTGAAATTCATCAAAGTTCTGGTGGTTTTGGTGTCGCTGTGCTCGCTACCCTTTTCGGGTACGACGGCTGGATCCTGATTGCCAACCTCGGTGGCGAAATGAAGAATCCGCAAAAATTACTTCCGAAGGCGATCATTTTCGGAATTACTGCTGTTTTGATTATCTATACCTTAATTACCGTAGGAATTCTCCGTTTCCTTCCCGTTGCGACAATTCATCGCCTTGGTGAAAATACTACTGCCTATTTAGCAACCAAGGCCTTTGGACAGATTGGTGGTAAACTGTTGTCAGCTGGAATCATCATCTCGATGATGGGAACGTTGAATGGTAAAATGTTAACTTTCCCCCGTATTGTCTATGCCATGGCTAAACGGCAAGATATTCCATTTTCGAAATTCTTAGCATACCTCAGTCCGAAGGGTAAATCGCCAGTTACGGCGACCATTTTTATCGTCGTCCTGGCCTTCATTATGATGCTCTTCTTTGATCCAGATCACTTATCAGATCTCTGTGTATTTACGGTTTACTGCTTCTACATGTTGGCTTTCTTTGGGGTCTTTATCCTACGGAAACGTAATAAGTTTGCAAAGCGGCCTTTCTCGACTCCACTCTATCCATTTGTCCCGATCATTGCGATTGCCGGTGGAATCTTTGTTCTCGTCAGTGAAATCTTCAATGACCCAGCGGGTGTTATTCTCTTCATCGGGATTGTGATTGTAGGGTTGCCAATTCTTTACTTTGTTAAAAAGTATTACCAAAAAGGGTAAATCTCCATATTGATAAATCTAAATCGCACGGGTGCGTGATTACGAAGTCATAAATGTCTTCTGTCACGCACCCGTTTTTGCTTATCAAGTTGTTGTACAATAACATTATCTAAGTTTGAGTGAGGTTAAAGTACTGATGAAGAAAAATGGACTACTATTAGTAAATCTAGGTTCACCAGATGAACCGACAACTCCTGCAGTTAAGAAATACTTAGCCGAATTTTTAGGTGATCAAAACGTCGTTACCCTGCCCCGGTGGTTTTGGCAACCATTACTAAAGGGAATTATCCTGCCAACCCGTGCTTGGCGATCAGCTACATTTTATCGTGATATTTGGGAACGGGATGGCTCACCCCTAATTGCTAATACTGCACGACTAACCAACCGGGTTCAGGATGCTCTACCCGATTGGCAGGTCGCCATGGCGATGACATACCGCAAACCGGCAATTTCAACGGTATTACATCAGCTCCAACAAACCTGTGATCAAGTTTATGTGTTATCACTGTTTCCGCATTTCACCCAAAGCACTACCCAATCCATCATTGACCAAGTCAACGCCGTTGATCCGACGATTCCAATCATTGACCGGTTTGCTGATCAACCTGCCTTTTTGGATCTCTTAGCGAAACATATTCAGGCTTTTTGGGATGATGGTAACTTCGATCTATTAATGATTTCCTACCACGGGATTCCTGTATCAATGGTTAAAGCTGGTGACCCTTATCAATCTGAAACCGAACGGACGACTGTTGAATTAAAAAAGCGACTAGCCATCCCCGACCATCAAATCAAAATGGTTTATCAATCAAAGTTCGGCCCCATGCCATGGTTAAAACCGTACCTTAAAAATGAATTACTTCGCCAAGCTCAACTGGGTAAGCGACGCATCATGATTGCTTCACCCTCATTTGTTACAGATTGTCTTGAAACACTAGAAGAAAACGGCGTTCAAAATTATCAGGCCTTTCGGGCCAGTGGCGGTCAAGAACTCGCCATAATGCCATCCCTGAATGATGATCCAGAGTTTGCTGCTTTGATCGCCAATCTGGCCAAGGAGGCCGCTAATGAACAAGAAAAGTCTTGATGAAATTAATGGGAGTGTTAAAGTACCGACAGTTTATGAATCTGCCTTCTGGCAAAAATTTCTCGCTTACTGTGGCCCCGGTGCTCTAGTAGCAGTTGGTTATATGGATCCTGGTAATTGGCTAACTTCTTTAGCGGGCGGTGCTCAATATCGTTACTCACTATTAAGTGTTCTAATCTTCTCCATCTTGGTCGCAATGATAATGCAATCCCTATCCATTAAGTTAGGTGTGGTTACTCGAACAGATCTTGCGCAAGCCATTGCTGCTCGAGTTTCTAAACCAGTTCGCATTGTTTTATGGCTCTTAAACGAACTGGCCATGATGGCCACCGATCTAACCGGGGTCATCGGCACCTCCGTGGCTCTGTATTTATTATTTCATCTTCCCCTTATTGTTGGCGTATTACTAACGGTCGCGGACGTCATCGTCGTTTTACTCTTCTTGCAATTTGGTATTCGCAGAATTGAATTCATTGTGTTAGCAACAATCCTAATTGTTGCAGGAATCTTTACTATTGAAGTCGCCCGTGCTCATCCAGAATGGTCGCCAATTTTAAATGGTTGTCTTCCTGCCACTAATATTGTTAACAATCACGCTCAGTTGTTACTAAGTTTGGGAATCATTGGTGCCACGATCATGCCCCATAATATCTATCTTCACTCCGCGCTTGCCCAAAGCCGCCGTTATGATGAACATGATCCCCGCCAAGTTCACGAAACTTTGCAATTTGCTAATTGGGACTCCATCATTCACTTGGTAGCCGCCCTCCTTGTCAATGCCCTTCTCATGATCATGGGAGGAACATTATTCTTCCATCATGGAACCCTCAATAGCTTGGCAGACGTCTTTTATGGCTTAAATAATTCTAAGATTGTTGGCTCATTAGCTAGTCCCGTCATGAGTAGCCTTTTTGGTTTTGCTCTCTTAATTACTGGATTGATTTCTTCAATCACCAGCACCCTTGCAGGTCAAATCGTCATGGAAGGTTATATTAACCTTCGTTTACCCCTTTGGAAACGACGCCTGCTCACTCGTTTAGTTACTCTGATCCCAGTGATCATCATTGGCTGTTGCATTCACTTTAATGAACAGGAATTTGAACAATTAATTATTCTCGCCCAAATCATTTTAAGTGTTGCGCTACCTTTTACCCTTTTTCCCCTCATTATCATTACAAGTAACCGCCAGATCATGGGACAATATGCCAACCACCATTGGCAAATGATTAGTTATTTAACCATTGTCTTAGCATTAACTTTTCTTAATTTTGCCGCATTATTATAGAGAATACAAAAACAGCATCAGAATTGTATTAACAATTCTGATGCTGTTTTATTAATTCCACTGAACTAGAAAGTGGTCAAATCAAGCGTAACACTTGGTCCGAAAGTTGAAGCAATGGAAACGTGTTGAACGTAAGTCCCACGAACAGAAGCTGGACGTGCCTTCACAACAACATCTTCAATCGTCTTCAAGTTTTCTACTAACTTGTCAGTATCAAATGAAGCCTTACCAAATGGTACAGCAACGTTACCGTCACGGTCAGTCCGGTAAGTAACCTTACCAGCCTTTGATTCTTCAACGGCCTTTGCAACATCCATCGTTACAGTCCCAGTCTTTGGGTTTGGCATTAAGCCCTTTGGTCCCAAGACCCGACCTAAACGACCAACTTGTGGCATCATGTCTGGAGTTGCAATTGCAACGTCAAAGTCTAACCAACCGTCTTGAATCTTTTCAACTAAGTCTTGGTCACCAACAAAGTCAGCACCAGCATCCTTAGCAGCTTGAGCGTTGTCACCCTTAGCAAAAACAATTACAGTTTGGTCTTTACCAGTACCGTTTGGTAAAACAACGGCACCACGTAATTGTTGGTCTGCTTGCTTAGTGTCAACGTTTAACTTAAATGCAACTTCAACAGTTGAATCAAAGTTTGCAAAATCAATATCTTTTACTAATTGAACCGCGTCGTTAACAGCATATTCTTTCTTGCTGTCAACCTTCTTCAGCGCTTCAAGGTATTTCTTACCATGTTTTTTAGCCATCTTGTGTTTTCCTCCTTGCAAATGTGGTCTAACGGGTTGACCTCCCACGTGGGAACTTTTATTTTGATAAAAGTCCCGGCGCTGTGCGTGGCTTAGTCTTCAACAGTGAAGCCCATGCTCCGTGCAGTACCTTCGATCATGCGCATAGCTGCTTCAACGTCAGCAGCGTTTAGATCTTGCATCTTAGTTTCGGCAATTTCCTTAACTTGATCCTTGGTTACCTTAGCAACCTTCTTCGTGTTAGGTTCACCGGAACCATGTTCAACACCAGCGGCTTTCTTAAGTAATACGGCAGCAGGTGGGGTCTTGGTAATGAAGTCGAATGAACGATCTTCGTAAACGGTAATTACAACTGGAATCAGCATACCCTTTTGGTCTGCAGTCCGTGCGTTGAATTCCTTAGTGAATCCCATAATGTTGATACCTGCTTGTCCAAGTGCAGGACCTACTGGTGGAGCTGGTGTTGCTGCACCGGCAGGAATTTGCAACTTAACAATGTTAGCTACTTTTTTTGCCACGAGACAAAACCTCCTTAGTCCGTGTTGTGGTAATGATGAGGCAGTAAGTTTTTACCTCTCCCACAGTATGCATATTGCATACCAAAATAAATTACCACAAAATTACATAAAATTCAAGTTAGAGAATTAATTATCCATCGTATCGATTTGGTCAAAACCAACTTCGGCACTAGTCTGCCGACCAAACATTTCAATATCCACGTTGACCTTCATCTTGTCATGATCAACCGCCGTTACTTTTCCGGTCAAATCAGCAAATGGCCCAGCAATAATCTTGATGCTGTCGCCAACATTAACGTTAATGTCCGTTCGTGCGACATCCGCTCCCATTCGCTTCATGATCCTGTCCACTTCTTCTGGAAGCAATGGGGTTGGCTTGGAACCACCACCATGGGAACCTAAGAATCCGGTAACGCCAGGTGTATTCCGTGCAATGTACCAAGCTTGATCAGTCATCACCATTTCAACTAAAACGTAACCTGGGAACGTCTTTTCTTCCGTTTCCTTTGCTTGGCCATCCTTAACTGTCCGCACCGTTTCTTCAGGAACCACTACCCGGAAAATGTAGTCTTCCATGCCCATTGATTGAGCTCGGGACTCCAGGTTGCTCTTAACCCGATTTTCGTATCCAGAATAGGTGTGCAGTACATACCAGCGTTTTTCATGTGATTCCATGATGATTCTCCTTTAATAATTTTGTCAAAATAAAAAAACCTCGCTCCTCACGAAGTTTTGCTTCTTTTGAATTATAGCAAAAAATACTCGCTTTGACTAGCCATCACTATTTGACAAAGGCCAGCATCCCCGCTTGAATGATCCAGTCTGCCAACGCAAAGAAGATCACAAAGAAAATCGTTAGCGAAATTACCACTCCTGTGTCGCGCCGATTTTCCTTCCAAGTGGGCCAGACCACCTTATGCATTTCTTGAACAACACTCTTTAAAAATCTAAATAAATGCATTGTTTCCCTCCACTACCTAGTTTCACGATGAACGGTATATTCACCACAATGTTTACAAAACTTTTTTAACTCTAACCGTTGTTCACGGGTTGGTTTAACCGTAACGGTGTAGTTGCGAGCTCCACATTTCGTGCACTCCAAGCCAACTTTTCTTTGCGCCATCACAGTCACCTCCATCTATCTAAGGCTATCATTTTCCGAAAATAAAAACAACTCCTATCTAGTTCTTAGACAGGAGTTGTTCCAAACAAGCGTTGTGAACTAATTAAGGATTCGCTGCTTAAACTTCTTCCGTGCGCGTTCAAAGGCACTGCGAATTGTTAATGGCGAACAACATAATTGACGAGCCACATTTTCCAAGCGTTCACCAGAATTAATCCCCAAAAAGGCATTCTTTTCTAAATGGGAACACTCTTGCAAAAACTGCTGGTACAGCAGCCGAAAATGGCTAACCTCATCTGGTTGAAAGTCGATGTCCACCAAGCGCTGGTCAATCTGAACGTCTGTAATCATTTCAACCTGATTCGTCGGGATCCGCTTTTGTGCAGCTTGCTGTCGATAAAGATCCCGAATCTTATTCATGAGCGCCTGACGTAGGTACCAGCAAAACCGGGACTCATGGCAAGAGTAGGAACAAGCCGTTCGATATAATACAACTGCTGCCTCTTGTTTCCAATCATCCAATGGTACTTCATCTAAACGAAACTGATACCATAATTTACAAATTAATGGTAAGTATTGCCGATACAAGATTACAAAACTTTCCGAATCTTTTCCCGCAACCTGCTTAATTAGTTCACTCTCTGGGGTTGTTTGAATCAATCTTGGACTCATTAGACGCAACCTCATTTTCCACTAACCCCTAACGGACCCACTTGAAAATTAGCTAGCTAATCATCTCACCGTCACAGCGTCTTGACCGGGGGTATAGAACCAGCTCTCACCTTAGTTCCACGACGGCTTTTCTCCTGCGTTTAGTACCGCTGTCGCAAAATTTGACCGTCACTCGTTAGTTGTCTCAAATAATTTACCAAACTTCTTTAAAAGAGACAATACGAAAAATTTGTCTCTGATCTTTGGATAAGAAAAAACAATCTTTAGAACTAGTCATTCCTTAGATTGTTTTTTTCAAATTATTTTAATGGATGACGAGAACTGAACCCTTGATAAATTAATAAGCTGGCTGCCACACTGGCGTTCAAGCTTTGCACTTGACCAATCATGGGAATCGTCAACATTTCGTCACAGGTCTTCTTTAATAATGGAGAAATTCCCTTCCCTTCATTACCAATCACGACTGCTACTGCTCCTTGAGCATCCCAACGGCGATAGTCAGTCCCTTGCATATCTGTACCAAACAGCCAAACGCCCCGCGCTTTAAGTTCCTTCGCGGTTTGCACAAGGTTGGTAACCCGCGCTACCGGAACCCGTTCAATGGCACCAGCGGAAGTCTTCGCCACTACGGAAGTTAAACCTACGGCTCGGCGCTTAGGGATGATAATACCATGCACTCCAGCTGCATCCGCAGTCCGCATAATTGATCCCAGATTATGCGGATCCGCTAACTCATCCAAAATCAGCAGAAACGGTTCTTCATCATGTGCCTGCGCATTAGCAAATAAAGCATCAATCGTTGCGTAATGATAAGCCGCCACCGCTAAAGCTACCCCTTGGTGGTTTTGATGATCAACCATTTGATCGAGCTTGGTTTTGGGAACATTTGAAATAACGAGGTGCCGCTCTTTGGCAAGTTTGATAATCTGGGCAATTGCGTCAGTGCGTAATCCCTTTTGAATAAAGACCTTATTGATCTCCTGATCCGATTTTAATGCCGCAACGGCCGGGTGACGGCCGATCACAAACTCTGGTGTCTCATTGTTCATATTGCACCCTCCCTAAATCAACTTGTTTGATACACCATCGACATAATTCTGCAAGCCGCTCTGTTTGCCCAGATAGTTGCAAGTAGCCCATTAGTGCTTCGAATCCCGTTGAAATACGGTACGTCAGCACAGACGTGTGCTTAGCATGCGTATAACTATTTGCATTCCGACCGCGTTTAAAAAATTCCCATTCTTCATCAGTTAACAGAGATTGTTCTTCCATTAACTTAATCAAACCAGCTTGGGCTTTGGCAGAAACGTATGCGGTGGCTTTCTTTTGCAGACGATTTGGCTTCGTCATACCAAGATTTAAAAGGTGCTCCCGTACTGTGACTTCATATACGGCATCACCAAGATAGGCTAATGCAATTCCATTCAATTGTCGATAATCCGCTTTTGCCATGCTATTCCTTTCTATACCGTGTTCCCTGCGGCGTGTCTTCAATAATAATTCCTTGGGCCTTTAAATCATCACGAATTTGATCACTTAAAGCAAAATTCTTTTGCCGCCGCGCTTCATCTCGCTTCGCAATGAGTTGTTTAATCGTTTCATCATCGATCTGACCAGTAGCCGTTAGCTTAACCCCAAAAATCAGTAACAGTTCCTTCAATAACTTTTGAATGTTACCAATCGCATCCTTAGCAACCGTCTTCTTTTCAGTATAGCGATTAGCAAACTTAACTAATTCATACACGACAGCAATCCCATTTTGAACGTTAATATCATCATCCATGGCTTCAATAAATGATGACCGGAAAGTAGCTAATTGATTAGCAACCGTGGTGTCGTCACCATCAGTCGCATCGTTTTTCCGGTATTCCAAATTATTAAATGCTGTTTGGATGTGGGCTAAATTATTTTGAGCGTCCACTAAATTATCCTCGCTGTACTGGATTGGCCGCCGGTACTGGGTCGTTGCCATAAAGAAGCGCAATCCTTGTGGATCAACGTGCTTAATAATGTCGTGAACAGTAATGAAGTTATGCAAGGACTTACTCATCTTTTCGTTGTCCTTACCAATCGTTACAAATCCATTATGCATCCAATAGTTCACAAATTTTTTGCCCGTCGCCGCTTCTGATTGTGCAATTTCATTTTCATGGTGAGGAAATTCCAGATCCTGACCACCAGCATGAATATCAATTGTATCGGCTAAATACTTCGTGGACATCACTGAACATTCAATATGCCAACCTGGCCGACCGGCGCCCCATGGTGAATCCCAACTAATTTCGCCTGGCTTGGCTGCCTTCCACAAAGCAAAGTCCATTGGGTCAGCCTTTTTATTCACTTCATCAGCACTAACGTGTTCACTGGCTCCAACTTCCAGATCATCAATTGATTGACCTGACAATTGACCATAATGTTTGAATTTACGGGCCCGATAATAAACGTCCCCATCAACAGCGTAGGCATAACCACGCTGGATTAAACGTTGAATAAATTCAATAATTTCTGGAATATTATCCGTTGCACGCGGATGCATTGTGGCGGGTTCGATATTGACCGCCGCCGTATCTTCCAAAAAGGCTCGGATATACTTATCGGCTAATTCTGGGACAGTAATTCCCTGCTCATGAGCCGCCTTAATCATCTTGTCATCAACATCGGTAAAATTAGAGACGTAGTTAACATGATAGCCAATAAACTCTAAGTACCGACGCACCGTATCAAAAGCAATCGCACTCCGCGCATTACCAATGTGAATGTAATTGTATACCGTTGGCCCACAGACATACATATTAACCACACCGGGATGAACTGGACGAAATTCTTCTTTTGTTCTGGTTAAAGTATTATATATTTTTAGCATCTGTAAAACTCCTTTGTGGGCCAATTTTGATAGTTTAATAGTACCACACTCACCGCGCGACCACACTTCTCTCCGCTAATTTTTTGAAAGCAAAGAATTATTTACCTTTTGGTCACACTTTCTTCACAATCTGTTGCTAGTATATAAACCGTAGTAGAAAACAACTACTACAAATTAACCGAAACCGATTATTTTTCAATTACTCCTCCCAATAGTAACCGAAAAATACTCCTTTACGAAATCTTCCCCAAAGATATTCGTAAACCAAGCCGTGGTTCTCCCAAGCCACGGCTTTTCTTTTTGCTAACAAAAAACAAAAACGAGCAGATCAGTGCTTGCACTCCACACCTGATCTGCTCGACTTTTTATTTATCATCATGTGAATCGTCTTGGTCATTGCTAATTCCCTTGGCTGAATGTAATGGTCGAGCAAAAATCATCCGCCCAGCATCCGTTTGAAGCGCACTAGTGACTTCAACTTCAACATTCTCATTCATGTAGTAACGACCGTCTTCAACCACAACCATTGTCCCATCGTCAAGGTAGGCCACCCCTTGTTGCCGTTCCGTTCCTTTTTTCGCAACGGTTACGTGCAGGTGTTCACCTGGAATTACGCGTGGACGCAAGGACTTCGCAAGGTTATTAATGTTTAAAACCTGGACATTTTGGAACTGAATGACCTTATTTAAATTCCAGTCATTGGTTACGATTACCCCATCAACTTTTTTAGCGAGGGCGATTAATTTACTATCGACTTCTGGAATATCTTCAAAATCACCATCATACATTTCGATGGGCACAATTTTTTCCTGACGGAGTTTATTTAAAATATCCAAGCCACGCCGACCGCGAACCCGTTTAATACTTTCGCCAGAATCAGCAATGTATTGTAGTTCATACAACACAAAGTTCGGTACTAACAAGGTTCCTTCCAAAAATCCCGTCTTTACCAAGTCATAAATCCGCCCATCAATTAAGATATTCGTATCTAAGATTTTGTAGTGGTGATAATTAGCATCTTGTTGCTTGATGACCTCGCCACTTTGACTGTTATCCTTGGTGCCGCGCTTAATTGTCAGGAAAGTCCGCCAGTCATCCAACCGGGTCGTCCCCATTCGGAAACCGAAGTAACTAAATATCAGCATCAATAAGATTGGCACAATGTTGTTAACAACCGGAATATGGGTCCGCCATAGTGGAATAGAAATTAAAATTGCTAAAATCAGGCCAATAATCGTTAATAATGCCCCAAAGAATAAGTATAACGGACTCTTTTGCGTTAAGTAATCTTCAGTTTGCTGCACCAACTTTAAGATCCAACCAATCGAAATTAGTGAAATTAACCAGAAAATCACCCCACCAATAAAGAGGTCAGCAATAATCATTAATACCGAGTTGTACTGAACTCCAATCGCTGGCCATAAAGGTGGTAAATAGTAGTAACCAATTGCGGCTCCTAAAATCGTAAAAACTAATCGAACAATTCCCTTTCTCATCACGTGTCCTCCTTTCAATTATGCTAATGCTAATTGCAGCGTTTGACTAATGGTAGTTACCCCAACCACTTCAATGTTCTGCGGTGGCGTCCAGTTTTGCAAGTTATTTTTCGGGATAAAGATCCGCTTGAAACCTAACTTAGCTGCTTCGGCCACTCGTTGCTCGATCCGGTTGACCCGCCGAATTTCACCCGTTAGACCAACTTCACCCACGAACGCATCCGTAGGTTTCGTACCTTTATCACGGTACGAAGAGGCAATTGCCACCGCAATGGCTAAATCAATTGCGGGTTCATCCAATTTGACGCCACCCGCTGCTTTGAGGTAGGCGTCCTGATTTTGTAATAGCAAATTAGACCGCTTTTCTAACACAGCCATAATTAATGATACCCGATTACGACTCAAGCCGGTCGCGGTCCGCTGTGCATTGCCAAATACGGACGGGGTAATTAAAGCTTGGATTTCAACTAAAATCGGTCGGGTTCCTTCCAGTGAAACCACTACTGCAGAACCCGTAGCATCCTTGAGTCGCTCCTCCAAAAAGATTTCGGAAGGGTTCGCAACTTCTTTCAACCCCGTCCCGTTCATTTCAAAAATGCCTAGCTCATTGGTTGAACCAAACCGGTTTTTGACTGACCGTAGGATCCGGTAGGTGTGGTGAAGATCCCCTTCAAAGTAGAGAACCGTATCCACCATGTGCTCCAAAATCTTGGGGCCGGCTAACACGCCACCTTTAGTAACGTGGCCCACCACGAACACGGTAATATTCTTGCCCTTGGCAATCTGCATTAGTTGGGCCGTCACTGCCCGAATTTGTGCAACACTACCGATTGCGGATGTCACATCAGTCGCTTGCATCGTCTGCACGGAGTCGATGACTACATATTCCGGATTCATCTCATCAATGGTAGCCCGAATACTATCCATGTTCGTTTCCGGATAGATATAAAAATCATCACCAGACACGTCTAAACGTTGCGCCCGCATCTTAATTTGGTTAGCACTCTCTTCACCAGAAACGTACAGAACCGAGTGTCCTTCTTGGCTTAATTGCCCGGATACTTGTAATAATAGGGTCGATTTTCCAATTCCCGGATCACCACCAATTAGTACTAACGATCCCGGAACAATGCCCCCACCAAGTACCCGATTCAACTCATGAAGCTGCGTTTTAACCCGTGGTGTTTTTTGGGTATCAATTTCATTAATTC
This sequence comes from Limosilactobacillus sp. C0001E2, assembly GCF_056590915.1. Lineage (NCBI taxonomy): Bacteria > Bacillati > Bacillota > Bacilli > Lactobacillales > Lactobacillaceae > Limosilactobacillus > Limosilactobacillus sp. C0001E2. The sequence continues at coordinate 29,235 of NZ_JBWPXC010000003.1, read as the reverse complement.
GTTGGGGCTTAGCAACAATCCCCGTTAGTGTCGTAGTTGTGGTTTTCGGCTGCTTAATTGTCGACTGATCCACTTCTTCAACTAGCGTATTCCATTGACCACAGTTCGGGCACCGGCCTAAGAACCGTGGTGAAATGTAGCCACAATTTTGGCAGACAAAGTGTGTCTTGGCTTTTGCCATAATTCCAATCCCTCTTATTCTTTGGTTGAGCCGAACCCACCTTCCCGAACCGCTTGTGGTTGCTCTTCTTCATCCGCCGTTAAATATGGAACAAAGATTCCCTGCGCGATTCGTTCACCTTTTTTGATGTGATAGTCGGTCAACCCGTAATTAATTAATTGAACGAAGATTTCTCCCTCATTCGCTGGATTATCGTAGTAATCCGCATCAATGATCCCGACGCCATTTGGTAAAATCAGGCGCCGTTTCAGAGGCCCACTCGACCGGTTAAAAAGCATTAATACCTCGTCTGGTTGCATGTAAGCTTTGATGCCGGTGGGTACCAGATAAGGCTTCAAACTCTGATCACCAGCAGTAATATCATCCACCGTTAATTGGTCCTGGTGATGAATTTTCCATAAAGTTTTAATAAAGTTTCCCTTCCAAATGGACGGTAGAACAAAGTCTTCCGCAGCTTCAAAGTCGTAGCCTGCAGCTTGTTTAGTTTGCCGCTGTGGAAGATGCAATCCCGCCTTTGCTTTATGCGAAACAATTTTAAATCCGCGTTGCATAATTTCACCCCGTTTATCTGATTACTTATTAATTGTAACATGAACTTTGCTTGACTTTTATTATTAAAACAGTGACAATTTAGTGTGCAAAAAGAGATCGTTAGAAAGGAGTGCGTTTCGCATGCACTTGGTCGTTGCCGAGGACAATATTAGTGCCCTGACGGATGATCAGCAGTGGGCCGGAGAAGTCAGCTTCTCACCGGTAACCCCTGACAGTAATCATGTCGTCGTTGAACGAGTTTTTGTGGTTCCAGAATTCCGCCATCAAGGGCTCGCCAGCCAGTTAATGGCACGCTTTGTTCAGCTTGCCGCAGCAAAGCAGTGGATTGTCAAAATCATGTGTCCCTATGCCAAGCAATATTTCAAGTTGCATCCGGAAGCACAATCCGTCCTGTTGCCACAAGATCGATTTTAAAAGGAGATTATGATTATGGATCAAAATGAATTAAAAGCCCAAGTGGGTAAGGAAGCCGTTAAGTACATTCAAGACGGCATGATCGTTGGACTAGGAACCGGTTCAACCGTGCGTTATATGGTCGACGCCCTTGGTGAACGGGTCAAAAATGAGGGCCTCAAGATTGTCGGGGTAACCACTTCTAACCGCACTACGAAGCAGGCTGAATCACTTGGTATTACTATCAAGGACATTGATGATGTTGACCACATTGATCTTTGTATCGACGGAGCTGACGAAGTCGATGATGACTTTAACGGAATCAAGGGGGGCGGTGGTGCCCTACTTTGGGAAAAGATCGTTAACAACGCCTCAACTAAAAAGATCTGGATTGTTGATCAATCCAAGTTAGTTTCCCGGATTGGGGACTTTGGAGTTCCTGTGGAAGTCATTCCGTTTGGTGCTCAACATGTCTTTAACACCTTTGAAAAGAAGGGTTACAAGCCAGTTTGGCGAATGGATGGTGACCACAAGTACCGTACTGACGAAAATAACTTCATCATTGATATCCACCTTGGTCAAATCGATGATCCCCATGCCCTTGCGGAAGATCTCATTCACACCGTCGGGGTGGTTGAACATGGTTTGTTCCTGAATCGCGTTGATGATGTGATTGTTGGTCGTGATAACGGTCCCGAAGTTTTGCACGCAACTAAATAGTTATTAATTTCCAACGCTCATCAGTTTATTCTGATGGGCGTTTTCTGAAAAAGGAGTTTACTCATAATGGAAGAAAATACACGCAGAATGCTGAATGGTCAGCCCTATCGACCAGATTCTCCCGAATTAGACGCTTTCCACGAAATCGCTCACCGGCTTTGTCAAGATTACAATCAATTACGGGATACAGACACGACGCACCGCAATCAAATCATTGACCAACTGATACCCCACCATGGGCAAGAACCATACCTGCAGGGGCCAATCCAATTTGATTACGGTCGTTTTTCCACCGTTGGCGATCATTTTTATGCGAATTTTAACCTGACCGTCTTGGACACCTGTCCAATTACCATCGGTGATAACGTGATGCTAGGGCCTAACGTCAGTCTAATCACGGCTACCCACCCGCTTCGCTGGCAACAACGTAATCCCCGTCAGCAAAGTGACGGCACCTTTACTGATCTAGAACTGGGACAACCAATTAATATCGGCAATAACTGTTGGTTTGGCAGCAACGTGACCGTTTGCCCCGGTGTCACCATTGGCGACGGTTGTGTGATCGGTGCCGGTGCAGTAGTGACCCATGATATGCCCGCGAACTCTTTAGTCGTCGGCGTTCCTGCACGAGCAGTTCGCCAAATTACCGAAAACGACCACCTAGATTCCTACCCCTACTAAATAAATACGGTATAATGGTCTTTAATATCTTTAAAGGAGTGATTTTTGTGAGTTTTAAAATTACTAATGATGATCTTCAAGACTTTGCCCAAGATTATCACAACCGACCTGCTGCGAAGGTCTTAGAAAATGCGGTCACCACGAATGGGGTCCGTGCCGCCAGTTTTAATTGGCATTCCATCGCGGATGATGCACCAGTCTTTTCGATTGACCTCGCTACTGGTGACGTCGCTGATCAAAAGCAATCTGGTCGTTGCTGGATGTTTGCGGCTTTAAATACGATGCGTCATGGGATGCAGCAAAAGTTTAACTTGCCAGATAACTTTGAACTATCCCAATCCTATGCCTTTTTCTGGGACAAATTTGAAAAAGCCAACTGGTTTTACGAAAACATTATTAACACCGCTCAATTGCCGCTTGGTGACCGTAAAGTAGCTTGGCTATTAGAAACACCGCAACAAGACGGTGGCCAGTGGGATATGCTGTGCGCCCTCATCGAAAAGTACGGTGTCGTGCCAAAGACGGCAATGCCCGAATCATACAATTCTAGCCGGTCCAATGAAATTAACGCGGTCCTAAATAACCAACTCCGGCATGATGCGGTCGTTTTACGGAAGCTAGTCAATGATCAGGCAACGGATGATGAAATCAACTCCATTCGTAAACAAATGCTCAATAACGTTTACCGGATGCTTGCCTACGCATTTGGCGAACCAGTAACTAAATTTGACTTTGAATACCGGACAAAGAAGGATAAAGAATACCATCGCGACGCAGATCTAACTCCTCAAGAATTCTTTAAAAAGTACGTTGGCTGGAACCTGGATGATTACATTTCAATCATCCAAGCCCCAACGGCAGATAAGGAATATGGTAAGACTTACACAATCGAAATGTTAGGAAACGTTGTTGGTGGTCGTCAAGTTAAGCACCTTAACTTATCAATGGCCGATTTTAAGCAGTTAGCAATCGACCAGTTAAAGGGTGGCGAAAGCGTTTGGTTTGGATCAGACGTCATTAAGTACTCCAACACCAAGCATGGCCTGATGGCTTTGAATACTTACGATTATGAAAAACTCTTTGATACAGAATTAACCATGACGAAGGCGGAAGCCTTAGATTATGGAGAAAGCATGATGGATCACGCCATGGTTCTAACGGGAGTTGACCTGGTCAATGATCGATCAACCAAGTGGAAGGTCGAAAATTCCTGGGGTCCAAAAGTTGGTACCAAGGGTTACTTCGTTATGAGTGATTCCTGGATGGACCAATACTGTTACCAAATCGTGATCAATAAGAAATACCTTAGCGATCAATTAAAGCAAGCGGCGGCTCAAGAACCAATCGTGCTGAAGCCATGGGACCCAATGGGAACTTTAGCTTAAATAATTTGACTGAAAAAGGCGACCAGCAAAAAATGCTGATCGCCTTTTAGTATGCACTTTACTAATGAACCGCCTTTTCAATTGCGACATTGACCCCGTTCTTTTCGCTTTCCACGAGGTTAACGCGGCTCCGAATAACGCTCGTATCCATTTGGATTTCACGGGTTAAACCAGGAGTATCAAGTTTTGGAGTAAAGAACTCTTCAAACTCTGCCAACCGATCAGGTGTATGGAACACCCCAGCCGTAACGGTAATAAAAGTGGCAAATTCCATGTCACCACCCACAGTAGATTCGAGCCAGTTCCATTCGTTCCGTAGCCAATCCCAGGCCAACTGTTGACCGGCATTATTTGCTAACACCCCTCGGTACCAAGCACGCAAGTCTTGCGGCTTGATCAAACTTGCGTCTTCAAATTGATTAACCAAGTGGGCTAATAATTCTGGATCCGTGACCTTAGTGGTTGCCAAGCATAAGTCTTGTTTTAAACCAGGATCGGTTGCCGTTTGGTACTCATGAATCAGCTGGCCGAACAACTCAGTGGTACCAAAGTTCTCAGCCTCATTTTGTAAAATCGCTGGCCGCACCGCAGCTGGTAACTCTGCCAAAGAAGCTGTCTGCTCAAAGAGTTCATGAGCGCTTTGCATGGCAGCCTGATTCTTGGCGTACAAGGAAGCCATTAGTACAAGTGGCCGGGTTAATTGATCGTCATTGCTTTCTCCAGCAACCGGACGCCAACCTAACCGTTCTACCTGGTAGTGACTGAGCTGATCAAACAATTGACGTAAATTGTCTTCCTGCATCGTTCCCGGTTCAACAAACTTCTTCAAGGCATTCGCAATCTGATACAGGACCGTATTGACAATGGCTGAATGACTATCCTTAAAGCGGGCTAGTAATGGAACAATTGACGCGTAGGTAACTTGATTTCCTTCCGCCAGCAAGCGTAAATCTTGTAATAATTGCAGCTGAGTAATGTGATCGAGCTCATCTACATGATCCAAAAGATCGTTGAGCAACGTCTCATCATACTTCACGATAAAGTGTGAATTATTGCCGACATTCAAGCGGAATGGTTGCCCATTCGCCTGCCGCAATTGTTGGTAATCACCTAAGTCGATATCAGCATTATCCATAATCTCTGGTGCAGCATCATAGTTGGCATTCAACGGAATCTTCCATAAACGACCTTGGTCCTTCCCGGCACCGATAAAGAATTGTTGCTGATGGAGTTTCAAATGGCCATCAACAACTGACGCGCTTACCACTGGATACCCCGGTTGGTTCAACCATGAATGCATAATGTCACCAATCTGCATTCCAGAAGCCTTGCCAAGGGCAGTCCACAAGTCATCACCTTGTGCATTGCCATATTGGTGATCTTGGAAGTACTGCTTTAAGCCCTTTCGTAACGCATCGTCGCCCAATAGTGACCGGACCATAACCAACATCCGCGAACCCTTAGCATAGACAATGGCACCATCAAAAATGGAGTCAATTTCCGCTGGGCTATCGACATCCACGTGAACAGACTGAACTCCATCGGTCGCGTCCCGTTGCAAAGCCATTGGCACTTCACTGGTTTGGAACATTTCCCAAATCTTCCATTCCGGATGAATTGCGTCAACAGAGAGGTACTCCATCATGTTGGCAAAACTTTCGTTTAACCAGAGATCATCCCACCAGTTCATCGTAACTAGATCACCAAACCACTGGTGTGCTAATTCGTGGGTAATTACAGTCGCTACCAATTGCTTGTTATCGAGGGTTGTGTTATCTGGATCTAGCAATAAATATGCTTCCCGGTACGTTACTAATCCCCAGTTTTCCATTGCCCCCGCGGAAAAGTCTGGCAAGGCCAGTTGCCAAGAATGTTCTAGTGGATATGGCGTCTGATAAAAGTCTTCGTAAAATTCAATTTCCCGTTTAGCAATGTTCAGAGCAAAGTCTAATTCCTTCGGTTGGTGCGCTTTCGTCGCAAACACACCAACTTGGACCCCACTCTTCGTGGTGGTAAGTTTCTTTTGCATCTCGCCAAACGCAAAGGCAATCAGATACGTAGACATTTTAACTGTCCGCTTAAAGTAGTGCACCCCGTCCGCGACCTTTTCTTCGGGCATGTTAGCAATAATCGTTTCATTTGGTTGTTCATCATACTTAATTGCTAAATCAAAGGTTGCTTTAGCGGCTGGTTCATCGACACACGGGAAGGCTTGCCGCGCGGCCGTTGTTTCAAATTGGGTGCCGATTAGTTCCTTTTGTTGACCATTAACCTGGTAATACGATGGATAAATCCCCATCATCGTATCAGTTAAATCAGTGTGGTACGCAATCCGGACCGTAACTGCTCCCGGTTGTTCAACCGGTAAACTGATGGTTTCCGCCTGATCATCAACCTTGAAGGAAACTGCCTGACCATTTACGGTTACTTCATCAACCCTCAAAAATTTTTGGTTCACCGCAATTTGCTTTTGGCGGGCATCACCGGTAATTGTTGTAATTCCTTTAATCGTCTTCGCTTGACGGTCGATATCCAGGTAGACTTGATAGTTACTTGGTACAAAATCCGTTAATAATCGTTTACTCATCTAAAAGCCTCCTATTCTTCCTGCTCTGGATGCTCCACTGGAACCAAAAATTCTTTGACAAGGTCATAAATCCGTTGACTCCAGAAATCACGTTCATGATTGGCTCCTTTAACCCGGTACGCTTCGACTGCCACCCCATGTTGTTGCAGTACATCATACATTTCTTCCATCTGGTGGTACGGGACCACTTGGTCAGCATCACCATGCATTAAAAGGAATGGCGGGTATTGCTGCCCAGCTTTAACCTGATACAACGGGCTCATTTGACGCTTGATTTGGTCCCACTTACTCTTGTCACGACCAAATAACGAGTATTGCAAAATATCTGATCCTGGAACCCGATCAGCATTCTTGAATGTATCGATCACATCCGTCGGCGCAAAGCAGCTTACCACCGCATTAACGGCATCTGACTGATCTTCATATTCAGCCGTTTTATAGCGGGGATCATTGGCCGGTAACCCAACCAACAAGGCAGCATTTGCTCCGGACGAAGTGCCCCAAATAGCGACCCGCTTTGGGTCAATGGAATATTTATCTGCATTCGTCCGCAAGTAACGAATTGCGGTCTTCACATCTTCTAAAAAGGCTGGGAAAGCGTGTCCATCCAGTGAATTCCGGTGCTGCACTGTCGCAACGATGTAGCCAGCTTTCACGAACTGTACTAATTGTGGAATCTCTTCCCCCATTGTCGGTAATCGCCAGGAGCTCCCCTGTACAAAAACGATCAGAGGCCGGGGTTCACTGGTGAGATAATCATAGCGTTGTGACCAGGGTGCCAAAATGTCCATTTTAACGGCTTCGCCATCAACCGCTGAGTAAACAACGTTTTCAATCAACCGCACCTGGCCCTTCATCGTGGGGTTATTTTTAAGCTCATGAATTGGCATCTTAATTCTCCTTCAAAATTTCTTTGTTCATTAACTGCAGCCGTTCATCAAATTGATAAACAATTGGCTGACCATTTGGTACTTCCACTTGATCAATCTGATCATCAGGGATCTGCTCAATGTATTTAACTAGCGCCCGGAGCGAACTACCATGAGCAACAATTAGTTGGTTCTTATTATCTAAGAGACGGGGAGCAATCTGGTCCTGCCAGTACGGTAAAATTCGTTGCAACGTCATCTGGAGGCTCTCGCTTAATGGCTCTTGAACGCCGAGGCGATCATAGCGCCGTTCGTGCTGGCGATGGGCTAACCGCGGTGGAACTTCAGTATATCCACGACGCCAGCGATGGAGTTGCTCTGCTCCGACGCGTTGCTTCACGACCGCCTTATTTTGCCCACTCAAAGCACCATAATGACGTTCGTTCAGCCGCCACGTTTTGTGGATTGGCAAGTACAGCTGATCAATTTCATCCAGAACAATGTTAGCCGTCATAATCGAACGGCGCATGTATGAGGTATAAACATCGTCAAACAAGTATCCACGTTGGCGTAATTCTTGACCGACTTGGTGACCTTGGGCAACTCCTTTAGCCGTCAAAGGTGAATCACTCCACCCCGTAAAGACATTATCCAAGTTGGCTTGGCTTTGCCCATGTCGCACCATCACTAACGTTGCCATTGCTTTCTCCCCTTTCGTCATGGTCTTATTTTACCACCATCATTGAGATTGAAAAGTAACTAAAAACGTACGCCATCTTCAATGGACAGCGTACGCTCCTGATTATCCTTATTATGCATTCGCTAATTCAATAAATTTCTGAACCATTCGTGGATCAATATCTGCCATCACTAATGAGCGTAATGGAATATTTTCAAAAATCTGCGCACTATCTGATTGGAGGATGGCCGCTAATTGACGCCCTAGGCCTGTTTGCTCCAAGGCAGATTTGATTTTCGGCGATTGGTGGTTAACTATGTCTGCCACATACGTTTCCTCCGTCACCTTTTGAAGCGGATCTTGCCCAAGTTCATAGTCAAAGCTCTGCTGCAGCCGAATATCTTCGACTGAACTACCGACGGAAATTTCATAACGGCCATTATCCGCTTCCCACCTCTTTTCAGTGGAGTTATACCAATCAAATGCGCGCCGTTCTAATGTCCGACGAATCGTCTTGCTTTCTCCCGGTTCAAGGCTCACCTTCACAAAGTCACGCAATTCTTTAGTTGGCTTTTCAACCTTGCTAACCCGGTTTCCAACGTATATTTGCGCAACCTCGCGACCTGGCATATCTCCGGTATTCGTCAACTGAAATTCAACTTGGACTTGGTCATCCTTGACTTCCACCTTTAAATCACGGTAACTAAACGTGGTGTAGCTAAGACCGTGCCCAAATGGGAAGCGTACCGGCAGCTGTTTGCTATCATAATAGCGATACCCAACAAATAGTCCTTCATGATAATTTTCTTCATTCTGCTCACTATCAAAGGTGGGATAAGTTGGGTTATCCGTCAACCGCAGTGGGAAAGTTTCACTAAGTTTACCAGAGGGGTTCACCTTCCCCGTTAAAATATCCCAAGTAGCTTCACCAACGGCTTCCCCAGCAAGGTAGGTTTCCACAATGGCGTTGACCTGATCTGCCCACGGCATTGCCACAACAGATCCATTTTGTAAGACAACCGTCACATGATGATTGACTTGAACCAGTTTGTTCAATAAGGCCACTTGGTTTTCTGGCAGGTCAATTGTGTTCTTATCAAAACCTTCAGATTCCATTTCTTCTGGGTACCCCATAAAGTAAACGACTTGCTGACTTTGCTGAGCGAGGCTCACAGCAGCCGCCGTTAGATCATCATCGACCACATCGTTAGATAGCTGATAACCTTGAGCATAACTAGCCGTTTGGGGCATGGCTGATAACGGTGTTACCACCTGATGAGCATTGACATGGGAACTGCCACCACCCTGATACCGTGGCCGGGCCGCTAATTCGCCGATTACTGCCAGTGAAGACTGCTTATCCAGTGGCAACTCATGGTGTTCATTCTTCAATAACACAATACTGTCATCTGCCAACTTACGGGCAAATTCATGATGAGCATCTTTATCATATGATTCGACTGCCCCTTTGGTGTGCCACTTGGCCACCATCCACAGCACCCGCAAAGCACTCTTATTCAGTACTTCTTCATCCAGTCGGCCATCCTTAACCGCTTCAACAATCTCATCAACTGAAGCTGCTCCCTTACCAGGCATTTCAAGATCTAAGCCCGCTTGAAGAGCTGCTACGTGATCCGCAACCGCACCCCAGTCGGACATGACTAATCCATCAAAGCCCCATTCATCACGAAGAATCCTGGTCAACAAGCGTTGATTCTGTGAATTTAAAGTACCATTAACCTTATTATAAGAACACATAATGGTCGCCGGATGAGCTTCTTTAACTATCCGTTCAAATTGAGCCAGGTAGATCTCCCGCATCGTCCGCTCATCCACGTTGGATGAATTCGTGAACCGTTGGTTTTCACGATTATTAAGCGCAAAGTGCTTAACCGAGACCCCAACTCCTTGACTTTGCACACCCTTCACGTAAGCCGTTCCCATTCGTCCCGCTAGCAGTGGGTCTTCTGAGAAGTATTCAAAGTTTCTTCCAGCTAAGGGACTACGCTTAATGTTCACACCGGGTCCTAAAAGTACTCCGACCCGTTCTGCTTTAGCCGCAATCCCCAGATTCTCGCCTAACTGCATTAACATATCATCATCAAAAGAGCTGGCTGTGAGTGCTGAACATGGGAAACAAACGGCATCCACACTATCATTTAAGCCTAGGGCATCGGCATCATCCGCCTGCTTACGTAAACCGGACGGGCCATCCGTCATCATCATTTTATCCACACCTGGAACAGTTGCCGTAAACCAAAAGTCGTGCCCAGTGACTAAAGCTGCTTTTTCTTCGAGAGTTAAGCCTTCAACAAAAGTTCGATTAATCTTAACCACGTGCTCATCACTCCTTTTATTTCTTATGGTCATTATATCGCTAATCATTCAAATTTAAGTACAAAAAAAGGACCATGACTTTCGTCATGATCCTTTGTTATGCGGCCAAGAGGATTCGAACCTCCACGGTCTAAACGACCACAAGATCCTTAATCTTGCGCGTCTGCCAATTCCGCCATGGCCGCATCAACAAATAGTATCATATCAAAAATACCATTCATTGACAACTATTTTTTCGCTTTTCTTTCTTTTTCCAGTCGGAACCGTCCGCCACAACGGGCACAATGAAACCGATTGGTATTAAAGCGCCGCTGCCGAGGCAGCAAAACGCCACAACCCTGACAACGATATAAATAACGGTAATTCCGGTGTCGTTTAGCCTTGCTGGTAGCAGGGGCGTACCGTGAACCACCAACTGCTTGCAACAACCGTTTGAAGTCCCGATCTCGGTGGCGGTAACCACGCCCCGCTAGATGCAGGTGATAATGACACAGTTCATGAAGAATAACCCGCTTAAGGTTCTCTTCATCAAATTCTTCCAACATTAACGGATTGATATCAATATGGTGATCTCCTAAATGATAACGCCCACCAGTTGTTCGTAATCGTCGATTAAAGACCACTTGATGGCGGAATGGCTGGTGAAAGAATTGCTGGGAAAGCTGTTCCGTCAATTTTTGTAACTGTTCGTTAGTCACTATTTACTACTTCCCGGTTCAATCATTGTTAATTGAATCCGTTGCCGGTCATGATCTACTGAGAGTACCCAAACATCAACGATATCACCAACGGCAACAACTTGACGGGGATCCCGAATAAACTTCTTGGTTAATTGAGAAATATGCACTAACCCGTCATGCTTGACACCAATATCCACAAACGCCCCAAAATCGACGACGTTACGGATGGTCCCTTGTAACTTCATCCCTGGTTTTAAGTCATCCATCGTCATCACATCAGTCCGTAATAGTGGTGCTGGAAGTGAATCACGGAGATCACGTCCTGTTTTTTGCAAATCAGCGACAACATCTTGCACTGTCGCCAGACCATGTTCATCATTGACAAATTCCTGATCATCCAGCTTCTGCAACTTAGCATTTACTGAGTCAGTTCCCAACTCATCCAGGGATACCCCAGCTGCTTGTAAGATTTCCTCGGCTAATGGGTAACTTTCGGGGTGAATATCAGTATTATCTAACGGGTTCTCACCATCAATAATCCGTAAGAAACCAACCGCTTGTTGGTAAGCCTTTGGTCCTAACCGTTTCACCTTCTTTAATTGTGTCCGATTCGTGTAAGCACCATGCTCATTCCGGTAGGCAACGATATTTTTGGCAATCGTTGCTGATAACCCTGAAATGTACGTTAGCAGTTGGTAACTAGCGGTGTTTAAGTTAACTCCAACCCGGTTAACAGCCCGTTCAATTACCGCAGCTAATTCAGCCTTTAATTCCGTCGTTGGTAAATCGTGCTGGTATTGGCCAACCCCAATCGCTTGGGGATCAATCTTAACTAACTCGGCCAACGGATCCTGGAGCCGCCGACCAATACTGATGGCACTCCGTTTTTCAACCGGCAGATCAGGAAATTCATCCCGCGCATCTTGGCTCGCAGAATAAACGGACGCTCCAGCTTCGTTCACAATCACATAGTAGACCTGCCGATCCATCTTTTTCAAAGCCGCCGCCACAAACTGCTCTGATTCTCGGCTGGCCGTTCCATTCCCGATGGCAATCATTTCAACATGATACTTGTTTAGCAGATCAATCAGTTGCCCCTCTGCTAATGCCCGCTCCTTTTCTGGAGCTGGTTTATGCGGATAAATTACCGCGGTTGTTAAAAGCTTCCCGTTAGGGTCCATTACCGCCAGCTTGCATCCAGTCCGGTAGGCTGGGTCAAAGCCCAGAACCACTTTGCCCTTGATTGGTGCTTGCATTAATAAGTTATACAGATTTTCGCCAAAGACCTTAATGGCTTGCTCGTTCGCCGCATCAGTTAGCTGCCGCCGCATTTCCCGTTCAATCGACGGTTGTAAGAAACGCTTATAGGCATCCGCCGCTGCTTCCTCAACAAATTTAGTAGCGTCATTTTCAGCATGCGAGCCGATCAAACGGAACTGGAGGTAATTCAGCACTGTTTGTTCATCCGAAACCACACTGACCCGTAGGACCTTTTCCTTCTCTCCTCGGTTGATTGCCAATGTTCGGTAAGAAGTCATTTCCTTAACTGGTGAGGAAAAATCATAGTATTGTTGATAGACCTTGAGTTCATCATGCTCCTCACCGTTTTTCTTGAGTGCCGTGTGAACTTCACCATGATTAACAGTATAGTTACGCAGCCATCCCCGGACGGAAGTCATTTCACTAATCGCTTCAGCAAGAATTTCGTGGGCGCCAGCTAAAGCATCTTCAGCAGTTTCCACATCTTCATTGACAAATTCTGCTGCCCGCGTAGCTAAATCTTCATCTGGATAGGATAAAAGCCAGTTAGCTAGTGGTTGTAACCCATGTTCACGAGCAATTTGCGCCTTGGTGCGGCGCTTTTGCTTGTATGGCAAGTACAAGTCTTCCACACTTGGTAAGTCTTCCGCATTTAAGATCGCCGTCTTTAGCTTTGCAGTTAACTTACCTTGCTCTTCAATACTTTTAATGACGGACTGTTTCCGTTCAAACAGCTCATTAGCCTTGTGGTATTGTTCCTGAATCCCTTGAAGTTGAACTTCATCCAAGGTCCCCGTCATTTCTTTTCGATAACGGGCAATAAAGGGAATCGTATTCCCCTCATCCATTAATTTTAAAGCCGCCTCAATCTGGTGGGCTTTAAGTTCCGGCATTGCAGTCGTGACTGCTTTAATTACGCTAGTTTCCATCAATTTCTCCTGTCTACTTACTTTCTCCACCATTCATCATGGGGACTTACTGGAAGGTGACGTTTATGACGTGTCTTCGTGTACCATCCTTCAATCGTCTGTGCGGCGGTTGCTGAGACTTCTTTTCCTTCCAAATAATCATCAATTTCGTGATAACTGACCCCCAAGGCTTGTTCATCCGGCAATGCGGGGCGATCCTCCTCCAAATCGGCGGTTGGCGTCTTTTCATATAAGTGGGCCGGAGCCTTTAAATATTCCATTAAGGCCCGTCCTTGACGCTTATCTAAACCGCTGAGCGGTGTTAGGTCTGCCCCACCATCACCAAACTTCGTGTAAAAGCCAGTCACTGCTTCGGCAGCATGATCCGTTCCCACAACTGCGCCACCAAATTCACCGGCAATGGCATATTGCACAATCATCCGCTGTCGCGCTTTAATGTTGCCCTTATTAAAATCGGAGATGTGACTCCCTGCTGTTGTTAGGGCCGCGACCATTGCATCCGTTGCGGGTTTAATATTGACCCGAATCGTGCGGTCTGGATGAATAAAATCATTGATTGCACTCATGGCATCCGCTTCATCGGCTTGTTCACCATATGGTAACCGCACGGCAATAAACTGATATTGCTGACTAGTTTGCTGACGTAGCTTTTCCACCGCCATTTGGCATAGCCGGCCCGCTAATGAGGAATCCTGTCCACCAGAAATTCCCAACACCAATGTTTTCATTCCTGTAGACTTCAGATAGTCCATCACAAACTGCATTCGCCGCTGGACTTCCGTGGCCGGATCAATTTGTGGCAATACTTTTAATTGCTTGATAATCGCTGCTTGTAGATCGCTCATCACTGTCAACTCCTAATGTAATTTACGGACCTTTTCGTGGATCTGTTGGATCATCTTCATCTTATTGTCATAGCACTTTTGTGAGAGATCAACTGGATACACTTCTGGATTCAAATCCCGTTTATATTCATCCCACAATTTATCAAGGTGGTGCTGCTTGGCCGCGCGAATTTCTTCCAAACTAGGTTCGGTATAAACCTGCTGACCATCAATAAAGATATCTTGCAAAAGTGGTCGGGCTTCAAAATCAACCACCGTTTTGTTTAAAAATGTGTAGTTCGGGTCAAACATAAATAGCGAATCGAGTTGCCGTGGATCCTCATCGCTTAATGTGACATAGTCCCCTTCACTCTTGCCATCCTGCCGATCCGTAATCCGCCACACTTGGTGTTTCCCAGGAGTCGACATCTTGGCAACATTATTCGAAAGCTTAATCGTATCCACCATCTCGCCCGCATCGTTTTCTACGGACACCATCTTGTAGACTGCACCAAGGGTTGGTTGGTCGAATGCGGTAATTAATTTGGTACCAACTCCCCAAGTATCAATCTTGGCGCCCTGCATTTTCAAATTAGAAATGGTCTTTTCGTCTAAGTCATTGGAAACAATAATCTTAGCATCTGGGAAGCCAGCGTCGTCCAACATTTCCCGCACCTTTTTGGAAAGGTAGGCCATGTCACCGGAATCAATCCGGACGCCGACAAAGTTAATTTGGTCACCCATTTCTCGAGCAACTCGAATGGCACTTGGCACCCCACTCTTCAACGTATCGTAGGTATCTACCAAGAAAACGCAATCGTGATGAGTTTGCGCATACGCCTTAAAAGCTTCATAGTCATTTCGATAAGTTTGCACTAGCGCGTGAGCATGCGTCCCTGAAATTGGAATCCCAAATAGCTTTCCGGCGCGAACATTACTTGTGGCATCAAAGCCGCCGATGTAAGCCGCCCGGGTCCCCCAAAGTGCCGCATCAAATTCTTGAGCCCGTCGTGTCCCAAATTCCATGACTGTTTGATCACCAACAATCGATTTGATCCGGGCCGCCTTGGTGGCCACCATAATTTGATAATTGATGACGTTCAAAATGGCCGTTTCCACTAACTGAGTTTCTAAAAGGGTCCCTTCAACTTGAACGATCGGTTCATGATTAAAGACCAGCTCACCTTCCGCCATGCTGCGAATATTACCGTGAAATTCAAAATGAGCGAGGTAATCTAAAAACTCGTCATTAAATTGACCAGTAGAACGCAGATATTCGATATCAGAGTCAGTAAAGTGCAATTGGTTAATATACCGGATGATGTGATCTAAGCCCGCGAACACTGCATAACCATTTTCAAAAGGCATCTTCCGGAAGAACGTTTCAAAAACGGCCCGCCGATTGCCAATCCCCTGCTGCCAATACGTCTGCATCATCGTGAGTTCGTAAGCATCCGTGTGCAAAGCTGGACTATCATCTGGATATAGGAATTTCATGATTTTCTCCTTCAAATTAAAAACAGCCGGTAAGTAACATCCCAGCTACTAATCCGGCTGTTATGATTAAACGATTATTTTTCAAGAACAAATTCAAAACGGTTGCCAACGTATTGGGTATGGACATACTCAAATGGCCGGCCATCTTGTAGGTAGGAAATTTGGGTCATCCGCAAAAGGGCGTCACCACGGCGAATATCTAAGTACTCAGCAATCTTTTCCGTTGCATTCGTGGCGGAAACCTTTTGCACTGCATGTCCCGGATACAAGTTAGCCTTTTCTGCTAACGTCCGGTAAAAAGAAGAGGTCACCTCATCCTTACTAAAGTCAGTAATCAGGGACGCCGGAATTGTTGCCACTTCAAAACAAATTGGGACCTTACTACCATAGCGAACCCGTTCCATTCGCAGGACCCGTTCGCCATCAGATAGCTTTAGCTTTTCCGCCTCGCTTTCCGATGGAATCGTTAAATGGTAAGAAATGGTCTTACTCGAAGGAACCTTACCAATCGCCTGCATTAGCTCCGTAAAACTGGTCACGCCAGACATTTTCTCCTGGACCTTTTGGTTAGCAACGAATGTACCCGAACCAACGCGGCGTTCCAGAACCCCTTCATCAACTAAGGTTTGAATAGCTTGGCGCAGGGTCATACGACTAACCCCAAATTCAGTGGCCAATTCTCGTTCGGCCGGTATTTTTTGGCCAACGTGCCATTTGCCATTCTCAATATTCGACCGCAGTTGATTATGAATCTGAATGTATACCGGTGATCCCATACTTCTCTTCCCCCTGCTTACCTAATAATCATATTTTAACATGAAAACGCCGGATTTACCGTTGCTGATATTGCGCATAATATTCATCTACTAAATCAAGCATATCCTGTGCAATGCGGTGATAATCTTGAATAGTCAAGTTAGCGAGTGAGATCCGCACGTTACCCTTTTCTGCACCAAATGCCGTGGCATCCATAATCACTGTCCCAAATTCCACCGCTAGTCGGTACGTAAAGTCCAGGTAGTTGTAGTGTTGCTTATAGTAATCCGCGAATTCTTGATCATGCCGTTCACACATCAGCCGGTAAATATCCACTAATGTATAGTAGCGGGTATTTTCTGCGGTTTGGTCCGCCTGTAGACCTAATGTGTTCCAAAATTCATTGTAGCGATCAGTAACAATTTGCCGCGAGCTGTCAACATAGGCATCCCCTTCTGGCTCCCGTAGATTGGAGAGTGAAAACATATCCATCATGATTTGCTGGGGTGCTGAAAGGCCAGCCGTATGGTAAATACCAATTGCCCGACTATCGGCCACCATTCGGTCAATGAACTTCATTTTGTGCGGATCCGTGGCCACAATCGAATAGCGTTGCTCATCCAATTCGTTTAAGTGCGAATTGAGCAGGTTTTCGTAAATTAAGCGATCACATACATTCTTCTTGTGCATACAAATTAAGCCCAACCGCTCACCAGTGGCCCCATACAGTTTGGAAAATGAATAGACTAAAATCGTGTTGTGCGGCGCTACCGCAAAGATTGATTGATAATCTGGCGAGAATGTCCCATAAACATCATCGGTAATGATGATTAAGTTCGGATTGGCCTTTAACACCTCTTTAAACTTTTGTAAGTTCTCAGGGGTAATGGCTCGGGCAGTGGGGTTCGTTGGGTTAACGGCAAAGAAAGCCTTCACTTTTGGATCTTTTAGTTCTTCAAACTGTTCGTCCGTCATCTGCCAATTATTGCTCCGCTTTGTCGTGACCGTTTTAACGTTAAAGTCATATTCGCTAAGTACGGGAATTTGCAAATATGGTGTAAAAATTGATGAATTGACCACGACAGTATCACCCGGATAAAGAATATGAGCGCTGTGCAATTCTTGGAAAATATACACCATCGCCGCAGTTCCACCCTCAGTCGGGAAAATATCGACATCATTAACCAAATTCTGATCCTTAAAACAATTCTTTTGCAAGTATTGCGCCAGAATCTGCTCAGTGAATGTTAAACACCGCGGTGGATATGGATAGTGATCTCCAAGTGCACCATCGATTAGTTCGTACATAAAGGCATCCCGGTCTGCAATCTGCAAATGATTAACCGCAGCTTCAATTACCCGGCGTAAAAAAACGTCCCGACGGGTCCCATCATCCAAAGCGGTCATCACCCGTTGATAGAGTCCTGCTTTTTTGACATCACCAGCCATTCCGGCATCGTGTTGGAACGTGCTTTCTGCTTCTTCAACCCCAATTTCAAGTAAACGTGAGTACGCCAGCCGGGCCGTTGTTTCAATCCAATTGGGATTTCCACGCCCACCATTTACGACTGATTGATGGCGCAAGTTATTCTTGGCCAACTGTTTAAAAATTGCGGCAATTTCAAAATTGGAAAGCTGATCGAACTGCTTGACCTTAGTATCATCAACTTGCCGAAAAATATTTAAATCTGCTGTCATATTAGAGATCCTTCCAAGTCTTTTCACCTTATTAATCGTTCCCATTAATTATAACAAAAAAACTGATTCATCAACATTTAGCGATGAATCAGTTCCATATCTAGCATTACTTATTTTGGTTAAATGGATCCCAAGTGTATTTGGCCCGCGCGCCACCAATCAACTTTGGTCGTGACCGTAAGTAAGTCGTGTGAGCCTTACCAACTTCCTTTACGGAAGTCCGGACCGGAATCTGAACAAATTTCACTTGCATCCCAATGGAAGTATCACCGATATCCATCCCGGCCTTGGCTTGGAGGTGTTCAACTTCGACCGGATCTTCAAAGTTTTCAAATGCTGCAATTTGCCCCGCACCACCGGCATGGATTTGGGGGTAAACTGTCACAATTTCTAAACCAAATTTTTTGGCCACGTCACGTTCCACTACTAACGCCCGGTTAAGATGTTCACAGCCCTGCACTGCTAGGTGAATCCCCAGCGGCCGCAATACGGAGATGATTTCCTTAATGATCGTCCGGCCAATTTCAATGTCGGAGTCCTTTCCAATGTGTTGGCCTTGGACTTCACTTGTACTCAAACCAACAACAAATAAGTCCCCATTCTCCAGCTTGGCTTCTTTCAAGAGTTCCGTTAAGCCAGTATGGACTTCTTTACGGTAGGTTTCGAGTTCCTCTGTCATCATATCGCCCTTCCTTTTGTCTATTATTTCGATATCTTCATTATAAAATCCTTGTTAAGAAAACGCTAGCAAATACCGTATGACAATGTTTGAAAAACGTCGAAATTTAAACATGAATTTGAGAAATGGCCTTCAGCCAATCTTTTGTTCCAGAATCAATATGCTCATCAAGCGGAAATGGCCATGGCTTGAAGGCAGCCGCCACTTTGGGCCACTGAATTTGTGCGTCACTTTCCAAGCTGGTCACCATTTGGTGAATTAAGTTTTGCTGAACGGTTGCTGGTACCGACCGTTGCAATAAAGTCATCCCAATAATCCGTTGCGCCAGTAATTGAACAATGACCTGATCAAGCTCCTCCTGCGTTACCAAGTTTTTCAGTAGCACTGGTTTAGCTAACGGCAATGCCGGTAGCTCCCGCTGAATAAATTGGTTCAGCAATGACCAATTCCGGCTGAGCTGATAGAAAAATTGCCATGGTACTTTTGCATTAATCTCAACTAATGTTTGATGAACCGCAGCCGACAAATCAAACGAGGTCCCTTGCAGGCGGGGCGTTAATTCTTGAAGAAAACGCTGACCGGTTTCCCGGTCTAAGGATTTAAGATGTTTCCCAGTAGTAAGGCGATAACGAACAATTAAAAAATCGTTCACCATTGTCTGATCAATTGTGCGTTGGCGTTGGCGCTGATGGTGTTGGCGGAATGATTTACTGATTCCGTGTCGCTGACTACGGGCAAATTGTCCCTGTTTTGGCATTTCAACCGTCCCTTTCGTTAAGGTATAAAAAAAGTCGCCACAATTGTGACGACTTTGGCAGTTGGGCTAGCTGGATTCGAACCAGCGCATGACGGTACCAAAAACCGTTGCCTTACCGCTTGGCTATAGCCCAATAATAAAATATGGAGGAGGGTGGATTCGAACCGCCGAACCCGAAGGAACGGTTTTACAGACCGTCGCGTTTAACCAGACTTCGCTACTCCTCCGTGAGGTCTGTTGTTGTTTACTAACAATCAACATGTATTATAATACACAACTCCCCCATTTTTTTCAAGAGGTTTTTCGGACTTTTTTCAAAAAATGTCCAAGTTTCATCAAATTACTTTAACAAAAAGGACGAACCATTATTTCAATCGTCCGTCCACATTATTTTAAAGATTATTCTGAATGAGTGTTTGTAATCTTCGCGCAATTAGGGCCATAACTACACCACAACCAACGGTCACCAGACCAATGATTAAGAAGTACGGCACTTCTGTCGCCGTTGAATAGTACTTCACTAATTGCGAATTTATGGCTTGCCCCACGGCATCCGCCAGAAACCACATACTCATCAGTTGTGAACGAAAAGCCTTCGGCGCTAATTTAGTCGTGATCGATGAACCAATTGGCGAAATCAACATTTCCGCGACTTCCACGATTAACCAGGAACCAATTAGCCAAAATGGGCTAACCCGGCCATTTGTCGTCCCATGAATGATTCCGGGAAGGGCCATCCAAACATAGGAAACACCAGCGATAATTAGTCCGGCCGCAAATTTAACTGGTGCCCCTGGTTGGCTTTTCCAATGGTCCCACAGCCATACAAACAACGGGGTCAAGATCATAATGAAGAATGGGTTAAGTGTTTGAAAATTAGCGGCCATCAAGTGCCAATCACCGATTCTTAAAACCGTCCGTTGTTCTGCAAATAACGCTAGGACAACCGAACCGGATTCCTCAATTCCCCAGAAAATTGCTGCCGCAATAAATAACGGAATGTAGGCCCAAACCCGGGCCCGTTCATTTGCCGTCACTTTTCGACTATTGAGCATCATAATAAAGTAACCGATTGGCAATAAAATTGCCAGAATACTAATTAAGGTAATCAAATTGGCGACGGTCAATAAGCGCATTGTTGCCATTAAAGCTAGGATTACTGCTAAAGTTGCAACTAGTACTCCAATCCAAATCATAATTGGACGGAGGGCGTCTTGATCAATGGGGTTATTCGGATACAAACTCTCCTTAGAGAGGTACCGCTGGCCTCCGTAATAATATTGAATCAAGCCTAGCAACATCCCAACGGCGGCCAGCGCGAAGCCGGCATGAAAATTCATTGATGAATCAATCGAAGAGTTTCGAAATCCATTGGCAACCCATGGAACTAGCCAGGGGGCTAAGGCAGCTCCCAAGTTAATGCCAAAAACAAACATACTAAATCCAGCATCGCGGCGCCGATCATTCGGCGAATAAAGTCGGCCAACCATTTCTGAAACATTGGGCTTTAATAATCCCGTTCCACAAACAATTAAAATAATTGAAACATAGAGTGCTCTTAAACCAAGCGGCACAGCAAGTGCAACATGCCCCAGCATAATAAGCACGCCGCCGATAAACACCGTCCGGCGAGCTCCCCAAACCCGATCTGCTAGCCAACCACCAACCATGCTGGAAAGATAAACCAACGCACCATAGATGGACATTACCGAGGCAGCAGTCGTCTGCCGCATTCCAAGTCCACCCTGACTAACGGCATAGTACATATAAAACAACAGAATGGCACGCATTCCATAGTAACTAAAACGTTCCCACATTTCCGTAAAGAAGAGGGTGGAAAGGCCTCGGGGCTGACCAAAAAAGGCTGTGTCTAAGCTCCTTTGCGTTTTCATGCAATTCCTCCTAATGAAAAAGGCACCATAATGGCGCACATGAAAATTCTATTAAGATTTAATTTGAAATTAATAACAACCTTGTTAGTATACACCTTTGATTGTTAAACGCAAACTTCATTTTTAAGGCGACCTCTTACCCGAGAACGTGCCAATTTTTCAGTAAATCACGAATCTCCGCACTCACCTCTTGCTCGCGATTACGATAGATATGACTTGCTTTCCGGATCAAAATCAACTGATTCTGCTGTGCAGTCGCCATTTGACGATTTAAAGTTCGTAAATACGTTGCTGGATTTCCACCAGTAAAATGATCATTTTCCCCAATCAAGAACGCCCCTGATTTTGTGATGGCCTTTAACTGACTAAAATCACCACGGGGGTCAAAGTGAACATTATCCAGTGTGTTATCAGTTAGCCAACGTTTGGCATTGCCTGCCGTACTGGTTAACCAACGAAAAAGGCGAAACGGCAAACGTTCTTCATCACGTCCCGCATCGATCATTTGCTGAATTACGCTTCGTTGGTCGGGACCAATCTTTTTTCGTAAAACCGCTAAGTTCACTGGACTCATAAATAGAAAATGTTCAATTGGTGCTTCAGGATGGTTAGCTAGATAATGAATAACCTTATTGGCGCCTAGCGATTGCCCACCTAAGATGATCTGTGCGTAATGATGTTGCGTGGCAAAATTTACATATGCTGCCACGTCATCATCACCGTCCTGAAAGTATTCATCAAACGCCCCATACGTTTCCTGACGACCAGTAATTTGGTTCACCGCATTGGTCACATTAAAAGCGTCCCGCGTATGGGCCACTACCAGATCAATCTGCTGCTGTTGCAGTTGGTGGCCAATCACCGAATAAAATGGATTATTGTAGATATTACCTTCAACTCCGGTTACTAAAATTAAAACGGTTTTTGCAGCTGCGGAGTGAAACAGTCGCCCATTTAGAACCAACCCGGTCCGCGTCGTTACCTTCAATTCACGAACCATAATGTCACCTTCCTTCGTCTAATGTTTCCTAACTGGTCGGGGGTTATGAATCGCCATATCGAGGTGATCACGTTCTGCTTGCAACATTGCTGGTGTATATCGATAGTGAGCAGCATGTTGCCAATTAAAACTCGTCTCAATCTGATCTTCACGATCGGTACGAATAAGTTCAATTAAATCTGGATTTAACATTACCGCTCGGCCAACTGCAATCAAGTCCGCCCAGCCGGTATTATAGGCATCGAGAATTTGGTCAGCAGTCTTTAATGAGCCAACCCCAATTAATGGCAAGCGACCATTAATCCGCTCATGGTATACCTGCATCCGAGTCAATTTGCGGTCAGCACCCCGCCGTGGATGCGAGTAAAAGCCTAGTAGTGAGATGTGGAGATATTGCAGCGGCTTTTTAGTGAGTTCATCCACCAGCTTTAACGTATCCGTCATGGTAAAACCCTGGTATGGCCGTTCTGGAGAGAAACGATACCCAATAATGAAATCTGGCCGGTGGTGCTTTTGACGAACCGCGTCAATCGCATCAATGATTGCTAATGGAAACTTGAGCCGTTTTTCAAAACTACCGCCCCATTCGTCAGTCCGGTGGTTAACGTTGCCCGCAAAAAATTGTTCAATTAACCAGCCATTCGAGCCTTGGATTTCAACACCGTCCATTCCGGCCCGCAGTCCAAGTTCGGCCGCCTTTGCAAAATTATTGACCATCTGTTTAACTTCGGCACCTGTCATCGTTTTAGCCCGTCCACGCGAATCACCACTTGGGGAAATAACTGGATACCCTTTCGTCATCCAACGCTTCGCCTTATACCCGGAGTGCGCTAACTGCATGATAATCTTGGCACCCTGTTCATGCGCAATTTGGACATATTCTTGTAGCGTTGCTAAGTTCTCCTCGGAATAGGCGTTTGGTGACTCAAACCCAATTCCACTCGGTGCAACGTTGGTAAATGGCATGATAAACATGCCAAAGCCACGAAAACGATCCCGCCAAAATTCCCGCGCGGTTGGGGTTAGTTCACCATTGTCACCTGAGTCATAAATAGTCAGTGGTGCTACCACCAGCCGATTCTTAAGTTGGACTCCGTTGTTAAATGTATATGGTTCAAATAATGGTTGAAATTTAACTTTCATGATTATCCCTCCAATCTGTAATTTGATCTGAATCCTTGGGTGGAAACAAAATCCAAAAGATAATATTAATCCCGAGAATTAAAAGCGAAGCAATTGGTAGCCAGTAAATGACAATCAGCCCGGTGACTAATGAAAATAATTCAAATAACCACCGTTGTGGCTTGAGCATTAACATAATTTTTGGTGCCCGACGCGGGTTATCTTTTGCGAGGACAGCTACCATAATATAAAAGGTCACGCCCCACACTGCAAAAATCAGAAAATAGAAGTAGGCTGCTGCCCGAGAGAAGGGATCAGCGCTAATCCAGCCGGTTGCCACTGGAAAGAGCGACATGAAAAATAACCAGACAATGTTGAGCCAAAAGACCTTCCGCGAAATCCACTGAGCGTTTGCAAACAAATAGTGGTGATTGTACCAAGTAGCGGCAATCCGGAAAAAACTGATTAAGTAGGCCAGAAAATACGCCCGCTCCCTCAGTAGTGACCATAGGGTTGCGCCTTCTGGAATCTTGATTTCTAGAACCATTATGGTCATCACAATTGCGATAATGGCGTCAGTAAACGCTTCAACACGTGCTTTATTCATGCTGTTTCCCTCCTCTCATCAAATCACTTATTCCATTCTTGAACGATTTTTAAAATATCATCAGCTAACTCTTGCTCCTTTTGTTGGTAGGTATGACCGGTCTTGGGGATAATAATCATTTGATTTTGCTGAGCCGTTGGAAAATGATCATTAATATTTTTCAAAAATTGTTCTGGGTCTCCATAAGTAAATCGATCATAGCCACCGATCACTAGCGCCCCACTATGTGTTACCGCTGCAACTTGGGAGAAATCTTTCTCTGGTTCGACGTGAACATTATCCAAAATGTTATCAAAGACCCATTGGTAATCCGTATCAGCGGTCCCAGGAATCCAGCCAAGCAAATTAAATGGCATCCGCTGGTCTCCCTCACCCCGTTTACGCTGATCGAGAATTGCCTGTTTTTCTTCATCGGTTACCACACTGGTTAGATGCTCAAGATTAGCCGGGCTCAATAGCAAGAAGTGGCTGATCCGGTAGTCATGGTGCCGAGCCAAATAGTAAATGACCTTATTTGCTCCTAGGGAATGACCGGCCAAAATCACATTCTGGTATCCCTGTTGATAGACATAGTTGAGATAGGCCTCAATATCCTCATCAGTATTATTAAAATCTTCATTCCATGAACCAATCACTTCCTGCTGGCCAGTCTTGACGTTAACGGTGGGAATTTCACCGAAGGCATCTGCCGTTTGCGCATAGATAAAGTCAATTCCGGCAGCCGAAAGGGTCTTCCCGATGTTGACATAGAAAGGATTCGAGTAAAAGTTACCGTGGATCCCAGTAATCGCAATGACCACTGTGGAAGCATGCTTATCTGCAGGAGCATCAAAAAGGACCCCGGTTAGAACACTTCCCCGTTTAGTTGGTAATGCTAATCGTTTCATCGATCATCCCTTCTTTCGATAAAATATTGTTCCCTTAACCCGTTGCTTTTCCAAGTCAAAAGTTGCTAATGCATCCGTGATGGCTTGTTCGTTCACATCAAATGCCGTCTGCAATTCTAATTGCGAAATATGCGGATGTTTATTCAAAAAGGCAGCCAATGTCGTAACATCAAACTTCACCGTTCGCTCGGTAATTGCTCCATCAGTTACCTGTTGAATTAATTTTTGCCAATCCCCATATTTAGGCAGCCCTTTAACGACAAATGTTTTCCCTTGGTAGGTCAGTAGGTATGCTGGTAGCTGATCAATTTGTAGCTGTTGGCGAGCTTGTTCACTATCATTAAGTTTTTGTTTGATGGTAGCCGAGTTGTAACTGGCCTTAAATTCTTCCGCACCTAAGCCAAAGCGTTGAGCTAAAGTCGTTAAATATTTAATATCGTTAGTCTGCAGGTTATTGATCACCGTGTCATATTGAATTTCATACAATACCTGGTCTAATCGTGGTTGTTGATCGCCTGCGATTGTGAGGATCCCTTGATTGAGTGTAACAGAAGACAGATGGTGTTCATCAAATAACCGCTCATTACCACCCATATAAATCGGCATATTGCCGATTTGCTCCTCTTGGAGATAGATCTGCATTAGTCGCACCCAATATTGGTTTAGGGCCACCCGATCGCCAAATCGCTGTCGGACATTTTGGTCCACTAAATCATAAACATTTTTTACTAGTTGCCCCGATAGAAACTTAAATTCCAATTGTTCTCCATAATGGGTTTCTAACTTGCGCGTTGTGGGCCACGTTTCCCAGAGCATGCCCATCATTGGATCAGCTACCGTCGTAATTACTAATTTTTTCATTTAAGATCACCTCAGTAACGTTGTTTTACTTTTGGGAACATCGCGTTTCCCGCCATTGTTCCGTAGAGCATTGCGGGCGTAAACCGATAAGAATCCATCTTTTCCCAGTCAAATTCACTTTGTACTTCTGCTTCCCGACCTTCTTTAATCATTTGAACCAAGTGTGGGTTTAATTCCACTGATCCACCGACAGCTAGGAAATCAGCCCAACCAGTTTCAAAAGCCTTCAAACCATTTTCTTCAGCAAATAGGTCACCGACCCCAATGAACGGAAGACGCCCGTTAATCCGCTTGTGGACTGCTTCCATTCTTGTCATCTTTGGATCGCCACCCCGTCGCACTTTCTTGTAGAAGTTCCATAACGAAATATGGAGATATTGGAGTGGCTTGTCAACTAACGCCAGGTTTTCCTTCATCGTTAAGCCATCTGTACCAGGTTCTTCAGGTGAAAAACGGTAACCAACGATAAAATCTGGTCGGTGGTACTTTTGCCGAACTCGATCAACCGCATCAATAATTTACAGTGGGAAGTTAAAGCGTTTTTCCATTGTCCCACCCCAGTGGTCCGTACGGTGATTAAAAGTTGCGGAAACAAATTGTTGAATTAGCCAACCGTTGGCACCGTGAATTTCGACTCCATCTAATCCAGCGCGAATTGCCAGTTCAGTGGCATAGGCAAAGGAATGGATGATTTCTCGCACTTCAGCATCGGTCATTTCGTGTGCTCCATAATATGACATAGCACTTGGTCCCCAAACGCCGTTTCCACGAGTCATACTTGCATCAGCATGGAGTCCCGCATGGGCTAATTGGATTACCGCCTTCGCCCCTTGTTCATGGGAGATCTTGGCATATTCACGAAGATTTGCTAAATGGTCTTCACTAAATGCATTTGGTGATTCAAAACCAATTCCGCTTGGGTGAACGTTAGTGAAAGGAATGATCCACATTCCAAAGCCGTTAAAGCGGTCATGCCAGAATCTGCGCGAAGTAGGAGTTAATTCACCGTCTGGACCAGCATCATAGACCGTCAATGGTGCCACTACCAAACGATTCTTGATTTCAACGTCGTTATTAAGTGTATATGGTTGGAATAATGGTTCGTATTTTTTGTTCATTTTAAAAATCTCCTTTAAAAGTTTTATAGTTATACGTATATTTTTCTTCCTTAACAAGTAAAAAAATTATAAGTAGTCACGGCGGTCAATATACTGCCCTTGAACACCCCAACTACTAATATCATCGTACTTGATATATAAATGATCAGGTTGGATCCCGAGGACATCATAAAATGCCTGGGTGATCGCGAAATTCAATTTATCATAACCAGCATGATCTTCTGTGCCGAAAATACTAACTTCAATATAAGCTAACGGGTCGTCTCCTTGCCCCCGTAAGTACAAGGGATAATTGTCTTGAAAACCGACCATCAATACATCTTCACTCTTGCCTGGGACGTTGGCAATCGCCAATCCCAAACGTTTCTTCAACGCTAGTTCCTTGTTTTTAGGTAACTTAACATTAGTTCGTGACATAATAAATGGCATTTTAATTCCTCCTCTCATGTTCCTTGACTTGAATCTAAAGTAAGTATATCGTTGTGGATAGAGAAGAACAAGTACGCAGTTTTTTCTTCCTTAAAATTTTTTGGAGGTGCTTAAAAATGAAGCAACAAGAGTTTGACCAAAAGATTAAATACTTTCATGAAAATATGCCACCTCAGTGTCCGATCTTATATTCAATGAAGATTATTGGCTCAAAATGGAAAATTCCGGTCATGTGGTATCTAATGCTCAATGACGGTCAGCACTATAATGAATTGAAACGGAGCATTGGTTCCATTACGAATACGATGCTGTCAAAGAGTCTGCGGGAATTAGAAGAGGACGGCCTTTTGGAACGCCATTCTAAGGGAACAGTCCCTCCTTCTGTAACTTATCATTTAACCGATACCGGAAAGAATCTAATTTATACGATGGGCGACCTCTTTGAATGGGGGAAGTCTTTGATGGAAAAACAACAATAATAAAAGAGGGTGATCACAAAAAAACGTGATCACCCTCTTTTGGGTCCACTATTATTTAGTTACATCTGCTGAAGTTGGACCATAGGTACTTTGATCATCAAAGGCTTTAAAGCTGCCACCTTCTAGGGTGCCATATTTAGCCTCAATGTGATATTTATTTTTCCCTGTCTTGGTAATGGTGAATTGATCTTGCCCCTTGGCCCCAGGGTAGGTAATCATGACATAACCACCGTTACTGGTTGGATGACTTCCGTCGTGCATCGTCTTAGCAGAGTCATAATTGAAGTCAGTAAATCCACCCTTTTGAATCAAAGCTGCAGCATCTTCAAACGATAACTCTGCTGTACTAGAAGTATCATTATCTTTCTTGGTGGTTGAGGATTGCTTTGCTGATCCATTACCATTGGCAATTTTAGCGAAATTGCTAGAAACATCCGTATTCTTTGTTGGTGTCCAGTTTGGAGTACCGTTCGTGCTTTGCTCTACTAAAGCTACTGGTTCCCCGTTATGAAAAGCAAAAGCATACGTAATGTGGGTGGCCGCATTCCCCGGACGATCATAGTTGTACAAAGCAACCACGTTATAGTCGTATGATCCCTTTCCTGATGGTGCCCAACCAATTGAATCGTTACTACCATTTACGGTTGTCTTACTAAGGTCTTTGGGATAATACATCCCAGCCTTGGTTTTTAAGTCAGTGTTCCCATCATATTTAGTATAAGATTGCCCCATCGTTGGCGCCCATTGATTAATAAAACTCGTTAATTCTTGGTCCTTTTTCTTATTCCAAAGAGCTGAAGAATTAGATTGAGTGGATCCTTTCTGAACACTCTTTGATGATGAGGTCGCGGCTTGATTGGAGTGATTAGTCGGTGAACTCTTACCACAACCGCCTAATAAAATTGAAATTCCCGCTAACGCACTAATTGTTACTAAAGTTCTTTTCCGAAGCATTCTGTACTCTCCCTTAATTATGAATAACCGTTTTATAGTATACTCGTAAAAACGTTAAAGTTAAAATTTAATTTATCATAATAAAAAAAGTCCTCATACATAACCGTTAAAGGTTGGTACGAAGACTTAATAGTTCTAATGTAATGCCAACTAGAGGAGTCGAACCTCCGACCTTCTCTTTACGAGGGAGATGCTCTACCAGCTGAGCTAAGTTGGCAAAATAAAAAGGAAATGCCGATCGGTACAATCAACACTTCCTCTCAGCAACTGCGAATGTCGGGCTCGAACCGACGACAACCTGATTAACAGTCAGGTGCTCTACCAACTGAGCTAATTCGCAATAACGCGTGGCAACGTCCTATCCTCGCAGGGAGCGATCCCCCAACTACTTTTGGCGCGTTGAAGCTTAACTTCTGTGTTCG
>NZ_JBWPXC010000002.1:0-287685 GCF_056590915.1 Limosilactobacillus sp. C0001E2 | reverse complement strand
ACTCCGATAGAATATCGGAATCAGGCTGCCTAATTAAATTATATATTTACTTGTCTACTTGACGGGGCTCAGTTCACTTCGACGATTTTTTCTTTTTTTACGCCAAGTTTTTGGCCAGAATTAACAATCTCTTGATCCAGCCACCGATGTATTGGACCATTAGCATCTTCTGTAGCTAATTGTTTCATTAATCTTTCAAAATACGTAGTGACTGTATAGCCCTCCTTAGCTAAAATATTACTGACCAAATCGTATTCTTTAGATGGCATAAAAATATTATAAGTTGTTGAACCATCTTTATTTTGTTTTTCTTTAACTTCAATGTCATTTTGTTCCATACTTTTTTTACTCCATTTCAATGCAAGTTTTAGTTACCCGTTAATGATACCAAAGGTTGCCGAAATGATGTTTCAAAAGACTTGCAAAACTTCCATCATTACGTAGATAATATAGATGTTTAGAACGATCGTTATATAGATGAACTACAAGGCTATATCAGCCAACTAAGCCGAAATCGTAAATGGAGGAACGGCTATATGGATAATAAAACTCATATGATGTTTCACGATGAAGATGTGCGCCAAAAAGCCCTTGAACAAATGATCACGCTGACTCGTCAATTAGGTGTCCCTGAAGAGCAATTGAAGCACAAAGTTCAGAAACAGTTTAAGTTATCTAATCAGGAAGTTGCTCAATTATTTCAGTAAATAAAAATACCATCCGTAGGTATCACCTTAAGATGGTAAAAGTATTTGTTGACACTCACCGATTGCGGTTGGGTGTCCTTTTTAGATAGTAATAATAACCAATTGAAAAAATCAGACCAATACAATTTAGAACAAAGCAAATTATAAGGACATTGTAAAGCCAATGATATTTGGTAATAATCGTCCTCGTAGGTGGCAAAGATATTATTAATCCTAATAACGACAAAGTAATCACGTTGACTGTTATTGACTTCAAAGGACTCGGTTTTAATTGTTTAGAACGAGCCGTAGTAAATTCTCCTGACTCGTAATGAGCTTTAATCTTATCGTGTAATTTTTTTAATGTCATCTTCATCACCTAGGATTCTTTTTAGCTATCAGGATCTTGGTTGGTAACCATCCCCACAGACCATCCCAGCCAGTAGAATAAACTTGAACATCACTGCACCCTAATTCAGATAACAATTTTTTATATTCCTGTACATGTTCAATATCAATAATCACCAATTGTCCATTATTCTTTAATACTCGCATTGCCTCTTCAATTGATAGACGTCGCTGTGCTTTGGGCTTAACATTATGGATTGCTAAACTTGCAAATACATAATCAAAATGATGATCTTGAAAAGGCAGACTAGTCATATCAGCTGTTTGTAGTCGTGCAACATCATTCAGTCCTAATTGATCTATATTTTGTTGCGTGACAAGCCGTGAATTATTTGACTGATCGACAGAATTCCAAATATCAATTCCAATAACTTTTCCGGGAACGCTTAATTTTTGAGCGACCGTTAATAATACTGCTCCATGGCCGGTTCCTAAATCTAAAATCTGGGAAGTACTTGGAATCTCCAACTTTTCTACTACATGCTGGATAATTCTGTATTTACCAATCAAACTTGTATGCAGATAAATTATTGCCAGCATTATCATCAAAACTGGAAAAACGTAGTTTACGTAATTACCCGAATGCATTACATCCACTAATCCAGCCAATCCACAAATAATGAACATAAGCGGCGTAATGGGCGCATCAATTCCCTTTTTCATATCCAATCCTCCATTTTTTAGGATTATACCTGAAAAAGTGGGGGGTAAAGTGCTTGTTTTCCACACAAATAAACGCCACCTTCACGTTCGAAGATGACGTAATCATTAAGATTTTCTCTGATATCGTTGTACTAACTGATCAGCAAAAATTGGTCTCTAAATTTTAACTTTACTGTTACTCAGGAAGTTCCGGTAGACTAAGTAAGCAGCAATCCCCATCCCCAGTAGGGTACCCGTCAAACTACGCCACATCATACTTGGTGAACTAGAAACCGCGGCCCAAATACTGCGATTTAAAACGGCAATGAGGGTAAAAAACATTCCCATTGCTGTATAGGCAACCACAAGAAATACTGCATTATACCAGGCCGTTTTTCCAAGTGATGACAGGTGAATCAGGCCAAAAATAAATGCCGTTAGCCAAATTGTTATGGAACGATTGAAAATACTATCCAAGGCGCCAAATACATACCCACGGAAAACATATTCTTCAACTAATGGAGCACTAATAACTGTCATGGCAAATTGAAGCCACCAATTGTTCACCGTCGTTACTGATGAATGAAAACCGGTCTGAGCCAACCAGGAAAATAGGTAGACCAATCCATCCGCCAAAATTGCGTAAAATATTGGCCACCATTGAAAATGCCATTTCGCTACTAATGGTAAATGCTGACGAAATAAAAAATGATTTAGTAACCAACCACCACCAATGACAATAATTGGATAAACAATCGTCATCGTGATCACCGCAGCATTTTCCGAAAGGTTTACATGATCAGCTACTGCTAGCGGTGCAATCTGCCCCACGACCATTAATATCATCACTACGATGATCATGATTAACGCTTTGATGTATTTTCGCATCTCGTGCCACCTCGATTTGATAGTTCTAGTTTTATTTTACATCTCAATGACGTTTAACTCTTAGTAATATTCCTCCAACTTAAAAATATCAAAAATTACCATCTTCCAACACTCCATGGAGTTCACGTTCAAATATGGTGAAGTGATTAAAGTTAAGATGTGAATATTCAAGATAAGCGGCGCTCAGCTATTTTGACTGGGTGCTTTTTTTACTTAAAAGGCTGTTTAGTTAATTTGAATAAATATTTTCTCCGTCGCTCAAGTGAAGAATTACTAATGCCTCCAAAATTTTGCCAAGTAATATGACGAAAGCCCAATTGTTTCAAAGTCTTATTAATAAAGATTTTCTTGATAGCATTACCCAAAAAGAACCGAATATACCATGTTGGAGAAGTTGAAGTGGTAAATACATAACAATGCTTAACGTTGGTCAACTCACCCTTCACTCCTGTTTTAGTAACAGTATGTGATAATCCCGGCCCTTCCTTCATCACCTTATCAATGAAGCCCTTCAACACCCCAGGAATACTATTCCACCAGTAAGGTGTAATAAAAATCACAGTCCTTGCTTGCCGACATAAATTCAGGTACCTGGTGACTAAGGGGTCCGTCGTTTCACCACGATGATAAAGCCTCAATTCTTCCGTTGAATACACCGGGTTAAAATGTTCCGCATACAAATCAATTATTTCATACTCCCGCTGACCTGCACTCAAATTCTCTTTAATTGCTTTCAATTCAGCATGATTAAAACTTTGCTCATAGGGATGACAATAAATTATCAAAATCATTTTTGACTACCTCGTATCATTTCGTTCAAAGTACGTTCAACCAAGGTTGAATCATAATTTGTAGCACCTTTTAATATCAGCAAGGAATACCCTTGGATAAAGGACCAGATCTGCGTGAAAAATTGCTGATTGGTGATGCCGCCTTGGTTAACCTGATGGACTAGTTCCATCACCTGATTATAAAATTCAAAATCATGGTTAGTATTATGGTAAAAGTTCTTCAGACTGGAATTGAAAAATAAAAAGTTTACTAACTGTGGTTGCTTTTGACTAAGTAAGCAGAGTTTACCCGCAATCGAAAGTAGTTGAACCTTTGCAGATATTATTTGGTCGACCATCAGTCCTTCAGCTAACTGTTGCGATAATTTAATTGATACCTGATAGAACAGTTCTTCTTTATTTGGAAAGTATTTATAAATAGCGCCAGTTGTCATACCAATCTTGGCAGCTAATTTCCGCATTGAGAGTTTTTCGTAATCATCGTATTTAATCCATTTAATTGTGGCACTAATGATTTTATCTTCCGTACTATCCAAACATGATACCTCCATTAAATAACAGTGTTATTTATGGTTAAAAATATAACACTGTTATCTTACACTGTCAAAAAATTTCAAGATTATGATATTATATCTTAGAAAGTAAAAACACAGTTCGGTTGGTAGTCCGGACGTCAGCATATGCTGATCAGTATCCTTCCCCCCTCCGGGATGTCCCACTTTCTTAATCTAATTTAAGGAGGGGACATGATGGTTATTCAATCTTGTCTAACAATTATTTTTGATGGTAGTTTCTATAAGGCCGTTTTGGAATGTCACGATGGTAGCAACTATTCAGTCGCATCTGTTATGCTTGGTAGTTCAGAACCTAAAATGTCATTAATTCTAAAATTGATAAACCAAGATTATCAGAGATTCCACTTTCACCATGAATTAGACGAAACAGGAATAGTTACTAAACATATCAATCCAAAACGTGCTCAGCAATTGGCCAATAAAGCAATGAAATCGCAAGGTATCAGCAGCAAAGCGCAGAGCACCTTGCAAAAACAATTTGAGGAAAAGAAAAAATTACGAAAAGCGCAGCACTCTACTGAAAAACGATTAGCACAAAAGCTTCGTTATCAAAAACGAGTAGATAAGCGTCGTGGTCATTAATATACCGCATGGTCGTTCTACTGACGATCATGCTTTTCTTTTTCTCTGAACATAGTTGAGTGTACAATTCTCCTCAATAATGCAAAATCAAATTTTTGTTGCAGTAATTTAGTACACTCAATCATTAAGTCAAAAATTGACCATTTTTACAACTATTTTCAACGCTGTCATATCAACACCTTGGCAGCCACTTTCACGACCTTAACCCACTCAACTCTTCAAAATGGACACTTGCACATACAACCCGCAAATCCAGCACGCCGTCCACTCGACCCTCCAGCCTAAAAAACAAAAAGTGTACTAATTCCAATCACTAACAAGGAAATTAGTACACTTTCCATCTATTAAGAATACCGTCACACCGGCATTTAAAGGCTATTTTCTATCCGTTCGAGCACCGTTACGGATTCAACATGTGGCGTCCGCCTTATCCTAATCACACATCACCTCAAACGTTGTGGTAGTGCAGTTTGTTGCAGTATTCTAGGGATTAATTTCTACAGCAATTTAACTAAGCTGAGTGCTTGCTTATCATACCCAGTCTCACTATTTTAGCATTTCATTAACTAACAGGAACTCAATGAACGCTACTATGTTATAGCGTACTTAGTGCCTGTCGAGTGCGTTATAACAATGTTTCAAGGGATCGATGCTATAATTTAGTTATTGAATACTACAAGGAGTGAAATAGCAATGAGTATGTTTAAACTAATCAGTAAATGGAACAATGCTTCAGAGACTTTTCGAGCTCAACAATACATTCTTAATTTAGCTAATGAAGAAGATCTAGTGAAGATTGAAGAAGCCATCAAGCAACGTCGAGAAGAGTTAGCTAAAAAGGCGCCCCAAAAGTAGCGGAAAGGCCACCCTATTGTCCACATTCTGCACATACTAAAAGACCGTCCCGTTAACTTTGGCCAGTTGCGGACGATCTTTTAGTAGCCTAAGTAGCTATCTTTAAGGCTGCTTAGTTTTCTTTGAACATTGATATTCTAACCATCAGTGCCAAATACAAGTAACCTACCTTGATTTTTGCTACGTAATCTAAAAACAATCAGCAAAAATTACTACACACTCAATATGGCTCTTCCTTGCCATCAGCTGCTAAATTTGCTTTTATCGTGTCATAGGTTTGTTTATTCTTTTCATTTACAGCTGTTGTATCCAAAATTAGCACTGCGTTAACAATATCATATATTTTTTCCGGATCATTGTTGAAATCATTGGTGGTTATCAAAATGTTCTTTCTAGCCTTTGAGTTTGCCAATACTTTTCGAAATTTATCTCGTTCTGAAAGATCACTTATCGCTGTTTGGACTGGATGAAAGATTGCAAAATCCTTATTGTCATTAAATCGAAAGTCCCTATTCTTTTTCCATTGTGTAAATTGAATATTCAATCCGTAAATTTTAAAAATATCTCTTAAATTAAAACGAGGTAATGTCTTACGAAGTCCACGTTCCAAAAAATTTTTTCATCTTGAACTCGCGTATTGCCTATTACTAATGTTCCATTTTTATAATGTGGCAAATCATTTAAAATTCCGAAAGTTAATAATACTTTATCATCATCAAAGTATCCCCTCACCAAAATATTATGGACTCCTTGATCCATCATCAACTCACTAAATCTATCAACAAATTTTTCTGGTGTCATTTTTTCAATAATCTCAGCCATATATCTAAGCACCTCACTTGATCGTATATGATACTTCATCGGCGATATCACAGATTTCAGCTATCTTAGAAATCAAAGCTAAAACCACATTAGCTGAGAAGTTGGTTTCAATACTGGTTCCATTATCCAATATTTCTGGCGACCGTTGACTAGCAAACAGCATCTTATTCAAGGAACTGTCACCTTTAATCTTCTCATAGTTACGACTATCTAATCGCCAAATATACTCCATGAAACTAATCAACATCTTACGCCAAGAGTCTAACGGAATATCTTCATCGTTAATGGTTAATCTAGTTGGCTTTTTACCAGTAATATCAATCGATTCCGTGATTGCATGTTCGCCAGTCATACTTTCAACTTGAAGTGTATCAACTGGTTTCGGGAAGATTGCAATCAATTCTTGGGTAAGCTGTTCCGTCCGTTTAACAATGCTATCCTTATTCCAAACTGAATAATCAGTGGCAATTTCTCTGGTTAGGCTGACATTGGATGTTTGATAAACCTCTCGTTTCTCACTGAATACCTTATTTCCCATTTCCTGATTATATTTAGTTAACGTTAGGTTCCCAATTACCCCACCTAATTCTTCATTAATCCGGTTAGCATTAGGGAGTTCAATTCGCCAGTCATTGTTTAGCCGTTGTGGCATAATGTGTTCAACCTGAGCATCATCAAAGTCGATGGTTTCCTTAGTCCGCGATTCTTCTAGAACCACTAATGCCAATTTAGCTAGATTATTTCGTAGACTGTACAAGTTAACATTCATCAAGCTGTCTGCAAATTTTTTATCATCCGGGAAGGAAGTATTCAGTAATGAAACTAACCTTGCCCGATAATCGCCAGCTGCCTTTGTCTTATCACATAAGGCAATTACCATGCGATTTAACCCATTAGTAGGGAGTTGACATGCCTTCAGTCGGAAAAGATAGCTTTCCATGATCCGAGCAACTTCAACCACATCATCCTGACTAACTTCACCCGTTGAAGCCATCTCCAGCATCATGAAAAAGTAAGGATAAACCACTCGACTGTCCATGGCATTAATATGACGCAAAATTGAATTTAACTCCTGAATTCCGGTCTCAGCATGGATCAATTGATCATAAAAAATGGCAAACCGATACAGATCAGCTAGGGCTTCTTCAGAGTCCAACCCCTGTCCATAGTAAAACTCTTTATAAAGCGGATAGATTTTAGCTTTATTAATCATCTTGTGCATCTTCATCGTTAAGTAAAATCTGATGAAATCTGCAAAGGTATTGGTTGTGAAAATTCTCTCCATTTTAACCCAGTATTCTTGGTATAGGCGAGATTGTTTATCTGAATCTAGCTTCATTAATAGAAAGTTACGCACCAAGTCGGATGCAGACAGGGATACCCCTGTCGAGTTCAAACTTTCAAAAATCACCTGCGGATTCTCATCTTGCACATCATTGGTCAGCTCTATATAAACCATATTGAAATGGTTCAAGGCCTCATAGAGTTCCGTACTTGAGAATTCGGATTGTTGGATCCGCTTTTTGAAATATTGATAGTTTTTGACTACCTTAGAAGGGTCATTATACTGATCGAGTCGGTCATTCATCACGGCCTCAAAGGCTTCCATATCATGAGCAACGGGTTTCAACTTGAGATGATTATTTTCTTCCAGATATTTGTTGGTCAAATACTGCTCTTGAATCTCTGCCCGCACTTGGTCATTTACATCAGCTAAGGACTTCAAAAGAAGCATTAAACTCATTAACCGTTGTTGACCATCAATGATTCGGTAAATATGACTCAGCTTCCGACCCGTTTCAGCAACATAGACAATTGCCCCAATAAAATGATCTTGATCATCCTCAGCGGCAATGGTCAGATCCTTAAACAGCTGGCTACATTGCTGCTCATCCCATTCGTAGTTTCGTTGAAAAACAGGAATTTCAAAGATGGTCTTTCCATTTTCAAGGAAGTCAAACAAATGAATACTGTCTGCTTTCACCCTATTTCTCACCTCCAAATTCTTTTTGAATTACCTCTTCTAGCGTTCCATTCTTCGCATATTCGGCAGCATCAATTTGCTTGAAATGTTTACCAAGCACTGAATTCTTTAAGCTTTCATCAAAACCAAAAATATAATTAGTTGCAATCAAGTAAATGATCCGAGTTGGAGCCAGACCATAAACTTGATGCTTCATAATATGCTCGATACGTTCCTGGTCATCCGGGAATAATTCCTTCATCTTTTCGTTTTGGAAGAGGCGCTTGACGATTTCTGTAATGTAGAGCCCAGACTTCATGTAAAGGTCCGCAAAAGTCTTATTAGGATCAGCAAAAATTCCTGGGTTATTAGCTTCTAAATCATCGACCATGTGCTTAACTACCGCTTTTGGTGTATAAATCTGATTGGTCTTTTGTGGCGGAATATAATCAAAAATATCTTCATCGTTAGCTTCATTAAAGTAGTCGCTTAGCTTTTCCTTTAATTCCAAGAATTGTTGAATGGAATCGTTGAAGACTACTTCATCAAAGAGGTGCCCATCAAAGTGCTTCTTCTCACCACTAGCTTCGTCAACATAGTCGCCACCATCACGAAGGAAACGGAATTGATCTTCACTAATCCCTGTTACTTCTTTAAAGACATCGTCTTCCGTGTAATCATCAAAGTTCTGAAAGGTTAAGTTTTCATCACCATAAGCCATAATGAAGCTTGGAATGGTCCGTGAAAAGCCACGTAAGTGAGCCCGCGCGTCCTCTTCGACATTCTTCATCTTTTGCTCTTCTTGATGCTTTTCCACTCGTTCGATTACATTAGCAGGCGTATCAGCAACAGTCTTTTGAACTTGCTGGCGAGCTTTCTCAGTAAACTCTTGTAAGATAGCTTCCGACCTTGCTTCATATTCCTGATCTGCCTCATGCAGTTCATCTTCGCTCCGTGCAGCCGCTTGTTTCTGCTTGTAGTCAACTTCAGCTAACTTCTTCTTATCATTTAGTTCGTCAGCAAGTTGATGGAAGGCTTGCTCGGTATCCTTTTCTACTTGCTTTTGATAACGTTTAGCTTCAGACTTGCTCAAACCATAATCGTCACTAACCCGATTAACGACTTCTTTACCAACAAAATCATTCAACTGCTTAGCAATCTCCTTAGCTGCAGACTTAAAATCTGTTTGATCTGTATTAGTAACGGCATCAGCAACCTGCTGTCCCATATCACTATAAACCTTATCGCCAAAAAGATCCTTAGACTTGCCAATCACACGTTCCTTAGGAATCTCAACTTCGCCTTGATCATTAACAGCAACGTCTTTTGCACCTTCAATTGCTGACTGACTCTTTTTGCTTTTTTCTTCCTTAGCAGTCACTAAGCCATCCAGAATCTCACGCACTTCAGTTGGAGCACTAAAGATTCGGCTGATATTAGTAAAGAGGAAGTTACTCATGAAACCACGCTTAACAACTTCTTGAGACTTTAGATGGCGTGGAATTGACATAACTTGTTTGGCATCTAATTCCACCATCTTACCATCCTCATCTTCACCAATTACCGGGAAGAAATTCAATAATTGCCGAATGTTGGCCTCATGCTCTTCTGCAGTGCCCTTACCATTAGCCGTCTTTTCTAGTAAATTGTTGGCAAATTCATCAAAAATAGTCAAGGTTCTAGTTGGGTCAAAGTCGAAAACATAAGCATTTTGCTTTTGAACCAGCTCACCATCTCGATCGAAAATATAAGGATTTTGCGCCCGGAAAGCTGCCTGCATGTATTCTGAAGGACTCTTCATACTAGAGAGCATTAGTACCCCTGACCAAGGCTTGATAGTTACCCCAGTTGTTAGTTGTCCTACACTGAGAGTGATTGTTTTATCGTGAGTTGCGATCGCACGCTGGACCTTATCAAAGGACTTTTCATTAGCCTGTTCCAACTGATCTTCATTCAACTGATCATCATCAAGCTTACCATCGCCGGCAGCTAAGACAATTTCATATTCACCAAAGACATCGTGGGCCTTTAGCTTTTTAGCTAGAGCCTTAGCACTGTCGACTCGGTTTAATAGCCAGAAAGTATGCGCCAGCTCTTGTCGTAACTCTGGTGTTGAGAAGGGATACTTCTCTTGCTTGGTCAGAGCATCCAAGAAACGGTCGACGGCTTCATCGTAAACAAATTTACCATTTTCCTTTGTTTTGAAGAACTCGTTAAGATCAAAGGCTGGGTCGCCCTGATCACCATCATCAAGTTTAACCTTGCCCTTTAACTCGTCAGCCATCATTGCTGATACCTGGTAGGTGTACATGTTCAATTGGGGCATCACTTCGTAAGGATTGCTACTACCTTCTTGATTTTCATCCCAGTCCAGTTTAGCTTGCTGTTCATCCGCATAAGACCAATTATAGATTTGGTCTGAAGCAAACTTCCCCTTCGCCAAAGCTTTAAATGGTGTTCCAGTCAAATGTAAGGTGTACTTGCGCTTAATCTTATCGAAAGCTTTATCGGTCTTGTAGGTATCTACTCCTTCATGAGCCTCGTCGATTACCAGCAAATCCCAGTTCAGTTCACTAATCCACTTCAATTTGTCGTAATTCCCGCCAAAGTAGACAGAACCTTTTACCCCTTGCAAACTCTCAAAGGCAATTTGTCCATACTCTTTACCATCCGAGATTGTGTTGATAAATTCATCCCTGGAAAGAACCGGACGATTCTTCAAGGCATCCGTTTCACTCACAAACTTGAAGTTAGTCTGCCAAGCAATGAACTTATCAAAGTCATCAAACCAAGAATTGGCAATGCTTGGTCGATTAGTTACCACCAAGATATTTTGCATGTTCATCTGACGAACTAAATCATAAGTGGTTAAGGTCTTCCCAAAGCGGGGCTTGGCATTCCACAAGAACTCATTGCCGTGATTAAGGAAGTAATCGATGGTTTGATCTACCGCTCGTTGCTGTTCCTTACGCAATTCATACTGGGTGCCATCGGTGCCTTGAACATCACTAAAGTCCCGTTCCGTAAATTTATAAAAATACTGGTGGGAAGTATCGCCGTCGACGTGGAACCACTCCGTCTTTGGTTTGCGTTCAACATGGCGTTTACTGGTTAAGTAATAGTGAAAATCATGATCGGTAAAAGTCTCATCTGAGCCATCTTGATAGCGGGCGTTACCTTTCCAGAGAATTTCAGCTTTGACATCCGCAGTATGGGTTTGTTGCCTAATTCGGTCTTCGACAGATTGGCGGTCGGTATAGCCAATCTTCGTCCAACCCCGATGAGAAATATCATTAGGCGTGGTATAGGCATAAATCATGGGGATGATCTTTTTGAATGATTTAATTGTTGGTGCATTCATGTTAGTCCATCTCCTTTACATGGGTTTCAATGAAGTCGATCTCCTCCGGAGAAAGGTTGTACTTCTTGTATAGTTGTTGATCGATTTCTGGGATAGATTTAGTCCAGTCAATATCGGAGTTTGCGGTGAAATCTTGGAGAGGGACATATTTCCAAGTCGATTTAGGATTGTGCTGTGTAACCTTTAGTACACCTAGCATTGTCCTAGCGAACCTAGCCTTGATGTATTTCAAGCAATTTTTTGCTTCATATTGATTATCAAACATTCCGATTGAAATAAAGGTATCAGTATGCCCGATTAGGGGTTCCCCGATTAGGGGTGTTGAAAGCACTTCTCCAATTGCCCCTGTACCATTAGCTTCAGGAACAAAAACATTATATTTGTTGATATATTCATTCATTAATACATAATTTTTGACAATGAAGCGATATTCTCTTTTTCCATTATACCTACCAAGAATTTTATAGTCTGTGGATTCCTTTTGTTCCTTTTGTAGAACATCTGGTAATCGATCAAAAGAGTTTGAAACAATCATATTTCCAGAACCTTTCCCCATTGCATTTTTTGCATCAGGAAAATCTTGAAACATTTTTTCAGAAAAACGATAAGTACCACGTGCAGAAATAACAGTCATCAGGGAGTCTTGGTTACTATCGCTCCAGACTTTCTTTACGAGGCTGTTTAGTTCTCCAAATGGAGTAAATACACCAATGGGGCCTTCTTGCCTCTTATCATCTCTTAGAGTAACCACGACTCCACCTTTAATATCAGTGTTTGCAAATACTTTGCTACTTTTTTGCTCATAGAAAGTAACCTTAATGTGTTCATCATTTAGCATTTGTCTATTCCACTTTTTAGGGGTCTGGCCTGCATTAAACAAAAATCTTCCAGGAGTGATAAATTCAGCTATACTCGATACTTTGTACGCTTGGTCAATAAAATAATGATATATTGGCTCCGCACGAGCATTATCTCCCTTACCATCTTCCTGATATGGCGGGTTCCCAATCACCACATCAAACTTAAATTGATTATCTTCACCGCTCATTTTCCCGTTCCTCCTTGTAGACCTTCAATACATCACATAATGCATATTCTTTTTCAGCTTCTGTCTTTAACTCACCAAACAAACTAAGTTGTCCTTCCGCAGCCCCTACATCATCAATATCACTATTGTTAAATAATGATTTATAGGTAAACACCTCACGTTGAACCTTCCCATCAACTGGCCACCAATGGCTAAACTCAATCAGCTGGCCCTCGTTTGTAGTGTACTCAAGCGTATTTCCTTGGACTATATTAGTTGCAATCACAAACTTAGCTGCCTTATAGAATTCCGTCTTGACGCTCAGGTGTTTTTGCAGCTTTGCTTGGTAGTGAT
Source organism: Limosilactobacillus sp. C0001E2 (assembly GCF_056590915.1). Lineage (NCBI taxonomy): Bacteria > Bacillati > Bacillota > Bacilli > Lactobacillales > Lactobacillaceae > Limosilactobacillus > Limosilactobacillus sp. C0001E2. Next base: position 274,731 of record NZ_JBWPXC010000002.1, on the reverse strand, counting down.
TAATCACCACTTCTAGCATTGCATCCCTAGCTTTAAGAAGGTTGTCTTGCAAAAGTTCAATACCATAAATACCCATCAACGCCCATATTGCCTGCTTTGGCCAGTTCGTCTTACTAACCTGCTGATCAAGATAAGTTAACCGCTGATGCAAAATCTCGACCAAGAACGCCCCTTCCCCCGCGCTGGGTTCCAGAAAGGTCGCGTGAATATCTTTAATTTTCTCTTGAATTGCCGGTTCGGATAGCATTTTTTGCACCATCCATTTGGGGGTAAAGACCTCACCATGATTTTGGACTCGTTCTTTTGATTTAATCAGTTCAGCCGATTCGATTGTTTCTTGTAATTCAAATGGTTTTGCTGCTACCGTGAATTCTTTCTCATCAAACAATGAGATTTCATTTTCTTCTGCTATGAGAATTCACCCCTTACTTTCTTTCTACTTCACAAATATCACTGATATCGCAATCAAGTGCGATACAGATTTTCAATAACACCTCAGTCGTAATATTGCCATTGCGACCTAATTTAGCAATTGAAGCAGCACTAACACCACTGGCTTCTTGCAGTTCTTTTTTCTTCATGCCACGGTCAATTAATAGCTTCCATAACTTGTTATAGCTAATTTGCATTTGAACCTCCTAGATTTCCTTTAAAAATCCTTCTTCATTTTCGTAGCTAATCACATTGATATCTTCGTGTTTAAAATCTATATCACTTGGTAAATGGTCTGGATTTTCAACAACAATCGTCTGGTAACTCTTGCCTCTATCTATGAAAAGCTCAAAAATGCCATGTTTCATACTTTCATTAGGATTATCACTATATTTCTCTGATAGTCCTTCAAGTGGCGTATCGATGATTAGAAACTCAGGTTTATATAGTGCATTCTTATTTATATATTTGCTCAAAGCCATAACTGTAACAGAATTCAAATATGACCTGAAACCTTTACCATGACTAACTTTTTTCTTTTTACCGTTAATCATAATATCAAATGAAGTTTGACCAAAAGTTGCGACATGATGTTTAGGGTAGTTTCCCTTTTCTAACAGACAATTTAAAATATCGCCCATATCATCATAAAAATTTTCTCCCAGCTCTTGTTTTGGTTTGAATTTAACATCCTTTTCTGGTATTCCTTCATCCGTTAATTCGTTAATCTTCAATGTCCATTTTCCTAATAAGGCATCAAAAACCTTAACCTGCGATACCACCTCTATCTGTTCTCGATAATCTTTTTCAGCTGTTTTTATTTTATCCAACCGTGGATATAGCTTCTCATTAAGCTCTATTTGGATCGCATTACTTTCCTTTTCTAGCTCAGCGTATCTTTTTTGCAAAGAAAGTTTCTCCTCGGCAAGACTAGCTGTTGCTTGCTCAAGGTCGTTTAATAAGGCTAAGGTTCTAGAAAGTTCTTTCTGGGCTGCTTCAACGTGCTTAGTTTCGCTTTCTACATTAATGACTGGCTGTCCACATACTGGGCAAAATAAAGGTTCTTCAATGTTTTCAAAGGCGACTTCCCCATCAACAATGAAGCTTAACCTTTTAATATCAGAAACATATTGCCCTTTCAGTGACTCATACCTTGATAAGGTTACATCTGCTGCTACCAGATTGTCATTAAGCTCACTCATCTGGTTGAAGAGTTCCTTACTTTTAGTGAGTTTATCTGTTACAAGAACGGATACTTCATCTAATTGCTTAGTTAAATTATCAAGTTCCGTCTGTAGTTTTGGTTCATTTCCGTTGCTTTTTTGTCTTAACCGAGATTTTTTATCCTCCGCCATTTCTATTTGCCCAGAAATATAGTCTCTGACAATCCTTCTTTTTTCAATTTCCTGCCAATTATAGGTATCAATCCGTTTTCCATTTAATAGATACAGTAGGGAGCTGAGGAAAAGGCCGCTATTGCTAGATGGTAACAGTACCGAATCATCATTCGGCATATCATTCTCATTTAGTAACCACAGTGGCTTCAAGACATTGAAAGAAACATGCCCTGGATCTCTTTTTTCATTTTTGGGGAGATATAGGTCCGTTGGCATATCTATTAATTGTAAGAGTGCAATACCGATATTTAATTTTTTGTCGGTACTGCTATTTGCAGTGTAGTCCCCACTTAGCAATCTTTTGTCCTGGCTTATAGCTCTGATCGTGCTCTTATTCTTAACTAAATTTCTAACTAACTCTACTTCACCCTGTTCTGTTTGAAGCGTTACTTTTACTGTTGTATAGCTTGTACTATCAATATTTAAGGACAGCGAATCTTTCTGATTTCTACCGCCAAAAGCATACTCAATAAACTGAACAATCATTGTCTTTCCATGATTTGAAAGACCTTCAATCAAGTTAAAGCCCTTCGTAAATTTTACGATTGCATCTTCAACTCCATGCCCCTGAACACACACCGATTTGATATAAAAAGACAATTCAATCACCCCACTTCCATATCAAATTGCTTGCTAAGCATTGAAAATAATTGTTCATCATCTCTGTTACCAATTAACTTAATTGCTTTTTTTAAAGTCCTTTGATAACTGTTTGAGTAATCATCATTGACTTGATCAATAATTTTTCTTCCATTACTTGTCAGCCTGTATGTATACCCTAAGCTTGAATCATAAAGTTCCTCGGCTAGCTCATACAAGCGTAAATATGCGATTGCCTGATCAATTAGTTTTTTTCGAATGGCTACCTCTGAAATATCAAACTGATTGTTGCCATGCAAATTTTCATTTGCGATTTTACAAGATTTACCATAGGTAGACATTAGATCAAGTGCTAATATTTTTGATTTTGTTATTTTGTTAGCACTCTTAAGTATCAACATTACTCGTAATACGAGTTCAAATCTGCTATTAAATAACTTCATCGTAATCTACCTTCACCCACGATTTTATTTTCCCATCATTAACTAAAACATGGCATAATCCCTTCTTAGTGTCGTTTCCAAGGATATTGTCAATATTTTTCAAATTTGATCTGTCCAGCTGCAGAATAACCACTTGCTGATGAACCTTTTTTAACCTCTTGATACCATCAGTGCCGAAGTCTTCATCATGATAAACGGGCTCAATACCTTCATAGACATCCTGTTTCAATAAATCATATTGATCATCAAAATCAACCACCGTATCTCTCAAAGATCGTTCATACCAAGCAGCTTCGTTAAAACACCTTTTTTGTCTCTCAAAATGGTTCTTATAATCACTATTTTCTATGTTTTCAGCAGTAATATTTTGTTTTCCTTTTTCCGAATACGCTTCAAAAAGGGCATAACAATACGGTAGAGTACGCGTTACTTCTAATTCGTTGCTCATTAAGTGTTTAGACACTTTAAAAGAAACTCCGTCAACATCGATTTCTTCTTTATCACGCACATACCTTATATATTGATGAACTCCACTACGAACATCGATTTTTTCCTCCTCACTTTTTTTGAGTGGGGATTTTTTATTTTTATTATTTTTTAGATGGCTGCCTTCTTTCAGAGAATCAACCAATAAGTTATAGCATACCCTCCCAACTGTACCTCTATCCATAGGCACTCCAGTAAGTTTTTTAAGGTCTTTAGCAAGGTTACTTCTACCATTTTCAGAGATATTTTCTTCTATATAATCCGCAAATATACTTACTCCGGCTAAATTGTTAAGTATTTTTGCAGTCACTCTTTTTGATGGACCAGTTGCAAAAATAGTTTTGTAAGTTGTATCGGATTTAAACTCATGCAATTTCTCAGTAGTTATAAGGCTGATGACTTTTCTAGCTACATCATATCCCGCTGTACCATCTTTATCCGTCCAGTACTTCTTTAAGATCCCGAGTATTTGATTAAAACTCACATCCATAAACGTCACTCCACCCAATTTGACCTTTTTTGTCTAAATCTGACTTTTTCTGGCTGAGGCATTTTCCTTACATTGTTATTATCAAACCATCAGCTAGAGATTAGTGCTCGGCACCAATACCCCTACACACATTAAATTATAAATGCGTCGGAGTGGATGCTCAACATTAAATTTATGCGTTCGCATATTTTTTTAGCTGTTCAGCATGAGGTATAAGGCCAATATCTGTTACTAGCATGCTACCGAATTAAATATCATTCTGTAACAAAGCCACTAGTAAGGCGCTGTTGCAGTACCCAAGCGATTTAGTCGTTTAGGTCTGTTTAACGCGCTTTTCTAGTGGCTTTTTGCGTCCTTTCAATTTCTTCGCTTGGGAGATCCAAGAGGAGGAATTTTTATGTTGTTTTTCAAGAAAACGGATTATGAAGTAGTTACTAAGCAAGACAGTGGATTTATCGTTCGAATCAAAGGAATGTCTGGTCAAACTGTCACCGTTGATGAAGCGGTTGGTGAAGTCATTCTTGACATTAATAATGACCAGTACAATTCTGACCATCGTTTTTATCGATATCAAGACTCGTTCTTCCAATCATCAGCTAATGAAGAAGAAGTCGAAAATGATTCATTCAGTAGTCTAGCAGACCGTGCATCAATTGAAGCTACTTCAACTTATGGTAAAGAGGCAATTCTTGATCAGTTAATCGCTCAAGAGGATGCTACTGAACAAAAACGTCTAGTTGCTTTACTCCCAGAAGCTCTAGATACCTTAACAGACAAACAACGATATGTTATCAAGCACTTCTTCTTTAAAGGCGAAAAGCAAAACATCATTGCTAAACAAATGCATATCTCACCGATGATGGTTCACAAACATTTAGAAGCTGCTAAGAAGAGGCTGCGGACATTCTACGAGAATTACGCAGAAAAGTAATTTAAAAATTTTGCTCCAAGGAGGTTTATTTCCCTCCTTCATCTGGCAAATAAGTGTGAGGTTATTAAACCCACCAAATTCAGTAGAAAGGAATGATGACCACTATGGCCCAACATCAACTTACCATCTAAGTTGCTAACAAGCCTCGCTCTAACGGCGTAGTTAGCTTTAAACAACTGACGATTCGTGAACGAATTCTTCGTTACCTATTAGGAAGTAAAAACCAAGTACTGGTAATTGCTCCTGGTCCAAGTGTTAAACAAATTCGCATCAAGGAGGAAAATACGCATGAGCAAGACTAAAGAATTTGTCGAAAACATCCGTGAACTTAGTGAATCCCTCGCACAATTAAATGAGACGATTCAAGATTTTCAAGACACCTTGGCAAATATCAATGCTGATGAAAGTGAGCAAGAGATTGAAGCACCAAAGCGTGACGTCCAAGCCGATAAAGAATTGATCCGCCAAAAACTAGCTGAAAAAGCTGCTGCTGGCAAAACTAAGGAAGTGCGGGACCTTCTTCATCAGTTCAAGGCCGAAAAGTTATCGGATGTCGATCCCAAAGACTATGAAGAACTTTACTACAGTATCGAGGCGTTAGATCATGCCTAGTCCAACTAAACATGCGCTTTTATCAGCTTCAAACGCCCACCGCTGGCTCAGCGCTCCGCCACTGCCAAGACTTGAGCAATACTTCCCGCATCCTACTTCAACTGCTGCCGCAGAAGGAACCGCCGCTCATGCTCTAGCCGAATACAAAGTCCACCGGGCTTTAGGTGATCTGAAGTTTCCACGGCCAGCTTCCGACTACCAGTGCGATGAAATGGAGCTACTCACCGACGATTACACTTCCTATATTATGGAACAATATACTAAAGCAAAAAAGTTTGCTAAGGATCCTTTGATCAAGGTCGAGCTGAAGCTAGACTTTTCCAAGTATGTTCCAGAAGGTTTTGGAACCGGCGACTGTGTCATTGTCAGTGACCACTTACTACACATTATCGACTTCAAGTACGGCAAAGGTGTAAAAGTAGTTGCTCGCGATAATCCACAGATGAAACTCTATGCACTTGGCGCTTTAGCGATGTTTGGCAATCTCTACAATATCGACGAGGTAGAAACTACTATCTTTCAACCCCGCATGGACAACATCAGTACCTGGTCTATCCCAGTCAAAGACCTGATGCACTGGGCCAATACTGAATTGAAGGAAAAAGCTGAGTTAGCTTTCATGGGTAAAGGCAGTGTCAGATATGGGCCTTGGTGTCAATTTTCAACCTGCAATGCAGTTCTAAGAGCGCGCTACGATTATCATCACAAGCTTGAACGTTTTCAGCTAGCTTCACCTCACCTTTTAACCGATGCGGAAGTTAGGGAAGTGCTTGAACACGTTGATGATCTCAATCGTTGGGCTCATGAAGTCAAAGCTTATGCTGCTGACTTAGCTATCAACCATGGCAAAATTTGGCCGGGTTTTAAATTAGTTGAAGGTCGCTCAATTCGCCACTACCGCGACGAAGACAAAGTCGCAGAAAAATTGCAGGCAGCCGGCTATACTGACATCTATCAGAAGAAACTACTACCAATTACTAAGTTAGAAAAACAACTGGGCAAGCAAAAGTTCGACCAACTTGTGGGTGATCAAGTCTACAAGCCATCCGGAAAACCTACGCTAGTAGCTGATGGCGATCCACGGCCAAACATTGCTAAATCTAACCCAGCTGATGAATTCAAGGAGGAACAATAATATGTCTCAAAATACTAAAGTTGTTACTGGAATCAATACTCGTCTTTCTTACGCTAACATCTGGGAGCCTAAGTCCATCAATGGCGGCAAGGAAAAATACTCTGTTAGCTTGATTATCCCTAAGTCTGACACTAAGACTGTAACTGCGATCGAAAAAGCCATTGATGTCGCAATTGAAGAAGGCATCGGTAAGTTTGGTGGCAAAAAGCCTAATAAGGCGGCCTTAAAACTGCCACTTCGCGATGGTGACCTGGAAAAAGATGATGTTAACTACAAGGATGCTTACTTCATTAATGCCAATTCGATCACCGCTCCACAAATTGTCGATAAACAAGTTCAACCAATTCTTGACCAAACTGAAGTCTACAGTGGTTGTTATGCGCGGGTTTCAATCAGCTTTTATGCTTTCAATACCAATGGTAATCGCGGAGTTGCTTGTGGTTTGGGCAATATCCAAAAAATCCGTGACGGTGAACCTTTAGGTGGTCATAGCAGTGCTAGTGATGACTTCACGGCAATTGGCGAGCAAAGCGAACCTGACTTTTTAGCTTAATAAGACTTAAGAGTAGCCAATGTGCTGCTCTTTTTTGAAAGGATGATTTTATGCATCAAATCTCGATTGATATTGAAACCTACTCTAGTGTCAACTTAGCTAAGAGTGGCGTTTATCCTTATGCTGCTAGTAGCTATTTTGAACTCTTACTATTTGGTTATTCAGTTGATTTTGGCCCAGTAGAAGTAATTGATCTAACCCAAGGTGAACAAATTCCAACAGAAATTTATCAAGCCCTCGATGATCCTCGGATTATCAAGTCAGCCTTCAACGCTCAGTTTGAACGCGTCTGTCTCTCCAGCTTTGTCGGACACCAATTAAATCCACAAGGTTGGCACTGTTCTAGGGTTTGGGCTGCGACATTGGGCTTGCCACTCTCACTTAAAGATGTCGGTGCAGTTCTGGGACTGGACAAACAGAAAATTACTGCGGGTAAAGAACTAGTGAAATATTTCTGCACGCCTTGCATGCCAACTAAAATTAACCAAGGTCGCACCCGGAATTTTCCCTACCATGCTCCAGATAAGTGGCAACTATTCAAGGAATATAACCAGCGTGACGTGGAAGTTGAAATGGCTATCTCACAAAAGCTCGGTTCTTATCTAGTCCCCCAATCAGAATGGGAACTCTACTGGATGGACCAACGGATCAACGACCGCGGGATTTTAATTGACCAAGAGCTAGTCGATAATGCCATCAAGTGTGACCAAACCTTCCGTAAGCAATACTTTGCTAAATCGCAAAAGATCACCGGCCTTGATAATCCTAACTCACCACTCCAGCTAAAGACTTGGCTGAACGAGCAAGGCATTCAGGTTGATTCCCTGGCTAAAGATGCGGTTGCCGACTTAGTAAAAACTAGCAGCGGCCAAGTTAAAGAGGTGCTCACCCTGCGCCAACTTCTGGCTAAATCTAGCATCAAGAAATACCAGGCCATGCAAAATGCTATGAGCGACGACCACCGAGTCCATGGTCTCCTGCAATTTTATGGAGCTACCCGCACAGGTCGCTGGGCTGGACGCTTGGTTCAAGTACAAAACTTGCCCCGCAACTCCCTACCAGAATTGCAAGCTGTCCGTAGCTTGGTCAAGCAAGGCAACTTTGAAACACTCGGGCTACTTTATGATTCCGTTCCCGATGTGCTTTCTCAACTCATCCGGACGGCTTTTATCCCTAAAGCTGGCTATTCATTTTACGTAGCCGATTTTTCAGCTGTTGAAGCGCGTGTGATTGCTTGGCTTTCTGGCGAAACATGGCGTCAAGAAGCCTTTGCGCAAAATAAAGACATTTACTGTGAATCTGCCAGTCAGATGTTTGGCATGCCGGTCGTTAAACATGGCATCAATGGCGAACTGCGTCAAAAAGGTAAGATTGCCGAACTAGCCCTTGGCTATGGGGGATCGGTTGGCGCTCTAAAGGCCATGGGAGCAACCAAGATGGGATTAACCGAAGACGAACTACCACCCTTAGTTACCATGTGGCGAGAGGCTAGTCCCAACATTGTGCAATTTTGGTGGGATGTCGATCAAGCGGCTAAAAACTGCATCCGTACTCACCTTCATACAAATACGCACGGAATGAACTTCAGCTACCAGGGCAACTGCCTTTTTATTCAGCTGCGCTCTGGTCGCAGGCTCTGTTATCCCCAGCCTAAGATTGGCCTTAACCGTTTTGGCAGTGAATCAATTACCTTCATGGGAATTAACACGGTCAAGAAGTGGGGCCGAATTGAAACTTACGGTGCTAAGCTGGTCGAAAATATCGTTCAAGCAACTAGTCGCGATTTACTAGCTTGGGCTATGTTTCGTTTGGAAAAAGCCGGCTACCCATCTGTCATGCATATCCACGATGAAACGGTAATTGAAGCCCCAAAAGGAAAGTCTCTCGATGAAATTATTGCCATCATGACTGAAACGCCAAGCTGGGCTAAAGGCTTAATTTTAAATGCGGCTGGCTTTGTTGGTGATTTTTATCAAAAAGATTAACTCAAATAGGTTTATTTTTCGCTCTCTTCTGGCTATTAGATGAGGGCGTTTTTTCTTGCCCCCAAATAGTAATTTTAGAAAGGATCTGAAACAAATGTCAGAAGAAATTCTTCAAGCTCCAGAAGCTATCAAAAAGCTGCGCATAGGGCGACCTAACCCAAATTACCGCCCATTAATTTTTGTGGCTGCACCTTTTAGCGAAGTAGTCAAAGGTGATAGAGAGGTTCTAACTCAAGTGCGGGATTATTGCCGTTATATCCACGAAGTTGGCGGGATTCCAATTTGCCCTCAGCTCTACTTTCCCCAGTTTGTTAACCTCCATCACTACCATGATTTTCAAGTGATGAACTTTCTTTGCTTAGTGCTATTAGCTAAGTGCGAAGAAGTCTGGTCTTTTGGCGTGCCGACTCGTGACATGAAGTTCTTCATCAAGAAGGCTTTTGCTAAAGATATCCCCGTTCGCTATTTCAATGAAGATATGGAGGCTTGGTAAAAATGAAGTTCACTCTTTCAGTTGCAACAGTTAGCGGCATTGCCAGCAACACCCATTATCAAAGTGTCCAAGAAATTAATTCTGCTTCAGATTTGCAAACGGCAGTTAAAAATGACCATGTTTGCGGACTTTTTAAAAATGGACAACGCTCGCTAGCTAATTTTCTTCAAGCTGACTGCTTGGTAATGGATTGTGATAATGACCACACCGAAGACCCAGGTGGCTGGATTAAACCCAGCGATCTATCAAATTACTTTGAAGACGTGGCTTACGCGATTACCTTTTCCCGTAACCACATGAAGGAAAAACATGGCAAAGCGGCTCGACCAAAGTTTCACGTGTATTTTCCTTATTTTGATGCTAATGCTTTAGATGCGGCTCGGTTTGTTTTTGGCACGCCTGCTACTAAAGTTGATTTGCATGAAGGCAGCTTAACGGTAGATCAGTTCATGATGAGCAAACGTTTCTTTGATCAAGCAGCTAACCAAATACCAGAAGGCAAGCGCAATGCCACCCTTTCTCATTTTGCTGGCCGAGTCATTATGCGGCTAGGTGCAACTGACCAGGCCTACCAAGCCTTTCTTGATGAAGCCGATAAGTGTGATCTACCATTACCTGATCAGGAACTCAACGCAATCTGGCACAGCGCTTTGAAGTTTGGCAAGAAGATGGCCGCCCGGCCTGGCTATGTGCCACCAGCTGAGTACAATCAGCCCGATGATACTCTACAACCCAGTGATTACTCTGATACCGGCGAAACTTACGTCTTTGTTGATAACTATAAGCAGCGAGTTTGTTACACCAGCCAATCGGGCTTCATGTGGTTTGATGGCAAGATTTGGCAGGAGTCAGAACCCTTAGCGTTAGGTGAAGTTCAACGCTTCACTGACAGGCAATTAAATGATGCTCAAATCCGCATTGAGCAAGCAAAGAAAGTCATCAATCAAAATGGGGTCAGTTTGCTGGTTAAAAACCTCGGGCGAGCTAAAGCCATTAAAGAATTAAACGATACCCAACTTCAAACCTTAAATGACTATGAACAAGCTATCCAATACCAAAAGTTCATCTTAAAAGAACGAAGTGTGCGCGGAATTAGTGGTGTATTAATTAACTCCCGGCCACTACTTAATAAAGAATTGAACGAGTTTGACGCGGATCCATTCTTGTTGAATACACCTGTTGGTCCATTCAATCTCAAAAAAGGAATGCGGGGCAAGCAAGATATTATGGCCAGTGAGTTGATTACTAAATCTACAAGTTGCGCTCCTAGTCCTCAAGGAATGGATGTCTGGCAAGAATCCCTGAATACTTTCTTTTGTAATGACCAGGGCTTAATTAATTATGTTCAAGAAATTGTCGGTTTAGTTGCCATTGGTCAAGTTTACCTTGAGGCCCTAATTATTGCTTATGGCGATGGTTGCAATGGTAAATCAACCTTTTGGAACACTATCGCTAGCGTTCTTGGCAGCTATACCGGCCATTTATCATCAGATGCTTTGACTGTTGGTGTCCGACGCAATGTTAAGCCTGAAATGGCAGAAGTAAAGGGCAAGCGACTCATTATCTCGGCTGAACTTGAAGAAGGTAAGCGGCTCAACACTTCTACCATCAAGCAGCTCTGTTCAACGGATGAAATCTATGCCGAAAAGAAATATATGAAACCCTTCTCCTTTACACCTAGCCACACGATTGTCCTCTATACCAACTACCTACCCCATGTTGGCGGTAATGATGACGGTATTTGGCGACGTTTAATCGTGATCCCCTTCAAGGCAAAAATCACTAGTCGCTCGGATATTAAAAACTACACAGCCTACTTAACCGAGCAAGCGGGGCCAGCAGTTTTGCAATGGATTATTGAGGGTGCACAGCGCATCATCCAGCAAAATTACCAGTTAAGCACCCCCAAAGTTGTAAAGCAGGCCATTCAAGATTATCACGCTGATAACGACTGGCTGGGACACTTCATTTCTGAAAAATGTGTGGTTGGCCATGATTATACGCAAAAGTCGGGAGAACTCTATCAAAAATACCGTGAATACTGTCAGGGTATTGGAGAATACACTAGAAGCACATCCGACTTTTACACGGCTCTAGAAAATGCCGGCTTTAAACGTCATCGCAAAAATAGCGGGGTCCTGGTTTATGGTTTATGTCTGAAAGCAGAAGACTTCCTCGACTAACACCGACCTGCACTTAATCATCATCAAGAATGTCTTTATATCAGCACTTTAACTTTACTGTGTATGTCGTGTTACTCTCTTCTATAACTTTATATAGAAGGTAAAAAGAGTAAATAAAATATATAGAAAGATAGGAAGATGACCATCACGACCAACACAGCTGGATGAAACTTAATTGAAAGGAGATCTTACAAATGCGAGAAAAACAAATTGAAGCAGCCTTTGTTAAAGACACCAAACAGCGCAGTGGCCTGTGCCTGAAGTTCACTTCACCATCGATGGCCGGAGTACCAGACCGAATTGTGCTCCTGCCACACGGTCTGATGGGCTTTGTCGAAATGAAAGCTCCCGGCAAACGCCCTCGCCCTCTGCAAGTTAACTGTATCAAGCAACTACAAGACTTGGGCTTTAAGGTCTTTGTCTGTGACAACTTAAATCAGATTGGAGGAATCCTGAATGAAATACAAAGCCCATCCTTACCAAGCCTACGCGACTAACTTTATCTTAGAACACCCCATTGCTGCGATTTTACTGGACATGGGTTTAGGCAAAAGCGTCATCACTTTAACCGCCATCAATCAACTCATCCAGCAAGGCCAGGTCCACAAGGTTTTAGTGATTGCACCATTGCGGGTGGCCAAAAGCACCTGGCCTGATGAGATCCAGAAATGGGACCACTTAAAAGGCCTCAGCTACTCAGTTGTAATTGGTTCCCCTGCCCAGCGCAAAGCTGCCCTACTAGCAGATACAGATCTATACATCATCAACCGCGAAAACGTGAAGTGGTTGGTAGAGGATTCTGGGGTTGCCTTTGACTTTGACATGTTAGTCATCGATGAATTATCAAGTTTCAAGTCTTACCAAGCTAAACGCTTTAGGAGCTTAATGAAAGTTCGCCCTCTTGTTAAACGTGTCGTCGGCTTAACTGGTACGCCGTCCAGCAATGGCTTGATGGATTTGTGGGCCGAATTCAAGGTGCTAGACATGGGGCAAAGATTAGGACGATACATCTCACATTATCGCGAGCGTTACTTTTTGCCAGACAAACGTAATCAATATGTGGTTTGGACCTATAAACCAAAGCCACACGCCGAAGAGGCTATCTATGATCAGATTAATGACATCACCATCTCCATGCGCAGTAAAGACTACTTGCAGATGCCGCCTTTAACCATGAATCAAGTCAAAGTAAAGTTAAGCCCCAGTGAACAAGCAGCCTATGATACTTTGAAAAATCAACTCATCGTAGAGGTCCAGCACCAACAAATCAATGCTTTAAATGCGGCATCGCTGGCCAATAAGCTCTCCCAGATGGCTAACGGCTGCGTCTACGATGAGGACAAACACCAGATTCTTATCCACCAGAGAAAGCTTGATGCCCTGGAAGATTTAATTGAAGGCGCTAATGGCAAGCCAGTCTTGATCGCCTATTGGTTCAAGCATGATTTGGTTCAGATTAAACAGCGCTTCAAGGTTCGTGAAATTAAAACCGCTGCCGACATTAAAGAATGGAATGAGGGTCGGATTCCTATCGGCATCATTCATCCAGCTGCTGCTGGTCACGGTTTAAACTTGCAAGCTGGTGGCTCCACCCTTATCTGGTTTGGCCTGACTTGGAGTCTAGAATTGTACCAGCAAACTAACGCTCGGCTTTGGCGCCAAGGACAAAAGGAGCCGGTTGTCATCCACCACTTAATTACCAGTGGCACGATCGATGAACAAATTATGCAGGCCTTAGCCAGAAAGGATAAGAGCCAGCTGGCCTTGATTGAAGCTGTCAAGGCAGAACTTAATGGAGGTAAGGAGCATGAACAACATTATGTGGAACTACTTGGATAAACGCAATGCGACCATCGCAGCTTTAAAAGACTACAACGATATGCGCTTCATCATTGATGATTATCAAAACCAGCGCAGCCATCTTCAAGATAAGATGTTAGGCATTACTAGCCCACAACCTAAATTAACAACTGGCAGAGCAAGTTTTGGCAATCATCAAGAAGATCATCTGATTGAAGGCCTGACAAAATTAGAACAGGCCAACGAACGCTACCAGGCAGCACTAGCCTACCTAAAGTGGTTTGAACCCGCCTGGCAAGAACTAACTGAAGATGAGCAGTGGTTGCTTGATGTCTGTTACCGAACACCTAACCAATCAGTAAACAAGGGACTATTACTTGTCAGTAACCACTTCTTCATTGCCAAGTCGACTGCTTACAACAAGAAAAATCAAGCCCTCGATCACCTGACGCTTTTTCTTTATGGCAGCCACCACTAAGTCGGTAAAAATCCGAACACTTTTCTTATCGAGCGGTGGTATACTAATAGTGTAAAGTAGTAGCTACTCGACTAGCCTAGTGGTTCTAAGCGACCACTGGGCTTTTATTATGCCCGCAGAAAGGAGGCTTGCTTATGCCTTACGCACCAAAGAAACCGTGTCGCTACCCTGGCTGCCCCCAGCTTACTCATCAAACTTACTGCAAGAAGCACACTCAAGTCATGAATCACAATTACAATCACTACCAACGACCAAAAACTCATCACCAACGCTACCACCGTGGTTGGCCCAAGATTCGTCAGCGCTACCTGCGCCTTCATCCTTTCTGCGAGATGTGTCGCTCGCAAGATCGCTTTACTAAGGCTACTGAAGTCCACCACGTCTTGCCACTTGAGCACGGTGGAACTAATGACTTCAAAAACTTAATGGCACTTTGTAAAGCCTGCCACTCACGCATCACCGCACAAATGGACGACCGCTGGCACCAAAAGAGGCGCGCTTATCACTATTAACTTAGGAAGGGGCCATTCAAATCCTTACAAAAAGGCGCCGTGGGAACGGGCGTGGGCCTTCGCGTACAAAAATTTGATTTCAAACGGGGTATTAACCCCCACCATTAGAGAGGAGGGATAACTTGGCTAAAGATGGTACTAATCGGGGTGGCGCAAGGGTCGGGGCTGGACGAAAACCTAAATCACTGCATGATAAGCTCGCTGACGGGCAAGAAGCAAATGTAATCGACCTGCCAGAACCCGCTAATCTTGAAGGTCATGTGATGCCTCCCGTTAAAAAGTACCTGAAGGCCGAGCAAAAAAGCGGGCTCGAATTTGATGCCGCAGACATCTTCAAAGAAACTTGGCAGTGGCTAGTTGATCGTGGCTGTGAACGACTAGTCAACACCCAGCTAATTGAGCAATACGCAGTCAGCGTCATTCGCTGGATTCAATGTGAAGAGTGTATCTCAAGGTTTGGCTTTCTAGCCCGCCACCCCACAACTGGCAATGCCATCGCTTCACCTTACGTGGCAATGAGCCGGGATTACATGAAGCAATCTAGTCAGCTTTGGTTTCAGATTTTTCAAGTGGTCAAAGAAAACAACGCGGCCGCTTATCAAGGCACTACTCCTCAAGATGATGTGATGGAGCGGCTATTAAGAACCCGGAAAGGAAAATACTAATGCAAATTATCAAACAAAAGATCAATAAACTAATCCCTGCAGACTATAATCCTCGTAAAGATTTAAAGCCTGGGGATCCAGAATTTGAAAAACTAAAACGCTCAATTCACGAATTTGGCTATGTTGACCCAATCATCTGGAATAAACAAACCGGCTACGTCATTGGTGGTCACCAACGCTTGAAAATCCTTCAAGACGAAGGTCTTACTGAAGTCGACTGTGTAGTTGTTGACTTTGATGAAGCCAAAGAAAAGGCCCTCAACGTTGCTTTAAATAAAATCAGTGGTGCCTGGGATCAAGCCAAACTTGGCCTCTTAATCTCTGATTTAGAAGCATCTGCCTTTGATGTTTCCCTAACTGGTTTTGACGAAAGTGAAATTGCCGACCTGCTAGAAACTGATAGCAACACTAAGGATGACAATTTCGATGTTGATGCTGAATTAAAGCAGCCCACCTTTTCTCAAGCTGGGGACATTTGGCATCTTGGTCGCCACACCCTATTTTGCGGTGATGCGACTGAAGCAGAATCCTACCAAAAGTTGCTCGGTAAAACGCAGGTTAACTTGGTTCTTACTGACCCACCCTATAACGTCGACTACCAAAGCAAAGCTGGCAAGATCAAAAATGACCATCAAGCCAGTGACAAGTTCTATCAATTTCTTCTGGCTGCCTTTCAAAATATGAATCAAGCTATGGCCGATGATGCCAGCATCTATGTTTTCCATGCCGATACGGAAGGATTAAACTTCCGTCGCGCTTTTCAAGATGCTGGCTTTTATTTATCTGGTTGCTGCATCTGGAAGAAGCAATCTTTAGTTTTAGGTCGCTCGCCTTACCAGTGGCAACACGAACCCGTTCTTTATGGCTGGAAGAAAACTGGTAAACACGAATGGTACACTGGCCGCAAGGAATCAACCATCTGGGAGTTCAATAAACCTAAGCAAAGCAAGGAACACCCAACCATGAAGCCAATTTCACTTTTGGCCTATCCAATCATGAACTCAACCATGACCAACTGCACGGTCCTTGATCCCTTTGGCGGCTCTGGTTCAAGCTTAATTGCTTGTGAACAAACCAAGCGCACCTGCTTCATGATGGAGCTAGATGAAAAATACTGCGATGTCATTGTCAAACGCTACATCGAGCAAGTTGGCTCTGTTCAAGATGTATCTGTGGAGCGAGATGGGAAAACAATCCCCTACTCTGAAGTGGTAAAGCGTGATAAATAACTCGCTAAATCCTTGCTATCTGTGCCTTTCAGAGTGATATATACAGTACCAAAACGAAAGAGAGGTACAGAAAATGATTATTAACTTTGGTGTAACAGGTAAAAACCGCAAGCAATTAGTCACGGCCATTGCCAACTTCACAAACTGCAAGGCCGAATACCAATACACACCAACCTACGCTTATAAGATTGGTCCCTACACTGTCACCCAAAATGGTGAATTGGTGTACCAGGAGGAAAACATCCAGCCCTTATTAATAGCCTTGGCAAAGCAAGGATTTAATCCTAAAGATGACAAAATCAACCTAAAGCTCAGCTATAACCGCCAGAATTTTGATGAATCTTCTCTCGACCATTTGCGCCAGCTAATCTGGGCTAAGGGCAACTTAATCAAAGAAGTCCTTACCATTGATAGCTTGCCGCTAGAGGTAACGGACGAAAAAGTGAGCTTAGACTGGTTTAAGGAAATCGAGCCAAAAGAAGCTCAGGCTTATCAGCTCTTTTTAAATCACCTGGTTGATTACGCCAAAAAACGAACCCGTGTGATTACGCAACCGCGCGAATACGAAAATCCGCGCTATGCTTTCCGCTGTTTTCTCCTTCAGCTTGGCTTCATCGGGCCTAAGTATAAGGAAGCAAGAAAGATTCTACTGAGTAAGCTTCATGGATCATGTGAATTTAGGAAGGGGGCCACTAACCATGCGTAGAATTGAAGATGAATTAGCTAAGCGCGACCGGATTCGCAAGCAAGTCTTAACCATCAGAGATACTGGCGAAGTAAACATGTTTGATGTGCCAAATGTTGAGCGCTTAGCCTATTACTACAACTGCCACGACCTTATCGAGTACATTCATGAAGATCGAGCCGGATATTTAAACTTAATCATGACAGGAAAATTCAATTAACCAACTAAGGCATTGACCACTATAGTTAGTGCCTTTTTAGCTACCCGAAAGGATGTGATCCCTCTTTGAATAAACTCAAGAATTATCAGCCTAGCCGCTTTATGACTAAAGATTCTACTTACGACAAGGATGCCGCTGACTTTGCGGTTTCCTTTATCGAGTGCCTTTGTCACACTAAGGGCACCTGGGCCGGGAAGCCTTTCGAATTAATCGACTGGCAAGAACAAATCATTCGTGACCTTTTTGGTATTTTGAAACCCAATGGCTACCGCCAATTCAACACAGCCTATGTAGAAATTCCTAAAAAGCAAGGTAAATCTGAACTCGCTGCCGCTGTTGCCCTATTGCTTTGTTGTGCAGACGGCGAAGAGCGAGCTGAAGTCTATGGTTGCGCCGCTGATCGCCAACAAGCTGCCATTGTCTTTGATGTTGCGGCTGACATGGTGCGGATGAATCCAGCCTTAAAGAAGCGCTGTAAGATCCTCGCCTCGCAAAAACGGCTGATCTATGAACCAACCAACAGCTTCTACCAAGTCCTCTCAGCGGATGCCTACTCCAAGCACGGCTTCAATGTTTCAGGAGTAATCTTTGATGAGCTGCATACCCAGCCAAACCGTAAGTTATATGACGTGATGACTAAAGGCTCCGGTGATGCCAGAACTCAACCCCTTTACTTTTTGATTACCACTGCTGGAACCGATGAGCATTCCATTTGTTATCAAGTTCATCAAAAGGCGCTCGACATCATGGAAGGCCGCAAGCATGACCCGCGATTTTACCCGGTTATCTATGGGGCTGATCGCGAAGAAGACTGGTCAGATCCAGAAGTATGGAAAAAGGCCAATCCCTCTTTAGGGGTTACCGTAGCCATGGAAAAGGTAAAAGATGCCTATAATTCGGCTAAAGAAAACCCGGCAGAAGAGAATACTTTCCGCCAGCTGCGCTTAAAACAAGATGTCCGCTGGATGCCAATGGACAAATGGGACGCGTGTGCTTTTCCAGTTGATCCAAATCAATTGCGGGGACGACCTTGTTATGGCGGGCTTGACTTATCATCGACAACCGACATCACGGCTTTTGTCTTAGTCTTTCCGCCACTTGATGACAGTGAAGGCTTCACCCTGCTGCCCTACTTCTGGATTCCAGAAGATAATATTGATTTGCGAGTCCGGCGAGATCATGTTCCTTATGATATTTGGAAACAACAAGGCTTCTTGCAAACAACAGAAGGCAATGTTGTCCATTACGGCTACATCGAGCACATTATTGAAGAACTGGGAAAGAAGTACAACATCCGAGAAATTGCCTTTGACCGTTGGGGCGCTGTAGAAATGGTTCAGAACCTCGAAGGTATGGGTTTTACTGTGGTTCCCTTTGGCCAGGGCTTCAAGGATATGACCCCGCCAACTAAAGAACTGATGCGCTTAACCTTAGAAAAGAAAATCGCTCACGGTGGTCAGCCGGTTCTGCGCTGGATGATGAATAACATCTACATTCGCACTGATCCAGCCGGCAATATTAAGCCTGACAAAGCCAAGTCAACTGAGAAGATTGATGGCGTTGTCGCTACTATCATGGGGCTTGATCGCGCTATCCGCAATGAAGGCGGTGATGGAGATTCTGTTTATGACAATCGCGGATTATTGTTGATATAATGATTCAAGAAAGCGAGGAAGATTGTTATGAACCATGAGCAAGGCAAAGCGCCAATTGATATCTCATTACTAACCAAAGAACAATTTGATAATGAGATTCAAAAAGGTTTCTCCGATTTTGAGAACGGAAGAACTTTCACTGCTGAACAAGTACAAGCACAGCTACTTAAACATGAAAACGATAACTAATAAACACTAAGGCATCGACTTTTAGCGGGTCGGTGCTTTTATTATGCTCCGATTCAAAAAGGCTATACCACATGTAGTAGTACAGCCTTAAATTCTGTGTAGTCTCTTTAATCTCAGCAGGATTACTAACAACTATCTCCTTAGCCATTAACCATCCAGTCGTGAAACTCAGGATGTTTTTCAGGATCATAGTGACCATTCTCATCTATTTCAATATCTTCAACTGGAAAATTTTTGAGTAGCTCTGCCCAATCTTCTGCTGTTGGAATTTTATCCATAAATATCACCTCTCGAATTATCATGTGACACCTTTATTGTCTCATAAGTATTGAATCAAAGCCACGAAAGGAATTTCACAATGAGTATTTTCAATAAACTATTTCACACCAACAAGGCCTCACCTAAAAACACCTTGTCCAGTACCATGTCATTTCTCTTTGGCAGCACTACGGCTGGGCAAAACGTGACTGAACGAACTGCCATGCAAAATACGGCCGTTTATGCCTGCGTCCGCGTTCTTGCTGAAAGTTTAGCGACCTTACCTTTGCATCTTTACCAGCTAACTGATGATGGTGGCAAGCAACGGGTTAATGACCACTCATTATCCTTCCTGCTTCATGATGCCCCTAATCCTGAGATGACCAGTTTTATTTTTAGAGAAACTATGATGAACCATCTCCTGCTCTGGGGCAATGCTTATGCCCAGATCATCCGTAATGGTCAGGGGCAAATTACCGGGCTCTATCCCCTAATGCCTGATCGCATGGATGTTAACCGAGCTCGCAATGGTGAGCTCTACTACACCTACACGCGCAACTATGATGACTACCAAGCAAAGGACGAGTCAAAACAAGTCATTCTTCTAAGTGATGAAGTGCTTCATATTGCTGGCCTTGGCTTTGATGGTCTAATTGGCTACAGTCCAATTGCCTTGGCTAAAAATGCCATTGGTCTGTCTTTAGCTGCTGAGCAGTATGGCTCCACTTTCTTCAAAAATGATGCGACCCCAGGCGGTATTCTCGAACACCCCAATGTTGTCAAAGATCCAGAGCGTCTTCGTAAAAGTTGGCAATCTCAATTCTCAGGTCCCAGTGGTCATAGTATTGCGGTATTAGAAGAAGGCATGACTTTTCATCAGTTATCCATTCCGCCGGACCAAGCACAGTTCTTAGATACCAGAAAGTTCCAGCTGGATGAAATTGCCCGCATCTTCCGGATTCCGCCCCATATGATTGGCGACTTGGAGCGCTCGACTTTTTCCAATATCGAACAACAATCCTTAGAGTTCGTGAAGTATACCTTGAACCCTTGGTGCGTTCGCTGGGAACAAGCCATGAACCAACAACTTCTTAGTCCAGAAGAACAAGGTCGCTACTTCATCAAATTCAATGTTGACGGTCTGATGCGCGGTGACTACGAAAGCCGGATGAACGGCTATGCAATCGGTCGCCAAAATGGCTGGCTTTCGGCCAATGATATCCGAGAATTAGAAGACCTTAACCGAATCCCCGCTGAAGATGGTGGCGATGAATATCTGGTCAACGGCAATATGCTACCAGTTAAGGATGCAGGACAATTTTATCAAACTAAAACGACAGGAAGTGATCAAGCATGAAACGTTTCTGGAATTGGAGCAGCGAAAATAATACCCCAACCTTAACCATCAACGGGACCATTGCTCCTGATTCATGGATTGATGATGAAGTCAGCCCCCAAGTTTTTCAAGACGAATTAAATCAAAGCCGTGGCCCGATTGATGTCTGGCTCAATTCTCCCGGCGGCGACTGTGTAGCTGCTAGTCAAATCTACACCATGTTAATGAGTTATCCGGATGACGTTAATGTCAAAATAGCTGGCATTGCGGCTTCGGCAGCTTCAGTCATTGCCATGGCTGGCACCAAAGTTTCAATGGCACCCACTGCTTTAATGATGATCCATAATCCATTAACCATTGCAGCTGGTAACCGATCTGACATGGCCAAAGCCATCCAGCAACTTGATGAAACTAAAGAAAGTATCATCAATGCCTATGAAATCAAGACTGGCCTACCACGAGGCAAGATTGCTGCCTTGATGGATGAGCAAACTTGGATGAATCCAAATAAAGCAATTGAGTTAGGCTTTGCGGATGAAGTGCTCAACTCTGAAACCGTCTCTGACAGCTATACTTATTCCGAGCGCCAAGTTAACCTGCAAATTCTCAACAAATTACAATCCAAAAATCACTACCCAATTGAGTCGCTACAAAGGTGGCTCTTTTTACTACCCCACTAACTTCAAGGAGGAATTTTTCAATGAGTAAATTAACTGAACTACAAACCAAGCGTGCCAAGATTTGGCAACAAGCTAAGGACTTTTTAGACGAAAAGCACCAAGAAAGTGATGTCTTGTCGGCTGAAGATAATGCCACCTATGAAAAGATGGAAGCCGACGTGGTAAGTCTTGGCAAGGAAATCGACCGTCTCACTAAACAAATGGAAATCGATAACCAGCTTAAACTGCCTACAAGTCAACCTTTAACCACCAATCCTGCTACTGATGAGCAAGGACTAGTCACAAACTACAGCCAAGACTTCTGGAACTTAATGCGCGGACAGGCACCAGTGACTAATGCCTTAAAAGAAGGCACGGACCCTGATGGTGGCTACTTAGTCCCAGATGAATTTGAAAAGCAACTGATTCAAAAGCTTCATGAAGCAAATATTCTTCGTTCAATCAGCCATGTAATCAAAACCAACAGCGGTGAACATAAGATTCCAATTGTGGCAACTGAAGGAACGGCTGCCTGGATGGAAGAAGAAGCTGCCTACACCGAATCCAATACTCAATTTAGTCAAGTATCCCTTGGTGCGCACAAACTTGGTACTTTGATCAAAGTTTCCGAAGAACTTCTCAACGATTCCGCCTTTAACTTAATGGGCTATTTGTCTGAAGAGTTCGGTCGCCGATTGGGTGATGCAGAAGAAAAGGCCTTCTTAACCGGGACAGGAAGTGGACAGCCAACCGGAATTCTTAATGACACCACTGGAGCTACTTTAGGCTCAACTGCCAAGAGTGCAACCGACATTAACTTCGATGACTTGATTGATCTCTTCCATTCCTTGAGAGCACCTTACCGCAAGAATGCTGTCTTCATCATGAGCGATGACACTGTCAAAGCTGTCCGCAAACTGAAAGACAAAAATGATCAATACATCTGGCAACCTTCTGTGCAAGCTGGTCAGCCCGACCGCATTCTTAACTGCCCGGTTCTTACCAGTCAATACATGCCAAGCTTAGCTGCTAGCGCCAAGCCAGTTTTATTTGGGGACTTCAACTACTACTGGATTGCCGATCGTCAAGGTCGCACCTTCAAGCGTCTCAACGAACTCTATGCTGTAACTGGTCAAGTTGGCTACTTAGGTTCGCAACGTGTCGATGCTAAGGTAATCTTGCCTGAGGCCATCAAGTTTATGTCAATGGCTGCTAAGTAGGGAGGCGGAGTTTGTGGAAATTGTTAGTTTGGAGGAAGCTAAGACCTACTTAAGAGTTGATGGCACTAATGAAGATCAGCTGATTACTCGCTTAATCAATTCTGCTGCCACAATCGTAGAAAACATCCTCCGTAGGCCTTTAGCTGAGTTTGACCAGGTTCCAGAAGATATCCATACCGCTGTGCTCTACTGCTTGGCCTACCTTTATGAGTACCGAGAAACGGCTGACTTTGATGCCATGGTCAAATTTCTAAGGGCCATCTTAACACCCTACCGAAAGGAGGCCTTTTAGATGCAAAAACAAAATAATCGAACCAGCAAGATTGCGGATATTGACGAATTAAACCAGCGGATTCAACTAATGAAAATCGAAACCTACGGCCGCAATCCTAATACTTATCAGCCACTGGAAAGAAATGTGGTCTTTGCTAATGTTTGGGCCAAAGTTTCTGCTCTTCATGGGCAAGAATACTATACTGCGGTGTCAGTAAAACTCGAAAAGCAGCTATCTTTCATCGTGCGCTATCGCCCAGACATTGATGAAAAGACTAATATTTGGTTCGATGGCCGGGGCTACAACATTGGTTTTATTGATAACGTCAAGTATCGGAATGAATACTTAGAAATCAAAGCAAATTATAGTAAAGGAGTGCAACCACCGGATGAAGATTAGTTTAAGTGCCTTTTCGGTTAACTCGTGGTTTGGAATTGTCGGAGCTTTTTTAGGCTGGTTCTTAGGTGGCTTTGATGACTTGCTATATGTCTTGTTGATTTTCATGGCCGTTGATTACCTGACGGGTGTTCTCCGCGCTATTAGTGAGCGGAAGCTATCCAGTGAAATTGGCTTTAAGGGCATTATGCGTAAAGTCCTCATCTTAATTTTGGTAGGAATCGCCCATGCCCTGGATGTCTACCTGCTCAAAAATGGCTCGGCAATTCGCACCGCCACGATTTTCTTTTATGTTTCCAACGAAGGCATCTCACTGTTAGAGAATGCCCCCCGCTTGGGTTTGCCCGTTCCTGAAAAACTTAAGGAAGTACTCAAGCAACTACACGATAAAAATGACGATCGTAATGATCAATAATCTCCTTTTTGGCCTGTGGATTAATTTCCGCAGGCTTTTTTCTTTTGCACAGGTTTATTTTTCCATTTTCTTTGGCTATTAACTAGAGGTGATTACAATGGATAAACCAAAAATGGAATTTAAAATTACGACCCAAGAAATCATTGATGACTTGCACTACCATCAAGCCCAAGCCATCGCAGAAGATTTTCTAGCTCGCGGACTAATCAATCAAAGTCAGTTTGAAGAAATTGAAAAATTAAACCGACAATCTTTTCCGCCACTATTAGCTGAGTTAATGGTCTGAATCGTTGCTATATCAAGCTTTTAGAGCTAACATCACACACTGATGAAAGGAGGTACATAATATGGCAAGCGTAACTAAACTTACTAAACCACAGTCAAAAGTCCAGGCAACCTTACAAGTAGCTGCTTATTGCCGGGTTTCAACTAATAGTGATGAACAAGAAGACAGCCTAGCTAATCAACAAGATCATTTTAAAAGCTACATCCAGCAGCAACCTAACTGGCAGCTACATCAAATCTACTATGATAATGGCGTATCTGGCACCAAAGCGCAAAACCGTCCTGGCTTACAAGCGCTGTTAAAGGATTGCCAAAACGGGCAAGTTGACCTGGTGTTAACCAAATCAATCAGTCGCTTCTCACGCAACACCACTGACTGCTTGCGAATCATTCGCCAGCTTAAACAACTGGATATTCCCGTGATCTTTGAGAAAGAAAATATCAACACCGGCAGTATGGATAGCGAATTAATCCTCTCGGTACTGGGTAGTTTAGCTCAGGATGAATCACAATCAATCGCCCATAATGTCCGCTTAGGTTATCAACAGCGTGCCAGTAACGGAGTGTTTCATTATTCGATTCCCCCCTACGGCTACCAAAAAGATGCCAATCGGGATTTAATAATTGATCCGATTGAACGAAAAGTGGTGCTCCGAATCTTCAATTGGACAATGGAGGGTAAAAGCCCTGGCCAGATTGCCAAATTGCTTAATGAACAAGCTATTCGCACGAAACGAAATGGCAAATGGCATGACTCCACTATTCGAGGAATTTTACAAAATACGGTCTACTTGGGCACGACTGAGTTTCAAAACACCTTCACGGATGATGAATACCACCGCCACCCTAACCAAGGTGAACAAGGCAAAATCATCATTGAAGAACACCACCCAGCGATTATTGATCAAGCTACTTTTACACAAGTGCAAAAGATCATCAAGTTCAAGCAGAAATTTAATCCACAAGCAAAAGCTAAGCCACAAAGACATACTTTTAGTCGCAAAATCTACTGTGGAAATTGCCAGAAGCTGTTTAAAAGACAAAGCCGTAGTGGCAAAGTCTGCTGGGGCTGTCAAACTCATATCAAGCACGCCAAAGATTGCCCTGTGAAGTCGATTAGAGAGGATGCTTTGCAGTTAGCCTTCTGCACCATGGTAAACAAGCTGATCTTTAGCCAGAAGTTCCTATTAGAACCATTAGTTAAACAACTCCAGGCCAGGCAAAGCCAGGAACAGGTAGCTAAGCTCAGCCAAGTTGAAACCGAACTCAATGAAACTCAGAGTAAACAAGATAATCTCCAACAGCTCAGGAAACAAGAGCTGATTGAAAAGGACTTCTTTACTAAGCAAGATGCCGAACTTGAGCAGAAAATTGCCAACCTGCAAAGTGAAATTGAGCGCCTCAAGCAGCTATTAGGTGGCCAAAATTCCAAATTGCCACTGGCTCATGAACTCTTGAAACTATGCCAAAGAAGCGACTATTTAACGATGTTCAACGCCGAGCTCTTTGAACAAATCATTGAATCAATCACGGTCGATCAAGACCATAATCTTACTTTCCACCTCAAGTGTGGATTAAATCTAACTGAAGGGAGTAAACATCATGTCAAAGCTTAAATACGGCTATCAATGGCAACAGGGACAAATTGTCATCAACCCTGACCAAGCTGAAGTAATCAAGCAAATCTTCGCTGGTTTTCTTGCTGGCCAGACTCGCAATCATCTAGCGCGCCAATTTAACTTAACTCATACTTCTGTTTTGCGAATCTTAACTTCAAATAAATATGTTGGTGGAGACGGCTACCCACAAATCATTACCACTACCAACTTCAAGCAGGTACAGAAGCAACTGAAAAAGCAGATTGTCCGGAAGCCTAAAAAGCAACCAACTCCGCCCACCAAGTTTTACCGCGGGATCATCAAGAGATACTCTGATGATGCTTTTAAACAGGCTGAACATATCTATCAATTAATTTACAGTGAGGTGGAAGTCTATGGCGAAAGTTAGAATTATCCCCGCCCAAGTCAAACAAGGTAATCGAAACCGACAAATTGAAGAATCGGAAGCTAAGCTCAAAGTAGCTGCCTATTGCCGGGTCTCAACCCTCTACGAAGATCAAGCATCAAGTTATGAAACCCAAGTAGCCCACTATAAAGAATTCATCACCAAGAATCCCAAGTGGGAACTAGCTGGTATCTATGCTGATGATGGAATTTCTGAAACGGATACCAAGAAGCGGAATCAGTTCAACCAGATGATTAATGACGCCAAGCAAGGTAAAATTGACCTCATCGTCACCAAGTCCATCAGCCGGTTTGCCCGGAACACCATCGACTGCTTGCAATATATCCGGGAATTAAAAGAACTTCATGTTGCGGTCTTCTTTGAAAAGGAAAACATCAACACGATGGACGCCAAGGGTGAAGTCCTAATTACCATTATGGCATCACTTGCCCAACAAGAAAGTGAATCCATTTCGCGTAATATTAAGATTGGTCTTCAGTACCGCTATCAACGTGGCCAAGTAATCGTCAATACTGCCCGCTTTCTTGGCTATGATAAAGATGATGATGGCAACCTGGTCATTAATCCTGAACAAGCCAAAGTCGTCAAGCGAATCTTCTATGAATGCCTGACGGGAAAAAGTG
The DNA here is from genome assembly GCF_056590915.1 of Limosilactobacillus sp. C0001E2. NCBI lineage: Bacteria > Bacillati > Bacillota > Bacilli > Lactobacillales > Lactobacillaceae > Limosilactobacillus > Limosilactobacillus sp. C0001E2. The sequence continues at coordinate 248,067 of NZ_JBWPXC010000002.1, read as the reverse complement.
CGATTGAAATTACCCGCGAGCTGACCAAAGAAGGCATCAAGAATGGTATCGGTCGGACGCAGTGGCATTCGTCTGGGATTATCAAGATTCTCCGTAACGAAAAATACATCGGTGATGCCCTTTTGCAGAAGAGTTATACGGTAGATTTCTTAACCAAGAAGCGGGTCAAGAATGATGGCCAAGTGCCACAGTACTATGTAGAGAACAACCACCCTGCTATTATCTCCCGTGCCGTCTTCTACCAAGTCCAGAAGCTCTTGGATATGCGCCGAGAGGGCTTCACAACAGAAGGTGGGCATCACCATGGCTATACTAACGCCTATTGCTTTTCCTCGATTGTCTACTGTGGTCGCTGCAAGGACATCTACACCCGGTGCGTTTGGTATCGACCAAGGATTGGCGAGGTCGAAAAGGTCAACGTCTGGCGCTGCTATTCCCGTCTTCACTGGAATCACAAAGGAAAACGCTGCATGGGTCGGACAATTACTGAAGCCGACTTAGAAGAAGCCAGCTTAAAGGCCATGAACGAGTTGATCCAACAACACCAACTCGCTGATAAGCAAATCGCCGCCAACATCCTTAAAGTCACCAAAGGCACCAACGGCCCTAGCCTGGATTAGCTTGACCAACAATTAGAAGATCAACAGTTATTGCTCTTGAATATGAGTACCCACAATAAGAACGTCGAGCAATTAACTGAACAGGTCCAAGCCTTACGAAAACAACGTGAACAGCTTATACAACAGGAAATCGACCACGACATCAAACGCTCCAACCTGAAGAACATCCAGTCCTTCTTCCAAACCTATCAAGGTGGCCTCACCAAGTTTGATGAGAAGATGGTCCGCCTCCTGATCGAAAAAATCACCATCTACAAAAGCAAAATTGAATTTACTTTCAAGGATGGTGAAGTGATTACGGTTAAAGGTTAAGCTTATAGTTCCTTGCCAAACACCTCTAGTTTTGCTAATCTATTTATAGATCCATAAATAATCTTCCGCCGGGAAGTTAAAATTCAGGAGAGCCGGACGTCTCATTAGGCCTTTGAAGAGATGTCTGACTCTCCTTTTGTTTTTGAGGTTTTTTATATGGCATGGATTTTATTGATGATTGCAGGAATTTTTGAAGTAGTCTGGGCTACCACTATGAAGTTAAGCCACGGGTTTACGCAACCAGGCTGGGCAATTGCGACGGTGGTTGGGATGATTATCAGCTTTGCTGGCTTAATCATGGCCACTAAACACTTGCCCATCAGCTTAGCTTACCCAATTTGAACTGGAATTGGTGCCGTGGGGTCGGTTATCGTCGGTAACGTGTGGTTCCACGATCAGCTCAGCCCCATCACTTGGGCATTCGTTGCACTGCTAATTATATCAATCATTGGCATCAAGCTGACTTCAGCTCATTAAAAAATATAGCACTCAGCTAATTCGGATGGGTGCTATTTTGCTTTGTGGAAACCTGTCAATACTAACAGTGGAAACATATCAACTTTATTTAGGCTCCTGTTTGCAGAAACTGATCACACCCCAAAATTAAGGCAATTTTGAAGGTCGTCTGTGAGAATTTGTCAACTCCTTAGACAAAGCCTATTAAATCAACGTTTCCAGCCACCTACGAAAAATGTGTATCTATCTGTGGAAACTGGTCACAAAAAGATACACATTTTTTGATTTTATAAATGCCTTAACGGTGCGGTTTCTAGCCCACTACTTTTTCCGCTCAAGAACCGTTACGCTCTCAACGTGCGTCGTCTGCGGAAACTGATCCACCGGTTGAATCGGCTTCGTGACGTGGTAACCTTGTTCCGCAAACCGTTGAATATCGCGTACCAAGGTCGCTGGATTACAACTAACATAAATCACCTTTTTTGGTGCCATCTTACCAGTGGCTTCAATTAACGATTCAGCAAGCCCCTTCCGTGGTGGATCCACAATCACAACATCCGGCTTCAAGCCTTCCGCTTGCCACTTGGCAAACTGCTCTTCTGCCTTGCCAACAACAAACTCCGCATTCGTAATTCCATTGTTTTGCGCATTCTTTTTTGCATCAGCAATCGCGGCCGGAACAATTTCGACCCCATAAACCTGCTTCGCATGCTTAGCAACCGCTAGAGAAATCGTCCCAATTCCACAATAGGCATCAATCACGGTCTGTGAGCCATCAAGTCCTGCATTATCAATGGCCGCTTGATACAACCGTTCCGTCTGCTGTGGATTAACCTGGTAGAACGACAATGGTGAAATTGCAAAATCAATCCCTAATAATTGGTCATGAATTTCATCCGCTCCCCAAAGTGTCACATCCCGGTCGCCAAGCAAACGATTAGTCCGACGATCATTAATATTTTGCACAATACTTTCCACTTCTGGAACACCAGCTACAATACCATCCACAATCTGTTGCTTCATCGGCAAGTGCTTAGTATTGGTGACCAAAACGACCATCACTTCATGACTATAATAACCGCGCCGCACCATGACTGTCCGAATAACTCCCTGGCCATTTTGTTCGTTGTACGGTGTCACATGATACTTCCGGAGCAGATCCCGAACGACCACAATTGCCTGATCAATTACCGGATCCTGGATATAGAAGTCTTCAATCGGGACAAGGGTATGGCTACCCCGTTTATAAAACCCTGTTTCTAACTGGCCACGAACCATTTTTACTGGTACCTGGGCCTTATTACGATAATGATATGGCTTCTCCATCCCTAAAGTTGGCAACACCTCAATATTATCTAAATGGGCCTTCGCTAAAAGTTCTTGAATCTGGTGCTGCTTAAACTTTAGTTGTGCCGCATACTTAAGATGACCAAGTGGCGCAATGCCCGTTTGAATATACTTTTTATCTTGCACATCAACCCGATCAGCACTCTTGGTTTGCCAATCCATCACCCGTCCCCACGCAAAGTGACTAGCAACTTTCGTAATCCGGACCGTAATTTGTTCTCCCGGAAGCGCGTTTGGGACAAACACGGGAAAGTCATCAATTTTAACTAAGCCATTACCTTCGTAAGTTAAATCAGTGACCGTTGCTGAATATTCTTCATTTTTGTGTACTGGAATTTGGCGTTTCACAGTTCTTCCTCCATTATTAACGTTTGTAATGTTTTCATTATAACAAAGCTCGTGTAGCAGATACCGACATTTTTAAAAAGCAATTTGATCCGATTTAAGCAAAAGTTATTTTATATTATGTTTTTGATAAGACATTTTAGTAAATATATCTTTTTATAAAACAATCAGGTATGATTAAGATACTAAATAACCACATATTTCTGAGGAACTCGTTATCATGGTCAAACCCGGCAATATCGTATTCACTCAATGAATTAGCAATTGCTGATTCATGGCAAAGAAAGACCAAAGGTGAAAATATGTACTGGATTTGGGTATTAATCGTAGGTGGTTTAATCGGATTAGTTGCGGGAGCAATTACCAAACGTGGTGGCTCCATGGGCTGGATTGCTAACATCATCGCCGGATTAGTTGGCTCCTCCCTGGGTCAAGCATTATTAGGATCATGGGGGCCAAGCCTCGCTGGCATGGCAATTATCCCTTCATTAGTGGGAGCCATCATCCTAGTATTAATTGTCTCGCTCATCTTCGGGGTCAAGAAAGATCCTGCTTAAATAATGATCATGCTGGGAAATTCCCCAGTCTTTTTATTTGGTTCGCTTTCAAACTTACTAATTGTAAGTTATAATAAAGATATAATCTTTGGAGGTGACAATCTGATGAGTAAAATTTTTGTTGTTGGCGGATCAGGCCGGGTTGCATCTGACTTAATTAAAGACCTTGTCAATGCCGGTCATGATGTCATCGCCGGTGCTCGTCATCCTGAGAAAGTCTGGCAAAATGATCATGTTACGGCTGTCAAACTAGATCTGCACAGTGAAGTTACAGAAATTGCCAAGCAACTCAGTGGTTCTGATGCCATTTATTTTGTGGCTGGATCACGAGGCCAAGATCTACTGAAAACAGACGCCATGGGTGCAGTGAAAACGATGCAGGCAGCCACTCAAGTTGGTATCAAACGCTATATCATGTTGAGTTCGATGTACGCGCTCCAACCTGAAAAGTGGCAGGATTATCCAGCCTTAGCTGCGATTACCGATTACAACATCGCAAAATTCTTTGCGGATGATTACCTGGTAAGCAGTACTGACTTAGATTACACCATTATCCAACCGGCTTCACTCACGGAAACGCCCGCAACTGGTAAAGTTACGTTTGGCGAAGGTCAAGATACTACCAATTCTATTGCGGACGTGGCGCAAGTCCTCGCTGATGTCTTAAATGCACCGAACACCATTCGGAAAGTCATTATGATGCGCGCGGGCAACACCCCAATTACAGAAGCAATCCAGCAAATTTAAATGATTTTACGAGATAAGAAAACGACTTCAGGATCCTGAAGTCGTTTTTGATTATCATCAACTATTTATCGTTCTGTTTAATTTGATCGACACCGCGAACAAAATCGTCTTCCGCCTTTTTCATATCTGGCGTCAATGTTGAAATAGCCTGATTAGGAATCGCATCAACATCGGCAACAATATCCAAATGCTGACGCAATGCTTGAAAGTGCATTGGCGCGTCTCCACCATACTCACCGTCAAGGTTAATCATCAACCGTTCATTTTGTTCAACCGGTGTAATCTCGACATCCTTTGCCTTCACGTAAATTACTCGCGGATCTCCAATATGAGTTCCCTTGAGGACTTTCGCCATCAATTGCATTAGGCCAACCATATTACTGTCCTTCACGATAATCAAGGAAAACATTCCGTCATCCAAGGCCGCGCCTGGGACAATTTGCTCAAAACCACCAACTGAGTTAGTCAGCGCTAAGAATACCGTTGAGGCCATCCCATCGAATTCATGACCATCATATTTAATGTTCATATGAACCGGCTTTACCTGGGGTAGCATTTCAGCCCCTTTAGCAAAGTAAGCAAGATAGCCGAAGAGGGACTTCATTTGGCTGGAAACATCGTAAGTTAATTCCGTCAATGTTCCCCCGGCCGCAATATTCATGAAGTAGTTGTCACCCGCTTTCCCCAAGTCAATCTTAAAATGATTCTGAGGATTTAAAATTAGCTTAGCAGCGGCAACTGGATCTTCTCGTGGAACGTGCAGAGCCCGCGCATAGTCATTCGTGGTTCCGGCAGGAATAATTGCTAGACGCGGCCGTTGCTCTAACCCGGCAATCCCATTGATTACTTCATTCAGCGTTCCGTCACCCCCTGCAGCAATGATTAAGTCAAAGCCCTCTTGGGCCGCCCGAGCTGCTTCGTTTTTGGCGGAATTTGGTTCCGGTGTAGTCGCAAAGGCACTCGTTTCATACCCTGCCAGTTCATAAATTGCCAGAATGTCAGCCAGATCATCATGCATCGCTTCACGACCAGCGACTGGGTTATAAATAATCCGTGCTCGTTTCCGCATTGCTGACCTCCTGATTATCGTGCATTCAATGACTTCATTAACAGTTGGTTAACCACTTGTGGGTTTGCCTTCCCACGGGTTTGCTTCATAATTTGACCGACTAAGTAGCCCACTGCCCGGTCTTTACCATTCTTAAAGTCCTCAATTGATTGTTGGTTATTTGCCAAAATATCATCAATAATTGGTTGCAATTCTTTAGGATCGGATAGTTGAACCAAACCATGCGCCTTGGCATAGGCAGCTGGTTCTTCACCGGCAATAATTCCCTTGAAGACCTTCTTAGCCATTTTGGATGAAATCGTACCATCCGTGATCAACTTAACCATTCCAGCTAAGTTAGCTGGCGTTAACTTCGTATCTTGAAGATCCACTTGTTCATCGTTCAGGTAACTATTAACGTCATTCATTAGGTAGTTAGCAATCCGCTTTGGATCTGCCCCATCTTTAACCGCTTCGTCGAAGAAGTCAGACATTTCCTTAGTTTGGGTTAAGACCATTGCGTCATAGTCAGAAAGTCCTAAATCATTAGTGTAACGCTTCCGCCGTTCACCCGGCATTTCTGGCATCTCACCCTTAATCTCATTAATCCATTCTTCGGAAACATCCAATGGTGGGATATCTGGTTCAGGGAAGTAACGATAATCTTCGCTTCCTTCCTTACTCCGCATTGAGACCGTTTCCTTAGTGGCTTCATCATACCGTCGGGTTTCTTGGGCAATCGTACCGCCAGATAAGATAACTTGTTGGTGGCGCTTTTCTTCAAATTCAAGCGCATTCTTAACGTAGTTGAAGGAGTTAATGTTCTTCATTTCCGTCTTCGTACCAAATTGATCAGAACCAAATGGCCGGATAGAAATGTTGGTGTCCACCCGCATGGACCCTTCTTCCATCTTCACGTCAGAAATCCCAGTAAATTGAATTCGTTGACGCAGCGCTTCCAAATAAGCAACTGCTTCATCCGCTGAAGCAATATCCGGCTTTGAAACAATTTCAATCAATGGCGTTCCCTGCCGGTTTAAGTCGACATAAGAATATTGCCCAGTGTGCGTGTTCTTACCGGCATCTTCTTCAATGTGCATTTCGGCAATCCCGATCTTCTTTTTCTTACCATTAACTTCAATTTCAACCCAACCGTCCGTGGCAATTGGCGTATCAGATTGGGTAACTTGGTATGCCTTTGGGTTATCTGGATAGAAATAGTTCTTCCGGTCAAAGTGCATGTGCTTGGTAATATTAGCATGCAGTGCTAATCCTGCCATGATCCCATCTCTAACGACCCCTTTATTTAGGGTTGGCAAGGTTCCTGGATAGGCCCAGTCAATCACGTTAGTATTGAGGTTTGGTTCCACCCCATATTGAACTGGGGAAGGACTATAAATTTTGGAGTTCGTCTTTAATTCAACGTGGACTTCAAGACCAATGGTTGTTTGAAAATTCATCTTAGCCTTGACCCCCTAACTTAGCATTCTTTTTGTGAAAATCAGTTGTTTGTTCAAAAGCGTATGCTGCATTGTAAATCGTTTGTTCATCAAATGGTTTTCCAATAATTTGCAACCCAACAGGCATGCCATCCTTCTTGGAGAAACCAGCTGGCAACGACATTGCTGGTAATCCCGCCATGTTGACAGGAATAGTTAAAACATCATTCATATACATCTTAGTAGGATCGGTAATCTTATCACCAAATGGGAAAGCAGTCGAAGCATCAGTTGCCCCCATGATAACATCGTAGTCCTCAAAGACTTTGTTAAAGTCATCCGCAATCAAACGCCGCACTTTAGCCGCTTTATTGAAGTAAGCATCGTAGAAACCAGCAGAAAGGGAGAACGTTCCCAACATAATTCGTCGCTTAACTTCTTCACCAAATCCTTCAGTCCGGGTTCGTACATATACATCTTCCAGATTCTTGACATCATCGGCACGGAATCCATAACGAATCCCATCATACCGCTGCAAGTTTGAGGATGCTTCAGAGGAAGCCAAAATGTAATATGCAGAAACACCATACTTCGTATGTGGTAATGAAACAGTATCAATCGTGGCTCCTAATGATTCATAATGTTTCAGCGCTGCTTGAACTACTTCACGTACATCTTCATCAATTGCATCGCTAACGTATTCTTCCGGAACGGCAATCTTCAGGCCCTTCACGCTCGCTTGGTCTAAATTAGCTGCCCAATTTGGTACCGGCCGGTTAGCAGAAGTCATATCATGATGGTCAACGCCACTGATTGCTTCCATCAACAGCGCGTTATCCTTAACATTCTTAGTTAACCAACCAACTTGATCAAAACTCGAAGCAAAGGCAATGACTCCCCAACGAGAAACCCGACCATAAGTTGGCTTCATCCCGACAATGCCATTAAAAGATGCTGGTTGACGAATTGATCCACCAGTATCGGTCCCTAACGCAGCTAAAACATCTCCTGCAGCCACCGCAGCTGCGGACCCACCAGAAGATCCCCCAGGAACTCGCGTCTGATCCCATGGATTCTTAGTTTGCTTAAAACCAGAGTTTTCCGTTGAAGATCCCATTGCAAATTCATCAAGGTTGGTCTTACCAACGTTGATAGAGCCAGCCTGGTTTAACTTTTCAATTACCGTTGCGTTGTATATGGGCTTAAAGTCCTTCAAAATTTGGGAAGCAGCAGTCGTCCGCAACCCCTTGGTACTAATCATATCCTTGGTTGCAAACGGAATTCCCGCCAGAACTTGATCATCCTGAATACCGGCTTGATCCAACGCAGCCGCTTGCTTCAGTGCCGCATCTTCATTCAACGTCAGAAATGCCTGAACATCATCTTCGGTATTTTTAATTTGCTTGAAAGATTCCTTAGTTAGCTCTGTGGCACTTACTTCACCATTAACTAATTGATTGTGAAGATCCGTAATGTTGGTTTCATTAAAATTCATTATTCGCTATCCTCACTTTCGTCAATAATTGCTGGAACCTTAATTAAGCCATCATGCGTTTCTGGTGCATTTGCCAACAGTTCATCTCGTTGACCACTCTGCACTCCCTTGTCTTCACGCATTACATTATGCTCGGTTGTTGGTGTATACATTGGTTCAACACCGTCCGTATCAACCTTTTGCAAGTCAGTAAAAAGATCGATAATTTCTTCCAACTGCGGAGTAATCTTATCTAATGCCGCATCATCAAACGATAATTTGGCGAGGTCAGCGACGTGCTTTACTTCTTGCCGATCGATTTTTTCAGCCATTCTCTTAACCTCTTTCCATTCCTTCAAAAATATTACACGAAACTATTTTATCACAAGCCCGGGCCTTTTACCGCTCTTCAAAGCGCTTTTTACGATCAAAAGGCCGGAATGCTCTCCAGCCTTTGTAAAAAATTAATATGAGTTAAAGACGTGTGATTGGAAATTATCAGATCCTGAATTCCGGTAAACTACTGCTTGCATTTCAGAATCCGATTGAATCTTAATATCGATTGGAATCCCATGCGGCAAGTACCGTTTAGCGGCTCGAGCAATGTATTGCGTAAAGCTGGTAATTTCCGATTGACTGTAAAACTGCGTGGTAATGGTAATGTGCATCCCAGATAAATTACCATTGTGGTACTGAGCTTGCGCAGTTACCCCGCTCAAGTTCGGGAAAAAGTTCTGAACTTGACTCTTAAAGTTGGAGAAACTGTCGTTGTCAGTTGAGCTACCAGAATTCTCACTAGTTTCTGCACTTGCCTTTGGCAAAACAGCGTTCCGATAATTCAACTTAGTCCAACTAGATACCGTCTTTCCCTTGTTGTTGCTGTATGCAAAGAACGTTCCCCCAACCAGACTATCATCAGGGGCTTGCTTATAGAGAGCAATCACAATTGGAATATTTTTCAAGGCCTTTCGTTGCCGCAGACGTTTTAAAATCTTGGCCGCCGCAATTTTACCCTGTTGTTCGACTTCGGCATCCGAAATCTTCTTGGTGTAATATGGGCCATCCGTCTTCTTTTGGTAGCGATATTCACTATTGATACCAATTCCGATCGTCATTCCCTTGAGCTTTAAGGAATTACCACTTTCGGTCATGTAATCCTGTTCTTCAATTTGCTGAACATACTCAGGGTTCGGGTTACTCTTTTTCCCTTGCTTAGGATTCAAACCATTGGGATTACTGCTCGACTTCCGACCAAGCCAGCTCTCAATCGTATCTGAACTTAAATACTGACCTTCTTGGAAAATATAGTTTTTCGTCGAGAAGACTCGTTTTGAAACTTCCGTAAGGCCATTTTCAAAACTCTTTAAATTATACTGATTGTTATTTTGACTGGTATTGACTCCCCGAGCCTTGCTAGTTCGGTAACGACCACCCTTAATGACTCCTTGATACGTACCGCTTGATGAACCAGTGGTCGTGTAATTACCCTTACTAGAACTTTTACCACAAGAAGCCAGTACAAACGTTGCAAGCAATACTGACCCAGTGATCAGTAATTTTTTAACTTTCACGAGCTTAATTATCCTCCTTCATTGCTTGGCTAAAGCGTTGTTCATCCCAGATTGGAATTCCTAACTCCTGAGCCTTTTGCAATTTACTGCCGGCCTTTTCGCCTGCAATCAGCAGGTTTGTTTTTTTCGAAACACTTCCGGTAACTTGTGCACCATGCTCTTCCAGCCACTCTTTGGCTTCGCTACGTGTAAACATCGCTAATTTCCCGGTTAAAACAACCTGTTGACCATTCCACTCACTAGAAGAATCAACATGCGAAGTAGCCGTGTATTCCATATTGACCTGAACATCCTTCAGTTCTTGAATAAGCTGGTGAACCTGCGCGTTCGCAAAATAGGTAGCAACACTATCACCGATCGTTGGTCCAATCGTATCCACGGCAGCAATCTCCTCTGCTGAGGCCCCCATTACCGCATCTAGCGAACCAAACTTTTCCGCAATCAACCGAGCTACCTTAGCACCAACATGGCGGATTCCCAGGCCGAACAATAAACGTTCGACTGAATTATGACGGCTATTATCAATTGATGTCAATAGGTTAGTAGCCGATTTTTCACCAAATTTATCTAAAGTTAATAATTGCTCTTCATTTAGCCGATATAAGTCGGCAAAATCACGAACTAATTTTTTATCCCAAAGCTGTTCAATAATTTTGGGTCCTAAACCATCGATGTTCATCGCATTCCGTGACGCAAAGTGGGCTAACCCTTCTTTAATTTGTGCTGGACACATTGGGTTTACACAACGGAGTGCCACTTCATCGTCGAGGTGGACTAATTTAGATTCACAAACCGGGCATTGCGTTGGAATTTGGTATTCTTCACTATCGGCAGGCCGTTTTTCAATTATTACCCGGGAAATTTCTGGAATAATATCGCCGGCCTTATGCAAGAGAACCGTATCACCCAGTCGAATACCCTTTTCCCGTAAATAATCAGGATTGTGTAAGGACGCACGACTTACTGTCGTCCCCGCTAATTGGACTGGATCCATCACTGCAGTTGGCGTCACGTTACCGGTCCGACCAACTGTCCACACGATTTCTCGAACAACCGTTGCCTGCTCCTCAGGGGGAAACTTATAGGCAATTTCCCACCGTGGCACTTTCACCGTGTTGCCAAGCTTAGTCTGGAGTTGTAAATCATTTACTTTTTCGACAATTCCATCAATGCCATACGCTAACTGATCCCGCTGTGCGGTATATTCATCAATATACTTAGCCAGTTCTTCCTCACTACGAATAGTTTGATTATGCGGATTTACATTAAATCCTAAATCACGCATCCGCTGCAACGCTTCTTCCTGGGTCGTCACACCTAACTTTTCATATTCTGGAACATAATACATAAACGTTGCCAGATTTCGGCGAGCAGTAACTTGAGGATCTAATTGGCGAAGGCTACCTGCAGCAGCATTCCGTGGATTAGCAAAGACCGGCTGACCATTTGCTTCCCGTTCAGCATTTAATTTAACAAATGACTCCTTTGGCATATAACATTCACCACGAAATTCTAACGAAAGTGGTTCCGGGAGTTGATGTGGAATATCTTTAATCGTCATGGCATTTGCCGTAATATCTTCACCAATGACCCCATTGCCTCGTGTTGAAGCTTGAACTAACCGACCATTTTCATAAACCAAAGAAAGGGATAAACCATCAATTTTTAGTTCCAAGTCGTATTCAATTGGTGCAGTATCTGACAGGTTACTTTGTTGCCGTTCGTTAAAGGCATGCAATTCATCCACAGAAAAAACATCACCCATCGAAAGCATTGGAATATCATGAGTAACCTTCGCTAATTGAGTATCTGTCTGACCGCCGACTCGCTGAGTTGGTGAATCTGGGGTAACCAGTTCCGGAAAGCGGGCTTCCAATTCAACCAAACGTTGATACTGACGATCATAAACATAATCCTCAACACTTGGATTATCTTGCTCATAATATTCTTTTCCCCACTGGATTAATTGCTGACGAAGTGGTCCAATCTCTTTTTTAGCCTCATTCAGAGTCATTTTCTCTTCAGCCATTTTATTCATCTACCTTTTCAATTGGTGCAAATGTTGCCAACAGTCGGCGAACGCCCTCTTTTGGAAAGGCGATATCTAATTCCATATCGCTTCCTGAACCATTAACAGCAACTACGGTACCAATTCCCCACTTCTTATGCTTAACCTTATCGCCAGCACTCCAGGATTGTTTATCTGCTCCCGTACCATTATTAGTCTTCGGGGCAATTCGTTTACCGGCTGAAGCATATGAATGTGACCGCCGACTAGCACCATAAGTTGTGGCCGTAGCTGCGCGCTGTGCAAAATTACTGCGCCCACCATTCCCAAATGGGGTTCGCATACTTTGCTGACTGTCGAAGTCTAAAAGTTGGTCATCAATTTCATCAACAAACTCTGACTCAGGGTTTCTTTGAATTCGCCCATATAGAACCCGTGACATCGCATTCGTAAGAAACAACTTCTTCTGGGCCCGAGTAATACCAACATAAGCTAAACGCCGCTCTTCTTCCTCTTCTTCTGCATTATTAAGGGCCCGAGCCATTGGGAAGATGCTTTGTTCCATTCCAATTAGAAAGACAACTGGAAATTCTAGTCCCTTGGCTGCATGCAAGGTCATCAATGTTACCGTATTTTCTTGATCTTCAATGTCATCTTGAGGAGAGACCAACGCAAGATCAGTCAAGAAGCGGGTTAATTTTTCTTGAGCATTGGCAGCATCATCCGCATTATTCTTATCAAATTCTTGGGTTACGGACTTAAATTCATCCAGGTTGTCCAACCGTGATTGGGCTTGAAGACTCTTTTCGGCTTCGTCTTGTAATGCTTTACGATATCCAGTCCGCTCCAGAATTAAATCAGTTAATTCAGTAATGGAAAGTTCATCAGCCTGATCTTGAATCGCACGCATTTCTTGAGCAAAACCATCAAGCTTATTACGCACGCTCGTTGAAATTTGGTTAGCCAACATGATGTTTTGAGTAGCGGTCAGTAACGACATATTATTTGTCGCCGCAAATTCCCGTAATTTTTCAATACTGGTAGATCCAATTCCCCGCTTGGGCGTATTAACAACCCGTTCAAAACTCATTGAATCATTCGGATTGGCAACGAGTGTTAAATAAGCTAAAATATCACGAATTTCTTTTCGGTCATAGAACTTGTGACCACCAACCATCGTGTATGGCACTGAACTTTTCAGGAAAGTTTCTTCAATAATCCGTGATTGAGCATTGGTCCGGTATAAAACAGCAAAATCGCCATATTTATACCCATGTTCCCGCATTTGTTCTTGGATTTTCTTTACCACGTAGTAAGCCTCATCGTGCTCACTTTGGGCACGATAGTATGAAATCTTCTCACCTTGACCATTTTCCGTCCAAAGGTTCTTATCCTTCCGTTTTTGATTATTAGCAATCACTTCATTTGCCGCATTCAAAATCGTTTGTGTGGAACGATAATTTTGTTCCAGCATAATTGTCGTGGCGTTCGGATAGTCCTTTTCGAAATTCAAAATGTTATTCATGTTGGCACCCCGCCAACCATAAATACTTTGGTCAGCATCACCGACAACACATAGGTTGTGATAGCCATCCGCTAGCATATGAACTAGTTCATACTGGGCATCGTTGGTATCTTGATATTCGTCGACGTGAATATACTGGAACTTGTTTTGATAATATTGCAGCGTTTCGGCATCCGCCTTAAATAGCTGAATCGTCTTCATAATCAGATCATCAAAGTCCAGCGTTTGGTTGGTTTCTAACTCGCGTTGATACAGGCGGTAAGCGCGGCCAACCATTTTTCGAAATGGATCTTGATACCGCTTTTCGTATTCATCTGGTGTCAACATCGCATTCTTGGCGTTTGAAATGGCACTTAAAATCTGGCGAGGATCAAATTTTTTAGTGTAAATATTTAACTCCGCGCAAATCCGTTTCATTAATGTCCGTTGTTCACCAGGATCAGCAATTGTGAAGGAAGTGTTAAAGCCTAACTTATCAATATCCCGTCTTAGAATCCGTACACATAACGCATGGAAAGTTGAAACCCAAATATCATTGGCACTATCACCCAGCAATTTACCAATCCGCTCTTTCATTTCGCGCGCTGCCTTATTGGTAAAGGTGATAGCGAGAATATGCCATGGTAGTACATTTTTTTCTTCAATTAAGTAAGCTACCCGGTGGGTTAACACCCGCGTTTTTCCTGATCCGGCACCGGCCATTACTAAGACCGGACCCTCAGTCGCTAAAACCGCTTCTTGTTGCTTGTCATTCATTCCTGCCAGTGCTGATTGCATTGTCACACCATTCCATCCTCTCTTAAAATCAGTCAGTGAATATTATACCAAACTTAAGTTTGAGTTATATCAAAAAAAGAGGGTTCGACAGAACTAATTTAATTAGTTCATTGTCCCCCTCAAGGTACCAATATCAATTGATGAATCTGGATTAAATTATTCAGCATCCTTGCCCTGATCAAACCAAACTTCGGTATCATCAACCTGACTTTGGATTTCGTCAATCGTGCCGTCTTCAGTAGTTGCCCACACATAGGCAACCACAGGATTCTCTTGATGACGGTTAGCAGCAAAGAAGCTAAACTTCCAGTTATCCCGAATTAACACTTGCCGTTCCATTGCCGAAAGTTGTGCCTGACGCCCAATCAAAAAGATTGCAGGTTGAACTTCTTTAATGAAGTGCGCTGGCCGCCCAGCAGAGATCCGTACTTGTTGGTCATACTGACTAACGTTTGCACTTTCTGAGAAGATATTGCCACTCGTCGAAACCCCGGGTTCAAGATCCTTCACGTAAAGGTTGCCAGTACTAGTAACGTAGAAATTAACTGAAATAATTCCCTTATAACCAAGTTGGTTACCGATTGAATTGGCAATCCGTTTCATTTCTTGATGCATTTCATCAGGAACGACCACTGGTGACTTAACCGCCTGTAATCGATGACCAGCCCCATATTGCAATTCGCTCAATGGATAAAGATGATTACCATCAGCATCAATCGCCATTGTAATTGCGTACTCTGCGGTATGATCAATCCAAGATTCAAGTAAGTAGGTTCCCGCTTGGATAAAATCAGCTGCTCGCGCAATATCAGATTCTTTGTGGATTACTAATGCGTTCTCACCAACGCCGCGTTGAATTGGTTTTAAAACGGCTGGATAACCGATAGAATCAATTGATTGATAAATATCATCTAAACTAATCACGGTTACATAGGGAGCCACATTAACGTTAATTTGATCCAAAAAGGCCCGTTCCATTAAGCGATCTTGCATAATCTCTAGTGGATCCAACCCCTGTGGAATCGCTGTATATTGACTCAAATATTTAATAACGATGGAGTCGATTGCTGCCGTTTCATAGATCACCGCGTTACAATTTTGTCCGAACTCAGTGAGCTTATCCTTATCACGATAATTACCAATCACTGTAAAGTCTGCTTGTTTGGTAATCTCTGGTTCAGGATGATCAAGATAGACCCCAACGTTTAAGCCGGCTTCCTTAGCAGCTAAAATTAACTTCTTTCCGTTTCGGTCAATACCCATAATCCCAAGGGTATTGCCTTGATATAAAACATCCGTACTCATAACCGCACCTTCACTTTTTAGACAAACTCAACCTGGCCATCCGCTAATGACTTGATTTGGGCAAGAGAGTAAACTTCGACACCCTTGTCTCGTAATTCTTTACCACCCGGTTGAAAACTTTTTTCAATGACAATTCCTGCGCCGGCAACTTGAACGCCAGCTTGATCAGCGATTTCCATCATCCCTTCAACTGCTTGACCATTGGCCAAAAAGTCATCAATTAACAGGACTTTTTCTCCAGTTTCAACATATTTTTTAGAAATAGAGATCCGGTTAGTAGTCTTTTTAGTGTAGGAATAAACATCCGCTGTAAACATATTGTTGTTGAGGGTTAGGCTCTTGTGCTTCCGAGCAAAGATCACTGGTAAGTGCATTGCTAACCCTGTCATCACCGCCGGAGCAATTCCCGAAGACTCAACTGTCCAAATTTTATTAATTCCTTGATCAGCAAAATGTTTAGCGAATTCTTGACCAACTTTGTACATTAAATCTGTATCAACTTGGTGATTCAAGAATGCATCAACTTTTAAAACATTTCCTGGCAATACCGTACCGTACTTTTCAATTTTTTCTTTTAGTTCTTGCATATTTTTCTCCTATTGGTCGTATTTGTCTAAGTGATAGGTCTTAATAACACTAATTAACTTGCTAGCGTAATCTGGATCGGTTGCATAATTAGCATCCTGTAATGCTTGAGCAGCTTCACGATAGTTATCTGCATCAATTACCTTTTGATAATTTTCTTTCTTATATTGCGTCCCATTCAGCATCAACTGAGTATGATCCTTAATCGAAGCAGACCAACTCGAGTAGACCTTAAAGCGATCCTTAATTACAACCCACTTACCACGTGTATACTCTTTGGTGGTCATCAATTTAGAATTGGGACCCGTCCCCTTAATACCAAAGAGGTTATGATAATCACTAGCTAATTTACTCGTACCCCAATTGGATTCCAAAATCGCCTGGGCCATCGTAATTGAAGCTTTAATGTGATACTGATTCTGCATTGCCTGTGCTTCAGGAGCAATTGCTTTGATAAAAAGCTGCTTAGAATGTTGCTGTTTTTCAATAATTTCTTGCTGCAAATGCCGCTGGTAGAGATGGTGCCCCACATAACCAGCTGTTAAAACGATTAGGATGACTAAAATGACCGTTAGCCATTTTGATGCACTCGAACGTTTCTTACGACGAGAACCCGTTCGTCGTCTTCTTTTACGTGCCACGCTTCGTTGACTCCTTTTATTTAGTATTCTAATGTAACAATTTTACCGCATTTTCAGTGAGAATTTAAATGAATTTAATATAAAAAAACGGTTGGCTAATAACCAACCGGAAATCAAAATTAATTCTAGTGAAATTGCATTCCACCATCAACCTCAAGCGTTTGTCCTGTAATGTAATCAGAATCAGGACCAGCTAGAAAGGCAACGGCATTGGCAACGTCCTCGGGTTCAGAGAGCCGCTTTAAGGCAATATCCTTGGCAAAGGTTTGCATTCCCCATTCGTCACTCTTACCAGCATTTTGACCAACCTTATGTGCGATATCGTACATCATTGGTGTCTTAACAATCCCAGGTGCAAAGGCATTCACTGTTGTTCCTTCTTCAGCTAATTCGCGCGCGACAACTTGAGTAATTCCCCGAATAGCGAATTTGGAACTGGAGTAAACTGTTAAGTTTGGATTACCTACAACCCCAGCTTGTGAGGTAGCGTTAATGATTTTACCAGGATGACCTAGCTTCTTAAAAGCGTCATGAGCTGCTTGGATTCCCCAAATGGTCCCGTAAACGTTAATTGTATATACGTAATCCAGGTCATCCTTAGTTACCGTGTCAATTGGTGTCGTGGGAGCAACCCCAGCATTATTAACCATGACATTAAAATCGCCAAACTTATCAATGGTCTTGTCAATTGCGGCAAAGACTTCATCACGCTTTGCGACATCGGCAGTTACCGGAAAGGCTTCCCCACCGGCTTTTTCAATTTCATCAGCAACCTTTTTTAAGTTGTCCATGTGGCGAGCAACCAAAGCAACTGCAAAACCATCCTTTGCAAGACGCTTAGCAATGGCTTCACCAATTTCTTGACCAGCACCAGTAACTAATGCAACCTTCTTTGTCATAACAATCTCTCCTTTTTGTGAAATGTTTCTCAAATATTTTTAATTGTATCTAAAGCGTTTCCATTAGTCAATGTTTTGTCAACAAAAAAGCATCAGGAAAAATCCTGATGCTTTTAATTTGAAACGATAATCGAAATTAACGCTTACTAAATTGAGCAGCCTTACGAGCCTTCTTCAGACCTGGCTTACGACGTTCCTTCATCCGTGGGTCACGAGTTAAGAGACCTACCTTCTTCAAGGCATCACGGAAGTCAGGGTCGACGGCGAGCAAAGCACGAGCAATCCCATGACGAGTTGCACCGGCTTGGCCAGAGAAGCCACCACCGTTAACGTTAACTAATACGTCATATTGACCTTCAGTTTGCGTTACTGCAAATGGTTGGTTAACAATGGCACGTAAGTTAGCAAACGGAATGTAGTCTTCGATTGCTTTGCCGTTCATAGTAATCTTACCAGAACCTGGTACTAAGCGGACACGTGCAGTAGAATCCTTACGACGTCCAGTACCGCTGTATTGTACTTGTTGAGCCAATTCCGTTCCCTCCTTAGATTAAGTTAGTGATATCGAGTTTTTCAGGCTTTTGAGCTGCATGACTGTGGTCTTCACCAGCGTAAACGTGCAACTTCATACCCATCTTGCGGCCAAGTGGGGTGTGTGGAAGCATCCCTTTAATGGTTTGTTCAACCATCTTGGCTGGTTCTTCAGCGAGGAAGTTACCAGCAGTCCGTTGCTTTAAACCACCTGGGTGGTTAGAGTGACGGTAGTAAATCTTCCGACTAGCTTTCTTACCAGTTAACTTAACATCTGCTGCGTTGATTACGATAACATTGTCACCAGTATCAACGTGAGGGGTGAACGTTGGCTTGTTCTTACCACGTAAGATGGAAGCAACAACGGATGCTACACGACCTAAAGAAACGTCTTTGGCATCAACGATGTACCACTTACGGTCAACTTCACCAGGTTTTGCCATGTATGTCGTTCTCACGATTAAGTCCTCCAATTTTTGTCTTTCTTTTACAATAAATTGTGTACCGAGTAATTTATGGAAAAGAAATACCAGCTACTAGTGTACTTGATTATCCCTTGTCAGTCAATGGTTTATTCAAGTTATTCCCACCATAATCTACGTTAACCAAATACAAACCACTGGCGGGCGCAGTCATCCGTGCCTCTTGCCGATCACGTGCCGCTAATACACGCTGGACATCATCAACTGGGCGTTGCCCGCTACCAATCTCTAATAATAAGGCCACCATGATCCTGACTTGGTTATACAAAAAACCATTCCCCACAAACTCAAAGATAACTTCGTGATCATGATCTTCATAGTAAACTTTGGCTTCATAAATCGTCCGGATATTACTTTTCGCTTGCGAGCCAGAAGCAACAAAACTGGTAAAATCATGTGTTCCAACCAAATCTTGTGCCGCTCGATTCATGTGTGCAATATCTACGGGATATTTAAAGTGGGCAGTGTAATTACGCTTAAACGGATCAACAAACTCCCCTTGAGTTACACGGCAGCGGTACCTTTTTCGGTGAGCATTGTATCGTGCATGAAATTCATTTGAAACAATTTCGGCTTTTTTAACAATAATGTCTAAAGGTAACTGACTGTTCAAAGCCCGCACCATTGACTGCTCTGGAATATGATAAGGAAAATCAAAGTGGGCAACTTGGTTTAAGGCATGGACACCAGCATCCGTTCGCCCAGAACCAATAATTGAAATGGCTGGATCAGGATTTTTAGCCATTCGGTTGACAATTGTTTTCAATGTTTGCTCAATTGTCCGTTTATGTGGCTGTATTTGAAATCCCGAAAAATTAGTTCCATCATATGCAAAGGTAATTTTGTAACGAATCAAAGCTAGCTCCTATCAAAATATTCTTAAAGTAACAAGGATTACTGTGATCAAAAGCAGAATTACAACCGCTACCGTATCTTGGTGGTGCCACACCAAGAGTCGATATTTAGTTCGTTGACCATCTGGGCTATACCCCCGAGCTTCCATTGCAATGGCCAATTCCTCAGCTCGTTTAAAAGAAGAAACAAATAATGGGATCATTACTGGAACCAACTTCCGAGCCCGTTGATAAAGATTACCAGTAGAAAAATCCATTCCACGAGCACGCTGGGCATTCATAATTGTGGTGACTTCATCCATGATAGTCGGAATAAAACGCAACGCAATGGAGAGCATCATTGCAATCTGATTGACCGGCACCTTTAAATGCTTCAACGGTTTCATCAAACTCTCAATCGCATCCGCCAGTTGCAATGTGGTCGTGGTCACCGTTAATACAGTTGAAATTGTAATGATATACGCAAAGCGAAGAATCAAGTATAAAGATTGAATCACACCAACAGAGGTAATGCTCATGAAATGCCATTGCCAGTAGACATGACCACCGGTTGAAAAAAATAATTGAACTGCAGCAGTAATTACAATAATCCACATTAACGGTTTAATTCCCGCCCAGTACATTTTCAATGCAACGTGACTAAGCCGAATAATAAAAAGCAAAACCAAGCCTAACCACAAATTAGTCCACAAATTATTTGCAAAAAAAACTAAAATTACATACCAAAAACAGGCAATAAATTTAAATCGTGGATCAAGATGATGAATTAAAGAAGTCGTTGGCACATACCGACCAAAAATCACTTTATTTCCCATCATTAATCATCCTTTTCCTTTTTTATGCTAACAATTTGATCCGCTAGTTCGGTTATCGTTAACGGAGTATGTAGTGAAAGTCCCTGTTTCTCTAATTTACGAGCAAAATTCAATGGATGTGGCTCTGCCAGACCAATTTCATTTACTAAATCCTGATTATCAAATAATTGGCGTGGTGTCCCTTCAAAACCAATTTTCCCATTTTGCAATGCTACTACTCGATCGGCATACTGAACTACCTGTTCCATCTGGTGAGTGATAAAAATGATCGTGGTTCCCTGCTCATGAAGCTGCTTTATTAACTGTATGAGTTCATACTGACCATTTGGATCTAAACCAGCAGTTGGTTCATCTAAAATTAAAATTTTCGGTTTCATTGCCAGAACCCCTGCAATCGCAACCCGACGCATTTGTCCGCCAGAAAGTTGAAAAGGTGACTGCTCAAACAAATCACTTGGAAATTTCAGCAACTGGAGTGCACCGATTGCTTGCTTCCGCGCTTGATCTGGTGACATGCCTAAATTGGATGGTCCGAACATTACATCTTGCAAAACAGTGTCCGCAAATAGTTGCGACTCAGGAAATTGGAAGACAAAACCAATCTGCTGACGCAATTTAGTAAAATCACCTTTACTGGATTGGCTAGTCACTGCCATCCCGTTTACCTGAATTTTACCTGAAGTAGGTACCAATAATCCATCAACCAGCTGCATCAGGGTAGACTTTCCGCTACCTGTTTGACCCACAATTGCTGTTATTTCATTCTCCATAATATCTAAGTTGATATTATGCAGGGCCTGATAAGCAAATGCCGTTTTACCACCATAAATATAGTTTAGTTTTTGAATATTAATTACTGGCTTACCCATTTAATTATTTGCTCCTCAGTCATGTACTCTGCAGGTAATTGCATCCCTCGAGCCAGTAAAGCTCTTTTTAGTTGCTCAGTAAACGGTAATGTTAACTGATACTTATTAAGTAGATTATAATTACCCAAAATGTCTGTAGATCGTCCATGAGCAACCACATGCCCTTGATCCATAATCACAATATTATCGGCATAGGTTGCTTCAATTGGATCATGAGAGATTGCGATAATCGTAAAGCCCTTCTCAACTTTTAATCGCTGTAACAACTGCAAAACAGTTTGGCGGGCCACTGGATCTAGCATGCTAGTTGCTTCATCAAAAATTAATATTTTTGGACGAAGGCTGAGGATTCCAGCAATCGCCACCCGTTGCTTTTGACCGCCTGATAACATTCCCGGCTCTTTATGGGCATAACTCTGCATCGCTACATCAGCTAAAGCTTGATTAATGCGGAATTGCATCTCATTTCTAGGTACCTGATGATTTTCCAAACCAAATGCAACATCATCTTCAACCGTAGTCCCAACAAATTGATTTTCAGGATTTTGAAAAACAAACCCGATTTTTTGATGAATATCTGACAAATGATCTTCATTTACCGAAACTCCATCAACTACAATGGATCCTTTGTCGAGGGGTAATAGGCCATCGATCAAGCGTGCAAGGGTGCTTTTCCCACTTCCGTTATGCCCGATAATGGTTGTCCACTCATTTTGGTTAAAAGCAACCGAAACATTCTTTAATGTCGCTTCATGATTGCCAGGGTATGTGTAAGACACATCATGGACATCAACAATTGCCATGTTCTTTTCCCTCCGTTAGATTGC
The DNA here is from genome assembly GCF_056590915.1 of Limosilactobacillus sp. C0001E2. Lineage (NCBI taxonomy): Bacteria > Bacillati > Bacillota > Bacilli > Lactobacillales > Lactobacillaceae > Limosilactobacillus > Limosilactobacillus sp. C0001E2. The sequence goes on along the minus strand of NZ_JBWPXC010000002.1, from coordinate 226,033 downwards.
TGGTTTTATTTTACCAAAAGATCCATTTATATGTATAAAAAAAATCACTTACAATTGTGGTGCGTGATTTCTCACATTCAAGCTAGACTAAGGAAAAATCCCATCATCATAACGCTTTATACCAGCAATCATAGTGATTCTTTATTACGATTATTTAATTAAACTACTAAACAAGTTCTAAAATAACCATTTGAGCACCATCACCACGACGTGGCATGGTCTTCAAAATCCGTGTGTAACCACCATTACGATCAGCGTACTTAGGCCCAATTTCTTCAAACAGGTTTTGAAGAGCTGATTGTACCTTAATATCATCGCCATCTTCTTTTACGTCTGCAACAACATTGCGAACAAATGCCGCTGCCTTACGACGTGATGCTAGGTCACCCCGCTTAGCAAGAGTGATCATTTTATCCATGGTCTTACGAACTTCTTTTGCCTTTGGTTCAGTAGTCTTAATTGAACCATTAACAATTAAATCAGTAGTTAAGTCACGTAATAAAGCTTTACGTTGTGAACTTGTACGTCCTAACTTACGGTAACTCATGAAGTGCTCCCTCCTTTTAAATTAAAAATTAATCTTCCTGGCGAAATCCAACACCAAGTTCATTTAGCTTGATCTTAATTTCATCAAGTGATTTTTGTCCTAAATTACGAACCTTCATCATATCAGCCTCAGTTTTTTCAGTTAAGTCCTTAACGGTTTGAATATCTGCCCGCTTAAGACAATTGTATGAACGTACTGATAGATCAAGTTCTTCAATTGTTTTGTCAAGTACCTTTTCTTGATGTGATTCTTCCCGTTCAACCATAACTTGGGCGCTTTGAGCTTCTTCAGTTAAGTTAACAAACATTGTTAAGTGTGACGTCAGAATCTTAGCAGCAAGACTTACAGCCTCTGTTGGTGTTAATGAACCATTGGTCCAAACATCAAGAGTCAACTTGTCATAGTCATTATTTTGACCAACCCGAGTGTTTTCAACGGTGTAATTTACACGTTCGATTGGGGTATAGATGGAATCAATTGGTAAAACTCCAATCGCTAAATCCATCCGTGCCTTATTATCATCAGCAGAGGAGTATCCACGCCCCTTATCAGCAGTCATTTGAATATGCAATTCTGCACCATCCGCGACTGTTGCAATGTGGAGATCTGGATTCAAAACAGTAACGTCGCCATCACCTTGGATGTCCCCGGCTGTTACTTCTGCAGGACCTTTAACGTCTAATTCCAAATTCTTTTGATCTTCAGAGTCAATCCGCAAGGATACCTTCTTTAAGTTCAAAATGATTTGAGTAACGTCTTCCGTACCCCCTTCAACAGTGCTAAATTCATGCAATACACCATCAATATTAATACTGGTAATTGCAGCTCCCGGTAATGAAGCAAGCATAACACGACGAAGAGAGTTCCCGAGGGTTGTCCCATAACCACGTTCAAGTGGTTCTACAACAAACTTACCGTAATTATCGGTTTCTTCAACTTTGTGAATGTTTGGTTTTTCAAATTCGATCATTCTACTCTAGTACCCCTTTCAAAACGTGGATCGTATTTCCCAAAAAGGCATCTGGCTTAAACACCGCCGTTAATGATGCACTATTAAACACGACGACGCTTTGGAGGACGAGAACCGTTATGTGGTACTGGAGTTACATCACGAATTGCAGTAACTTCAAGACCAGTTGCTTGAAGTGCACGAATAGCAGATTCACGACCAGAACCTGGACCCTTTACAGCAACTTCAACAGTCTTCATACCATGTTCCATTGCTTGCTTTGCAGCCGCCTCAGATGCCATTTGTGCAGCAAATGGAGTGGACTTCCGACTACCTTTAAAGCCTAAAACACCTGCTGACGACCAGGCAACAGCGTTACCTTGGACATCAGTAATCATAATTAAAGTGTTGTTAAATGTTGAGTGAATGTGAGCAACACCAGTTTCAACATTCTTCTTTGCACGACGCTTCCGCGTTTTTTTGACTGCCATAAACTAACTAACCTCCTTTACTTAATTATTTCTTCTTGTTAGCAATTGCAACTGCCTTACCCTTACGAGTACGTGCATTATTCTTCGTGTGTTGACCACGAACAGGTAAACCACGACGGTGACGCATCCCACGGTAAGAACCAATTTCTTGTAGACGCTTGATGTTTAATGAAACTTCACGGCGAAGATCACCTTCAACCTTGATGTTTTCAACTTGTGAACGAATCTTTTCTTCTTGATCCGGTGTTAAATCACGTACACGAACATCTTCAGACACGCCAGCATCTGCCAAAATCTTTTGTGCAGTTGAGTTACCAATACCATAAATGTATGTTAAGCCGATTACAATTCGCTTATCACGAGGTAAATCGACACCAGCAATACGAGCCATTTTTACACCTCCGTTTCCTTAAAAATTACTTACCTTGACGTTGCTTATGTTTAGGGTTAGAGCAAATAACCATAACCCGACCACGACGCTTAACAATCTTACAATTATCGCACATCTTTTTTACTGATGGTCGTACTTTCATTATGAAAATCCTCCTCTGGTATAGACTAAGACCTATTTAAACCGGAAAGTAATCCGACCCTTGGTCAGATCATAAGGGGACATTTCAACCTTAACACGGTCTCCAGGTAAAATTTTAATGTAGTGCATCCGAATCTTACCAGAAACGTGAGCTAAAATTTCTACCCCATTTTCCAGTTGAACTTTAAACATTGCATTCGGTAAAGTTTCAGTCACTTTACCTTCGACTTCGATTACATCAGCTTTTGCCACTGAATGGTTCCTCCTTGCCGGACTTAAAATTACGTAAAAAGGTGGGTTGCTTAAACGCTACCCACTACGAGCCAGATAAACCTTGCATAGTTTAACATAGACCGTTGTTTTGCGCAAGAGTATCGTCGCAATCTACTTTGTAAGGTTTTCTAATACTTGCTTAACATCTTGATAAACCTTATCAATATCTTGTTCACCATTGATTTGATGCAAAATCCCTTGCTTTTCATAAAAATCAACTAATGGTGTATTCAACTTAATATTAACATCAAGACGATTCTTAACCGTTTCGGGCTTATCATCATCACGTTGGAAGAACTCATGATGACCACATACATCACAAGTCCCTTCTACCTTAGGTTGGTTGTACAACTTATGATAAGTAGCACCACAATTCTTACAAATGAATCGACCTGATAAACGATCAACTAGAACATCAGGTTCAACGTGAATGTTAATCACGGCATCTAAGCAACGACCTTTGTTTTCCAGCATCTTGTTCAAAGCATTCGCTTGAACAAGATTTCTAGGAAAGCCATCCAACATGAAGCCATCTTTAGTATCATCATTGGCTAACCGTTCTTCGACAATTCCATTTGTAACTTCATCTGGAACCAGTTCACCTTTATCGATATACTTCTTAGCTTCTTTGCCCATCGGCGTTCCATTTTTCATCGCTGCACGAAAAATATCACCAGTCGAAATATGCGGGATATCGAAGTCTTCAACAATCTTTTGAGCTTGAGTACCTTTACCGGCACCTGGCAAACCCATCAAAACGAGGTTCATACTCATAGCAGTGTCCTCCTACTTAATCATGGATAAATCCAATATATTCACGTTTCATTGTTAATCCATTTAATTGCCGGTTTACATCCAAAGCAATTTGAACAACGATCAACAAACTAGTACCACCTAAACCAATTGACTGGCTAAGGTTCCACACATTACTTGCAATCAATGGAATTAATGAAATAATTCCTAGAAAAAGGGAGCCGACTGTTGAAAGCCGCATTAACAGGTGGGAAACAAAAGTCTGTGTTCCCTTACCTGGCCAAACACCAGAAATATAACTTCCTTGTTTCTGTAAATTCTCAGCTAACTTTTCAGGGTTAACCTGCACAAAAGCATAGAAGAAAGTGAAAATGATAATAAGTAATGTATACAATGTAATCCCTGGCCCTGACTGCATATTAAAAATATTCGTCATTATTTGATACCAAGAATCGCCACCGTGTGTTCGTTGAAAAGCCATTAAAATCGTCTGTGGAGTCGAAATAAATGATCCAGCAAAGATAACCGGAATCACTCCAGAAACGTTGATTTTCAACGGTAAATAACTACTTTTTGGCAAAGTAGTCGTCCTTCTTGTATATTGAATTGGTAAACGCCGTTCTGCTTGTTGAACCCACGTTACAAAAGCAACGATGATCAACAAACAAAGTGCGACCACTGCAATAAAACCAATTCCAGCCCATAATGCTGATCCGGATTCGCCAACAATTTGGTCATCCCATAACTGCTGTAATCCCTTCGGAAATTGTGCAACAATTCCGGCAAAGATTAACATCGAAACACCGTTTCCTAACCCCCGCTCGGTAATCATATCACCAAGCCACGTAGCAAACATTGTCCCGGCAGTTAAAATCAAACCAATTGTTAAATATGTTCTCACACCCGGATTGTTCACCAATTTAATAGTGCTTAATGCATTGAATCCGGCCGTAATTCCGATTGACTGGATGAAACCTAAAAGGATTGTTAACCATCTTGTTGCCTGATTCAGTTTCCGACGACCAACTTCCCCTTGCTTACTCCATTCAACAAATTTTGGCACGATGTCCATTTGCAACAACTGAACAACAATTTGTGCAGTGATATAAGGAGAAACTCCCATTGCAAAGACGGAATAATTTTCCAATCCACCACCACTAAACGTATTCAAAATTGAAGCTAATCCAGTTGAGGAAATTTGCGCTAATGCAGCAGCATTAACACCTGGAACAGTGATGGATGCACCTAACCGATAAACAATCAATACAAATAAGGTAAACAGAATTTTACTTCGAATTTCCTTAACCTTAAATGCATTTTTGACGGTTGTGAACATTAGATCACCTCAGTCTTACCACCAGCAGCTTCAATTGCCTCTACAGCTGAAGCAGAGAACTTGTTAGCTTTTACATTTAGCTTCTTAGCCAACTTACCACTACCAAGAACCTTAACACCATTCTTAGCGTTCTTAACAATACCAGCTTCAACTAATGTGTCAGGAGTAACTTCAGCACCATCATCAAACTTATTAAGCGCTGCTAAGTTAACTAAAGCATAGTCCTTATGATTCATACTAGTAAAACCACGCTTTGGTTTTTGCCGGTACAGAGGCATTTGACCCCCTTCAAATCCAAGACGGGTCTTGCCGTGAGCCTTTTGACCTTTAGTACCACGACCAGAAGTAAAACCATGACCTGATGATAACCCACGTCCCTTACGAAGACGCTTAAAACGGGAACCTTCAGAAGGCTTTAATTCATTTAATTTCATTAGGTTGCACCTCCTTGTATAAAAATGTATTACTTAACTTCTTCAATTGAAACCAGGTGAGCAACTTTAAAAATTGCACCACGAGTAGCTGCGTTATCTGGGAGAATAACGGAGCTGTGTAACTTACCGAGGCCTAATGCCTTAACTGTCCGACGTTGAGTTGGTTCACGGTGGGCAGCACTCCGGATTAAAGTAACTTTAACTTTAGCCATTATTTTGTCCTCCTATTATTCATCGAGGTGTTCAGCTGAAACACCACGAAGCTTAGCAACTTCATCGGCACTCTTCAATGACTTCAAGCCTTCAAACGTTGCACGCACAACATTAATTGGCGTATTAGAGCCCAAACGCTTTGAAGTAACATCATCAATACCAGCTAGTTCCATAACGTTACGTACGGCACCACCAGCAGCTACCCCAGAACCTTCAACAGCAGGCTTAAGCATAATCTTACCACCGCCAAAAGTACCAATAACTTCGTGTGGAATTGTTGTACCAACCTTTGGTACTTCAATCAAGTTCTTTTGAGCCGCAGCAGAAGCCTTACGAATTGCTTCAGGAACTTCTTGCGCCTTACCAGTACCGAAGCCAACGTGACCATTCCGATCACCGACAACGACTAAGGCAGCAAACCGCATCCGACGACCACCTTTAACAACCTTAGTAATCCGGTTGATAGCTACAACTTGATCATCAAGGTCTAATTTAGCTGGGTCAATATAAGTTGATTTAGCCATTACGGGTTTTTCCTCCTTCTTTTAGAATTGCAGTCCGTTTTCACGAGCAGCTTCAGCCAAGGCTTGAACACGACCATGGTAAAGGTAACCCCCACGATCAAATACGACGTTAGTGATATTCTTTTCATTAGCACGCTTTGCAACTAATGCACCAACACCTGCAGCCTTTTCTGACTTAGTCTTGCCGCTAACTTCACTGTCTAAAGTTGAGGCACTTGCGAGCGTCACACCCTTTACGTCATCAATAACTTGAGCGTAAATGTTTTTGTTAGAACGGTAAACACTTAAACGTGGGCGCTCTGCAGTACCAGAGATTTTGCCGCGAACGCGCTTATGACGACGTTGACGGACTTTGTTCTTATCTGGTTTTGAAATCACAACTGTCACCTCTATATTATATATGATTGTCTAACTAATAAGTTATTACTTACCAGTCTTACCTTCCTTACGGATAATGTGTTCATTTTCGTAACGAATCCCCTTACCCTTGTAAGGTTCTGGTGAACGAATTGAACGTACATAAGCCGCAAATTCTCCAAGTTCTTCTTTATTAATACCACTAATTTCAATAGTAGTATTGTTAGGAACTTTTACTTCAAGATCTTCAGGAACATCAACTTCAACAGGGTTGGAATAGCCAACAGTTAAAACTAATGTCTTACCCTTCATTTGTGCACGGTAACCAACTCCAACAAGCTTCAAGGTCTTGGAGTAACCATTAACAACCCCTTCAACCATGTTATTAACATTAGCTCGGGTAGTACCATGTAATGAACGGTTACGGTTATCATCACTGGAACGGTCGAACTTTACGACGTTGCCATCAACGGTCATCGTAATTAGTGGTGAAATTTCACGAGTTAAAGTCCCCTTTGGTCCCTTAACAGTAACAACACTACCCTTTTGTGAAACCTCAACGCCTTCTGGCAAGTCAATTTCCTTGTAACCAATACGACTCATAAATACACCTCCTATCGACTATTCTTTTTACCAAACGTAAGCAATAACTTCGCCGCCGACCTTCTTGGCACGAGCAACTTTATCAGTAACAACACCATTTGATGTTGAGATGATAGCAATGCCTAAACCATTCAGAACCTTTGGTACCGCGTCAGCCTTAACGTAAGTCCGTAGACCTGGCTTAGAAATACGCTTCAAGCCAGAAATTACTTGTTCGCCATCTTGACCATACTTTAAGAATACACGGATGATGCCTTGCTTGTTGTCATCAACATATTCAACATCGCGTACAAAACCTTCTTGTTTTAAGATTTCAGCAATGTCCTTCTTCATCTTTGATGCAGGTGCTTCAACTGTTTCGTGGTGTGCCATGTTAGCATTACGAATACGAGTTAAGAAATCTGCAATTGGATCACTCATAGACATCGATGTTTTTCCTCCTTTTGTCGAATTGTTTACCAACTAGCCTTCTTCATGCCAGGGATTTTACCTTCATGGGCAAGGTCGCGTAAGCAAAGCCGGCATAGGTGGAATTTACGGTAAACTGAGTGCGGACGGCCGCAACGCTCACAACGTGTATATTCACGTGATGAGAACTTAGCTGGACGCTTGCACTTAGCAATCATTGATTTTTTAGCCACTTTTGTGAAACCTCCCTTTTACTTAGCGAATGGCATACCCAATTGTGCCAATAATTCATGTGATTCCTCATCGGTGTTTGCGGTTGTAACAATAACAATATCTAAACCACGAACACGCTTAACGTTATCATAATTAATTTCTGGGAAAATTAATTGTTCACGTACACCAAGTGTGTAATTACCACGACCATCAAATGAATTATTTGAAACACCATGGAAGTCACGAACACGAGGAAGTGAAACGTTAACTAACTTGTCCAAGAAGTCATACATACGTTCACCACGTAATGTAACCTTGGCACCAATCTTCATACCTTCACGTAAACGGAAACCGGCAATGGACTTCTTTGCCTTAGTAATCATAGGCTTTTGACCAGCGATTAAACCTAATTCTTCAACTGCTTCATCAAGGTTCTTTGAGTTTTGAGTTGCATCACCAACACCCATGTTAAGAACGATCTTTTCGATCTTAGGAGCAGCCATTACAGAAGAGTAATTAAACTTTTCAATTAATGATGGACGAACTTCATTTTCGTACTTAGCCTTTAAACGGTTTTCCATGAGAAATATTTTCCTCCTTTCTTTTTATATTAATCGATTTGCTTACCAGACTTCTTGGCAATCCGAACTTTCTTGCCGTCAACAACTTTGAAGCCAACACGAGTTGGTTCGTTAGTTGATGGATCAATTAACATCACATTTGATGCTTGAATTGGCGCCTCAGTGTCAACAATCCCACCATTTGGGTTAGAATTACTTGGCTTCTGGTGTTTTTTAATTTTGTTAATTCCTTCAACGATTACACGGTTTTCTTTAGCAAGGGTCTTCTTGATAGTACCTTCCTTACCCTTGTCCTTACCGGTAATGACGCGAACTTTGTCACCTGTCTTTAAAAACATGTGGTAGTGCACCTCCTTATTTTGGGTAATCTTAAAGAACTTCTGGGGCCAGTGAAACGATCTTCATGAAGTCGTCATCACGTAACTCACGAGCGATTGGGCCAAAAATACGGGTACCCTTAGGGCTCTTGTCGTTGTTAATCAAAACAGCAGCGTTTTCATCAAACTTGATGTATGAACCATCCTTACGGTGCAGACCATGTTTAGTCCGTACAACAACAGCTTTGACAACGTCACCCTTTTTGACAACGCCACCTGGTGTTGCTTGTTTAACAGTAGCAACAATAATATCACCAATATTACCGGTCTTAACTCGGGAACCGCCAAGAATCTTGATTACTAAAATCTCACGGGCACCAGAGTTATCAGCGACCTTCAACCGACTTTCTTGTTGAATCACGGTTAATGTCCTCCTTCCATCTTTTTATAAGAATTAGAATACGAATTAAATTGGATTGCAATAGAAAGCACTAAAGAATAACTGCCTTCTTGACAACCTTAACAAGCCGGAAACGCTTCTTTGCAGAAAGCGGCCGAGTTTCCATGATTTGAACGGTGTCACCAGTGTGAGCTTCATTGTTTTCATCATGGGCATAAAATTTCTTTGAGTACTTTACACGCTTACCATAAATTGGAGCACTCTTGTAAGTATCAACTGAGACAACAATGGTCTTGTCCATCTTATCTGAAACAACGTGACCCTGGTACACCTTACGTGCATTACGTTCGTCACTCATGCGCTAATCCTCCTTTTCGTATTCTTATTTATTTAATTCTTGTTGGCGAAGAACTGTCTTAACCCGAGCAATGTCCTTGCGAACGTTCTTAAGACTTGCAGTGTTTTCCAACTGGCCGGTTGCTAATTGGAAACGTAAGTTAAACAATTGTTCCTTCAATTCCTTTTCACGGCTAAGCAATTGATCAGTGGTTAATCCATTCAGTTCTTTTACAAAATCTTTACTCTTCATGAGATTGTCCACCTACTTCCTCACGTTTGATAATCTTAGTACGAACTGGCATCTTGGTACCGGCAAGGCGTAAAGCTTCACGTGCAACTTCCTCAGAAACACCTGCAACTTCAAACAATACCTTGCCACGCTTAACAGGGGCAACCCAACCTTCGGGAGCACCTTTACCATTACCCATCCGGACACCAACACCCTTGCTAGTGTATGACAGGTGTGGGAAGATCTTAATCCATACCTTACCACCACGCTTCATGTAACGGGTAATTGCGATACGACCAGCTTCGATTTGACGGTTTGAAATCCAATGTGAATCCAATGCTTGCAAACCGTATTCACCGAAAGCGACCGTCTTACCACCCTTGGCTTCACCACGAAGGTGACCACGTTGAACCTTACGGTGTTTAACTCGCTTTGGTACTAGCATGTTTTACTTCCCTCCTTTTGAATTATTCTTCTTTTCAGGAAGAACCTCACCACGGTAGATCCAGGTCTTAATACCTAAAGCACCATAGGTAGTACGAGCTTCATCCCATGAGTAATCAATATCTGCACGAAGTGTATGCAATGGAACAGTACCATCAGAGTATGATTCAACACGTGACATGTCTGCACCATTTAAACGACCAGCAACTTGGATCTTAATACCCTTTGCACCAGCACGCATTGCGCGTTGCATAGCTCCACGCATTGCACGACGGAAGGCAATTCGATTTTCAAGTTGTTGTGCGACGTTTTCACCAACCAAGTGAGCGTCCAAATCAGGCTTCTTAATTTCAACAACATTGATGTGAACACGCTTACCAGTTAGTTTGTTTAATTCAAGGCGAAGTGCTTCAACTTCTGAACCACCTTTACCGATTACCATCCCAGGACGAGCGGTATGGATTGAAACGTTAACGCGATTTGCGGCACGTTCAATTTCGATGGTTGAGACAGAGGCATCAGCAAGTCGCTTTTCGATATATTTACGGATCCGAAGGTCTTCGTTTAGGTATTCAGCGTAGTGCTTTTTGTCAGCGTACCACTTAGCACTCCATGGACGAATGACCCCAACACGGAAACCATTAGGATTAATCTTTTGACCCACTATTCATTCCTCCTATTTTTCTGTAACAACCACTGTAATATGACTTGTCCGCTTATTAATTGGAGAAGCAGAACCTTTAGCACGTGGACGGAACCGCTTAAGGGTTGGTCCTTCGTTTGCAAAAGCTTCTGAAACAACCAATGAAGCACGATCAAGGTCAAAATTATTTTCAGCGTTTGCAACAGCAGATTTCAATACTTTTTCAACATCTGAAGCAGCACCATTAGGAGTGAACTTCAGAATAGCAAATGCTTCAGCAACGCTCTTATTACGAATAGTATCTAAAACTAAACGAACCTTCCGAGATGATACACGGACCATCTTAGCAGTTGCCTTAGCTGAAGTAACGTTTTCAGCCATTACTCAATTCCCTCCTTAATTACTTAGCTTTAGTCTTCTTGTCATCAGATACATGACCATGGAAAGTCCGTGTTGGAACAAATTCACCAAGCTTGTGACCAACCATATCTTCTTGCACGTAAACTGGCACATGCTTACGACCATCATAAACAGCAAAGGTGTATCCAATGAAGCTTGGGAAAATCGTAGAACGACGAGACCAGGTTTTGATAACTGATTTCTTTTCGTTATCGGCTTGTGCTTCGACCTTTTTTAGCAATGATGCGTCAGCAAAAGGTCCTTTTTTCAAACTACGAGCCATATTTGTACCTCCTCTCAGGTATTATCAAATTAAAATTAACGAGTATGTGGACCACGCTTGCGACCACGAATGATGAACTTGTTGGAACGAGCCTTGTGTGAACGCGTCTTCTTACCAACAGTCTTCTTACCCCATGGAGAAAGTGGAGATGGTAAACCAACTGGTTGCTTACCTTCACCACCACCATGTGGGTGATCATTAGGGTTCATAACAGAACCACGAACATGTGGACGACGACCCGCATAACGGTTACGTCCTGCCTTACCCTTAATAAGCAAAGCACGTTCTTCATTGCCAATTGAACCGATAGTAGCACGGCAAGTTGCTAATACCATCCGAACTTCACCAGAAGAAAGACGTACTAAAACATACTTTTCTTCCTTACCAAGTAATTGAGCTGAAGCACCAGCGGAACGAGTTAATTGTCCACCCTTTCCTGGTTTCAATTCAATGTTATGAATAACAGTACCAACCGGAATGTTCTTCAATGGAAGAGCATTACCAACCTTAATATCTGCTTCTGGACCAGACTCTACAGTCATACCAACTTCAAGTCCCTTAGGTGCCAAAATGTATGACTTGGTTCCGTCAGCATATACTAACAATGCAATGTTAGCAGTACGATTTGGATCATATTCAATTGCTTTAACAGTTGCTGGAACGTTATCCTTGTTCCGCTTAAAGTCAATGATACGGTATTGACGCTTTGTACCACCACCACGGTGACGAACAGTCATTTTACCTTGACTGTTACGGCCTGCGGTATGCTTTAAAGGTGCTAACAATGACTTTTCTGGAGTAGTCTTCGTAATGTTAGCGAAGTCAAATCCGTTCATGTTACGGCGACCGTTAGTGGTTCCTTTATATTTACGAATTCCCACTATTTTTTCCTCCTAACTTTTAAGTTTAGTTGTTGTCTTCTGCAAACAACTTAATTTCCTTTGAGTCAGCAGAAAGTTGAACAATAGCCTTACGACGACGCTTAGTGTAGCCAACGTAACGGCCTTGACGCTTTTGCTTCCCCTTAATGTTCATAATGTTAACTTTGACAACTTTAACATCGAAGATTTCTTCGACAGCATTCTTAACTTGTGTCTTAGTTGCTCGTAAATCAACATCAAATGTGTAACGCTTATCGTCCATTGCAGCAGTAGATGCTTCTGTAATAACAGGACGTAAGATAATATCGCGTGCTTCCATTATGCGAGCACCTCCTCTACTTGAGAAAGAGCTGACTTAGTAATGACGATCTTTTGAGCGTCAACAACGTTTAAAATGTTCACACCAGCAGGTGTAACGACATTAACCTTTGACAGGTTCCGTGCTGATAATTCCGCATTCTTATCATCGTCAGTTACAACGATCAACACTTTTTCGTTGACCTTTAAGTTGTCTAATACACTAGCAAATTCTTTCGTCTTTGGTGCATCAAAGTTAATTGAATCAACTACAACAAACTTATCATCTGCAACCTTTTGAGAAAGAGCTGATTTAATAGCAAGTTGACGAACCTTGCGAGGTAAACGGTAGTTGTATGAACGTGGAGTAGGCCCAAATACAATTCCACCACCACGGAATTGTGGTGAACGGATAGAACCTTGACGAGCACGTCCAGTACCCTTTTGACGCCATGGCTTCTTACCACCACCGCGAACTGCTGAACGGTTCTTAACTGCGTGTGTCCCTTGGCGAAGTGAAGCACGTTGACGAATAATTGCTTCATATTCTGCATTTTCGTTAACTTCAACACCAAAAATTGCATCGTTTAAATCAATATTGCCATTTTGGCTACCATCTTGGTTGAATAATGCAACGCTAGTCATAATTTACTTCCTCCTTTCTTAATTATTGTGTTGCTTGCTAAGGCTCTTCTTAGTGTTAGCCTTAACTGAGTTTTTAATAGTTACGTATGATTTGTTGGCACCTGGGACATTACCCTTAATGAGCAATACATTGTTTTCAGTATCAACCTTTACAACCTGTAAGTGTTGCATAGTACGAGTATTGCCACCCATACGACCTGGGAGCTTCTTACCCTTGAAAACGTGGTTAATAATTGCACCTAATGAACCAGGACGACGGTGGTAACGAGAACCGTGTGCCATAGGTCCACGAGATTGACCATCCTTATGGATGTTACCTTGGTAACCATGACCCTTAGTGATACCAGTTACATCAACTGTTTCACCTTCGGCGAAAATGTCCGCCTTAACTTCGTCTCTAACTTTAATGTCGTCTCCTAATTCAGCGTCGCGGATTTCACCGATGAAGCGCTTAGGAGCCGTGTTTGCTTTTGCTGCATGACCTTGTTCAGCCTTGTTACTCAAGATTTCCCGTTTGTCATCGAAACCAAGTTGTACAGCATTGTAACCATCATTTTCGACAGTCTTAATTTGCATAACAACGTTTGGTGTAACGTCGATTACAGTAACAGGAACTAGTTCACCATTGTCAGTGAATACTTGAGTCATTCCGACTTTTTTACCTAAGATTCCTTTGGTCATGAGTACACCTCCAATTTATTTTGATTTATTTTGTCGTTTAACGCTTTAATTAAAGCTTAATTTCAATGTCAACACCACTAGGCAGGTCAAGCTTCATTAATGAGTCAACCGTCTTAGGCGTAGGATCAACGATGTCAATCAAACGCTTGTGGGTCCGCATTTCAAATTGTTCCCGTGACTTCTTGAACTTGTGTGGTGAACGAAGCACCGTGTATAAAGTCCGTTCAGTTGGTAACGGAATTGGGCCTGAAATTTGAGCACCAGTACGCTTAGCAGTTTCAACGATTTTATCAGCTGATTGGTCTAAAACTTGGTGTTCATAAGCCTTTAAACGAATACGAATCTTTTGTTTTGCCATTATGTTCCCTCCTTCGTCAGATTTAAAATTTGACTAGCTCCATGGAAATTACCGCCACATCCTGTGGCAAAGCGGCCGGGTGTGTCGCAACCTTCCACTTCATCGCCTGTGATCTTAAACTTACACTCTAGAGCATACTACTCCCTTGGTAAATTCAAGCACTTAACCATAATACTAGAGAATCATTGACGCCGCAAGGGTTTTGCATAATTAATTTCAATTTTTGTGTTAAAAAACTGTTACAAAATTTTGGATACAAAAAAAGCCCGTACGATTTGTACGAACTTTTTAAATCAAATTATTAGTTGTTGCCACCATTCTTGGAGATAATATCTTCTTGAACAGACTTTGGAACAGCTGAGTAGTGATCAAAGGTCATTGTGAATGTACCCCGACCTTGAGTTGCTGAACGAAGCGTAGTGGCATAACCAAACATTTCTGATAATGGGACAAAGGCATGAACAAGTTGAGCATTCCCACGTTCTTCCATTCCATCAATAGAACCACGACGAGCAGTAACGTGACCCATAACGTCACCCAGATTATCTTCTGGAGTAACAATGTCAACCTTCATGATTGGTTCAAGGATTACTGGATCAGCCTTCTTAGCAGCATTCTTCAAAGCAAGTGATGCAGCAACCTTAAATGCCGCTTCAGAAGAGTCGACTTCGTGGTAACTACCATCATAGAGCTTAGCATGCATGTCAACTAATGGGTAACCGGCAAGAACACCGTTTTCCATGGCTTCCTTCAATCCTTGTTCAACGGCTGGAATGTATTCACGAGGAACAACCCCACCAACGATGGCATCTTCAAATTCAAAGCCCTTACCTTCTTCAAGTGGTGTAAATTCGATCCATACATCACCGTATTGACCTTTACCACCAGATTGACGAACGAACTTACCTTGAGCACTAGCTTGCTTAGTGAATGCTTCACGGTAAGAAACTTGTGGCTTACCAACCGTTACTTCAGCATGGAATTCACGACGAAGACGTTCAACAATGATGTCCAAGTGTAATTCACCCATCCCAGCAATCAAAGTTTCACCGGTTTCAGGGTTGGTTTCCGTCTTGAACGTTGGGTCTTCTTCAGCAAGCTTTTGCAGCCCCTTATCCATCTTGTCTTGGTCGGCCTTGGACTTAGGTTCCACAGACACCTGAATAACAGGTTCTGGGAAGTCCATTGATTCAAGTTGTAATGGATGATCTGGATCAGTTAATGAGTCACCAGTTGTGGTGTTCTTCAAACCAATTGCTGCTGCAATATCACCAGAGAACACTTCAGGAATTTCGTGTTGTTGGTTAGAGTGCATTTGAAGCAAACGACCAATCCGTTCACGCTTATCCTTAGTTGCGTTCAAAACATATGAACCTGATTGAAGTGAACCGGTGTAAACCCGTAAGAATGTCAAACGACCAACAAATGGGTCAGTTGCAATCTTAAATGCTAAAGCAGCAAATGGCTTGTCATCACCAGCTGTTAATTCAACTTCGTTGCCATCCGCATCATGGGCAACAAATGGCTTAACATCCAATGGTGATGGCAAGTAATCGATAACTGCATCAAGCATCATTTGGATACCCTTATCCTTGTATGCTGAACCAGCTAAAACAGGGAATAACTCTTGTGAAAGGGTTGCCTTACGGATAGCAGCCTTAATTTCATCAACAGAAATATCAGCACCATCAAGGTACTTTTCCATGATGTTGTCATCAACATCAGCTAATGTTTCAAGCATTTCATCATGACGCTTTTCAGCTTCATCCTTGAGATCATCAGGAATGTCAACAGTATCCCAGTTAGCACCTAATTTATCTTCGTCATAAACATAGGCAACCATCTTAACAAGGTCAACTACACCTGCGAAGTCATCTTCAGCACCAATTGGCAATTGAATTGGCAATGGGGTAACGTTCAAACGATCTTTAATAGTTTGAACAGAATAATCAAAGTTAGCACCCATCTTGTCCATCTTGTTTGCAAAAACAATCCGTGGAACATCAAAGTCATCCGCTTGACGCCAAACAGTTTCTGTTTGTGGTTCAACCCCTGCTTGAGCATCCAAAACCGTTACGGCACCATCAAGAACCCGCAATGCCCGTTCAACTTCGACAGTAAAGTCAACGTGTCCTGGGGTATCAATGATGTTAATCCGATTATCCTTCCAAACCGCCGTAGTAGCAGCAGAAGTGATCGTAATACCACGTTCCTTTTCTTCATCCATCCAGTCCATTTGTGAAGCACCATCATGGGTTTCACCAATCTTGTGAATCTTACCAGTGTAGTAAAGGATCCGTTCAGTAGCTGTGGTCTTACCGGCATCAATGTGAGCCATGATACCAATGTTACGGGTCTTGCCAAGTGGATATTCACGTTTGTTAGCCATCTTTTTGTGTATCTCCCTTCAAATCTTTCTTTAAAAAAAGGGTGACGTTATTAGTATATTGCGTCGCCCTCAGCGAAACTTGGTCGACGACCAGTTTCAATTTATTACCAGCGGTAATGTGCAAATGCCCGGTTTGCTTCGGCCATCCGCAGTGTATCTTCCTTCTTCTTGATGGAGGCTCCAGCATTGTTAGATGCATCAATAATTTCAGCAGCTAACCGTTGAACCATGGTGTGTTCACCACGAAGACGTGCGAATTGAGTTAACCAACGAAGAGCCAGTGTCCGTTGACGGTCTGGACGAACTTCAATTGGAACTTGGTAGTTAGAACCACCAATCCGCCGTGCCTTAACTTCAAGTGCTGGTTGAACATTTTCAATTGCTTGTTCAAATACTTCAACTGGATCATTACCAGTTTGATCTTTAATTTCGTTAAATGCTTGATATAAGATCTTGGAAGCAGTACCACGCTTACCGTCTAACATCAAGTGGTTAATCATACTAGTTACCAGCTTTGAGTTGTAAATTGGATCTGGTAATACTTCTGGTTTTGCAATATGTCCTTTACGAGGCATTTCCTATTTCCTCCCTTTGCAGATTAGTCCTTAGGCTTCTTAGCACCGTACTTAGAACGGCTTTGACGACGACCTTCAACACCGGCGGTATCAAGTGTCCCACGGATAATGTGGTAACGAACCCCTGGCAAGTCCTTAACACGACCACCACGAATTAAAACAACTGAGTGTTCTTGAAGGTTGTGACCGATCCCAGGAATGTAAGCCGTTACTTCAATCAAGTTTGAAAGACGAACACGGGCATACTTCCGCAAAGCTGAGTTAGGCTTCTTTGGTGTCATTGTACCAACACGAGTGGCGACCCCACGCTTTTGTGGTGATGGTGTCTTAACTTCTTCCTTCTTGAAACTGTTGTAAACAAAGCCCAAGGCAGGTGATTTTGACTTGTCCTTGTGGCTCTTCCGGCCCTTACGAACCAGTTGATTAATTGTAGGCATAATTAATCCCCTTTCTTTGATTTAAGTCCACACATCCAGGTGGTTCTTTTTTGGTTATAAAAAATGGATGGTTATTTAATTTGTGCTATCGCGGACGTTCGTCTGTCCAACGACAGACACAATCGCTGCTAACAAAAGCACCTTGACTAATTTAACATGTGGTGTGCCCGTTGTCAAATGATATTCGCGAGGATTTTTCATGAATTAGTGGTCCTTTTTCGTAATTTAAAAATGAGGTGACATCATGATTATCATTTTACTATTATTTGGTACCTGCTGGTCTTCATTTTTAACGACGTGGACCTGGCGTAATATTTTCGATCTGAATTCTACTTTAGGTTCCTATTCCGTTTGCGATCATTGTCGAAACAAAATTAGCTGGTACTATTTGATTCCACTTATCGGTTACCTACTTCAACTTGGTAAGTGTCACTACTGCGGAAAACGGATTAATTACTATTGGTTTATATGTGAGGTGGTTGGAGCATTTTTCTGGGCTGAGTTCCCCATTTTTTCCATACAAGATTTAATCATTTTTTTAATTGTTGATTCATGCATGATTATTACGTGTACTCAGGATTGGTTTACCCACGAATTTAATGGTTACTTGATACTTAGTATCTGGCTACTTCATTACTTAAACGTTATTAATCCTAGTCATATCACCGTCCTCCTTTACGCTCTTTTTTGGATGATGGGATATTTTTACTCTCAAATTGGTAATGGTGATATTGATTTTATTATCATGACCACCTTAAGTTGTGGACCATATATTTCTACACAGGCAGTCCTTTTCGCTTGTCTCTTTTCCATCTTTCATCCCAAACTCTATCGCCATGCTCCGATCCCACTTCTTCCCTTTCTTTGGTTAGGACTATTTTTAAGCCTCATTATAAAAAAACACGCCCTGCTTTAGGACGTGTTAAATTAATACAACTATTTTTCAGATTGAGCATCGACCACTTTAATGGTAACGGGAAAAATCTGGACGTTATTATTAACCAAGTTTTCAATATATTGAAGTAATAACAAAACCCAAGCAAACGCCAAAATAAATGCAATCAATTCAAAAGCGGTTAATGACAAATAAGTAAAGGCTTCGAAGACAATGTAGTCAACCGCAATTACCCCACCAATCATATAAGAAACTTTTAAGAACTCTTTGGTTACTTCTGGTAGAATCCAACGCACGGTAGCAATCAAAATTAATAATAAGTACACAAGCCACATTGCAATTCGATCATGAAATACGTGGAACTGTGGATTATTAGGAAAAAGACCAATGCAACCAATACAACCACCAAGCGCGTACAATAAGCCACGCAATGTGTTAACTTTCCACCCATGATATTTATGGTTTAAATTAACGAAAAGATAATCGATCAAAATTATCAATAATAATCCTGAAAAAACTAACGTGATATTAAACGAAAAGTGAGTATTATTCTGGTTAGTTCCCAAAAAGCTAAAATTATGGCGCCACCAATTTTTGGTTGAATTAGTCAACATTGAAAAACCGACACCACCAACAATCATAATGGTCATCAAATTAGTAATGATCCCCGGTGAAATCGTCATTGCTAAGTTAATCATTAAATAATTAACGACTGCTTCAGCAATAAACACCAACACTGTCGATGTATATATATCAAGCATTAGCCCCTTAAAAAGTTCGCCAAATAACCAATATACGGCCTGCATAATAAATACAATAATCATTGAACATGCAACAATTAGTGGGGGTAAACTTCGCCAAGAAAAGGACCGGGCAGGCCCGGTACCCCGAATTTTCTGCATAATGAATGTAATCGCAAATACTAATGTGCCACAGATCGCATTTAGCAAAATCGATGCCGTAGCAATTGAATAATTTCCGCTCAAAGGCACCACATGATAATGCTGATTAAGCATATAAAATAAAAAACAAGCGGCAGATAAAAATGCTAAGCTTCCATACCACCAAAAATGAATCTGCGGAATTAAATCAGCAACATTGGCCGGCCGGACCAAAATCGAATTATGCTCTAGCCGCATTGAATACTCTGTTCCATCTAATTCTAGCTGTTTCACCGCTGATTTTGGAATTTCAATCTGATATTTTTCCAATTGATCTCCTCCCACTATTAACTTTATAACATTAGCACTTTTATTAAGGAAAACACAAGCAAAAAATAAGACGTGAGCCATCTTGACTCACGTCTTATCGATATTTAAAGAAAATTACTGATTGTCATTTTCTTTCATTTGCTCTTCCATTTCACGGATAGAACCATTTGGCATTGTAGTCACTGCACTATCGGCAGTTGCTCCAACACTAACTTCCTTTGGCTTGATGTTTCGGTAAGCACTCATACCTGTACCAGCCGGAATAATCTTACCAATAATAACATTTTCCTTCAGACCGACAAGTGGATCTTCCTTGCCACGAATAGCAGCATCGGTAAGAACCCGCGTCGTTTCTTGGAAGGACGCCGCAGATAAGAAACTGTTCGTTTCAAGTGCGGCTTTCGTGATCCCAAGAATTACCGGACGGGCAGTTGCTGGAATGCCACCTGAAATTAATGTCTTGTAGTTAGCATCACGGAATTGACTAATATCCATTAATTCGCCTGGAAGAACATCAGTATCACCAGGATCCATGACCCGAACCTTACGCATCATTTGACGAATCATAATTTCAACGTGCTTATCTAACAGATCAATCCCTTGCATCCGGTAAACACCTTGAACTTGGGCCAGCAAGTATGTTTCCGTGGAAAGAACATCACGAACCCGAATTAATTCCTTCGGATCAATTGAACCTTCGTTAAGGGCAGCCCCACGATGAATAAAGTCGCCTTCAGCAACACGCAAACGAGCCGTGATTGGCAGAGTGTAAGTCCGCGTATCATTTTCACCCTTAACAGTAATGTCCTTAGTTTGTTCAGCTGGGTTTTCTTCAATTGATTCAACTTCACCGGTAACTTCAGAAATCGTTGCTTTACCTTTTGGATTCCGCGCTTCAACAATTTCTTGCACACGAGGAAGCCCCTGAGTAATATCTTCATTTCCGGCAACCCCACCAGTGTGGAAGTTCCGAAGAGTCAATTGAGTACCAGGTTCACCAATTGATTGGGCAGCAACTGTACCAATTGCTTCCCCTGCTTCAACCTTGTCACCAGTTGCGGCATTCCGACCATAACACCGTTCACAAACCCCGTGTTCAGTGTTACAAGTGAAGGCGGAACGAATCGTAACCGTCTTAACCCCGGCATCAACAATCTTTTGAGCCATTGCTTCATCAATCAGCACATTCTTACCAACAATCCGTTCACCCGTTGAAGGATCAAAGACTGACTTCATGGTGTAACGACCTAAGATTCGGTCATACAATGGTTCAATCATTTCATTACCATTGGTAATTGCAGAAACGTCCAAGCCACGGTCAGTTCCACAATCTTCTTCTCGTACAATAACGTCTTGGGCAACGTCAACTAACCGCCGGGTCAAGTAACCAGAGTTGGCAGTCTTCAGCGCCGTATCAGTCATCCCTTTACGAGCACCGTGGGAGGAAATAAACATTTCCAGCACTGACAATCCTTCACGGAAGTTAGAAAGAATTGGCAATTCCATGATCTTACCAGATGGTGAAGCCATCAGTCCACGCATCCCAGCAAGCTGAGTAAAGTTAGAAATGTTACCACGTGCCCCAGAGTCGGACATCATGTTAATTGGGTTATGGATATCCATATGCTCAATCAGTTTTTCTTGAACTTCATCCTTAGCGTCGTTCCAAACACCAATAACCCGTTCATAACGTTCATTATCAGTGATTAAACCACGACGGAATTGCTTAGTAATTAAGGCAACCTGCTTATGAGCTTTTTCAATAATTTCAGGCTTTTCCTTTAAGTCGGTAATATCGGCAACCCCAACCGTTAACCCAGAAATGGTTGATTCATAATAACCAAGATCCTTAATTCGATCTAGGAATTCAGATGTTTCCGTCACTTTGTAAATCTTGTAGATTTCCGCAATGATATCTGAAAGGAAGCCCTTCTTGAATGGTGGAACAAGTGGAGCATTTTCAAGGTAATCATGAATGTCTTCACCTTTATCCAAGAAGTACTTATCAGGAACCCCATTTTGTAAGTTATCATCAGTTGGTTCATTAATGTAAGTGTAATCTTTTGGCAAGATCTTGTTGAAAATCAGCTTACCAACACTTGTTACCATGATCTTATTACGTTGATCATCCGTAAATGGCTTTTCAGGGTAAGCAGCCACTTGCACCCCAACACGAGTTTGTAATGCAACATAACCGTTCCGATAAGCCATTTCTGCTTCATCAGCATCCTTGAAGATCATTCCTTCACCTTCACGACCCTTATCTTCAGTGGTCATGTAGTAGTTACCAATAACCATATCTTGTGAAGGCGCCACAATTGGTTCCCCATCACGAGGAGATAGAATATGATGGGCAGCTAACATTAACAAACGAGCTTCGGCTCGTGCTTCATCAGAAAGCGGAACGTGGATGGCCATTTGGTCACCATCAAAGTCCGCATTGTAGGCTGTACATACTAATGGGTGTAACCGCATGGACTTACCAGAAACCAAAATTGGTTCAAAGGCTTGGATACCCAAACGGTGCAATGTAGGTGCCCGGTTCAAAAGAACTGGGTGTTCCTTAATAACATCTTCCAGAACATCAAATACCTTATCATCACGCTTATCAATCATACGCTTGGCTGCCTTAACGTTATTAACTAAGTTACGTTTAGTTAATTCGTGCATGATAAATGGCTTAAATAGTTCTAGCGCCATTGGAATTGGCAGTCCCATTTGATTCATCTTTAATGATGGACCAACATCGATAACTGAACGTCCAGAGTAGTCAACCCGCTTACCAAGCAAGTTTTGACGGAAACGTCCTTGCTTACCCTTTAGCAAGTGTGAAAGAGATTTCAGTGGACGATTACCTGGTCCGGCAACTGGACGCCCACGACGACCATTATCAATTAATGCATCGACCGCTTCTTGGAGCATCCGCTTTTCATTTTGAACAATGATACCTGGTGCATTTAACTCTAATAAACGCTTCAAACGATTGTTACGGTTAATAACCCGCCGGTATAAATCGTTCAGATCAGAGGTAGCAAAACGTCCACCTTCTAGCTGAACCATCGGCCGTAAATCAGGTGGCATAACTGGAATAACATCCATTACCATCCATTCAGGCTTGTTGCCAGACTTAATGAATGCTTCCAAAATATCTAGACGCCGAACTGCTCGTGTCCGCTTTTGACCGGTTGCATCCTTCAATTCAGCCTTTAATTCGTCAGCTTTTTTTTGAAGATCAACATCCTTCAAGAGCTTCTGAACCGCTTCTGCACCCATTTCTGCGGTGAAACGGTCACCATATTCGGCCTTCTTATCACGATACTCTGCTTCCGTCAAAAGTTGTTTCTTTTCTAAAGGAGTGTCACCTGGGTCCAGAACAACATAAGATGCAAAGTAAATTACTTCTTCCAAAGCCCGTGGACTCATGTCCAAAACGAGACCCATCCGTGATGGAATCCCCTTGAAATACCAGATATGTGATACTGGAGCAGCTAATTCAATGTGTCCCATCCGTTCACGGCGAACTTTAGAACTAGTAACTTCAACTCCACAACGGTCACACACTAATCCCTTAAAACGAACTCGCTTGTACTTACCACAAGCACATTCATAATCTTTGGTTGGACCAAAGATTCGTTCGTCAAACAGACCTTCTTTTTCAGGCTTCAAAGTCCGGTAGTTAATCGTTTCTGGCTTCTTTACTTCACCGTATGACCAACTACGAATCTTGTTAGGTGAAGCCAACCCGATCTGCATACTTTCAAAATTATTGACGTCAATCAAAGGGCTGTCCTCCTTTTTTAGTCTTGCTTAGCTTCATTTGGTTCAGCTGACGTTGATTGATCAGCATTTGCCGTTTCTTGTTGTTTTTGTTGGGCGTGTTGCGCTGATTTACGAACATCAATCACATCTTCGTCCATGTTTTTAAGTTGTACTTCTTCATGGTTATTGTCGAGCACTTTCATGTCCAAACCAAGAGATTGAAGTTCCTTAACCAATACCCGGAATGATTCTGGAACACCTGGTTTTGGAATCTGATCACCATTAATAATGGCATCATAAGTATTAACCCGTCCAACAACGTCATCTGACTTGTAAGTCAAGATTTCTTGCAAGGTGTAAGATGCACCATATGCTTCAAGGGCCCAAACTTCCATTTCACCGAACCGCTGGCCCCCAAATTGGGCTTTACCACCAAGTGGTTGTTGGGTAACTAATGAGTAAGGTCCAATTGAACGTGCGTGGATCTTATCATCAACCATGTGAGCTAATTTCAGATAGTGCATAACACCAACGGCAACTCGTTGTTCAAATGGTTCACCAGTCCGTCCATCATAAAGGATTGTCTTCCCATCTGATGGCAAACCGGCTTCCTTAACAGCATCCCAAACGTCTTGATCAGTGGCCCCATCGAAGACTGGAGTAGCAATGTGAATCCCTAATTCACGGGCTGCCATCCCCAAGTGTAATTCGATAACCTGACCAATGTTCATTCGTGATGGCACACCCATTGGGCTTAACATGATATCGATTGGTGTTCCATCTGGCATGTATGGCATGTCCTCTTCAGGAACAACGATCGAAACCGTCCCTTTGTTACCATGCCGACCGGACATCTTATCCCCGACCTGGATCTTCCGCTTTTGGGCAATGTAGACCCGGACCATCTTGTTTACACCAGGTGACAGTTCATCCCCGTTTTCACGAGTGAAGACTTTAACGTCTTGGATAATTCCGCCACCACCATGAGGAACCCGAAGTGAAGTATCACGTACTTCACGAGACTTTTCACCAAAGATCGCATGCAGTAAACGCTCTTCTGCTGATAATTCAGTAACCCCTTTTGGTGTTACCTTACCAACCAAGATGTCACCATCATGAACTTCAGCACCAACCCGAACGACACCATTTTCATCCAAATTCTTTAATGCATCAGCACCAACATTTGGAATTTCGCGAGTCATTTCTTCGGGTCCTAGCTTAGTTTCACGAGCTTCTGATTCGTAAGATTCGATATGAATTGATGTATAAACATCATCCTTCACTAATCGTTCAGAAATTGCGATGGCATCTTCGAAGTTATAACCTTGCCAAGTCATGAATGCAATCAGTGGATTTTGTCCTAATGCCAATTCACCTTGTTCCATTGATGGACCATCAGCCAAAATATCGTCAGCATCTACATGTTCACCAACTGTAACAATTGGACGTTGGTTATAGTTCTTACCACCATTTGAACGACGGAATTTCATTAGTTTGTAAGTATCAAGAGTGTCATCATCACGACGAACACGAATTTCACGTGCATCAACATATTCAACAGTTCCAGAGTACTTAGCAATTAAGGCAACCCCAGAGTCATGAGCAGCCTTATATTCAATCCCCGTTCCAATCAGAGGAGCATGAGGATTAATAAGCGGAACAGCTTGCCGCTGCATGTTGGCCCCCATCAACGCACGGTTAGAGTCATCGTTTTCCAAGAATGGAATACATGCAGAAGCAACAGAAACTACTTGTTTAGGAGAAACGTCCATGTAATCAACGTTTTCAGCGGTAGTTGAAATATAGTCATCTTTATCACGACACATAATTTCATCTTCGGCAAATGAACCATCATCATTTAGCTTAGTGTTAGCTTGCGCAATGATGTAGTTATCTTCTTCATCCGCTGTTAAGTAGTCAATCTTATCCGTAACTTTATGAGTTTCCCAAGAAACCCGCCGGTAAGGCGTTTCAATAAAGCCATACTTATTTACTCGTGCGTAAGATGATAAACTGTTGATCAATCCAATGTTTGGTCCTTCAGGAGTTTCGATTGGACACATCCGACCATAGTGCGTATAGTGAACGTCCCGAACTTCATATCCAGCACGATCACGAGTTAAACCACCAGGTCCAAGGGCAGAAAGACGCCGCTTATGAGTCAATTCTCCCAGTGGGTTAGTTTGGTCCATGAATTGTGAAAGTTGAGATGAACCAAAGAATTCCTTGATGGAAGCTACAACTGGACGAATGTTAATTAATTGTTGTGGAGTAACCGTATTGATATCTTGGATTGACATCCGTTCACGAACAACCCGTTCCATCCGTGCCAAACCAATGCGGAATTGGTTTTGTAATAATTCACCAACAGAACGAATCCGCCGGTTACCTAAGTGGTCAATATCATCAGTTGAACCAATTCCTTCTGGGAGATTAAAGAAGTAGTTTACTGAAGCAATAATATCAGCCGGTTGAATGTGCTTGAGTTCCAATGGAATATGGCCGTTGGAAACGATTGGCACAACTCGTTCTGGGTCCTTCTTAGAATAGACCAGAATCTTTTGGAGCTTAACTGGTGCAGTTACTACAGCTTCATCGGAAGGTGTGTACGTCACCATCTTAAAGTCATCGCTTTCAAGAGCTGGTTCTAACTTTTTAAGGACTTCTTTAGTAACTACATCGCCCTTATTAGCTAAAATTTCACCAGTTTCTGGGTCAGCCAAGGTTTCAGCCAAGGTTTGTCCCAACAAACGATACTTCATCTTAAGCTTCTTATTTGTCTTGTAACGTCCAACTGGTGCCATATCATAGCGCTTTGGATCAAAGAAACGCGCGGTCAAAAGACTCCGTGCAGAATCCGCAGTCTTCGGTTCACCTGGACGTAACCGTTCATAAATATCTTTCAATGCTTCTTCAACACGGGAGTCTTCAGCATCTTTATGAACATCCTTATCCAGAGTTGCGCTCAGTGAGTCAGAATTACCACCAAGCATTTCAATGATTTCATCATCTGAACCAAAGCCCAGCGCACGAACTAACTCTGTTAATGGTAATTTCCGTGTCCGGTCAATCCGCACATATGAAATTCCCTTAGCATCCGTTTCGTATTCCAACCATGCACCACGGTTAGGAATGAAGTTGGCACCATAACTTGGCCGACCATTCTTGTCAGTTTCTTCATTATAATAGACCCCTGGTGAACGAACTAATTGAGAAACAATTACCCGTTCTGCACCATTAATAATGAAAGTCCCTTGATCAGTCATTAGTGGGAAATCACCAAAGAACACATCTTGTGACTTAATTTCACCAGTTTCGTGGTTGGTTAAGCGTAATGTGACGTGGAGTGGTGCTGAATAGTTAGCGTCATGTTCACGTGCTTCATCAACTGTATACTTAGGTTCCATAAGTTGATAATCAACGAATTCCAAAGAAAGTTTCCCTTGGAAATCATCGATTGGCATAATGTCATTAAACATTTCCCGGATACCCTTATCCATAAACCAATTATATGAATTAGTTTGGATCTCAATCAGGTTCGGTAGATCAAGAACTTCCTTAATCCGAGAATAACTACGACTGGTACGGTGTTTACCGTATTTTACTAAATGTCCGGCCAAAGTATTCACCTCTCTAATTTGTTGGGTAAGTTCAACTTGCGAAATATTACATTTTGATTACATTTTGGATAAAATGCAACTTTTGGGCAAAAAAAATCCAAAAGCAGCTGGCAACTACCTTTGGGATTTATAAGGATTGCAATGGACAATAGATCATCACAACCGTTGAACTTACAGTTAAATACTTTCAAAGTATAATCGTTTTTTCTGACTAAGTCAACCGTTGCGACACTAAAAAAGAGGTTAGCTCATTAACTAACCTCTTTTATCTGAACGTGATTTCTTAACGCTGATTCAATCCGTTCATAAAGATATCTAAAATAATCCGGTTACGTTGTTCTTGCGTAATAGAACGGCCACCAAACTTTTGAAATGAATTAAACATTGGACTAAGACTAGCAATAAATAGCTCCGCAGCTTCTTTCGGCAACACATCTGGTCGCATCTTGATGTCAGGTTGCTTAAAGAATTCAGAAACTGGCTCAATGTAATCAATCATAAAAATTACATTTAATTTTCGCTTTGAACTTTGGCTAAGCAAATCCCCCGCGCTTTGCCACTGTTCATAGATATCTTTTGGATGCAGACGCAACAGGGTCTTAGCTAACTCCCATAAACGTTCTTCACCTTTTAGTTCGCTTTCCCGCATCACCTTATTTACTTCTTGACGAACCCGACTTCCATGACTAGTCATTACATCTAAAAAGAGTACTTCCTTATCGTTAAAGTGGTGATATAAAGCGGGCTGGGTAATTCCGATTTCTTTAGCAATATCACGGGTGGACGTCCCCCCAAAGCCATTATTCAAGAACAACTTAGTTGCCGTCTTCATAATTGCTGTCCTGGTTTTTGCTAATTGTTCAGATCTTCTCATATTTCAAACGAGCCTTTCTCATATTCAGTTTAACCAAATACCAACTATTTTAGTTTGCCAAAATAATTGTACATTATTTACTCATTTTTTCAATAAATTTTCGCGAACTTTATTTCCTAATCAAATCTACTGTTCTTTATCATTGAACAGCCAACGGATGTTTCCTACCAGCTTTTTGACTAGTAAAAGTTAGTTTTCCTTGACGAGCACCCACCGTGACCGTAGCAGCATTCTCAATTTCAACAGAAAGCAATGCTA
Source organism: Limosilactobacillus sp. C0001E2 (assembly GCF_056590915.1). Classification (NCBI taxonomy): domain Bacteria; kingdom Bacillati; phylum Bacillota; class Bacilli; order Lactobacillales; family Lactobacillaceae; genus Limosilactobacillus; species Limosilactobacillus sp. C0001E2. The sequence continues at coordinate 197,885 of NZ_JBWPXC010000002.1, read as the reverse complement.
AGCTAAGTGGATCTTCTACTAATGTTTGAATGGAACGACGTAGTGGTCGAGCACCATACTCTGGATTATAACCATCTTGGGCTATCAGATTAATTGCGGCGGGAGTAAATTTCAATGTGACATTTTGCTCTGCCACCCGCTGGGTTAAATCCTTTAATAGTAATTTGACAATTTGATGGAGATCATTCTTTGTCAAAGAATGGAAAACAATCGTTTCATCAATCCGGTTCAAAAATTCAGGCCGGAAATGTAACTTTAGCTGTTCCTGAATAGCTGCTTCCATCGCTGCATAGTTATCTTGAAGATCCTTAGCACCAAAACCAACTGTCTTTTCATCTCGAAGCTGGGTAGCTCCTAAATTAGAAGTCATAATTAAAATCGTATTTCTAAAATCGACTTTACGACCCTTCGAATCAGTCAAGAAACCATCATCTAACACTTGCAATAGTAAATTAAAAATATCAACATTTGCTTTCTCGACCTCATCCAGCAGCACGACAGAATATGGATGTTGCCGAACTTTCTCCGTTAATTGGCCACCTTCTTCATAACCAACATATCCCGGAGCAGCTCCAACTAACCGACTAGCACTGTACCGTTCTTGGTATTCTGACATGTCGATACGAATCATGTTGTCTTCCGAACCAAACATTTCTTCTGCTAACGCCTTAGCTAGTTCCGTCTTACCAACACCAGTTGGGCCTAGGAACATGAACGAACCAATTGGTCGGTGAGAATCCTTCAACCCGCTCCGTGCTCGACGAATAGCCCGTGCTAAAGCTGTTACGGCTTCATCTTGGCCAATCACCCGTTGATGAAGTCCTTTTTCTAAGTGCACCAGTCGATCGCTTTCTTTTTTCTTCAATTGTGTTAGTGGCACACCCGTCCACTCTGAAACCACCTGTGCAATATCATTATCGTCAATTTGTAGTGAATACTCATCTTGAGCTTCCATTTTTTGCCGGTGATCCCGCTCACGATCAACCTTATCCTTTAGTTTTAGTTCTTGCTGTCGCAATTTTGCCGCCTGATCAAAGTCTTGTTGTTCGATTGCCAATTCTTTTTGATCACGTAACTCATCCAGCTGACGAATTTGCTTAGCAAACGCAGTATTTCGCCCTTGACCATCAATCCGTTTCATTGCAGCCGCTTCATCCATTAAGTCAATTGCCTTATCTGGAAGAAAACGGTTAGTAATATACCGATCCGACAATGTTACCGCCGCCTCTAAGGCCTGATCAGTAATCTTTAGATGGTGATACTTTTCATATTTTGGCCGAATCCCCCGTAAGATCTCCACTGAAGCCTTTTTTGTCGGTTCGTCGACCGTGACAGTTGCGAAGCGGCGTTCAAGTGCTGAATCAGATTCTATGTGCTTTTGATACTCATCTAATGTTGTCGCACCAATTAACTGCAATTCACCACGTGCTAACGCCGGCTTTAAAATATTAGAAGCATCAATCGCGCCTTCAGCACCACCAGCACCAACTAGTGTGTGTAATTCATCAATAAATAGGATCACATTACCGTCCTGGTAAATTTCATTAATGATTTTCTTTAGACGATCTTCAAATTCACCACGATATTTAGTTTCTGCAACTAATGACCCCATATCTAACATCATTAGTCGACTACCAATTAAATTAGCTGGAACTTCTTCTTTAACAATTAACTGCGCCAGCCCTTCAACAATCGCCGTCTTGCCAACACCCGGTTCACCAACTAAGACTGGGTTGTTTTTAGTCCGGCGACTTAAAATTTGGACGACCCGCTTAATTTCACGATCACGGCCTACCACCGGATCCGGATCTTCATCACGGGCCATTTTAGTCAAATCACGTGCCAGTTTATCGAGGGTTGGAGTCTTACGGCCATTTCTTTGAGAACTATTTGGTTGATTATTAAACCGTTGTTTAGCATTATTAACCCCTAACCGACGTAGAAGAGTCCGGCGAGCTTGCGGAACATCTACGTTCAGGCTATTTAAAATCCGCGAAGATAAAATATTACTGTCGCCGAGCAAGGCTAACATCAAATGCTCGGTTCCAATTTGGTTAGTGCCTAACTGTTGAGCTAACTGGCCAGCTACCGAGAGCACCTCTCGCATTTTAGGAGAGTATGGCAAATAGCTATCGGCAGTCATATTAGTCATCGTTCCATAGCCTGTAAAACGTTCAATTTCTTCCCGAAGATCATCCGTTGTAACATTTAACTGCCGTAATAAATTTGCAGCAACCCCATTCTTTTCTAAACTCAACGCCAGTAATAGGTGTTCGGTCCCAACTGCTTGATGTTTGAAGTAACGCGCCTGTTCTTGAGCAATATTCAAAGCTGATTGTGCATTAGGAGTATACAAATAATCTGCCATAAGCGTTCTCCTTTCAGTTAACTTTCATAACGAAGACGATTTAAAAAAGCGATAAGCACCCGAGCACGCAGTCGATCTGCATTTTGCCGTGCAGTTACACCAAGGGTGTCTTTTGAGAGCGCCGCTAACATTAAGTCACCCTCTCGCCGTGAGATAACCTTTTCTGCATACAATGTTTGAACAATCGTAAACGCATCATTTTCCGTTAGCGATTGGCCAATTGTATTGATGAGCATATCTAGTACATCAACATCATCAATCAGATTAACCCGTTCAATCCGGATATAACCACCGCCACCCCGCTTACTTTGTACTAAATAACCATTTTGCAATGTAAAGCGTGTTTTGATGACGTAATTAATCTGCGATGGAACAACGTCAAAATGATTAGCAATCTCAGAACGACGAATTTCTACTTTTTCATCATCTGCTAAAATCGATTTTAAATACTTCTCAATAATATCTGAGATACTTTTCTCTTCCATTTTCTCATCCCCATCTCTGACTAATATTGACCTTAATCTTAATAACATTATAACAGACACAGCTTTTTCAATGAAAGAGCAATTCCAATTCATCATTGAGTCATATTTAAGACAACAAAAACAGCCCGCAATCTATCATTGCGAACTGTTTTTAAATTGTTTTAAATATTAGTCCTTGTTGTGAACAAAGTCAACAACGTTCCGACCAACAACTTTATTGTCCTTCAATTCTTGAATCATGTCGTTAATTTCTGAAAGCTTCCGAGTCTTAACAATTGGGTGAACCTTACCTTCGGCACCAAATTGGAAACATTCAGCTAAGTCTTGACGAGTACCAACCAATGAACCAGCAACGATGATTCCATCAAGAACAGTCTTGGCAATATTTAGTTTCATATCACCTTGTGGAAGGGCAACGGCAACTAGCTTACCATCTGGACGAAGTGAGTTAACTGCTTGGTCAAAGGCAGCAGTGGTAACAGCAGTAACAACAGCTGCATGAACCCCGCCAACCTTTTCTTGAATTTGTTCATCAACATTATTGTCATGACGGTTAATGCAGATTTCAGCACCATTTTCTTTAGCAGCCTTCAGTTTGTCAGGGTTACCATCAACGGCAATTACATGTGCACCAAAAACGTTGTGGGCAAATTGAATTCCGAGGTTACCTAAACCACCGGCACCAACAATTGATACCCATTGACCAGGCTTAATGTCGGCAACCTTCAAAGCCTTGTACATAGTAACACCAGCACAAGTTAATGAAGTAGCTTCAACTGGATCAAGTCCTTCTGGAACCTTAACAGCGTAATCAGCAGGAACAATACATTGTTCAGCCATCGCACCATCAGCAGTGTATCCAGCGTTCAAAACGTTCCGACAAAGAGTTTCACGACCAGTCAAACAATATTCACAATGGCCACAGCCCTTGAAGAACCAAGCGATTGAAACCCGATCACCAACTTTAAGGCTTGTAACACCAGGAGCGACCTTTGATACACGACCAACCCCTTCATGTCCAATAATCCGACCAGGCTTCTTACCGAAGTCACCAGCAGCACAGTGAAGGTCAGTGTGGCAAAGTCCACAGTATTCCATGTCGACTAATGCTTCGCCGGGCTTCAAATCACGTAATTGAACATCTTTAACAGTAACGTAACCGTCTACTGGATCATTAATAACAGCAGCTTTCATAGTGCAAAAATCTCCTTTTTCCTTGTTTGAAATCGTTTACGTCTATTATCATAGCAGAATTTCGGCAAAAATAAAGTGAAATATTGAACATTCTTTGTAAATTATTATGGACCATTAGTTAAGAATCGCCCCTGACTTCAGACCACGCTTGACATGAACGTTAAAACCAAAACAAATAATTTTTGTTACCATTTTCACTTACTTAAATAAAGCAGCGATAGTTGTTTCATGTTAAATTTACACTTTTCTTTTTTGTAAAATTATTTTACATATAATGCTTAATTTCATTTCTGCAAAAAAAGTCGAACCCATTGGAAGTAACCGGTTACATTGATTTTATAAGTGAAAATATCTACTGTCGTGATTAATTAATCATATTTTATTTTTCTTCGTTAGCTGCCTATATTCCTTAACAAAATTAAGATATTAGACATTACAGCTTGAAAAAGTTTAGATTTATGGACATATTTTAGATTATGTATAGTGACATTTAACGTTTTTTGTCAATAATTGAAGGTGAAAGGTCCTTTCAAGACAGTTTTGATTTACACAGTAAAAGATTTGTTTTCACCTTTACTAATGGGAAAACCATTAGTGTTTAATTCTAGTGGGAGATGGTGATAATGGCTGATGTTCCAGCTATTGGTCCGCATAGCGGACCGCATTTCAGCCACGACAAAACATTAGATAATAGTACAAAGCAATATAACCAGTTAACTGGTCTCAAGCTCTTTGCCATGTCATGTTCTGTTGTGATCTCAGTTGACGAATTCGCCCCATTTGGCAAAGCCGGAGCAACCTCATTATTCTGGTTACTTATCGCCGGCATTCTCTGGTTTTTACCAATTACTCAAGAAACTGGGGAAATGGCTTCAATTGATGGTTGGGGTGATGGCGGTATTTTTACCTGGGTCAAAGGTACCCTTGGAGAAAAATCTGGTTGGACTGCAATGTTCTACCAATGGATTCACATCACTGTCAGAATGGACACCATGATGTACTTCGTAATTGGTGCGTTTTCCATTGCAATGACAGTGCCAAAAGCTGATATTCAAAATAGTACAGGCTTTGTCTACACCTATGGACATCTTCTTTCATCAATTGGCTTGCCTGGTGATTTGCTTGGTAAAATCGTCGGCGTCCTTCTCGCTTGTGGCATTATTGGCGAATTAAGTAATTGGTTGGCTGGTCCAAATCAAGGCTTATTTGTTGCTGCTCGTCAAGGATACATGCCAAAGTATTTTGCTAAACCAAACAAGCGTGGCGTCCCAATGCGGATTGTCGTTTTACAAGCAATTGTGGTTACCATTACCGCATTAATGATCACTTTCGATAGTGGTGAAAATGCAGATTTTGCCTTCAATGTTTCCATGGCCGCAACCACCGCACAATACCTGATGGTTTACCTAATGATGATTGTTGCATACATTGTTTTAAAGAATAAATACGAAAATCTGCATCGAACTTATCGAATGAGTAATAGTCGAACTTTTAGTATTGTGGTTGCAGTAATTGGCTTTTTCATTACTTTAATGGCCTTCTTCATTACCTTCATCCCCGCCGAAGGAACTCCTGCTCATCTTCGTTCCACTTATGTAATTACCCTCATAATTATGGTTGTAATCGTTGGAATTTTGCCATTGATTATGTACCGCTATCACGATAAGTGGAGTAAAGAAGTTGCTCAGTACCTAAAGGAAGAAGATAAAACGCTTACTCAAGAAAATAAGTAATTAATTGGGGAGGTAACTTATTATGATTACAGCTGATGACGTTCGGAAACTCGCTAAAGAAGAAAACGTTCGTTACTTACGGATGACCTTTTCAGACGCTTTAGGAGCACTGAAAAACATCGAAATTCCAATTGCGCTCTTAGATGATGCATTAAATAACAAGATTAAAATTGATGGATCTTCTATCAAAGGATTCTTACCAATCGAAGATGCGGATATGTACCTCTACCCTGATACCAATACGTGGAAAATCTATCCTTGGGTTGCCGAGAAAAACAAGACTGCATCGATGATCTGTGACGTTCATAATGTTGATGGTACCCCATTTATTGGCGATCCGCGGAGCATCCTGCGGCGGGAACTCGATGCCGTTAAAGAAATGGGCTTCGATACCTTCGACATTGGGGCAGAACCAGAGTACTTCTTGTTTAAGGCGGATGAGAATGGTAACCCAACCATGAAAGTTAACGATGATGGTTTCTACTTTGACCTTGAACCAAAGGACTTAGGTGAAGCCTGCCGGCGCGAAACCGCAAATACGTTAACCCAAATGGGTTTTGAAGTTGAAGCTGATCACCACGAAGCTGCGGCTGGTCAACACGAAATCGACTTTAAATATGATAAAGCTCTCTACACTGCTGATAACGTTCAATACTTCAAGCTGACAATTCGACGGATTGCTCAAGACTTTGGTCTCTGTGCAACCTTCATGCCAAAGCCAATTACTGGAATTAATGGTTCCGGAATGCACCTCAACATGTCGTTATTCAAGAATGGTCAAAATATGTTTGACGATCCAGATGGTTTGAAGGGACTCTCTGAAACAGCATTGTACTTCTTAGGTGGTGTATTAGCTCACGCTAAGGCGATTACCGCCGTTGCCAACCCAACAATCAATAGTTTCAAACGACTCGTTCCTGGCTATGAAGCACCAACATACGTTGCTTGGTCAACGTCTAACCGGACTCCATTAGTACGGGTGCCAGCTGGACGGGGTAAACTGACCCGGCTAGAACTACGCTCTGGTGATCCAACGGCTAACCCATACATTGCAATTGCCGCTGCACTGGCTGCTGGGATTGATGGAATCAATAACAAGATTATGGCACCAGATCCGGTTGAACGAAACATCTACAAGATGACCGCTCAAGAACGGAAGGACGCTAACATCACTGAACTGCCAGGTTCCCTTAGTGAAGCGATTAAAGATTTGAATGATGATGAGGTTATTAAGAACGCCTTAGGTAGCTACTTCGTTAATAAATTTACAGCACTCAAACAACAAGAAATTAACGATTACAGAACCAACGTTACCGATTGGGAACACAAGCAATATTTTGATAACTAATTAACGCATTGTAACTCTTTACTCCTACAAATGATCCGTTCTGATTACACAATCATACATTTCTCCTTTAAACCAGTAAGGTCCCAATCTCCGCCTTGCTGTTTTTTTTCGTTCTTTATTTAATTAACCCCACTCCCGTGGATAAATTATTATCTTAATTAGGTAGACCGCTTTCACTTTAAGATTTACTTGCTTTCTTCACATCTATTCACAGTCGCCGAATTTCGTATTAGTATTGCACCATACTTTTTGTTAGACCAATTTAAGCATAAGGGAGATTAAACTATGTTAACAGCAAATGATGTAAAAAAGATCGCCAAGGATGAAGATGTACGCTACCTTCGGATGAGCTTTTCCGATGCCGATGGTGCTTTTAAAAATATTGAAATTCCAATTACACTTTTAGATGATGCCTTAAATAACAAAATTAAAATTGATGGTTCCTCCATTGACGGTTTCTTACCCATCGAACACGCTGACATGTATCTATATCCAGATCCATCGACGTTTGTGATTTACCCATGGACAGATGGCGTTAACAAAACTGCCGCACTCATTTGTGACGTTTACAATGTTGACGGTACCCCTTATGCTGGTGATCCACGAGGCATCCTGAAAAAGAATCTGGCTGAAGTTAAAAAGATGGGCTTTGACACTTTAAATATCGGTGCTGAACCAGAATTCTTCTTATTTAAACGGGACGAAAACGGTCATCCAACCATGACCGTTAACGATGATGCCTTCTACTTTGACACAGAACCAAAAGACGAAGGTGAAGCATGTCGCCGAGACATCACAAACGTTTTAATGGCGATGGGATTTTCTATTGAAGCTTCCCACCACGAAGCTGCGGCTGGTCAACACGAAATCGATTTTCGCTTTGACGATGCATTGCATACCGCAGACAAAATTCAATACTTCAAATTAGTAGTCCGCGAAATTGCTAAAAAACATGGCCTAGCTGCTACCTTCATGCCAAAACCTATTACTGGGATCAATGGTTCGGGAATGCACTTCAACCAATCACTATTCAAAGGCAGCGAAAACGCTTTTGATGATCCAGAAGGAACAAAGGGATTATCATCAACCGCCCTGCATTATCTCGCTGGACTCTTAAAGCATGCGCCTGCATTTACCGCAGTTGCTAACCCGACTATTAACAGCTATAAGCGATTGGTTCCTGGCTATGAAGCACCAACTTACATTGCTTGGGCAACTGATAACCGAACCCCACTTGTTCGTATTCCAGCCGGTCGGGGAAAGGTAGCTCGGCTAGAATTACGCTCCGGTGATCCATCTGCTAACCCTTACATTTTCATTGCCGCAATTTTGGCAGCTGGTGCCGATGGTATTGAAAATGAATTAGCGGCCCCCGCACCAGTCGAACGAAACATTTATAAAATGAATGCAGCCGAACGGGATGAAGCACAAATCACTGAATTACCTGGGTCACTAGACCAAGCCATTGCTAACCTGGAAAATGATGACATCCTAGTAAATGCCTTAGGAAACACCTTCGTTGATTTCTTCGTTAATTCTAAGAAGAGCGAACTGTTAGCTTACAAAACAAATGTCTCTAGTTGGGAACATAATAAATACTTTAATGCTTAAATGAAAAAAGTCGTAGCGAAGTGATGTGCCCTACAATCGTTAGATTTCTTGTCTAACGATTGTAGGGCACTTTTCATACGGCTTTTTTACATAGAATAATGACGATACTTACCTAATTCCACGTCCGAGCGTTGAATGCTGATAAAGCCTTCTGGGTCTAACGACTTTACCATTTTTTTAATAAATGCTAATTGGCCGCGTGGAGTAACGACTAAGATAACATCCGTTGGCTCACCCGTATAAGTACCAATACCGTGAAGTAGTGTTGCTCCGTGAGCAAATCCCTGTAGTGGCTTAATCAACTTTGCTGCATGTTTAGTATAGATTGTTACACTAACATCCGTTTGTGAAACGTACATGTAGTCCATCAAACCATTGGTAACTAACATGCCAATTAAACTATAAACTATCCGTCCGGGGCCAAAAAAGATTACTGCACCCAGTAAAATAAAGCCGTTAATAACATTTGCAAACATTCCGACATTTTTGTGAAATCTTTTTTGACAGTAAGTAACGAGAATATCCACCCCGCCAGTTGTAAAGCCATTATTAAAACACCATCCAACGCTCATCCCAATTAGTGATGCCCCCACTAATGTATTCGTTAACGGTTCAGTTACTAGCGATACTTTTGGAATAACCGCTAAAAAGATAATATTTGCTAAGACTGCTAATCCGAAGAAAAGAATGTACCGGATGCCAAAAACCCGCCAAGCAAAAATAAACAGCGGAATGTTAAAGATTGCCATTAACAGACTCATGCTCACGTGAATATGAAACAGCATGAAAACCGTTTGTAGCAATTGCGATAATCCCAGCAACCCAGATGAATAAGAATTCGCATGCATTAAAAACATATTGATTCCAACTGCTGACATTATCCCATAAACCAAGGCGATCCAAATTCTTTTGATAGTTTCTAAAATTTCTCTACGCTGCTTCACGGCCATAACAATCCCTCTTTTCACTTGCGTTCGTCTTCATTTTATCATTTTGCAAACGCTTTAAAAAGACGAGATAGTTAATTTTGTTAATAAGATACCATTAATTATTCGGCTGATCGTTCACTCTCACTATAAATAAAATGAGGACGTGATGGCGAAGCAATCAAGAACTTCGCTCACATCCTCAAAGATTATTTTAACGTTCTGTGGCTTGTGAAAGCACATCCGTGTTTCCATTATATACATAGTGATCCACAATACTATCTACTTGCGGATCTTGATTAGCCCCTTTGATATAAATCTTAAAAACATTGGGCGTATTAGTTGGCGTTACATAAATTTTGTCGCCACCGTTTAAATTAACATTTTTGAGTTGTGCAACTCGAGCTACTACTTGTTCGGTAGTCATTACTTTATTTTTCTGACTTTGTTGACCAGCCTGTTGACTCGAACTACCAACCGTTCGATTTTTGTTAGTACGATTAGTACTGCTACTGCTTTGTGCATCCTCACTCTTATGATTAGATGAAGATTGTGAACTAGTTGTCGTTTGACTGTGATTATTAGCAGAATTATTTTGATTTCCACAAGCAACTAACAAGATACTCAGTGTAAAAGTTCCAATCACTGTAACTATTTTTTTTCATTTTAATCCTCCCGTTAACAAATCTGGATGCATTTTCCCATGATTACAGCGGTTTGTCAAAGTTCTTCAACATCACGAGCATGTTTGGGCTTTAACATTGGCTGATGATCATTTAAAGCGGCTGATTTGTCTTTTTGGGTCAATGACCAAATAGTCATTGTACTGTGGATTACATATGCGACCGTGGTCACCGCCCATAAAAGAACTGCAAATAGCCACCGCTCAATGAGATGATCCGAATAAAAATTTTCGACATCATTAACATGGCCTACCGCAACTAATTCGCCCATTGCAACTCCTAGCGTAATTATTAGCCAGGCAAACGACAATATTGACATTCCAAGGAGTGTCGTATTTAGAACTCGCACGCGAGTTTTCTTAGTGATCTTCATCTAATATTCCTCACTAGTAAATATTTTTTATTATTTTACATTAAATCACCATCAAAGAAAATTTATTAAACTTTTTCAGTCGATACATTATTTAGGGTGTCTAACCATTTTTTTAATTTGAATCTCGAAATGTATAACTACGCTCATCCCCTAACAACACTTTGCTTTCATCAATTTCCTTAAGAATCTTATTAAAGTCAATATTTTCGCGGATTGCCTTTAAAAAGACCAGTAAATCTTTCATTTTTCTGCGTTCTTGACGAATGGAATGAATCTTATCAATTAATTGAACCTTTTGTTGATCGGTGAGTTGACTGAATTCGATAAAATGCATTAAGTCAATCATTTCCGAATGATCAATTATAAAAACCTGTTGAGTTAGCTGTTTAGCATAATTGCTTGCTCTCAGTAAAACATCCAATGCGTCCATAACTTCCTTTTTGGACACTTCTGACTTAGTACTTATTGCAGTCGTTAGTTGAATCGTTTCAATTAATTTATCTTGATTAGCATCAAAAATTGCTAATTGGGCTTCTCCGGATTTGTAATAAGCTAGTGCCTTAGCTCGACAGTCTTCAAGATGATTAAAAACGGATTTCTTATTGTTATTAAATGCTGCAAAAGTACCCTTGGAAGTTAAAAATAACCAGGGATCATTTGCTCCTAACCGTCTTCCTAGGCAATAACTAACCGGCAATGCAAGATCTGTCAATGGTGAATAGGAAACTGTCGGATCAGCGGAATTTACAATCTTACAATTATGGAGAGGGTGCGTCCGAAACTTAGTAGGGTATTTTTTTAAGGCGTTTTTCAATGCCCGCAGTGCCACTTTTTTCGATTGATACTTCATTAATCTTTGTTTCGATTTAGAAAAAGTCTTGTCCAATGTCCAAAACCATTTATTTCCCGCTTGTGACTGATAAACAACATAGAACAATTCATTCAGCTCCCTATTTCTCAATAAAAGCGTCTTGGCGAACACATGTTTTATTTTACCCGAACATTTGCAATAATTCAATCGTTTAAATGTACTAAATAAAAAAGCTGTTATATCAAGGTTTTACCTTTCTATAACAGCTCTTACTATGTATAAATCGGAAATACAAGATTCGAACTTGCGACCTCTGCGTCCCGAACGCAGCGCTCTACCAAGCTGAGCTAATTTCCGAAATTAAGGTGATGTCTTACAAAATAAGCGTAGCAAATTCTTTTAAGAATTCTGCCACGCATAAGACAATGCACCCAGCAGGAATCGAATCTGCAACCTTCTGATTCGTAGTCAGACACTCTATCCAATTGCGCTATGGGTGCAAAAAAGCGGAAGACGGGATTCGAACCCGCGACCCCCACCATGGCAAGGTGATGTTCTACCACTGAACTACTTCCGCATAAAGTATTAATCTCTTTCAACAGTTTTTAATGATACTAGTTTTATTGATTGGCGTCAATAATAAAACCAAAAATTTATTATAAAACTGCAATAAAAAAGAGCTACCCTCCGGTAACTCCCTTCCAATGCGGATAAGAGGATTCGAACCTCCACGCCATAAAGACACAAGAACCTAAATCTTGCGCGTCTGCCAGTTCCGCCATATCCGCATCAATGGAGGATACAGGGCTCGAACCTGTGACCCTCTGCTTGTAAGGCAGATGCTCTCCCAACTGAGCTAATCCTCCAAAACAAAAGTAACTTTAGTTAGTTTAAGCTACTTCACTTTACTCGTCAAGCATTATTTAAGATTCAACTATTCGAGCTTATGGTCGATTAATTGTAAAACCTCATCTGCTGCTGTCGAATCTTCAACAAAGTCATACTGATCGCCATTAATTACCATCTTCGGACTTAGATCATACTCGTCATACCACTTTTGGTAACGTGCATTAAGTTCCTTATAATAATTAAATAGGCTGGGGTCCGTATCAACCTGTTCAAATGAACGACCACGCTTCTTAATTCTATCCAGCATCGTTTCAAACGACACTTGAATATGAATTAAAAGATTTGGCGCCTTTTGATGACGCTCGTCAGGTAACTCTTCCATCATATTTATCAAGCAATGAAGTATAAATATCCGATTCCGTATGTGTGGCTCGGCCCAAATCAGCATTCAACCTAAATAGCAAAGAATCTTCAAAAATCGAACGGTCTAATACATTTAAGTCATTATCAAAGGAACCCTTAATTTCGTCTAAACGTCGGTTTAAAAAGTAAATCTGTAAAAGAAAGCCATACTTTTGTGGATCTTTATAAAACAATGGCAAAATTGGATTATCATCAACCGATTCAAAGAATGGCTGACTATTTAAATGTTGGGAAAGTAGCTTAGTTAAGCTTGTTTTACCTGCACCAATTGTTCCAGCTAAGACGATCATAATGAATAGCTCCTCCATTTGAATTCTATAAAACGACAAGCACCATTGTATCATTAATTTATGCGCTGCGCTGAAAAATATTTACTTATTAATCAGACGATGGTTCATCAAAAAGCTATCCTTGTTCCAGGTTCACCTATAAAATAAAGAGGTTGAAAATAAAATTTTCAACCTCTTTATTTATCTTCCGTTTCATAGCTTTCACCCTTTGTCTTCCGTGAAAGATCTACTTCTTCTAACGGAATCAAATGGCTGCCATACTTTAGTTTGTAGTACAAATATAGAACGATAAATACTGGAATTGTCATGTAAGTAACCGCAATGCTTTGCCAATCAAACTTGACAAAGGCATCTAGATTTTGGCACAGAATGACAACAATACATAACCCAAAAGCAAAAAGTGGCCCAAACGGGAATAATGCAGCATGATAAGTTAATTCACTCACGTCGTGACCTTGCTTAATAAACGCCCGTCGGAAACGGAAATGACTAATGGCAATCCCGAGCCAAGCAATAAAACCGGATAACCCAGAAGCACCAATCAAGTAGTTGTAAGCTTGCGGGCCAATAAATTGAGTAAACCAAATCAGTAAACCAATCACAGTCGTTCCAACTAAGCCATAAATTGGAATTCCGCGCTTATTGACATAGCCAAACATCCGCCATGCAAAACCTTCACGTGCTTGAGAGAATAACATCCGTGTTGAAGCATACATCCATGAATTAGCGGATGAAAGTACAGCGACTAAAATAACCGTGTTCATAACACTGGCTGCCGCAGCTAATCCCGCCCGCTTAAAGACTAACGTAAATGGACTGGTTACAATATCCGTCACATCTGAGCTGAGCAGATTTTTATCAGTATAGGGCAGGATACATGCAATTACAAAAATGGTGCAGATATAGAATAATAAGATCCGCCAAAACGTTGATTTAATTGCTTCAGGAACACTCTTTTCTGGATTTTCCGATTCCCCAGCAGCAATTCCAATCATTTCTGTTCCTTGGAAAGAAAAACCAGCAACCAGAAAAACATTCACAATTCCAGAAATGCCATGGACAAACGGCGCCTTTTTATACGTAAAGTTTTGCAAATCTACAGGACCGCGGCCACCCATAATTCCAAGAATTACTAATACCCCCACAATTAGGAAAACCACTACCGTGATAACCTTAACTAACGCAAGCCAAAACTCTGTTTCGCCATACGACTTAACTGATAAATAATTAATTAAAAAAATTAATGCAAACGTGATTCCGCTAAACACCCATGAGGGAATATGAGGAAACCAAAAGTTCATTACCAAGCCAACCGTTGTCGCCTCGACAGGAACAGTAATGGCACAATTCAGCCAATAATTCCAGCCCAGTGCAAAACCTAATGCCGGACTTACAAACTTGCTTGCATAAGCAGCAAATGAACCCGTTAATGGAATATACGTCGCCATTTCTGCCAAACTGGTCATTAAGAAATACACCATGATTCCCATAATGGTGTACGCAATTAAAGCCCCACCAGGACCAGCAGAAGTAATCGCCGACCCACTTGCAATAAAAAGTCCGGTCCCAATTGAGCCTCCCAACGCAATCATGGATAGGTGACGCGTCTTTAATGAACGGTGAACTTGACCGGTTGATTGTTGATTTTTTGCCACAATAATCCTCCAAACAAAAAAAATCTTCTCTTGAGTACGCTCAAAAGAAGACCATATTTAACTGGAATTCTTGAAGCGCCCCGTAAGTCTTCTTACGACAGTCCGCAAGCTTTCGCATTACGTCCCAACCTTTAACTAGGACAAACTAGTTATGGTTTCGGCAGTCGCCCCTTTCACTCATCGTCACTGTTTGCCCAATATTAACGATGATTACTCATGACAGCTGCATCCTCTTCTACATTTAACATTCATATTATACATGAATTTACTTTTCTAGCAACCCTTAGTCATTTACCCATCGATACTGAACCGATGTTAATTCAACATTTTCTTTTTGGAAATGATTATTCTCTAGTACTTGTTGGGAGGCTCGATTATCAATCGCTGTTTGAGCAAAGAGCGTTTGGTAGTCTGTCCGCTGCAGCACCTTGCTTAGCATTCTCGTCATAATATGGCGATTTTGGTAACCCGGTTCAATGAAGTACCCCAGTTCTCCGTCATCATCATTACCAAAAATTGCAATGATTCCCATTAATTTTTGATCATCAAAAATCCCATAGAGTTCATCATCAGTTAACCAATTGTTTAATGCCCATCGTTGAACGGTAGAATTTCCCATTAACTTTAACCCAGCATTTTTTGCTGCATCGCTAGTATTAAGGAGCTTCAATACCTCAGTTATGTCTTTAGTCGTTAATCGTTTCGCATGGATGATCAATTTTAAATTCTGTTGTTTTTCCATTATAATTACCTGTAATTATCAAACTGTGAAAGGTCAATTTTTATGAAAATAACCCAATACCAACTGAATAATCCTAATTATTCCACAAAAGCAACTTTAACTGCTTATCTGCAAACACCCACTCCTGGTAGTCCGCTTCAAAAATTTCCCGCTCTTATTATCGTCCCTGGCGGATCAATGACCCACATTCCAGTCGCAGAATCCGAAAAAACAGCGATTGCCTTTGCTGCACACGGTTACCAAGTCTTTATCCTCCGCTATACATTTTTGAATGAAGCCGAACCACTTTATCCAAAGCCATTATTAGATCTTGCAACCGCTGTACAGTTAGTCAAGAATCACCGTGTTGAATGGTCTATCGACAAACGTCTTTTTATCCTTGGCTTCTCAGCTGGCGGTCATATTACTGCCCTATACAATGATTATTGGTCAACTTCTTGGTTAAGCCAGCTTTGCGGAATTACCAATGAAGAAATGCGGCCTACCAAGATTGTTCTTGGCTATCCAGTTATCGACCTCAATGCTGGCTTTCCTGATGAAAAAATCATACCGCAATGGACTGATAATCCCAGAAAATACTCGGCCAGTTATCATGTTAACGCAGCAAACGTCCCGACTTTTATCTGGCACACATTGGACGACCCATTCGTCCCCGTCCAAAATGCGTTTAATTATTCTATGATGCTTCAAAAAAATAATATTTCCCAGGAAATACATATCTTTGCTCATGGTCCCCATGGAATGGATATTGCAAATCAATTGGTGGCACACCATCCAGACGGTGATCAACCCCATGTTGCCCATTGGGTCACGCTAGCCAACGAGTGGCTACTAAATTATTAAAAAAGTCGGGATGGCCCCGACTTTTTTAATAATATGAATGATGAACAATCCGCCAACTACTAATTCGTGGTGCAAATGCAACATACAGGTATTCAGCAATTTGTAACCAAGTGTAACCTAGCAGCATCGCTCCAATCGTATCAAATGGATAATGAGCCAATAAATACACCCGTGATACAGCCAATAATGCTACAAAGATAATTAATAGCAATTGACAAATTACCCGTAAGGCTGCACTCCGGAATAACGGAATCACAACTAAGAAAAGAACTGCGGCAACTAAGAAAAATCCTAAAACATGTCCACTAGGGAAACTGTACCCATCGTCTTTAGCCATGTGTTGCGCAGGACGTGCCCGCTTAACGATGTGTTTCACGATGAACCCTAATACATCACCGCCGATGACGGTACAAATGGCCCACAGAGCCGGAATCTTATACTTAAATCCCCATAAGAAAAAGGCAATAATAAAAGTCCAAACCAGGTCCATCTTGGGGCTCCCTAAGAAGCTAATCAAGACCATTAAAGAACGTCCACCACTATGAACGTTTGGATGAGTACTAGCAAACAATGCCTGCAAAACCGTATCAATCGTCCCACTGAGCATTGAATTCTTATAAATCATTGCAGCAACAACGATGAATAATACACCACTAACAACCAGGCGTTTCCATCGTCCGGAATCATTTTCAATTAACATAATTATAACTTCGTCTCCTGTTGAGTTTGTCTTGTTGAGTATACCACAAATCCAATAAAGCTAAGTAGTTCTTAAATAGATCATTACCGATTTTTCCATTTTTTAGGTCGATAATGTAATGCTGCATTAATGACGTCCCCTAATCCAAAGCCGAGTGTGATCGCTCCAGCAATCACAATTACTTGATACAAGTATGACATGGCTGCTCCATTATTTCCCAATACAAAATTTCGTACCACTTGATATGATTGTCCGCCGGGCACAAAAGAAACCAAGGCTGGAACATTAAAAATAATCATCGGTAAACGGAAACGGCGAGCCGCCATTAAACTCAAAATAGAAATAGCAATTGCAGATAGCAAATTGCTCATCGCCAGTCCCAGGTGAAGATGGTAATACATAATAATATAAAAGATCCAGACAGCACCACCAATGATTCCTCCCGGAAGATAGGCTTTTTTAGGGATGTTCATTAATATTCCAAAACAAATCGTCGCTACATCAGCTAAGAGAAATTCTAAAATCAAATGTAAAACCATCACAGATTCCTCCTATGCATAGCGTAAAACGATCACAATTGCGCAACCAATTGCCATTGCAGTAATAATCGCCTCCAGGGCACGCGTCGGGCCACTAATTAAATTACCCGACACCAGATCCCGCGCCGCGTTAGTTAATGGTACTCCCGGAACTAATGGCATCACGCTACCAATAATGATGTCGTTTAAATTTCCGGTCCAGCCTAGCTTGGTAGTTAAGACTGCTAGAAAGCCAATCAATAGGGAAGCAACAAATTCACCAATATACTTAATCTTGAATTTACGCAATAGGTAAAGGTAGATCCAATAACAGGCACCACCGATTAAAAAGGCCGCCCAACTATCCTTCACATCACCAGTAAAAACAATCATTAGCGTTAAGCTTAAAACTGCTGCCCCTAAACATTGGGTCGTAATTGATAACTGAGGAGTTCCTTTATCAACCTTCTTCAATTGAGTATACATTTCACTTAAACTAATTTTTTTGGTGGCAAACAAGCGCGAAATTTCATTTACCCGGGCCACTTTGCTTAAATCATTATGGCGTGCCCGAATATCAACCGTTTGGGCATTTGACTCATGTTCGGCAGAAACTACAATCCCCGTTACAGTTGTAAAAGCTTGAAAAGCGTGTAATCCTGCATTTTCTGCAATTCGATACATTGTATCGTTCACCCGCTCCATGTTTGCACCATTTTCAATTAATAATTGCCCTGCCAATAGTGAACAGTTAACCGCCAATTGCTTTGGATTATACGCCATCTTACAACCACCTTTCTTTTAACCACCATTCATTATGCCCGTTTTATTTGTAAAATGATAGCTTTATCTAATAAAAAGGAGCGGAATAATGCCGCCCCCTTCATAATGCTTTATTGTTGATGTACCTATGCTTAGGACCCCATCACTTAACTTCGTTAATAAAAATATTGTGAGAAGCCTTAAATGAAACCATAATTTGGCGTTGATCATTGACTCGTTCCACAACAATTGGCCCTTCGAAAGGCTCATGTTTAATAATTTTCAAATGATCATGCAAATTCAATCCCAAGTCTGCTAAATATGTCAACAACTCATGGTTATCTAAGAAGCGTTCAATCACAACTTCTTCGCCATCTTTACCATCGGCTAACAAGCGGTGACTAACGTCAGAAAAATCTCCAGCCGCAGATGGAATAACCCCACCATGCGGACAATTTTCAGGATGTCCCAAGAAATCATCAAGAGCCGTTGCCAAGCGATCACTCGTTTTATGTTCTAAGACCTCCGCTTCAGGATGGACGTCCGCAACATCATAACCCAATTTATCAACCAGGAAGGTTTCCCAAAGGCGGTGTTTGCGGACTAATTCTGCAGCTAATTGAGTTCCCTTGGGAGTTAACGAAATCCCCGCATAAGGTTCATGCGCTACTAAGCCTTCATCAGACAATTTAGTAATCATTTCGGTAACGGAACCCGCAGCAATTCCTAAACCAAGTGAAATATCTTTGTTGGAGACTTTCTTTTTGCCTCCGCCAAGTTCAAAGATAATTTTGAGATAATCCTCTTTCATTGGCGTCATTTATCGCCATCAGCCTTCTTTCGTTTTAATTTACTTTTTTAGTTGAACACAAAATGATTATATCATATTATTAAGGCAGCAAGTTTGGAGAACCTAACTTTTTTGTTATAAATTTAATTGAAGGAGCCATCATTCATGAATAAACGGGAAATTAATGGTCGCCGGTTCTTAGCTGTGACGTTACTAAATGCCACCATTACGGTCGTGGAAATCATTGGGGGAGTCGTTTCCGGTAGCCTTGCACTGTTATCAGATGCTTTTCATAATCTTGGCGACTCGCTATCCATTGTGATGGGCTATGTGGCCCAAACCATTTCAGGACGGCCGGAAAATAGTCGGCGAACTTTCGGATACCGACGGGCTGAAATTCTCTCGGCGTTTCTCAACGCCCTCTTTTTAATTGTAATGTCGATTTTTTTAATTGTTGAAGCGATTCAGCGCTTAGAAAAACCTACTCATATTAATGGTAGAGTAATGTTAATTGTTGCCGTTGTCGGCTTAATCGCCAATCTATTATCGGCAGTCCTGTTGCATGAGGGTAGCCATGATAGCCTCAATATCAAGGCTACTTATCTCCATGTCCTGAGTGATAGTCTTTCCTCGGTTGCTGTCATTATTGGTGCCATTATTTTAATGTACATTAATGTTCCGTGGCTGGACCCACTGCTGACGATTGCCGTAGCTCTTTACATCGCATTTGAAGCATGGCCCATTATTAAAAAGACCATCGAAATCTTAATGCAGTCCGCACCAAAGCTTGATTATGCAGCAATTGAAAAGGACATTTTGGCCATCGATGGTGTAGAAAACATTCACCATATTCATGCCTGGTCAATGGATGAACACCGGATTATCTTTTCAGCACACATTAATTGTCAAGACATGAAAATTAGTGAATGTGAACAGATCTATCATCAAATTGAAAAACTGCTAACAAATAAATACAACATTAGTCATGTTACCCTGCAAGCGGAATGCAAACGGGGACAAAATGAAGAGCTGTTTGATACTAACGATGATGAAATTCATCTATGTCAATAAAGCCAACCGCCTTTTACTATTAGAATAATTTACCGACCCCATAGTGAATCGTAATGGTGATCAAACCAATCACAATGTTACGAATAACTGCTAATTTAACCAGTCCGTTACCTAATTTAGAACTGATAAATCCGGTCAGTGCACTAGTTAAAGCCACTGCTAAAATTGTCATTGACCATTTGGCAACTGTTCCTGGAACAAAAGTCATCGCCATTAATGGTAATAATCCCCCTGCTGCAGCCGCAAACAAGGATGCAAAAGCTGCATCCCATGGATTTAAATAATGTCCTAGTTCAATATCATACTTCACCCGCACCATCGTTTCTAATGGCTTTTTATCCAATAAATCCTTGGCAATCGCTGTAGAAGTTTTTTGCGAAACTCCCTTATTCATGTAATGGCGAGTAACTGCGTCCAATTCATCTTGATATGCCGTCTTTAATAGTTGGCTTTCCCGATCCACAGCTGAGGTTTCAGTATCCTTTTGAGTACTAACTGAAGCATACTCACCACACGCCATTGAAAAGGCACAGGCTAATAAGTCAGATAAGCCCGCAATAAAAATTGTAAACTTGTCAGTTGTGGCCGCCGCTGCCGAAACAAGCACTCCAACAACCGTTAAAATACCATCATTCGATCCTAGCACTCCCGCACGAAGGGTATTCAACTTTTCTTGCATGGTCTGCTTTTGCTTCTTCGTTTTTTTAATATCCATTGCTCATTATTCCTCCACTAGCGTTTTAAGAGCATTCCAATCAGGAACGTTACTCCCATTGTCAATAATCCTGAAATGGTATTTCGCACCACCGACTTGGTTCGCCGTGGATTATCACTCAAAACCGCCGCTAAATAACCAGTAATAACTAGTGCAATCGTAACCGCGATCACCGTGGCCACAATTCGTTGCTTGGGTGGAAAGAGAGTTACGGCAAGCATCGGTAAAATGGACCCTAGTGGAAATGAAATGAAAGATGAAATGGCTGCTGCATAGGGACTTGTAAATTCACGCGGATTAAAACCATACCGCTCCTGAACACCGGTTGCTAATGCATCCTTATCCATTAATTCTTTAGTCGCCTGTTCAGCTAGTTTGGGATCAATATCTTGATCCAGGTATTTTTGTTTGACATAGTCATATTCACCAGCAAAGTTCAGCTTCAAACGCTCTTTTTCTTCAGCAATAGCTTTCCTTTGTGAATCCTTTTCACTGCTAACCGAAACATACTCACCCATACACATCGATATTGTTCCCGCAAGGCTTCCTGATAGTCCCGCAATGAGGATTGAATAGCTATTATTAGTAGCGGCTGCCACCCCAATGACAATCGCCGCAACGGAAATAATGCCATCATTGGCTCCCATTACTGTCGCCCGTAGAACGTTAATCTTTTGTGACAATGACAATTTCTTTGCCATTTTTCTAACTCCCTTAAAATGTTTTTAGAATCATTATAATTTAAACATTTAGAAAAATAAAGTTTTTTGAATTAAAAGCCAAAATATTTTAGAACAGTTTTAAATTATGATTGCATATAAAAAACGTTGTCTGCACTGCGACAACGTTTTTTATCACTGATCAATTTAACTATTATTCTTCTGAATCGGTTCTAATCACAAAAACAGAGGTTCCAGAATGCTTAACCATATAGGAAGCTTGTGAGCCCACTGTGTGCCGGTTACCTGGTTTACCAATGGAACCAACAATTAAGAGATCCGGGTGAAATTCGGGAATAACGTGATTACAAATCCGTTCAGCCGGACGGTCGCCTTCATCAATAATTGCGGTAATCTTCTTTGGATCGACTCCGTAATCAATGGCGGCTTCAACATATTCATTGATGCGTTGTTTTAATTCTTCACGACTAGAGTGAACATAGTCTTTATCTAAGACCTGGTAAACATTCACATCATTGGTTTCATAAACTGAAACAATCCCTAATTCGGCACCGTCCCGCTTAGCCTTATCAACGGCATATGAGAATGCTGCACGCGCATCAGGAGCATCATCAACCCCTACCAGGATTTTTTTAAACGTCTTTGGCTTAATTTCAAACATCGTTGTTTTCCCCTCTCTTCACAAATCAGTCTGACCATTATTGCAATCAACCGATTTCAACATGTTTTCAATAACCATACTACTACTTATTTTCGTTTTGTAAATGATATTTTTTAGCACTGCCTAAACCTTTTTTAAAAAGCACAAAATAATTCTAACAAATCCCCTGAATCGTAGTATGATAAATTTGTAATCATCTAAGGAGGAATTTAAATGGCACACCAAATTATTGATCAATATTTTTATGATGAACCTGCCTATGACTATCACGATGGTGGCTACGTTCCACTAGAAGAACCTACGACACCACAACAGCCATTAAATATTCCAGAAATTCTGCAGCCTGACCAGGAAACTGCCACCGATATGTACTACACGATTACCGCACAAACCGGAGCTGTCCAACTGTTACCAGGCACTAAAACCAAAACGTGGGGATATAATGCTCCCTTACTAGGTAAAACCGTCATTTTCAAAAAGGGCAAAACCATTCATATGCACCTTGTCAACCACCTACCGGAAGTAACTACTTTCCACTGGCATGGATTAGCCATTCCAGGGCCAATTGAAGATGGTGGTTGTCATGCACCGGTCTACCCTGGTGAAAGTCGCGATATCACCTTTAAAATCAACCAACCAGCAGCGATGGTTTGGCTACATGCCCACCCATGTCCATCCACAGCGGAACAAGTCTGGCATGGTCTCGCAGCTGCCGCGATTGTTCAAGATGATCATGAAGCTTCCTTACCATTACCACGAAATTATGGTATTGATGATATTCCGGTGATTCTCCAAGATCGCCGTTTTCACGAAGATAATCAGTGGAACTATCGTGCAGATTATGATCCCGATGGCGTAATGGGTCCCACCCCGATGATCAATGGTACAATTAATCCCTATTTTGACGTTACAACACAGAAAGTACGCCTTCGTTTTCTTGATGGAGCCAACCGTCGTGAATGGCGACTCCACTTTTCTGATGACTTACCATTTACCCAAATTGCTGGTGATCTTAGTCTCCTTCCCCACCCAGTTAAAATGAACAAACTAATGATTACCGCAGCGGAACGGCAAGAAATCGTGGTGGACTTTGGTAACTATCAACCAGGTGATGAAGTTATCTTGTACAGTGATGATACCCCACTTATCCATTTCCGGATTCACCAATTTACACCAGACAATACTAAAATTCCAAATCAGCTCTTCACTACTCCTGACCCTGCAGTGGACCCAGACCTCGGAATTCACTATGTAACCCTTGATGGTTGTGATGAATCAGTAGCGATGAATGGCAAGAAATTTAAGATGGATCGAATTGACTATGAAATGCCGATGAATAAGGTGCAAATCTGGGACATTGAAAATACTAATGACCGTCCCGGAATGATTCACCCATATCACATGCACGGTTGTGCATTTACAGTAATTTCCAGAAATGGGCATGCCCCATTGCCAAACGAAACAGGACTTAAAGATACGGTAGTGGTCAATCCTCAAGAACACGTCCGCATTAAAGTTTGGTTCAATGTTCCTGGTGTCTTCATGTATCACTGCCATATCATTGAACATGAAGATGGCGGGATGATGGCACAAATTAAGGTCATCGATCCAAAGAATCCTGATAAACAATACCACCTCATGAACCATATGACCTTAATGAAGGCCTTTGCGGAAGAACGTGGTGTTTCAATGGATCAACTATGGTTAGGCGGAATGGATTCATACAAGAAAATGGGCGAAACCATGTAATCCGCTTACTCTTTTATAACTAAAAACAACCTCCAGGCTTCACAAGTCTGAAGGTTGTTTTTTAATTAAATTCAAGTCGAAAACCAAAATGTTGATTTTCGCCGATCAGCCGGTCTGCATGACGTTTCATCACGTGACGACGCTTTCCGAACATCATCCAAACAGTGATTGCGATAAAGAGAATCATTTGAAGCACTAACGTAAGCCTATCCATCGCCCCAGCATTTCCACTCATCATGGTTGAATTTGAAGCTGTAAAACTAGTCCAATCCAAAAGAAAATGCATCAGCATCGGAATCCACAGTTGACCAGTATAAAGATAAACCACCGCATAAAAGAGTCCTAATGAAAAAGCACTGAGCACCTGAACCGTGGTCATTGAAAAACTTTGACCAAACAAATTAAAATAGTGAATTAAAGCAAATAACGCGGAACTCAACACGACCGCATATGGGATCCGGTTGGTGAATTTACGAAATGCATACAATGAACAACCTAGAAATCCAAACCGACACAGTGTTTCTTCACCAACTGCGGCTTCAAAAGCCTGCATCGTAAAGGTTCCGGTTGGTCGTTTCCATACTAAGTGATATGACGTTACAATTGTTTGCCAACGGTCACCAGTTCCGTAAGCATTCCAAACTGTAAACCATAGGTCAGCAATAATCAAAATTGCTAACACGATCCAGCTGAATCCCCAACCAAATTGGGGCTTAATTCCTGGCCACGAAAGTTTCCATGCCCGCATGACCGTCGTTACCATCACAAAATAGGAAACAGCACCGACAGCACCTGTACTGATCAAAACAGCAAAGGCATGGGGACCAGTAAACTTAAGCGGAAGTGCAATGCCCATCGCTAAAACAGTATTAAACCACCAGAACAGATAAAAGATACGGGCAACTGTCCACTGCAACTGTCCACCAATCTCACTAGCAAATGGTGCAAACATTACAACATAATAAATCATCCCGAGCGCAACAATTCCCCGCGCGGGTAATTGTAAACGGACAATCAAGATCCGTGTTACCATTCCCCAGACTACCGTTAAAATCAATGGTTGGCAAAGTGCCTGCACCCAACGATTAATTAATTCTAACCAATGGGGTTGCCGATCTAAAATCGAACTTACAATTGCCAATAGCATTATTACCGCAACTGGGATAATGACAACGACCATGCGAATTCCATGATAAGCTTCCCATGCGTCAATCAATAGTAATAAGAATAAAATTACTGCCGATTGAGCTAAGTACCAAATGTGGAGGTAATCTCTTCCTGACATTTTAGTTCCTCCATTCAAAAATAATTGCTACTTCGATAATAACAAACTACGGAACTAATCAAAAGCCTAATTTAAAATTGCGCACAAAAACACCCCCAAAGCTCGAATCTTCCGAACCTCGGGGGAATGTTTTATATGACTACTCCGTAACCGGCGTCTTTTTTTGGGTTCTCTTAGAATCATCCTTGGCGTGACGTTGACCATCCTTTTGTGGACGATGAGCACGATGATTCCGACGGTGACCACTTCCATGATGTTCACGATGGTTACCGCCTTCTTTACGACGTTCATCATCATTTAAAATAGTAACCATGGGAATAATCACTGGCCGACGTCCGGTCCGTTGGTAAAGCAATTTTTGTAAACGGCTAACAATCGTACGGTTAATTGCTCGCCGGTCCGCATGGGCATGGTTCTTGAAAGTATTGAGAATCGCCCAGAAAACTTCATGATTAGCGGCCTTGATCAACTCTTGCGATTCATGCATATAAACGAAGCCACGGGAAACGATATCTGGACCAGCAACAATTTGCTTATCCTTCATATCAATTACCGCAATCGCCGTTACAACCCCTTCTTCTGAAAGCATCCGCCGTTCACGAATTTCAGGGTTCCCAACAGAATCATTGACGTCCCGACCATCAATATATACGTCACCCATGCTATCAATATGATCAGCAATTCGACAGGTATCCTTGGTCAGTGCTAAAACATCACCATTTTGCAAAATAAAACAGTGATCCTTCGGTACTCCCGTCAGTTGCGCTAGCTTGGTATGGATCTTCTGCATCCGGAACTCACCATGAACTGGCGCAAAGAACTTCGGCTTCATTAAGCGAAGCATTAATTCTTCATCAATCTGGCCACCGTGCCCAGAAGTGTGGATATTGTTCACATATCCATGAATAACTTCCGCACCGTCTTCCTCTAATTTATTAATGAGGGCATTGACACTAATGGTGTTCCCTGGAATCGGGTTACTGGAGAAGACAACGGTATCTCCTGGTTGAATACTGATTTGTCGGTGATTACCGTTAGCAATCCGGCTCAATGCTGCCATTGGTTCACCCTGTGAACCGGTACACATAATCATAACTTCTTCTGGCGGATAGGAGTTAATCTCATTTGGATCAATTAATGACTTTTCTGGAATCTTCAAGTACCCAAGCCGTTGACCAGCCTCAATGGAATTCTCCATACTCCGGCCAAAAACAGCAATTTTCCGTCCCTGTTTTAAAGCTGCATCCACTGCTTCCCGGAGACGGTAGACATTAGAAGCGAATGATGCGAAGATAATCCGGCCCTTAATTCGTTCAAATACCCGCCGAATATGAATATCAACCCAACGTTCCGACTTCGTGAACTGTGGTCGTTCAGCGTTTGTGGAGTCTGAAGTCAATAGCAAAACGCCTTCTTCACCCAATTTCGCCATTTGTTGGAAATTAGGTGCTGGCAAGTTACCAACCGGTGTCAAATCAAACTTGAAATCCCCAGTTTGGACAATTGTTCCTTGTGGAGTATGAACTGCTACCCCAAGCGTATCTGGAATGGAGTGTGTAGTCCTGAAGAAACTAACCCATAATTTTTTGAAATGTACTGTATCAAATTCATCAACTTCGTGTAATTCGGCATCACGGAGTAAATGTTTTTCCTCTAACTTACCCTTAATTAAGGACATTGCAAACGGACCTGCATAAATTGGGGCATTGACCTTTTGCAAGAAAAACGGTAGTCCACCAATGTGGTCTTCATGCCCGTGGGTAATAAAGATCCCCTTAATCTTGTCCTTATTTTCCACTAAGTAATCATAATTTTGGATAACGTAGTCCACCCCAAACAACTCGTCTTCGGGAAAAAGAACCCCGCAATCAATAATGACGATTTCATCTTGGAATTGCACACAATACATATTTTTACCGATTTCACCCAGTCCACCGACTGCGTAAAAGGAAACTTCATTATTCTTAATTTTTAACTTTTGCATAATACCTTCCCTTTATCTTTATTTTATAACTTGTATGTATTACCCAAAAAGGGTACGGCAAAAGAGCAGCCATAGATTACTGGCTACTGAATTGATTAATATGTGAAACAAACTCGTTATATTTTTCCGTTCAAAGTAACTAGTGTTAGTTTACCACAAGTGTGATTTCTTGAGAAGAACCTTGTCTTAATGATTGTGGATTGCTCCATCTAATGAACGGTGATAAAACAGATAAACAATGATAATAATGGGTACTAAGAGCATCATTACTGGATAGTACCACCGAACTGGTAACGCACTATCAATAATGCCACCCATAATGGGCCCTAGTGACATTGCGATATCTAACCCCAAATAAAATGTTGATGATGCTAATCCTTGTTCATTTAACGGAGCCAAGAGCAAGGCTGTTGATTGAAGAACCGAATAAATGATTCCGTAACCAACTGCCATGCCCGCAGCTCCCAAAGCCATTTGCCAATTATTATGCATCATTGCCAACATAATTAAGTAAAAGACCATCGCTACCGTACTGGCCAACAGCCACCAACCAAACTTAACCGTATCAAATAAATTTTTAAGCACGATCCGCAGAACCAATAAAATTACGGCATAAATCAAGAAGTAAGCACCAACCGCTACATCTAACCGGCGTTGAGCCACATACGTCACTATATCGGCTTGGGTTGCAAAATAAGGCAACGCAAAGAGCGTAATCAAGATTGCGACCGGTAAGGCATCCCACTGAATTATTTTAAACGACTGTTTGTGATGAGCGGCGCTAATTGGTTGGCCCTTTTGACCAACAAATTGAATCATTACCACCATTAATAACGCCGCTACTGCAGAAAAAAGCATGGCAACCCGGAAGCCCACCTTCTGATAAATGTTAATCGAAATTGCGGGGCCAATGGCCATCGCCAGAGCATTCATCAATCCATAAAAGCCCATTGCTTCACCAACGTGCTCCCTCGGTACTAAGTACGCCAACCAGGTCGTCATACAAACGGTATCCAAAACGTACCCAGTGCCATTAATGAGTCGAAAGACCAACAGTAATTGACTATTCGGGGTTATCACATAACCTAAGACACCAACTAAAATAAAGATGCCGCCGATAAATGACAAACCATACTTTGAAAAACGGTCCGTTAGGTTTCCGGCGACCGGGCGGAGAAACATCGCGGCAATACTCATAATACCAACGATTACTCCAGCCAGAGTCGGTCCGGCGCCTAAACTCCTCGCATAGCCATTCATTAATGGGGTCACAAACATTGTACTGAACATAAAAAAGAACGAGGCGGACATCACTAGCACAACATCTCGACTATATACTTTTGTTTTCTCCATTCAACTATTCCTTACCCTTATTAAAAACAAAAGAGTGGGCGCCAAATTGCCACACTCTTACATTCACAACTAATCTTCAACCGGTAATTGTTCATGAATTGCTTTTTCCCAAGCCGTCCACGTTTTTACCGCTTCACCGTTTGGTTGATATTTCATATCAAGTTTTGCTAACACCCGATCAAATGACGAGCCAACCATCCGCGCACTTAGCGGTGCCAATTGATCAACAGTTTGGTAACTATTTTCACCAAGTAAATGGTTAATCATTGCCAAATCGCGATCATCAGCCAAATTGGAAATTACTTCTAAATTATCATTTTTAAATTCACGAACGTAGTAGTTAATAAAATCTTGGCGGGCCTGCTTTTGGGCATCCGCAGTTAAATCCGTATAATTAACTAATTGCTCACTCACAATTGTCATTTCCTTTCAAGTTAATCTCGTTAAATCTAGAATACCACCATGAAAACGATTTCGTTAAATTAATTCTGTTGTTCCCGTAAAACTAGCTGAGTCTCACCATTCTGATCAACGATCGCCACTACTCGTTTTCC
The DNA here is from genome assembly GCF_056590915.1 of Limosilactobacillus sp. C0001E2. NCBI lineage: Bacteria > Bacillati > Bacillota > Bacilli > Lactobacillales > Lactobacillaceae > Limosilactobacillus > Limosilactobacillus sp. C0001E2. The sequence goes on along the minus strand of NZ_JBWPXC010000002.1, from coordinate 168,729 downwards.
TGGGGCATTAGCTACCACTCCCAGATCAATTTCGACCTGCTTACTTTTTTCCTGGACGTCATGGATTCTTTTCATCATAAACGTCTTCACACTTTGATGAAGGTCCCGTTGCTGGTTTTGTTTTTGGAATGCGGTTGCCAAAGTAAAACCTTGATCCAAGTAAAATTTAATTCCAGCAACCGTCGCCAGAGTTTTTAACGTGTATTTATGGCTTTGATTTTTCTGATTCTGCCGCGAATGGATATACCCCTTCTTTTCCCAATAACGAATCTGACTTGGTGAAACTTCGCTGGCCTCACATAATTCACTAAGTGTGATTAATAACCGATCGTCAAAGAAGACCCTGCGTAATTCGTTGACCATTGAACTCATAGATTTTCCCCCGAACTTTTTATGTTGATATAATGAGTATCACTTTTTTTAATCTCTTTGTCAAATAATTTGACAATTAACCCAAACAATCTTATATTGGTAAATACTGTGAAAAGAAAGAAGGGGTTTAATTGGCTACTCAAGATCAACCTATTGATATCAATGGCCAGCCATATAATCGGCCACTCATGGTGGCAATTTTGCTAATCGGCTCATTTTGTACCTTTTTAAACCAGACCATTCTGGCAACTGCCTTTCCAGCATTAATGAATGCTTTTAATGTGAATACTTCGACAGTTCAATGGCTAACTACAGGCTTTTTAATGGTAAATGGGATTATGATTCCGGTCAGTGCCTATTTAAGCAATCGTTTTAATACCAAGTTACTGTACATGTCGGCAATGATTATTTTTGAACTTGGTACCATTATTGCGTGGCTCGCGCCAAATTTTGCCACGCTCTTGATTGCGCGCTTGATTCAAGCGGTGGGTGTTGGTATTACCATGCCACTAATGCAGACCATTATGCTGACAATCTTCCCACCAGAACACCGTGGTGCAGCGATGGGGATTAACGGACTAGTAATTGGCCTTGCTCCTGCGATTGGCCCGTCTTTATCTGGTTGGGTAATTGATAATTACTCATGGCGATATCTTTTTGCGATGATTATCCCAATCGTCGCAGTGGTCATTATCTTGGCACCATTTCTTGTAAAGAGTGTCATCCAAACTAGCCATCCTAAATTAGACCTACCATCATTAATCGTTTCAACGATTGGCTTTGGTAGTATGCTCTACGGATTTTCTACCGTTGGCGATAAGGGCTGGCTCGATCCTGAAGTAATCATCACCATTATCGTTGGTTTTATACTAGTCGGCGTATTAATTCTTCGCCAAAATCATCTTGAAAATCGTTTCTTAGATTTCCGTGTCTTCAAGACTTTTGAATTTTCTTTAGCCACCGTTCTAAGTTCGATTACAATGATGGCCATGGTTGCCGTGGAATTAGTCATTCCAATGTATCTCCAAATTGTGCATGGCCTTTCTGCTTTCCATTCTGGATTAACCTTGCTGTTTGGTGCCTTATTCATGGGTGCTATGAGTCCGATTACCGGGAACCTCTTCGACCGCTATGGTGCACGCCGCCTTGCTTCAACTGGAATGTTCATTTTACTAATCGGGACCTTGCCATTTGCATTCGTTAACCGAGATACACCAACCGTTGACATCGTAATTCTCTACGGGATTCGGATGTTTGGAATTTCCATGGTTATGATGCCCGTCACCACTTCAGGAATGAACGCCCTACCACTGTCATTAATCGCCCACGGGACCGCTGTCAACAACACAATGCGGCAAGTTGCAACTTCCGTTGGGACAGCTATCCTCATGTCGGTATTGACTAACGTTACTAAACATGCGCAACCAGCTAAGTCACTTCTCACGAGTGCCCCACTACAATACAAATCAGCAATGATTAATGCGACGCTCAAAGGGTACCAAGCTTCGTTCTGGTTTGCCGTTGCCTTCTCTCTCATTGGTTTTCTAGCAACGTTCTTACTCAAAAATCAGAATGCACACGATTTACTAATCGATAAGGAGGTCAATGATTAATGCTCATCTATCTTTCATTTATCATGGCCGTCGGTCTCTACCTCTGTTCAATGTTCTTAAAAAGGGGCCGGCGCGTCGGCGTGATCATTTTTGCGATCCTGTTCGTCCTGACCACGGTGGGTGTCACCGCTAATTACTCCCATCATTGGGGAATGAAAAAAGTGACCACCACTAAGTCACAACGCATTTACTCAGCAGCGGGAAAGAACTTGCCGATTAATTTGTACCAACCCGTTGGTACTTCTGGTAAAGATAATGTTTTCATTTACAAGACCACTCCCCATCAAGGCAAGACGGTTCATACTCAAGCGAATGAACGAACTTATAGTCAAACCAAAGTCAGTACCACTAACACCGCCTATTTAACTACTACGTAAACCCGTTGGCGTTACCAAAATAGGTTTTACAAATTCTTGTTCATTGGTACTGGTATGCAGAATAAACTGATTCACCGGACAAATACCCTTTATTATCCAAAGGGTTACGTTCAGCTAACTGTTAAACAAGCCAATCAATTAAAAAAGCGCATGACTAATTCAAATCAAGCAACATCCACAATCAAGCAGCAAATGACGACCTACGTACAGCAAAAGGTTGCCGCTGCTAATACTCGTGACCCCCAGAAAATAAAGCAAATCAATCAACAAGCGCAACTTGAATTTCAAGGCCAACTAATTAAAAAACTTCTCCAATAACGATTAAAAGGAGCACCGCAAAAACGGTGCTCCTTTTTTACTTAGCCAGCTTTAATTGTTTCAATATTGCTTGTTGTGCTTTTGACATTGGTGCTCGAAATTGTAATTGTTGTTCTGTAAACGGATCTTGAAAACTTAATGTGCTAGCATGTAAAACTTGGTGATGAACTATTTCCACCGGTCCGCCATAAAGATGATCACCAACAAGCGGATGACCAATAAAACTCATATGGACCCGAATTTGATGGGTCCGGCCACTATGAAGTTGTAATTGAACCAAACTGTAGTCTTCACTGGTCTGCTGACACCAATATTCCGTTCTAGCTGGTTGACCAGCTGGGTCAATGATTCGGGCTGCCTGGCCTGCCACCCGTTTAATTGGTTTATCAATCATTCCATGCTGCTTCGTAAGCTTGCCAGCAACTACTGCGAGATAGCGTTTTTGCATAGTATGCTTTTCTACTTGTTGGCTAATCATACTAGAAGCCACCCGATGTTTTGCAACTAATAATAATCCACTTGTGTACTTATCCAAGCGAGTAATTAAATGTGGCCGTTGATTAGGATCTTCGCTTTTTTCTAAATACCCTTTAACCCGGTTTAAAATCGTGTCGTTATCTTCTGTTGGACCTGGAATGGACGCAATTCCCGTTGGTTTATTAATTACTAACCAATTAGCGTCTTCGTAGACGATCGTCAATGGTTGATTACTACTTTTGACCGTTGGATCTGGCATTTCAGCATCCACTTGAATGGTTAAAGTTTGATTTGGTAGCACCTGGGTCGTTGGCCGAACATGGCGGTAGTCAACCAAAAACTGACCATCCCCATTTTTTATATCATTAAACAGCCGGTGCCCCATCCCCAATTGACTCAAGTATCGTTTGATCTTAATCGGACTGGTACCATGATATTGCCATGTATTTTCCATTATTATTTCCTCATTGATGGTATTAAAAAAGCTGGGTAACACCCAGCTTTTTTATAACGGTCCGTACGAGACTCGAACTCGTGATCTCATCCGTGACAGGGATGCGTCCTAAACCAACTAGACCAACGGACCATTTAACAACAATTAGTAGTATACGTGAACTTCACCACCCCGTCAATTGTTTTTTCAAAATTTCACCCGGAAACAATCCGTGATACTGGTATCTACCATTTAATTACTTTATTATAAAGAAGTAAGCTTATTGAAGGAGTCAGTGAAAAATGAAAACCATGATCCAGAAATTAACCAATATCTGGAATAAATACGCTAAAGTCATTAAGACTATTTTTGTGGCCTCCGTGATCATCTTTGTGGTGATCGCCTTAAGTAACTTCTTTAAAGAAGTTGATTGGCACCAAGTCAGTGTCGGTATTCAAAATCAGTCCCTGGCAAACGTCATAATCATGACCATCTGTGGCCTTTTAGCAGTATTACCAATGCTTGGTTACGATGTTGCAATTACCAAGTTGTTGCCTGGTCACTTTAGTAAATTTTACGTGTTCCGCAGTGGGTGGATCACTAACACCCTCACCAACATCGCTGGATTTGGTGGCCTCTTAGGCGCTACCCTGCGGGCCTACTTTTATGGTAAAGAAGCCCGTCGGAATGAAATTCTCCTGGCAATTGCTAAGATTGCGGTCTTCTTGCTTGCAGGACTATCCATTCTTTGCTGGTTAGCCTTAATTGTGATGTACGGCTTTCATGATGGTGGTCATTTTGATCGTTATGCCATCTGGCTTATTGGAGGCGGTTGTTACTTCCCAATCGTCTTTATTTTTACCCGTCGGCACGATTCAAAGCTGTTCCAAGGGTTAACTGCTCAACTCAAAACACTGCTCACGGTTAGTTCCACTTTGGAATGGCTATTAGTCGCCCTCTTTTTTATCCTGATTGGTTACTTAATGGGCGTCAAAATTAACCTAATGGCCGTTTTCCCACTTTACGTAGTGGCCCAAGTTCTCGGGGTCGTGTCGATGCTTCCGGGAGCGATTGGCTCTTTTGATGTCATGATGATGCTTGAATTAACAATGTTAGGCGTTCCGCGCGCCACCACAGTTGTCTGGCTGTTACTTTTTCGGGTCTTCTACTATATTGTCCCGATTATCATTGGTGCCATTTTCTTCATTCACCATATCTTTACCCAATTTGATAATTTCTTTGATCACATCCCACTATCCATCGCTCGGCAAACTGCTCATTGGCTCATCACCTGTTTTATGTATGTTTCCGGAATTTTGATGCTTTTAGCGGCCTCCGTTCCCGATCTTACTGATAATAATCGACTGTTGCAGCGCTTCTATCCCTTTACCTTCTTCTTTCTTCATCAACTAACGACAATCCTATTTGCAATCGCCATGCTGGCTTGTGCACGAGGACTTCAATCAAAAGTAAAACGTGCTTACTGGCCAACCGTCATTATCCTCGTTATCGGCATTACCAACACGATTATTAACTTAGGCACCGTCACACTAACCATCTTTTTGTTTATCATTCTCATTCTGGTGTTCCTGATGCGGCACGTTCCTTATCGTGAAAAGTTACAGTATTCTACGGGAAAGTTTTTAGTTGACGGAATTATCTTTGTCGGGAGCTTAATTCTCTATATTATCGTGGGAGTTATTAATACTCCGCACTATGCCGCTAATCATTCCATTCCACAATTTTTACTATTCCCTGGTGAAAAAATTTGGCTATCTGGTTTTATCGGCCTGATTCTTGGCTTTGCCATTATGTTCATCATCATCCGTTATTTTATGGCAGGCAACGATCCTTTTGCTGGCGAACAACCACTAGACAAACAACGGGTTTTGGCCATTATCAATGAATTCGGTGGTAATGAAACCAGTCCCCTCGCTTTGCTCCGGGATAAAAATATTTACTATTATCAAGTTGATGATCATGATCAACTCTTTTTCATGTATCGCCGTAAAAATGACAAATTAATCATTATGGGTGACCCGGTCGGTAATCAAGAACTGAAAAATGCCGCCATCAAACAATTTTTACGTGAAGCCGATTGCTATGGTTATCAATTAGTCTTCTATGAAGTAAATAGCAATACAACACTTGACCTGCATGAATTTGGTTTTGACTTTATGAAGACCGGTGAAGACGGGTGGGTAAAACTCGCTGACTTTACACTAGCAGGTAAAAAACAACGATCCCAACGCGCCTTGATACATAAGTTTGACCGCGAAGGCTATACATTTGAGATTGTTCAACCGCCCTTTAACGATCAATTAATGCAAGAAATGAAAAATGTTTCAGATGATTGGCTAGGTCATGAAGTCGAAAAGGGATTCTCCTTAGGCTTTTTCTCACCCCAATATATTAATGAAGCACCAGTTGCATTAGTCCACTCCGCTGCTGGTGAATTAGTGGCTTTCGCCACCCTCATGCCAACCGGTGGTAAAAAATTACTAACAATTGACCTAATGCGTCACCGACGCGATGCACCATCTGGCATCATGGACAAAATTTTTGTATCGATGTTCCAATATGGCCAGCAAGAAGGCTACCAATACTTCGATTTAGGGATGGCGCCATTAGCAAATGTGGGAGCTTCTCAATACAGTTTTATTGAAGAAAAGGTGGCGCACTTCATCTACGAATACGGCTACCACTTATACGGATTCCAAGGACTTCGACGTTACAAAGAAAAATATGCTTCCTGCTGGTTTCCAAAATATACTGTCTTTCGTAAAAAGACGTCGTTAATTGATTCAATGCTCGCTCTGTTAAGCGTCGTTAACCAACGGATGGACCAACAAGAACGCCGTCACCCTTGGTTTATTTGGTGGAAGAATTAAAGATTCCACCAAGGAGGCGAATCATGAAAAAAGCAACTGATGTATTAAACAAACCATTTCACTCCAATTTCCTCAAACTAATTTTTGCAGGATCGTTAGTTGGTATTTTGACCGGCCTCGTAGTCAGTCTCTTTCGCTGGATTATTGATCAAACATTATCGGTTCTGCAAATCATTTATCCAGCCATGGCACAGCACCACTGGTGGATTCTTGCTTACGCTGGTCTAACAATCATCATATGTTTAGTGCTTGGTTATATTATTCACCCATTTCAAACTGACCTAGTTGGCTCAGGGGTGCCCCAGATTGAAGCAATTTTGGCTGGCCAACACACCATGAATTGGAGCCAAGTTCTGTGGCGTAAGTTTATTGGTGGGTTGCTGGCAATCTGTCCAGGACTTTTTCTGGGACGGGAAGGCCCCTGTATTCAAATGGGCGCAGCAATCGGTCAAGGCTTTAGTGAGCATTTCTTTCACAGTAATCGTAACATTACTAGAACTTTACTTTCTTGTGGCATTGCTGCCGGTTTATCAGCGGCCTTCAGCGCTCCATTGGCTGGAACGATGTTTTTATTGGAAGAAATTGTCTTTCATTTTCAGCCGCAAATTTGGCTAACTGCGCTGGCGGCAGCAATTTGCTCCGATGTAGTCACCGTTTGCTTTTTCGGTACCAAGCCCTGTTTATTTCTCCCCATTACCAACAATCTACCGGTCCATTCCTATCCCATCATGATCATTTTGGGAATCATTCTGGGAGTTTGTGCCTATGGTTATCAATACTGTCTTTTAAATCTTCGCTGGTGGTTTAGTAAAATTCGCCAAATTCCAGCACAGTACCACAGTATTTTCCCCCTGCTATTAATAATTCCCGTTGGCCTTTGGCAACCAAAAATTCTTGGTGGCAGTCACGTCTTAATAAACTACCTCGTTGCTAAAGTTACAAACGTTGGAATACATCATTATTCCCAGCTAATAATGTATCTTTTAATCTTTTTAGTGATCCGTTTCGTTTGGTCCATGTTAAGCTATGGTGCCACAGTCCCGGGAGGAATTTTTATGCCCATTCTGGTATTGGGAGCACTGCTTGGGTGTATTAGTGCACCAATCATGATTCAAACTAATGTTATTCCCGCGACTGATTATATTAATATCATTGCTTTTTCAATGGCGGCTTATTTTGGTGCCATTGAACACGCGCCGTTCACTGCGATCCTCTTAATTACAGAAATGGTTGGATCAATTGAACAAATTCTACCAATGACAATCATGACCTTTGTCGCTTATATTATCAATGATTTACTAGGAGGGCGACCAATTTATACCGCACTTCGGGAAGAACTTTTCGCATAAAAATAGGGACAGTTAACAAATTTCATTTCTGAAATCTGTTAACTGTCCCTATTATTTTAGATATTTTCCTTTAAATAATCGTACAGCATTTGATGCTTAATTTCTTTAGTATCCAAGCCTAAAACTTCCGCAATCTGAAAAGCATAAGCCAACGCCGTTGCTGGGCCACGACTTGTAACAATATGGCCATTATGATCGACCACCGTAATGGATTCTTTAAAATGACCGGTTGGTGCAACCCGCTTAGTTTCCTCATCAATTCCTGGGAAACACGTGTAATCATGGTTATTGAGAAGGCCATACCGCGCAAAAGCAATTGGTGCGGCACACATGGCCGCATTCCATTGACCATTGGCCTGCCGTTTTTGCATTAAGTCCATTAACTGATCATTATCCCGAAGAGCATGCGCGCCACCCATTCCACCAGGAAAAATAACACAATCATAGTCCAAAAGTTGATCATCGACGATGCGATCACAGTGGAGGGCAATCTGGTGAGCACCCATAATATCCTGACTGCCTAATCCAACCATATCAGCTTGGACTCCCATCCGCCGAAAAACATCAATTGGCGTCAAGGCTTCAACTTCTTCACAACCATTAGCTAATACTACTGCAACTTTCATTACTATCACCTCATTAATTAATCAAAACAAAACTGTTGGATTTGGTGGATTGCTGACGTCGATTCTGGAATCGGCGTCAGTGGGAACTCATGGTACAACTGCCGGCCAATCTGTGATTCAACAAGGACATTCCGCGAACGCAGCATCTTCACAAATTTCATAATATCTGGAAACATAATTTCGTTGGTCCCCGTAAAAACAAGAACATTCTTCAACACTTCTACTGGCCCATTAATTGGTGAAAGACGATAATCATCTAATGATGTCGTTCCAGCCCAGATTTGGCCAACCCGTCGTAAACCATCGACATCCAACACCACGTCACGTTGCTGATATTTAGCAATTAAGGGGTTCGTTAATGTTAAATCTAACCACGGAGAAATCAAGACCAAATGCCCAGGTTGGGGCATTTGATGCTGACCTAACCATTCACAAAAACCAGCTGCCAAGCCGGCCCCAGCTGAATCACCAATTAGTGTAATTTTTGAAACTGGGGTGTCCTGATAAAGTGCCGTGTATAGTCGATGTAACTGATCATACGCTACCGTAAATTGATGAGTTGGCGCAAGTGCATATTGCGGAACAAGCACCCGAGCGTGGGTTTGCTGGGCAAGTCGTTGGGCAAAGTGCCAGTGATCCTTCGTCGGTTGTAAAAAGTAGGCACCACCAAATAAGAACACAAAGATTTGATCATTCTTTGCATTGGCATTCAGCACCACCACGGGCACCCCGGCAATCGTCTGCCGCATCACGGCACCTTGATTTTCAATTTCTTGCGGCACAACAAACGGTTCAGCAGCTGCTTGTGCAGCTTCAGCTAGCGCTTTTTCCAACCGTTCCGGTTGATGAAGCATTTGTTTAAAACCAGATAACTGCAAACTTAACGCAACTAATGATGCTTTGGGCGAACGGCTATGCCCGCAGTCTAACTGCTCCTGCAAACTGTCCTTTAAACTTTTGGCAACGGATTTGGCCACCTGACGGTTTAAACGATATTCGTGTTTCATGCTAACTCCTTAATCCAATCAAACGTCCTACCTGTATGGTAAAACAAATGTCTGTAAAAAGCACTCCATCACTGCTGTTAATTGTGCTGTAGCCAGTTGCCAAATGCCTGCCAATCTTTGCGAACCGTGGGCTCCAAACGCCGCGCATATAAATACGCCGCAGGATGATACATCGGATATACCCAGTACTGCAATTGCCCTTTTTGATAACCACTATCATCCGGTAATGACTCGAGAATAGCTGTCCTTCTAGGGTGACCATGCAAAGTTCCTACCTTAGCAGCGGGTCCCAAAAGCCGTTGTAAACTGGTGTTTCCTAATGGCACAATAATTTGTGGCTGTACAGTTTTAATTTCCCAATCAAATAATGGCGCATAAGCTAATACTTCTTTTTTCGTTGGCGTTCGATTTGGGTGTTTCTCCACCATTTCACCGGTTTTTCGATCACAAACCTGACGAATTGAAAATGGTCGACTACGGACTACGCTAGTGATATAAACATCATCACGGGTTAAACCAGCTAACGCTAGCATTTTCATTAACTCTTTGCCAGAACTACCCACAAACGGAACGCCAGTTTTCGCTTCCTGCCGTCCTGGCGCTTCGCCGAGTAACATGACCCGCGGATGCATTGGCCCCATTCCAGCAACAAAACCGGTAAAATTGTGACCTGCAACCCGCTCCTTAACTTGGGCGACTAGTTTAGGTGGATACTGAATTTGCACTTTTGTCATCTCCAATTAGCCATTATGGCGCCACTTCTTATCTGTCAAGATTCGAGCTGCAATTAAGCCAAGCGGCAAAAAGACGACAATTAAGAGCGCCCGCGTCATCCATAGGGCCCCAGTACTAATGGAAGTTAAACCAATGTTATAAACTGCCCGATACATATATAGTCCTGGCACCATAATCACGATTGATGGAATCGTAATGGAAATTCTTGGATAACCAACCTTTTTTCGGACAATTGATGCCAACAGTCCTGCAGTCAAAGCACCCAAGAATGCAGCAGCCCCAGCAGGTATATGTCCCAAATCAACTAATTCCAAACGAAGTGTATTTGCGACCGCACCAATTAAGCCGGCAGTGGTGGCCATCTTCAACTTGCTATTAAACATAATTGAGAAACCAAACACGCCGCAAAAACTGGCCGGCAACCGGAGCAATAAGTACATCAATGGTGATAACGATAAGGGCATAAAGTCTTCAGGTCGTAAATGAACTAGCATGGCGACCAACCAGCCCACTAAGGTTGCCACCGTGATGATAATAACGGCATAGGCACCCCGTTCCAACCCAGACCGCATATCCAGCTTGGACAAGTCCAGGCCACTAGTAATGAATGGAAATCCTGGAATAATAAATAACATTGCCCCAATATAGCCAGCTTCATGACGAGGACTCACATTAAAGAGGGCTCGAACTGACATAAATGAAACCAAATAAGCGATGCAGGCAGTCGCTACAGCCACCGCGATACAAGCAAAAAGGGTCATGTGATGATCAATCATCTTCCGCCGCACGTAATTACCAAAGCCGGCGCCAATAAAACAGCACAGCATTTCAACCAAACCACCGCCGAGTAAGAAAACGAAGGCACTACATGCTAATGCTGCGGCCAGACCAACCATCCACGGTTGATAATTTCCTTTTGATTTTTGAATTTCGTTTAGACGAGCATGGATTTCTCCAATCGTCCAACTGACGCCTTCCGCTTCCATATCCTTCATAAACCGTTCCAAAGCGTTTAGGCGAGTAGTGTTCACCCCTGTGCTAGGCAATGATAATGCCTGGGTGTAGCTTCGGTGATTGTCCATACAAGTATATTCAATCGACACTAAACCAATATCCGCCGAACAGGTCATGCCAAGCGTTTGTGCCACAATATTCATTGAATTGCGGACCCGCCATGATCCTGTTCCACAAGCCAGCATCATAATGCCAACCCGGCCAACAATCACTGCCCGTTCCACTAAGTTGGCTTCGGTAGCTGGTGTAATGTTATCGCTCGTAACAAAGTCCATCCAATCAATCTGCATGTGATGATGATACTGATTGGCTGGTATTTCCTGACTACTCATTTCTTCTCTCCCATTATTCTTCTTCATTCATGAAAAAAGACCCTCGTGATCATCTGTTCACGAGAATCTCAAATTTAACATTTCTATTATACGAGTTTCGAATCCCTTTGTGTACCAAATTTTGTTTTTTGCGCATCGGTAGCGGGCATCTGGTGTAACTTGAACCGTAATTGTCCACGATCAGCCACTAATAATATTAACAAGTAGAAAATAACCGCATACCCCACCAAAATCCAAAGGTTACTTTGTAGATACGTTGTACCAAAGCCACCAGTAATCGCCTGACGGAGTCCATTAATACCGTAAGTCATTGGTAATAGCGGGTGGATCAGGTTAAAGAACCGGTTGGTAACTTCCATTGGGAACATTCCACCAGCACCACCAAGTTGGGCCACAAATAGCAGTAAGCCTAAAATGGTTCCAAAACGTCCAAGGACCAGCGTAAAGAACTGCATAATCGCCATTTGCGCAACTGTATAAATAACGCTAATCATAAAGAGTTGTTCAATATTCTGTACTTGTAAGCCCATTAACATTAAGACTACGTTTTGAACGGCCGCCATTAACACACTAATTAACAGCGCAATCTTGAACTCATGCGCTAACAATTGACGCTTCGTTGCCGTTTGTTCCAGGTACTTGTTCGATGGAAATTCTAAAGTGAAAATTAACACCCCAATGAAGAGCCCCGTTGCCATAATAAACGGCGCTAAGGCGTGTCCATAGTTTGGAACATAACTGTAACTCCGGTGCGTAAGTTTCGTCGGTGCCCCAAACATTGTCGCAGTTCGCTCATTTGGGTGCAAATGATTTAATTGGTTAGCACCACTACCAAGCCGGTCAGCTAACGTGGTTGCTCCTGCATTTAACTGAGCAATCCCAGTTGCTAGCTTAGGTGAATTCATTGCTAATTGATTCGTCCCCAGCGCTAACTGGTTAACACCACTAATTAACACGGGTACCTTACCGCCTAATTGACTCAGACCAGCTGCTAACTGACTAGCACCTAAGTTAAGGGTTCCGGCATTGGCGTTCAAAAGTTGTGCACCTTGATTAGCCTGTTGCACGCCGGCTGAATATTGTTGCCAGCCATTTTGCAACTTTTGTCCACCAGCAGTTAATTGACCACTAGCCGCCAGTAACCGTTGACTACCAACATTTGCCTGATCAACCGCCCCTGTATACTGGTTAACACCATCTGTAAACTGATTAATTAAGCCACTGCTTTGGGCTAATTGCGCCGTTCCATTACTCAATTGGTTAGTTGCAACTGTTAATTGTTGCACTTTCCCTGGCATTGCAGTAATCAGTGCTTGATTAATTTTTAACTGCCCTAAAACTTGATTAGTTTGGGTCAGTAATTGCTGCGCATTACCCAATGTTTGGGATAACTGTGGCAAACCCCGCTGCAGGGTCTGCAGCTTTTGCATAGTTGGTGCTAATGAACTCTGGGCCGTTGACAGGCCCCGCATTGTGGTTTGAATCTGGTTAATTTGGTTACCATTATCGCTGGCCGCTGCAGCGATTGTTTGGGCACCATCGGCAACGGTCTTCTTTGTCGCTGCACTCGCTTGCGGATCGCTGGCCACCGCCTGAGCCATTTGAGCAGCGGTTGTGGCACTTTGTCGTGAGTTAGTTCCGATTTTAGTTAAGTTGCTCGTTAGCGTTGGCGTTAACGAGTTCACCGCCTGAACAACCGTAGTCAACTGGTTCGGATCGAGCCCCTTCAATGAGGCTAACAATTGATTAACACCCGCCAGCTGCGTTTGTAGATTAGTAGCAGCGGCCCCTAACTGTTGAGCTGAACCAAGGGTTTCCATTAAATGGCTTGACTGCAAAACATTATTAAATTCCGCAACGTTATCCGCAATTTGACGACTGCCATTATTAAGTTTGCCAAACTGACCGGCCGCTTGATTTAGTTGACTGGCCCCAGCACGGAGTTGGTCTGACTGATTACTAATCTGTTGGATTCCATTTCCCAATTGCTTAGTCCCAGCAGTGTAATCGTTTAATCCGCTTTGCAATTGGCCGATTCCTTGATTAAATTCTGGAATCTTTGACGCTAACAATTGTAATCCAGCCCCCAGCGTGTTTGTCCCAGCCGTAAATTGACTAACTCCACGACGTAATTGCTCGCCACCATTCACTAACTGCTGAGCACCAGCACCAAGGGGTGCCACACCCATTTGCAACTCTTGAACACCACGATTAACCTTGGAAACTCCCGCAAAGTATTGACTAGCACCATCCTGTAGCACCATTGTGCCATCACTGATTTGATGGGCGCCGTTAGCGGCCTGGTTCATCCCTTTGCCCAACACATGCAACTGATCAAACATGGCCGTTGCATACGCCTTAGTGACTGAAGACCGAATCTGTTGATTAAGCTGCTTCATCCCAATATCACTAATACTACGGGCTAAATAATTTTTTGAGTCATTCGTTTGGTAATGGAGTTCCATCTTTTGGGGATGTTTAGACATGACCGTTGCGGCATTGGCTGAAAAGTCCCGTGGGATCGTCACTACCGTGTAGTAACGATGATTCCGCATTCCGCGCTGTGCAGCTTGTGCACTCACAAACTGCCATTTGAGATCATGATTATGACGAAGCTGCTTAACAGTTTGTGCACCAACATTAAGGACTTTCCCTTGGTATTTAGTTGGTTCATCCCGGTTCACCACCGCAATAGGTAAGTTTTTCGCCCCGCCATACGGATCCCAAACTGACTGAATAAAAAACAAACTATACATTAATGGGGCAAGAATTGCCACAAGCATTAACAAAGCGGTTATTGAACGTTGATTTTGTTTCATATTTTCACCTTTGACTATTCAGCCTTCCCCTTAGCGGTTAACCAATCAATAAACATGTTGGCGTGTTTGATAATGGTCTGCTTAGACGTTGCATAATCCTGGTTCCGCCACCAATAAAATGCACCAACAATGCTCGAACTGAGCATGTAAGCGGTGGTTTCGGGATTATCAAACGTCCCAATGCTTTTGACCAAGCGATCATCAATCCCCGCTTCATAACGGTTCAACATGATGTCAGCTAAAATATTCACCATCGTTGGATACAGTGAGCTATTAGCATTACTCGTCGCTAAATTACGCATCACCGTTTTATGGGAACATAGATAATCCACTACATTGACCAATTCATCCGCAGAAGAGTCACTCTCGTCAATTAAATTGGTAATTTTAGTATTAACCGTGTGCTTCAATAAATCATATTTATCATTAAAATAGCGATAAAAACTGCTGCGGTGCATCATCGTTTCCTGACAAATCTGTTCGACAGACAACGACAGGAAGGAATGGTCTTCTAGCAGGTGCAATAGTGCCCGCTGAAAGTCCCGCTCTGTTCTCGTAAGTTCAGCCATGTTCATTCTCCTTCTGAAACAAATTTTAAATTTGTCTTATTTCAAAACTAACAAGGAGAATAGTAGCACAATCTAACATTTTTGGAAAGTGTCGAATTAAAAAAAGGCGACGAGAAAACTCGTCGCCTTAATAGCTTTAATTTAAACAAATTGCAGAATTGCCATCAAAATTGGAACAACTACCACAAAGAGAATCGTGCTCATAACCACGACATCCGTAGCGTGCTTAACATCACCATGGGCTTCTTTAGCCAAAATTGGCAACACTGCCAGCATTGGCGTTGCTGATTGAACAACTAATGTTTGCCGCATTAAACTTGGCAAATGAACACCCATTCCCATACCAAGCTTGATCAAAATAATCAAAGCCAGCGGTGAGATAATAAACCGGCCAATTAATGCTAGTACAGAATCCCGTTCGAAACGGAAATTATTCAATCCCGCATCATACAAGACAATCCCAATGTAAATCAACGATAGTGGAGTAACTAAACTACCCACGTATGATAACGTCTGGCCAATAAAGTTTGGCACTGGAATCCCAATTAAGAGCCAGATGATGGAAAAGATAAAACCAACTAGTGGCATTGGTAATAGTTTGGACCAGTTAATATGATCACGTTGCTTCTTTTGCCCATCAGCCGTTGGGTCGTCATTTTGGATTAGGTAAACCCCAAATGCCCATGTCGAAACCGTGTTAACGATGTAGTAGATCAAAAAGTAAGACATGGCCTTATTTCCAAATAAAGCGGTGTTCAATGGCATCCCGATAAAAAATCGTGTTGGCGTTCGCCACAGCATTAATAAAGATTCCGCGGCGACCTGGTCGAATCTTGAACAACTTCACAGCTGCAAAAGCCACTAGGTAGCTGACAATCACTGCTAATGCTGGGAAAATAATCCCAATTCCTAAGCCAAGGAGCTTATCCTTAGTCAAATACTTCATGACACTCATGAAAATGGATGCTGGTAAGGCAATCTTCGTAATCAACGATGCAATATTGCCACCAAAAGAATCTGCAAACCAATTATTCCGTCGCAAAATATATCCCAACGCCATAATCAGGACAATTTCAACGACACTCGAAACGGACGTTAAAAATACAGACATTGCTCAATCTCCCTTACTATGAATTAATACTTAGCTTCCCACTTGAGGTCTGCAACAGCCTTCTTAGCATCAGTAATACCATCGCCAGCCAATCCTTGGTCAATTGCTGACTGGGCCACAATTTCAGATACCCGGGTAGTAAAGTCTTCCAATTTAGCAACTGGTGGTAACACTGCCGCACCAGGTTCACTTGGGTCAACAATCCCACCCAGTGCATGGGCAGCGGCAGCCAGCATCGTTTCATTGACTTGACTAGCCTTGGCAGCAATCGCCCCAAAACCAACTCCTGGATAAACAAGGGCATTATTGGCTTGACCAATCGTGTAAGTAACACCCTTGTGTTCAACGGGATTAACTGGGATCCCAGTAGCGGTCAAAACTCGCCCATCCGTCCACTTAATCAAGTCGGCTGGCATGGCTTCGATCAATTTCGTTGGGTTGGAAATTGGGAAGATAATTGGTCGTTCAGTGTGGGCCGCCATTTCTTTAACGACCTCTTCAGTAAAGGCACCTGGCTGCTTGGAAGTCCCAATCATAACCGTTGGGTGAACTGCCTTAACCACTGATAAGAGGTCGGTTAATTCATCCGCATTGCTAAATTCACTCCGGTCCCGGGTAAATTCCTTTTGTTCCGGTGTCAAATCTGGAGTGTCATTGAAAAGTAACCCTTGCACGTCAACTAAGTAGAAGTGCTTCTTTGCTTCTGCTGGATCGGCCCCTTGGCGAACCATTTCATCATAAAGCATCTTTGCAATACCCATACCAGCAGTTCCAGCACCAAACGTTAAGAACTTTTGATCTACTAATTTTTCCTTCGAGATGTTCAATGCACCAAGCACACCAGCTAAAGCGATAATCCCCGTTCCTTGAATGTCATCATTGAAGACTGGCATTTCATCCTTGTACTTGTTCAAGATAACAGCCGCATTGGAACGCCCAAAGTCTTCAAAGTGCAGTAATGCTTCTGGGAACAACTTACGGGCAGATTGAACAAACTTATCCACCAGTGCGTAGTATTCGTCACCATAAACCCGCTTGTGACGATTACCCAGGTACATCGGATCATCCAACAATGCTTGGTTGTTTGTCCCAGCGTCTAGGGAAACGGCCAACACTTGCGATGGATCAATCCCGGCAGCGGCGGTATATACCATCAGCTTACCAACAGCAATGTCAACACCGTTGACACCCCAGTCACCAATACCAAGGATCCCTTCAGCATCGGTAACAACAATTAAACGAATGTCCCGACCATCAGCAGCATTTTTCAAACTCTCTTCAACGTTATCTTGATCATCGACCGACAAAAAGGCAGCTTGTTGCGGTTGAATGAAAATATTGCTGTAGTTTTCAATTGATTCCGCGATGACTGGATCATAAACAATCGGCATAAATTCTACAATGTGTTGCCCCATTAAGTAGAAGAACAATGTCCGATTGGTGTTAAAAATTTCCATCAAGAATTGCCGTTGTGGTAATCCTGCTGGTTTAGTTTGGAATTGAGCGTAAGTTTCATCAGCCTGTTCTTGCAAGGTTTGCACCTTAGCTGGCAGTGCCCCCAACAAGCCTAATTTCTTCCGTTCATCCATCGTAAACGCAGTCCCCTTGTTTAAATAAGGGTTATTCAAGATTTCCATTGCTTTCATTGATCTCATTTCCTTTCTCACAAATTATGATCATCACTAATTTACGCAATCATTCTAAAAAGCGGCCAAGACTATAGTCAAATTATTGTAGTATAATAAAAAATAATTATATGAGCGAATTAGTTTGTTGATATAGAGGCAATTTAAAATGAATATTAATGATTTAGAATATTATCATGAACTAGCAAAAGTAAAAAACTTTTCTAAAGTGGCCGCCAAATTTAACGTTACCCAACCCACCATTACCAACGCGATTAAACGTTTAGAAAACGAATTGCAGACTTCTTTCTTCATCCGTGATCAGTCTCACCACGAAATTGTCATCACCAAGAACGGCCAGCAATTTGACCATCACGTCGCCATCATCCTGAGTGAACTAGAAATTGCCCGTAAAGATATTGAAAATAATCAGAAACAACAGATTCGTTTCGGCCTGCCGCCAATTATTGGTAACTACTTTTTCCCACCACTGACGCCGTTATTAATGCATCGCCAATTAATGACCCAACTCGAAGTTTTTGAACATGGATCGACCGAGTTATTATCCATGCTCAGGCGTGGTGATATTGACTTAGCGCTCTTGGGATCGCTCGTTCCGTTAAACTATCCCCGGCTTACCAGTACGACAATTTTACGAGAACCAATCAATATCATCGTTTCACGTCACCATCCACTCGCAGCCAAGGCCAAGACCGGAATTTATTTTCGTGAACTAGCGAAAGAAAAGTTTATTAGTTTGGACGAAGGGTTTGTCCATAACCAGGCATTTCGGATGATGGCCAGAATTAACCATATTCGGCCACGCACGGTCTATAAAACTACCGACGTTCACGTTATTAAATCCATGGTCGCTGAAAACATCGGGATTTCATATCTAACTAGTCTAGCAATTCTGCCCTCGAATGACCTGGTTCAAATTCCCCTGTTAGATAGTGAAAAACCTGAATTTTTGATCTCATGCGTCCGGCGGAATACCGCTGCATTCAACGATGCTAAACAAACGCTCTGGAAATTACTTACCAACTATTCGCCCAAATAAAAACAAGCCTGTCAAACGGGATTCGTACCGTAATGGCAGACTTGTTTTTTCGTATTCTAAAGGAGTGTTTAGTGTTATTAATTTAGTTCATTTGGTGACCATAACTATAGGTAGTTTGCAAATTTAAGTCCTGATCCAATATATTCAAGTCGGCATCCTTGCCAACAGTTAAACCACCTTTAGTAGGCAAGTTAAACTCACGGGCCTGATTAACTGATGACATTTTGACCGCATTTGCGATCCCACAATCCGTGAAATCAACAATATTCTTAAACGCGAGGTTATATTGCAAAATGGAACCGGCCAGGTGGCCATTCTCAAGTCGAGCTTGATGATCCTTAACAATGACCTTCTGACCACCTAATTCTGAAATGCCCTCAGGCATTCCCTTTGCCCGTAAGGAATCGGTAATCAATTCCATTCGATCTGGACCTTTAATCTGATAGGCTAGCCGGATCATATCTGGAACAACATGGAAGCCATCCGCAATGATTTCAGTGTAGAGATTGTCTTCCATCAAAGCGTCCCCCGTCAGACCGGGCTCACGATGCCGCATTCCCCGTTGGGCGTTATACAAGTGGGTAATGTGACTAGCTAGCGAATACTTCATTCCTTCACGCGTCGCATTCGAGTGGCCTGCAGACGGCACAATGTTATGGCTCAAACAGTATTCTTCCAGTTCACGAGCACCTGGTTTTTCGGGCGCATAAGTAATCATCTTGACAAGCCCACCGGATAATTCATTCCAATGTTCAAGCAGTCGATAATCAGGATCCTGAATGTACTGTTCGGGCTGAGCCCCCTTATATTCAACACAGACAAAAGGTCCTTCCAAATGGGTTCCCTTAATTACCGGATTCATTTTGGCCGCTTCACGAATCCCTTCCATTGCCCGGTTAATATTTTCCACCGATTGAGTGACTGTAGTGGGAAAGAAGGTAGTAACCCCTTCATTTTTCGTGACTTGGGTAACCATTTGGTTAATTTTTTCCGGATCAGCATCCATGGTATCAATCCCATAACCACCATGGCTATGGACATCAATGAAGCCGGGAACTATAATCAGCTCGTGACCATCAATAATCTTTCCATCAGCCGCTTCTGGCTGGTATTCGATCATTGGACCAACAGCAAGCACCTGTCGGTTAAAGCGAATATAACCATCTTTAATGACTTCTTCCCCAGTATAAATATCAGCATGTTTAATGACAGTTTGCATTTTACGACTCCTTAGTATTGTCCATGCAGCTTTTGTGCAGCTGCTTCATCAATAATGATGGTGACATTCGGATGCCGTTGTAAAATACTTGCCGGTACATCTTCAGTGACGGGGCCCTCAATTGCCTTAGCAATCGCATCCGCTTTTGCATCACCATATGCTTCTAAAAGAATTTGGTGGGCTTGCATAATTGAAGCCATTCCCATGGACAATGCAGACCGGGGAACGTCAGCTTCATTAGCAAAGAACCGTGAATTGGCATCAATCGTGGATTGCGTGAGCTGCACCTCGTGGGTGGTGCTCTCAAACGGGGTCCCAGGTTCATTAAAACCAATGTGCCCGTTCCGCCCAATTCCTAAAATCTGTAAATCCACTGGATGATCCGCAATAATTTGATCGTAGCGGACCACTTCTTTAGCTAAATCAGGCGCGAGCCCATTGGGAATGTATGAGTGAGCAAACGGTTTTTGGTTAAAGAGGTGTTTTTGCATAAAGTAGGCATAACTTTGTTCGTCATCCGGCCCCAAGCCAACATACTCATCAAGGTTAACCGACGTACACTTCCGAAAATCAATTGCACTGCTGCAAAGTTCGGCATAAGTCGTCAACGGGGTACTTCCGGTGGCGAGGCCAAAGACTTGCGCTCCATTTTGCCACGCGGTCATGAAGATTTCTGCCCCTTTTTGACCGCCTTCAGCGGCGTTCTTGACCACAATTACATTCATCACAAAATTTCCTTTCCGTTTTATTCATCATGATTCTGGCGGTGATGGTTTCGTCCGGTAGTTTGTTCCTTCGTTACTAAAATGGCTTCCACCGTCTTATTCATTGTTGCGCGAAAATCCGTAAATTGAAGTAACATTTGCGTCAGCATATCAATCACGTAGGTCACCGCAAATTGCGAATTAATAAAGTCATAATCACCCACTAATTCTGTACTTTTAATCTGAAATAGTAAGTCACTCATTTTACCAAGCAAACTATTTTTAAAAGCGGTCACCGCAATAATTGTTGCCCCATTTTTACGACTATCCCGAACAGCAGAACATACTTCTGGGGTACTCCCAGAGACAGACAAGGCAATTACGATATCGTTGTCTTGCATTGTGGCACTAGCAATCGTCATCATATTGCTTTCCGTCATCGCAAAAGCGGGCTTACCCATCCGCATTAAACGTTGGGTAAACTCTTGAGCATTATATCCGGAACTACCAATTCCAAAAATATACACCCGCTTTGCGCTATGGATCAAATTAGCGGCTTGCCGGAGCTGCTTAGTAGAAACCATCGCCATCGTCTCCTCCAGAATTTTTTGATAATAATTATGGATGTCATTCGGTGTGGAAACATTCTGCTCCGATTCCCGCTGCATCGTATCTGGTGTGACCAATGCAAGTTTAAAGTCCGCAAAATTTTTGCAGCCGACCCGTTTGGTAAAGCGGCTCACCGTAGCAACCCCAACGCCAGCCTGATTAGCGAGTTCGGTAATGTTCATACGCCGTACCAACTCTGGTTTTTGCAGCGTTACGCGGGCCACCTTTTTTTCCTGTCGTGGCAGGTTAATAAAGAGGTTTTGGACTTGTTCCATAAAACGTGCAGACATCCATCATCATTCCTTACTAGTTATTTAAGAGCATTAACAAATCCCGTGGCAATTTGCAGTGGGCGCGTAATGGTCCCACCAACCACGACCGCATGGCAGCCAAGTTCAATGCATCGTTTTGCCTTTTCTGGGCGGTCAATTTTACCTTCCGCAATCACCGGATGTTCAGCAGTTTTGACCACCTCTTTGAGGTAAGCAAAGTCATCGTCCGCAACGTTCATCCCTTTAGTTGCTGGCGTATAACCGTGCATTGTGGTGCCAATAATATCAAAGCCTAGATCATTAGCAATTTTAACACTGTCAATGCAGTCTGTGTCTGCCATGAGTAAAGTGTTTGGAAATTCTTTCCGCATTTGGTCAACAATTTCCGCTAATTTTTCACCATGGGGCCGTGGACGACCAGTAACGTCACAAGCAACGACTTCACAGCCAGTACTTGCGACCGCCCGCATTTCTTTCATTGTCGGCGTAATGTAAACTGGTGAATCGTCATAGTCCACTTTAGCGAGCCCAATCATGGGCAGATGCGCTTCATCTTGGATAGCTTGAATATCAACAACGGAATTAGCCCGAATCGCGGAAGCCCCCGCTTCCTTGGCAGCTCTCGCCATTCGCGCCATAATAAATGAACTATGCAGTGGTTCACCAGGCAGTGCCTGACAGGATACGACTAAATTCCCTTTAGTGGCCTTCAAAAAAGTATTTTCCATTATTTAAGTGCCTTCTTTAAATTAGTTTTTTAAAAACTTCGCATAAATTTCACTTGCCGTGGTCTTCATTTCTGGAGTTGGCTTATGCATTGGTTCCTTAGTGTAGCCAGCTTCAACTCCCATATCTTGAAGCAATAACTTGATTGTTTGGTAAAGACCGTTCCCAAGAATTGCGGAAATCAGGTCATTCGTTTCATGTTGAATATCAAGTGCCTTTTGCATGTCACCAGCTTCAAAGGCTTCAATTTCCGCCTTTGCCCGGGCTGCATTGACATTATAAGTGGAGCCAATTGCACCATCAACCCCTAACGAAAGGGCTGGTAAGAGCATTTCATCCGTTCCGAAGAGAATCTTCTTATCTGGGAAACGATTTCGGAGCCGTTCGAGGAGGAAGAAATCGGCATTGGTGTACTTAACCCCGATAATCTTTGGATTTTCAAATAACTTAGCAAAATTATCCAAGGAGAGGGAAACCCCCGTTAATGCTGGAATAGAGTAAACAATTAAGTTGGCGTCGACATCCTTAACAATTTCATCGTAGTAGTACTTAATTTCTGGGAAACTAAAGTTGTAGTAGAACGGTGTAACTGCGGAAATTGTCTTATACCCCAGGTCATTAACAACGTAATTAGCTAATTCTTTTGCTTCTTGTAAGTCGATCGAACCAACTTGGGCGATTAAATCAACATCATCGCCGGCTTCATCTTTCACAATTTCAAAGATCCGCTTCTTAGTTGCAGTTTGCAGCATGAAGTTTTCACCGGTGCTTCCACCTACGTACAAACCGTCAACGTGGTTAACATCAATATTATGCCGCACAATTTCACGGGTTCCTTTTTCATTTACGGTCCCGTCAGCGTTGAAAGAAGTTAATAGTGCGGAATATAATTTTTTAGTCATTTTTACCATCCTTTGTTTAAAATACTGGTTACTAAATTCATGTAATAGTTCTTCTTCAACCGCACCCTAAGGATACGTTGTGGAAACTATTTTCGCAATTAATTTTTATGATAATATTTTTCATTAGCCGTTCATATACCCGTTTTAATAGCGTTTCTTATCTGAAAAATAAATTTAAAGAAAGGCTTAAGCATGATATAATGTAAGCGTTTTAATCAAGGATTTCAGAAAGGATTGACCCTGATGCAAAAGAATTATCTTGCTTTCGACGTTGGTAGGACGTCAATTAAATATGCTGTTATTGACTCAAATTTAAAAATGCTTAATTCTGGTAAAACAGCTACCAATCATAATCAAGACCAAGCCATTGTTAAAGCCTTAATAACCATTAGTCATCAAATAATGGGACAATTTAAAATTAGTGGAATTGGGGTTAGCACCGCCGGACGCGTTGGTCATCATGGGGAGATTATCTATGCTGGCCCAACCATCCAAAATTATCAAGGTACCCCACTAAAACAAATATTAGAAAAGGCTGCGCAAGTACCAGTTCAGGTGATGAATGATGTTGATGCGGCCCTAATGGGTGAAATCCTATGCGGTCACGTTCACGCAGATCAATCCGTGTACTGCATTGCTTTAGGAACCGGCATTGGTGGTGCCTTCTATCACAACGGACATTTATCCAGAGGTGCACACGGCCTTGCGAATTCTGTTGGCTACCTTAACTATGATCCAGAATCAAAAGAGTGTTTTGAAAGTCAAGCTTCTACCCTGGCTTTGCAACACAGTCTTGAATCGATCAACGTTTCAGTTCCGGAAGCCTTTCAACGGGCGCGCGATGGTCAGTCACAATTTGTCGAAATTATTCAACATTGGTGTCGACAGCTCGGTAAACAGCTAGCGCAAATCTGTTTAATCCTGGATCCAGCCAAAATTTTAATCGGCGGTGCAGTTAGTCAACAGGGTGATTTTTTCATTCATCAAATTAAATCTGCTGTTCAACACTTTCTCCCGGAAGGGTTAGCAAACGTTGATATCAAGGCAACAACTCTCCAAGATCAAGCGCAAGTCTTTGGAGCTATTTCACCATTCTTTTTATGAAAGCGTATACATTTTATTTTAAACGTGTTATGGTTAACACCGTAATAGTTTTAAAGTTTAATTCAACCGCACAAAAAAAGCGCCGCATCCACGGCTGCTTTCTTTGTGTGTTTTTTTATTTCCGCATTTTCTTTTAAAGAGGTGTATTTCATGAAGGTATCAATTAATACCGCGGTTTTTCTTGATCAAATGAATGCGGGTCACTCCCAATACGATGTCCTTCAGGAATTGATCGGCAAACCGATTGATAATGTTGAAGTTCGTGGTGAATTTTTCCAACCAGCCAGTCAAGAAGCGGAACTAGATAAGATTAGTGAACTCGCTCATCAAAATAATTGGGGACTTTATTATTCTATTCCCGAAGTCCTCTTCAATGATGGTGAATTAAATTCTCACCTCACCGATTACATTATGCTGGCCCAAAAATATGGAATTAAAAATTTAAAAATCAGTTTAGGCGATTATGGTGCCTTAACTGAAGATACCAAGCAATTATTGATGCAAATTCCAACCAATGATGTTGCCATCAGTGTTGAAAACGAACCGAACGATCATGGTGAAGTACCAAAAATCTTTAATTTCTTAGATACTACCAATGGTCACTTTGGCTACACCTTTGATTCTGGCAATTGGTATTGGATCGATCAAGATCCTCAAGCAGCAATGAACCAATTAAGTTCTAAAATCACCGTTTTCCATTTAAAGAATATTAAAGACCGGGATACGACCATGCTCGATAATGGTGATACCGATTGGCAACGCTTAACTAAGAAGGTCCCCGCTGGTGTACCAGTATTTTTAGAATACAATATTCCATCTGCCAAGTTGTTGGATCAGGAAATTGCTAAAGTCAATGAATTGCTTTAGTTCCTAAAGGATTGACCAATGAACTATCTATTACAAATTGTGCTTATTTTATTGGTCGGGAAGGTTTGTTCTGAACTCTCCTCACGAATCGGTCTGCCTCCAGTCATGGGTGAATTGATTGCCGGAATCTTAATTGGGCCGGCCGTCTTTCATCTGTTGACGCCCACCACCTTCATCCACTATTTCTCTAACATCGGGGTCATTATGCTGATGTTTATTGCTGGGTTAGAAGGGGATCTCCGCCAACTCCTCCACTACTGGGCACCATCATTGACCGTGGCCACCTTGGGCGTGATTTTTCCAACGGGAACCGCCTACTTGCTGTGCCACGATGTATTCAACTTTGATGTCCAAACGGCAGCTTTCATGGGGCTCGTGCTTAGTGCCACATCCGTCAGCATCACCGTTCAGGTGTTGCGTGAAATGGGTTATTCCAACACTCGCGAAAGCCAGATTATTCTTGGCGCGGCCGTTGCTGATGATATCATCTGTATCATTTTGTTGGGCATCAGTGTTCAACTAGTTGGTCAGCACTCAGCCTCATCACTCAGCGGTAAAGTTCTTTCAATGATCGTTCCGCAAATTCTTTTCTTCATTATCGTTCTGTTGATTGGTCGTTACATCGTACCGAGATTCTTACAGATTTTTGACAAAATGGGGATTAGTGAAAGCCTCCCAACAGCAGCTTTGATTATCTGCTTTGGTTTTGCGTGGATCGCAGTGAAATGTGGCATGAGTGATGTTTTGGGTGCCTACTGTGCCGGACTAGCTATTTCACAAACCAAATATGAAGAAGCATTAGCACCAAAAATTGAACCAATTGGTTACGCAATTTTTACGCCCGTCTTCTTCATTAGTATCGGTCTAGAAGTTACTTTCCATGGTATTGGCAATGACGTCCTCTTCATTATCTGCTTGATTGTCATCGCGGTTCTTGGAAAGCAACTGGGCTGTGGAATTGGTGCTAAACTCTTCCATCTCAATTGGGAGGAAGCCAATATTGTCGGTGCTGGGATGGTATCGCGTGGTGAAATGGCGTTAGTGGTCATCAAAGTGGCCCTTTCGGCAGGATTGATTGATAAAAGCTACTTTACTGCTTTAATCCTGGTAACCGTCATCACAACCTTACTCGCACCACTGCTCTTAAAGATTTTTATTCAACGTAACGTTAATAGTCAAAATAATGAAAGGCGATTAGATTAACTATGCAAAAACTGGATTTGGGACGTTTAATTGGATCGTCCTCCTTGTTTACCTCCTTGCGATGTTGCTAATTGGGGCCTACTTTACCAAACGCGCTAGCAAGGATACCGATGCTTTCTTTAAGGCCAATAGTTCTGTTCCTGCTTGGGCCACTGGTTTCAGTATTTACGCAACCACGCTAAGTGCGATCACGTTTATGTCAACACCAGAGCAAGCATTCCTCACGGACTGGTCATACTCAGTTGGGAACTTGACCATCATTTTGATTATCCCAATTTTGATTAAATACTATGTACCGTTTTTCCGTAAATTACAAGTTACCACTGCTTATGAATACCTTGAAGATCGGTTTAGTCCCATCATGCGGGTTCTTGGTAGTTTACTCTTTATGCTCTACCACTTAGGAAGAATTGCAATTGTCATTTATCTACCAATTTTAGCCATTACTTCTGTTTCCTCAATTAACCACATCTTGATTGCCCTCTTCGTCGGTGGTCTTTGTATCATCTACGCATTCCTTGGTGGGATCGAAGGGGTTATTTGGACAGACGTTATCCAAGGATTCCTCCTCCTTGGCGGAGCACTCCTGATCATCTTCATTGGTGCTTACTACATCAAGGGTGGTTTTGGTACAATCGCCCATGACGTTGCCGTTCACCATAAACTTTACTCAAAAGCTAACTGGGACCCTCACAACCTGAAATTATTCATTCCATTAATTTTTGCCGGTTCCGTTTTTAACTCTCTTTACCAATACACGGGTAGTCAAGATGTGGTTCAGCGTTACCAAACCACTTCCACGATGAAAGAAACCGCTAAGTCACTTTGGACTAATGGACTCTTAGCATTCATTACGATCCCAATCTTTTACGGGATGGGAACGATTTTGTACAGTTTCTACTTGCACTCAGCAAGTCTGCCAAAGGGCTTCAACACGAGCGCCGTTGTACCATACTTTGTCATCAAAGAAGTTCCAGCTGGTTTAGCCGGACTGATCATTGCCGGAATCTTTGCGGCTGCGCAATCCACCATTGCATCCAGTCTCAACGCGATTTCTGCTTGTGCGATTACCGACTTCAAACAACGCTTCTTTGACAAGAAGTTCAAGCGGGTTAGCGACGTCCAATTAGCCCGGATTGTTATTCTCATTGCCGGAATTCTTGGCTTGCTAATGGCCATTTACCTCTTAGTTGGTAACCAATCCCAAACCTGGAACCTCTTCTTAGCCTTTACTGGTTTATTTGGGGTCCCAATTGCCGGAATCTTCGCCGCGGGGATCTTTACCCAACGTGCCAATACCGTTGGGGCTGTTACTGGTCTGATTGTCAGTGCTGCCCTTACCTACTATGTACAATCAAAGGGCATGTCACCATTTATGGTTTCATGTGTTTCCTTCTTATCATCCATGTTTATCGCATGGTTCGTCGGCTTATTCACCCCACAAAAGAAGAATATTGTTGGGCTAACTGCTAAGACCGTTGACCAAGAATACACTCGTCATTAATAATTTTACTCCTCATCAAAATAAGGGGGCAGAGTTCGGATTAACTGAACTTTGCCCCCGATTGTTTATTGATTAAATTTTAAATCACGCTGAATTGTTAATGCCGATTGGCGACCAAACACCACTGTTTCCGCAATCGAATTACCACCAATTCGGTTATTGCCGTGCAGTCCACCGGTAACCTCTCCAGCAGCATATAATCCATTAATTACCTGTCCATTGGCATCCAACACCCGGGTCTCCGGATCGACATGAATGCCACCCATTGTGTAATGAATTGCTGGAGCCACATGAATGGCATAAAATGGTGCCTTACTCAGTGGAAAACTCATTCCAGTTGTCCGGCTAAATTGTCGATCGTCTTGGACACGAACTGCCTCATTCCACTGGTGAATGGTCGTTGGCAAATCTGGCAAAGACAATTGTTCAGCCAGCTGCTCGATTGTCGCCCCTGTCTGCACTAAACCAATTTGATCATAAAAATCAATGGCCTTGACCCGCGAACGAACTTCCTGATCAAAAATTAAGTACGCACTATGCTTGGTTAACGCAGTAATGGCATTCGAAACTACGCGCCGCGTAGCCAGTTCGTTTACAAACCGTGTTCCCTTTTCATTCACTAAAATGGCGCCTTCACCCCGAACTGCTTCACCAATCAAAAAAGCGTGGTCTTGATCCTGCTGGACAGTTGGGTGAACCTGTACTAGATCCAACTGCATTAATTGTGCACCAACATGCTGGGCTAATTTTAAGCCGTCCCCTGTCGCACCAGGTTGGTTGGTTGTGCGGTAATTAGCCAAATCTGGTCGATACCGGCGCATCAACTCTTTGGAGGCCCCAAAACCACCCGTTGCCAATACTACCGCACGTGAATTGAATTGATGAACTGCTTTTTCAGCGTCAACATATTCTACTCCACACACGGCGCCGGTAGCGGTCAATAATTTACTGACGTGTGCTTCCGTAATTATCTGGGCTCCAGCTTCAACCGCCAACTTTTGTAATCCTTTGACCAAATAAGCACCTACGGGAGCTGTCGAAGCAGGACGGTGGGTTCGCTTGACTGACATTCCGCCAGTAATGGTCAAATCATCCAGTGGCAAGCCATGCTGGGTTAGCCATTCAATCGCTAATGGCGCATGGGTAACAAACTGTTTCAGCATTGCTGGATCATTCAGCTTACCACCACCCTGGTAAGTTTCCTGATAAAAATCCTGCATCCGGTCCGCAATTTGATTACGGGCTTGGACAGTTGTTTCCGCTGCATTCATCCCGGAAGATGCCCGCTTAGTATTACCACCAACTTGGGAATTCTTTTCTAAAACAGCAACTGTCAGTCCTAGCTCACGCGCCTGAACAGCTGTGGTCAATCCGGCACCCCCACTGCCAATTATAATTAAATCATAATCAATTTCTGTCATATCAGCACCCTTAATCAATACTAATTGATTTAATGACAACGTCATCCTTTGGGCGATCGCTCAAATCACGATCAACGCGGCTAATCTCTTTAGCCACTTTCATTCCATTAACGACTTGTCCAAAAACAGTGTGATGGTGATCGAGCCATGGTGTTCCACCATTAGCCACATAATGGTCAATGACTGCTTGCGGATAACCAGCCGCCTTCATTTGATCAGCCAAGTTCGTAGTAAGGTTTTCGTTCGTTACGATGAAAAATTGGCTTCCGTTGGTATTAGGGCCTGCATTGGCCATTGATAACGCCCCGTTAAAATTGAAAAGCTGGTCGCTAAATTCGTCTTCGAAAGCTTGACCATAAATGCTTTCACCACCAGCACCGGTCCCCGTTGGGTCACCACCTTGAATCATAAAGTCTGGGATAACCCGATGGAAAAGGACCCCATCATAGTATCCCTTTTTAGCCAATTCAACAAAATTTTTCACCGTCTTAGGAGCAAGTTGGTCAAATAGTTGAACCTCCAGATCCCCGTGATTAGTGTGAATTATTGCCTTAGTACCCGTTTGCGCTGCTAAGTTTAATTGTGGAAAGTCACTCATTAGTTCCGCCTCCTATTTATTCTGGAGTTGATTATATCATGATTAGCGCGGCTTACAGCAAAAAAGAGGCTGGAGTCTTCCAACCTCTTTGCTACTTTAAAGGTAAAAATGTAACAGCGCAGTAACTGGCTAGCAGTTCAACCGCTGATAAATCAGCAGTTGACCAAGCTACGCGTCGTAACCATCCTTGCGGGGATTCAAATACAAAGTCCTCGAATCGGACTTTCCATCCGATTTGAGGACTTTTTGTGTCACTTTTAATTATTATTTACTGACAACCTCAATCAAGTCATCGCCATGGCTAATCTCACCATCAGCAACGCGCTTGACTTGCGTGTAATTGGTCGTGTTTGTGACTACGACCATCACGGTGGTATCATAACCAGCTGCCTTAACCGCCGCTAGGTCGATGGTACCAAGGCGATCACCATTCTTAACCTTTTGGCCTTGTTCAACAAAGCTTTCAAAGTGTTCACCCTTGAGGTTCACAGTATCTAAACCAACATGAATCAAAACTTCGGCACCATCATCTGAAGTTAAACCATACGCATGCTTCGTAGCATAAGCAACTGTAATTGTACCATCAACAGGTGCATAAATCGTACCATCATTAGGAACAACCGCCGCACCATCCCCCATCATCTTCTGAGAGAAGACTTCATCATTTACTGCAGTAATGTCTTCGGCAGTTCCAGAAACTGGGCTTGCAACTACTTCATTCTTAGCATTTTCGTCTGCTGGTGCTGAAGCATGTTGAACTGGTGCGGATGCTTCCGCTGCTTGAGATGCGCCATCCGCTGCATCTGCACCCGCCATTGCGGGATTAACCAGTTCATCGTGCGCTTTACCATAGAAGAAGGTTACTAAGAAGGCAATTACAAATGAAATAACTTCACATAATAGGTAGCCTGGAATAGATTTAGCGTATACGGATAAGAAACCAATGAAACCAGCCGAACCCATTGAAGCAGCAACCACGTGCATTAATCCGGCAATCGTGGAAGCCACACATGAACCAACTAATGCACAGAAGAATGGGAACCGCAACTTCAAGTTCACCCCGAAAATTGCTGGTTCAGTAATTCCGAGCAAAGCAGAAATCGCGGAAGAACTAGAGAGAGCTTTCATCTTTTCATTCCGTGTTAAAAAGTAAACTGCAGTGGTTGCGGCCCCTTGGGCAACGTTGGCCATTGAAGCCACGATGAAAATAAAATCACCCGCACCCTTACCAGCTTTAAAGGCGGTCACTAATTGCGTTTCGATAGCAGGGAAGCTTTGGTGTAAACCAGTTAAAACAATTGGCGAATACAAAGCCCCAAAAATTCCTGTTCCTACAAATCCTAACGTGTCGTATAACCAAACAATTCCGTTCGTCAGTAAATCAGAAAGATCCTTCATCACCGGTCCGACCACGATAAACGTCAGGAACCCAGTTAAGAGAACTGAAATCAGTGGCGTAAATGTAAAGTCAACGGCAGCTGGCAGACGTTTATGCAACCACTTTTCGAAGATGGAAAGCATCCAAACCGCAGCCAATGCTGGAATAACCTGACTCGTGTAAGACTGAATATGAACAGTTAACCCGAAGATGTTCCAAGAACCGCCATCCGCTAAAGCCGGCGCGGTCATCATCATTCCGACAAATGCCCCCAAGAATTGGTCAGCACCAAACCGCTTCGCTCCAGAAATTCCCACCAAGATCGGTAAGAATACGTATGGCGCTGCCGACATGACGTTCACCATGCCTTCAATGCCCTTCAAAGCTGGCCACATTTGAATAACGGATTGGGGACCAAATAATCCTTTAGCCGTCAACACATTATCAAGGGCCATCAGCAAACCACCGGCGACCAATGCCGGAATAATTGGTACAAAAATATCAGATAAGAGTTTAATAAACGCCATGACTGGATTGAACTTTTGATTCTTTGCAGCAATTTGCTTCAGATCGTCAGTGGAAACTTCCTTCAATCCAGTTTGCTTAATTAATTCATCATAAACGTTGTTCACGTCTCCCGGGCCAATGATAATTTGGTACTGACCATTGGTCTTAAACGTTCCCTTAACGTCACCATTGTTATCCAATGCTTTTTGGTCAACTTTGGCTTCGTCTTTTAAAACTAACCGTAACCGCGTTGCACAATGCGCAGCAGCAACTAAATTGTCTTTGCCGACGGCGTTAATGACGTCGGTCGCAACTTGTTTGTGATCCATGAGCATTACTCCCTATCTCATCTAGATATTTGCGCTTAAATTGTAAGCGTTTTTTACACATTTGATAATACTAGATTTAGATTAAATGTCAAGCGTTTATCAATTTTTCTTTTAGCCTTACTGATCTTCACTAATTTTCAGGACACAGGCCCCATCGATATTCCCCTTGGCAACTCGTCTCAATGCCTCATCAGCCTTGTCAAACGGGTATTCAGTCACCGTTGGCTGAATGTGCAAACGATGGGCTAACTTCAAAAATTCTTCCCCATCGCGGCGCGTATTACTTTCCACACTTGTTAAGTTCTTTTCATGAAAAAGGTGCTGCTGATAATTTAGTTCTGGAACATCGCTCAAGCGAATGCCGGCTAACGCAAGCGTCCCTCCAGGAACGAGGTTGGCTAATGCATTGGGAACCATCTCGCCAGCTGGTGAAAACATAATGGCGGAATCTAGTTGAACTGGTGAATCATCATAGGCGCCTTGCGCAGACGCACAACCTAATTGCAACGCAAATTTTTGGGCATCATGGCCACGAGTGAAAACATGGACTTCAATTCCCTGCTTAATTGCTAACTGGGCAGTTAAATGTGCGGAACCACCAAATCCATAGAGGCCTAGTGTGCCACCAGCTGGTACGTTGGCGCGTAGATAAGAACGGTAACCAATAATTCCCGCACAAAGCAATGGTGCAGATTTAACTGGATCAGTATCCTCTGGCAGATGGTAGGCAAAGCCCTCCGGAACCGTCACATACTCTGCATAACCGCCATCATGATCCCATCCTGTGTAAATGGAATGGGGACACAAATTCTCCCGACCGGAACGACAAAATCGGCAAACCCCGCACGCTTTTCTAAACCACGGAATTCCAATTTTGTCACCAATCGTAAATCGTTGAGTTTGTGGTCCCTGCTTAACGACCCGGCCAATAATTTCATGGCCGGGAGTAACATGCTGCCGATGAACTGGTAGGTCGCCTTCGGTAACGTGTAAGTCGGTGTGACAAACTCCACATGCTAAAATTTTAACCAGAACTTCTCCAGACTGTGGTTCAGGGACCGGCTTCTCAACCAATTGCAGTGGGCACGGCTCTTGTTCAATTGGCCCCGGAGTGGTAACTTCCCAAGCCCGCATTGTTTTTGGAATCATCATTCTTAAACGTCTCCTTTATCGAATTTACCTTCATTGTAATCCTTTTGTGAAATAATGATCAATTTGTTTTTGCTAGACGTTTGACAGTCAACAGCCGTCATTTTAAAATAGAACCATCTTAGAGCACTTACATAAAGGAGATCTTATTATGGAATGGACACGGGAACAACGCTACCGCCCTTACCAACAATATTCGGCCCTCGAATTGCTTCACTTGCAGGCAGCAGCTGATAATTCACCTGAACAACTCCGGTATCATATCCGGCCAAGTTCTGGATTACTAAATGATCCAAACGGGTTCTCATACTTTAATCATGCCTGGCACGTTTTTTACCAGTCGTTTCCTTTTGGTGCTGCCCATGGTCTTAAATCATGGATGCACATGCAATCTACCGATCTAGTACATTGGCACTCCCGTGGCTTAGCTCTCACTCCTGATAATGAATACGATAGCCATGGTGCCTACTCTGGATCTGCGAAGCAAATTGGCGATCGGCTATTTTTGATGTACACCGGTAACCACCGTGATAAGGATTGGAACCGAACACCTTTCCAACTGGGTGCTTGGATGAACCAAAATAATCAGGTTACTAAACTAAAACAGCCCCTGTTCCGGAATCCGGATTACATTAGTGAACACTTCCGTGATCCCCAACTACTAGAACATGATGGTAAGTACTATGCCCTCTTAGGAGCACAGGATGCTAAAACTGAAACCGGCCATTTGGCACTCTGGGCCAGCGATGACTTGCAAGATGGCTGGCATGATGTCGGTTTGGTTAATTTCACTCCGTATCCAATGGGCTACATGATTGAATGCCCAAACTTAGTGATGATTGATGATCATGCTGTCCTGATTTTCTGCCCGCAGGGATTAGAGCAGAAGATCACCCATTACGATAATATTTACCCCAACACCTATATCATTGGGGATGAATTTGATTTTGAAAATGCTACGTTAAAGGGTAGTTCACAAGTCCCAGTAAATCTGGATGAAGGTTTTGATGTCTACGCTACTCAGGCGTTTAACGCCCCGGACGGCACAGCTTATGCTATTAGTTGGGTAGGGCTCCCTGACATCAGTTATCCAACCGATGATCAAACTTGGGCAAACTGTTTGAGTCAAGTTAAGGAATTGCACATCCGTAACGGTCAGCTCTACCAGCAACCAGTCGCAGCAATGACCAACCTCCGCGATCCAAAGGGCACTAAAGTTTTCTCCAATCATACGAGCATCATTGACGATCATGCTGGTCAACAATGTGAATTAAATCTGACAATTAGTGCTGATCAGACAGGTGTCTTACACCTTGCCGCCAATGAAGATTTGAGTGCTAGTTTACAAATCCAATTTGATACGAATGCTGGTACACTCACCGTCGATCGATCCAAAGTTGGATCTGCAGTTGCCGAAAAGTATGGTACGACTCGTTCCATTAAGTTACCAGCTCACCAGGATCTAAAATTACAAATTTTCTTAGATCATTCACTCGCTGAAATATTTGTGAATGATGGTCAGCAAGTGCTGACGCTTCGCTACTTTGCTGATCAGCACCATCAGAAGATTGCGTTTGCCACACCAATTAATGCGACTGGAAGTCTATATCAACTTAAAAATATCTAAACAAAATCCCCGTTCACGTGACTTGTGAACGGGGATTATTTAGAATATAGCTAAATTCACGGGGAGGAACAATAATGAAGAACAGTGTTGACCAGGCTAATTGGCAATCAGCCATCCACTACCTTATTGACCAAGCGTTACCCAATGCTGACTACCAAGTGGTCTGCTTTCATCAATCAAAATCTAGTGAAAGTTTATACGTTGACATTCTCTTTGAAAATCTCCTGTATCAACTGCGCTTCGCATTTCACGACCGGCAGGAAAAAAACCCCGATCTCTATTCATTCAATCTCCGATCCTATCCTCATGACGTGGTCCTAATTCAGCAACTTCGTCAGCTTCTACGCCATCGCCGACAAGGAATACCATTAACGTATCAGCACTTTGCTGCCCTCTCACTGATTGAAAAACTCGGTCAATTTAATGATTGCCCGCTTGAATATCGGAATGAACAATTTTGGAATCATCAACAGCCGATTACTTCACCAACGCTCGTCATCACATTAGACTTCCTGCTAACACATCAATTGCTTGTGATTCAGCATTCCACCAAACGCGTCTTCCTCTCAGAAAGTGGACAACAGCTATTAGATTTCTACTGGGATGTCGCTGATCAATATTTAGAAGAAAGCATTTGGGATCACAATCCGCGAACGCAAACGCCAACGGAACTTAATCTTTTTTGGAACGCTTAGGCGACTCCTGAGCTTGCTTTTGCGCTTGAGCATGGAGTTGTCGACGACGATCGCCATTAATAAAGTCGCTTTCTTGTGCAAAGAGATCCAATAGTGCCCACAGATTTTTTAAGCATCGGTCCTTAAACTCTTTCAACTGCATCGATCCGTCTAATTTAAAATATTCTTATGCTCAGCGTGGGTGTAGAATGCCCAAGCGATAATGCCAAAGAAGACGGGACCAAACGCTGTCCAGAATGCAGTCGCGTATTGGCCTTCCAAGATTGGTTCAACACAAGTGAAGAGAATCCCGACTGCCACAACCAACCAAACAACGATGGAAACAACCCACGTCCAGGTCATGCTCTTATAAAAGACAAACGGCCGATCTAAATCTTTTTTCATTTTAAAGAATGGGAACGCCCCTACCAAAAACAGGTATGGTGCTGATGACGAAACGTTCATCATATCAGTCAAAATGGTATAAAACTGTGTTGCTGCGTTCCCACCAAATGAAATAAAGAGAATAATTGCACTGACTAAGATGGCTTGGCACCACATTGCAAATGATGGCATATTCACATCATTCATCTTTGTAAGCCGCTTTGGTAAAAGCCGTGGATCACAACCTTCAATAAAGGATTTAATTGGTGAATAGACCATCACAAAAGCAGCTCCTAAGCCCCCTAAAACATCACTTAACGCCGTAATTTGGGAGAAAATCCGACCGAGCATCACTGCTCCGGAATGACCTAAACCGAGTTTAGCACCAACCGTCAAGCCCATATTATTAATCAAAACATACTCAACATTGGCCAGGTTAACATGGCTCTTTCCTAAAACCTGTTCCCAGTTAGCGCTCACCCCACACAAGAAAATCGTTAAAATATAAATCAAGGTCATGATAATCATGGCAATGATTAATGCCCGAGGGAAAGTCTTTTCTGGCTTCTTCACGGAATCAATCACACCAGCCATTGTTTCCAAACCACCATAAGCAAATAGGGCGTAGACAATGAACGAAATAACCGCAATTGGTGTAACAAAGGCATAGTTAGGTGATTTTACTAAACTCAGTGCCGTCACTGGTTCAGCTAGTTGGCCATGATTCATCATCCATAATAAGAGACTCGCCAAAATAAAAATCACGGAAATTCCTAAGGTTGCCACCCCACAAACGGAAGCAATCTTAGCAATCTTATTAATTCCCCGAGAGGCAATCCAGGTAACGACAATCATAAAAATAATTTCTAAAATCCCCAAAGTCTCATTAGCGGGCAACCCAAACAACCGCCAGGTCTGGGTGCGGTCAGTTCCTGAAATCATGGTTGAATCCGACACTAAAAAGTATTGAGTTGATGAGACTAGCCAAACAACCCACGCTGCAAGCCAAATGAAGGTCCCAATAAAGGCTGTTTTCTCACTTACGGAACCCCGTAACCAAGAAAAAATCCCCCCCTTAGCAGCCTTAAACGAGGCCCCATATTCTGCAAACATTAATGCAGATGGGAGGAAGAAAAGCACCGCCGTAACGATGTACCAAATGATACTGGCATACCCCATTTGATAAAAGGCCGTCAGTGAATTACTAAAGCCAAAGATTGATGAAAAGATCATCAATACTAAGGCACTCAAACCAATTTGGGTGGTTTTCTTTTCCATGTCAAAACTTCTTTCTTTGAATAATATTAATAATTATACAACTTTTCCGAGCAGTTGTGGATATTATTTCAAAGAAAGCAATTTAATTATCACTCTTACTACGATTG
This sequence comes from Limosilactobacillus sp. C0001E2, assembly GCF_056590915.1. NCBI lineage: Bacteria > Bacillati > Bacillota > Bacilli > Lactobacillales > Lactobacillaceae > Limosilactobacillus > Limosilactobacillus sp. C0001E2. The sequence goes on along the minus strand of NZ_JBWPXC010000002.1, from coordinate 131,439 downwards.
AAATGAATTGTTCACATTTATTTCATACAAATCGGCCGATAATTATGATAAGCTCATTATGTTACTCATTTTACTGGTCAGGAGGGAACAATTTTGCGTGAACCATCACGACGAGAAATTCGACATCAGCAACGTCGAACATTTCATAAAAAAACCATTATCGTCAGCTTACTCTTTATTGGGTTTGCGCTCTTACTCAACGTTGGCTTAATATTTCAAAGACACAATCCGCTCACCCAAGCCAAAAATGCTAACCCCATTAATATAGTTCCCAATCTATTTCGTTCCACTAGTTTAAGTAGTCAACTAAACCACCAATGGAAAGCGGACCTCAAAGGTGTTGATAGCAATGTTTCCATTGCCGTATATTCCACCAAGACTGGTGAAACATACATGTACAACACTACCCCAAGACACCAATACCACACCGCCAGTACCGTTAAAGTAGCTGTCCTCGCGGGAACTCTCCTTAAAAATTATGGCGATTTGGATAGTCAGGGACGTGAATATGCTAAAGCCATGATTGAAAATTCCGATAATGATTCTACAACTTCCCTCATTAACGATTACCTTGGTGGCACAGATGGTCTTCAAGATACGTTTAATCAATTTCAAATGACCAACACCCATGCCGAAAGCGCTTGGGGAATGACGACCACCACACCGAGTGACCAAATCAAATTACTCAACAACATTTTCTTTAGTTCCAATAAGTTAACGGAAAGTGAACAAAATTATATCCAATCCCTCATGAAAAATGTGGAAAGTGAACAGCAATGGGGAATTTCTGCCGGCAGTAGTAATTACGCCCTGAAAAACGGCTGGCTTGATCAGGATGATTCGGACAAATGGATTGTTAATAGTATTGGTTACGTTAGCGGCAAAGATCAAAATGACTATACGATCGCAGTTTACTCCGACGACAATTCATCCATGAACTCTGGAGAAGAATTGATCGAAAAACTGGCCCGTTCTACTAAAAAAATCATGGATAAAAATTAAAAAACGATCTGTAAAGTTAAGTCGCTATCCTAACTTTACAGGTCGTTTTGTAGTTATTGAACGAATCACCACCGGTGAGTGGCGAAACATTACTCGGCGATTAAAATCAGCGCGAATTTTAAAAAGCTCATTAATTGGCTGTACTAACAACCGACCAGTTTTGGTAAATTGATAACCGCCCCACATGTGTTGACGAATTGGCGGTAATAACTTACTTTTTATGTACCGAAGCCGCCCTACAAGGCGGCGTCCATCAACAAAACCAGCAGTCACTGGATCATAAACGTCAATATAATTATTGACCTTATGCTTAAATTTACGGACCCGTCGTTGTTGCCGACGACTGAGTAACCAATAAATATTGGGGCCTTCATAAATATCGCCCCGTTTAATCTGCCCCAGCTTAAGACAATTGGCGAGCGCATATTGGATATTAATTGAACCTAGCGAGTGACCATATAAATAGAACTTCGCTTCTGGATACTTACGTAAAATCCCATTCAACTTGCGAGCCGCCGTCCGCAATTGACTCGGAATCACCCCACGTTGGACAAATAAAGACCAACCAATTGGTAAATTCGTTGCTAGCCATTCATGATTCCAAGTTTCAATCGTCCCTTTGATTAATCCAGATGAACCTTTAAACAGCAGTGTATATTCCCTTTGTGGCCGATTTTCAATCACAAACATTTGAAAACCATCCGCCGTTTGGCAATGCTGGATCACCCTTCCAAACGGTTGCTGATCGATTTTAACTACTTGATCAGTCTGTAGCAACTGATATTCCATTTGGGCAACTTGCAAACGTTCGCGATCATTTAAGTCACGATTACAAAGCATTTTCATCACCGCAAGTTCTCACTTAATGCCTTAATTCCCGCTTCATTCAACGTCTTACCCATTTTCGGCACTACTTCTAAGTGCCCATCAATTAAACGATTCTTGAGTTCTTGGGCAACTCGCCGATTTTTGCGATCTTGTTCCCCAGTAAAGAGGTAGGTTAAGCCCTGAACGTGCATCAATTCACCCGTTAAATCCACCCCTTGGAGTGATTGTTTAAGTGACTTAAGCTGATGGCGGTCTAATGGAGCTGGTTGAAATAGTCCTGAATTTAGCAAATTCATTGAAGCTTGATAATGCGGTCGGACTAAAATTAGCCGATCAAGTCGTCCCAAAAGATCAACTGCTGCTCGTAACGCAACTAAGGCACCAAAGTCTTCTCCAATCAAAATGACTGGCTGGGCCACGGTTCGTAGATAGTCAACTACCGCTTGAACTAGTTGGTAAAATGTGTACGGGTTGAGCTGAAATTGTTGATAATCGAGAACTTGCAACTGACGGTGCCCAATATTTACTTGTTGCCAATCACTATGTTCTCGTTTGAATGATGGTAATACCACTACTGTCCCCATAATCATTCCTCTTTCATCATGATTTCTTTTATTTTAGCATGATTCAACAAAAAAGACGTGAGCACCAGCTCACGTCTTTTTAAAAACTTAGCACCTTTAAAAGGCAGCAACAATTGCAATTACTCCTAACAAGATCAGAGCAGCAGCGATTAACCAAACAAGAGTAATTGCCGAAAGCGCAGGGTTAAACAGTAAGATAACCCCTACAATCACGCCGATGACGTTCAAGACAACTAGTAGCCAGTAGTATCCCTTACCAAATTGCCGGTAGAAGTTGGAAACCTGCAATTGACCAATACTGTCAATAATAAACCAAAAAGCAAACAGGTAAGCAATTGTTAATGCGCCAACGCCCCGTACAAACAGGAAAATCAAACCAACGATAATATCTAAGATGGCCATAATTAACAACCAAGCAGATCGGTGATTCAGTAAATTATTCACCGTCTGGCGAAGCCAAATTTCATAGATTCCCTTTATGATGGCACCAATTCCCATCAAAATTGCCACTAACCGCAGGGTTTTATCGATATGATACATCGAAACACACCCTAAAATGACCAATAGGACACCTAAAATAAAGGCTGCCCAATCAAAACGCTTATTTGCTCGTTCCACAATTATTCCTTCTCTCATTTATAATCACAAATTCAGTATACCACGATTGTGGATGCCCTCTATACTAAATTAATTATAAATCAATGTCTAATTCAATCGGCGTATGATCACGGCGTGCTCCGGTATCAATCATCGATGATTTCACTACCTTACCGGCGATCCGATCACTAACCAACCAGTAGTCAATCCGCCATCCAGAGTTATTTTGCTTGCTGGTAATAACCCGTTGTGCCCACCAGGAATAGGCACCTTTTTCTTCTGGATGAAGGTGACGGAAACTATCCGTAAAACCAGCCTTTAATAATTTAGTAAAGTGCTCACGTTCTTCGTCGGTAAAGCCAGCTGAATGGTGATTATTTTCTGGATGGGCCAGGTCGATCGGCTCATGAGCAACGTTAAAATCACCACTGGCGATCACTGGCTTTTGCTGGTCTAATTGTTGAAGATATTCTCGGTAACGGTCATCCCAAATTTGCCGTTCAGCCAAGCGACGGATCCCGGTTCCTGAGTTCGGTGTATACACTTCCGTAACAAAAAAGTCTGGAAATTCTAAAGTAATCATCCGGCCCTCATCATCCATGGGTTCTGGAGCACCAATTTGCGGATAAGATATCTTTGGTGCGAGACCAGTTCGATAAAGATACATTGTTCCTGCGTACCCTTTCCGGGCGGGTTCAACTGAACTCCGCCAGGCAACTTGGTAGTCTGGGAAAAGTTCATTCAAAACTGTCAAGTGCTTCTTGGTGGGGCCATTTTTGGAAAGCTTAGTTTCCTGAATGGCAATCACATCAGGCGCTAAATCGGCAATTTTGTGCAAAACTTCCCGGGTTTCTCCGGCCCGAGTCGATGTTCCAGTCAACGCAGCATTAATTGAATCAATATTCCAAGAAATAAATTTCATCATGATCCTCCTCTTTGATTAATATCTTACGCCGAACGCCCATTAATTGCATTATCATCTTCCACATAAAAAGGAGGCTGGGTAACTCCCGGCCTCCTTGATGATTGTTGCGATGAGTGAATAGTTATAACTATAGTTGTGCTTTAATTGCGTCTAATGAAACCTCGCTCGTTTCATTAAACTTAACATCTGCGGCCTTCAGACTACTGCCTATCCCGATAGAGAGTTCTCCAGCGCTGTTGATGGCCTGAATTCCAGCCTGTGCGTCTTCGACCCCAGCTACTTCGTTAACTGGCAAATTCATCGTCTTGGCCGCTTCAACATAAATTTCTGGTTCCGGCTTTCCTTTAGAAAGCTTTGCTGGATCAACGATCTCCTCAAAATAGTCCGTCAATTGCAGGTACTTTAAAACTTTCGGAGCATTCTTGGAAGCAGAAGCTAACACTAAGTGATAGCCTGCAGCCTTTAGTTCATCTAAGAATGCTTTCATTCCCGGTAAGATATCAGCCGGCGTTAAAGTTTCCACTAACTTAACATAGTTCTCATTCTTTTCCGTCGCCAACGCCACCTTCTCATCCTGTGAATAGTCATTTTCATGACCACCGGCCTTGAGAATCAACTCGAGGGAATCCATCCGACTAACACCCTTAAGTGCATCAGCTAATTCCGGGGTCCATTCCGTCCCCACCTTGTCAGCCAATTGGTGCCAAGCCTGCCCATGGAACCGGGCAGTATCAGCAATTACCCCATCCATGTCGAAGGCAAATCCTTTAATCTCAGAAAAGTTCATGGTTAATCTCCTTCCTGAATTACTTTAATTCTAACTTTTGACCATCTAAATCAATCGTAATTGGGTCACCAGATACTAAGTCAATCTTCGTACCGTGCTTATCAAGCTTAACCTTTAAGATCCGCCCCCGGAACATTTGACGGAATTGGTATGAATCCCACTTCTTTGGTAAGAATGGTGCAAAGTGAAGTTGATCATCACGAACCCGCATGCCGGCAAATCCTTGAACAATGTCCAACCATGAACCCGTCATGGAAGTGATGTGCAAACCATCAGAAGTATCATTGTTGTAGTTATCAAGGTCAAGGCGGGCTGAACGTTCGTATAATTCAACAGCCTTGTCTTCATAGCCAATATCAGCCGCAATAATGGAGTAAACGGAAGCGGAAAGGCTTGATTCATGAACCGTAAATTGTTCATAGAAGTCAAAGTTATTCTTCTTTTCTTCTTTGGTAAAGTCATCAATAAAGTCCCACAGACCTTGAATAACGTCCCCTTGCTTAACATATGGTGAACGAAGAATCTTGTCCCATGACCAGTTTTGGTTCAGTGGGAGTTGATCACTTGGAATTTCAGAAACTGGGGTCAGGTCCTTATCTAAGAAGCCATCATTTTCTGGGAAAATATCTTTCTGCTTGTCGTATGGCAAGTACATATTATCCACGATACCCTTCCAGTAACGCTTTTCATCTTCGGAAACGTTGAGCTTCTTGGCAACATCGTCATCAACTTCTGCCAAGATTTCCAGTGTGTACTTCAATGTCCATTGACAAAGTAGGTTCGTGTACCAGTCGTTGTTGACGTTGTTATCGTATTCATCTGGACCGGTTACCCCGTGCAACATGTACTTGTTTTGCCGTTGTGAGTAATGAACCCGGTCTGCCCAGAACCGCGAAATTTCGGTTAGGACTTCCGCGCCTTCGTTGAGTACGTATGACTTGTCGCCCGTGTACTTAGTGTATAGGTAAATCGCAAAGGCAATGTCACCATTCCGGTGGATTTCTTCAAAGGTAATTTCCCATTCGTTGTGGCATTCGATCCCGTTAAAGGTCACCATTGGGAATAATGCACCCTTCAAACCTTGTTCCTTAGCGTTTACAAAGGCACCATCCAGTTGCTTATACCGGTACATTAATAAGTTACGGGCAATTTCTGGGTTGGCAACCCCTAAGTAGACTGGAATACAGTAAGCTTCTGTATCCCAGTATGTAGCACCACCGTACTTTTCACCAGTGAAGCCCTTTGGACTAATATTCAGCCGGTAATCATTACCATAGTAGGTTGAGAAGAGTTGGAAGAGGTTAAAGCGAATCCCTTGTTGGGCCCCTTCGTCTCCTTCAATTTCAACATCGGACTTTGTCCACCGGTCGGCCCATTCTTGGACATGGGGAGCTAATAAATCATCAAAGCTTTGACCATCTAATTGGTCGGTTAAATCATCTAAACGCTTGTCGATCGCTGCTTGGGAATCAAAGTCCCGAGAGGTAACGACAACGGACCGCTTTTCAATTGTTACTTCTTGGTCAGCAGCTACTGTGCCCGCAAAGTTATTGTAAGCATCCTTCTCATCAGTACCATCACCGACGTGGGCTAAATCCGTCTTCGTGGTCGTCTTCATCCCGACAGTAAACTGTGGCGTCCCAAAGTCGTTCGGCTTCGTTTCAGAAGTTAATTCGGCATGTTCATCACTAGCATTCTTGCCCAAAACGTTCCAGAATTGTTCATCGTAGTTGGCGTCTTCATTATAGACATCCGCATCAATCATGCTGGTAACTTCGACCTTTGCATCATCATTACCGTGATTCTTAATGTGCAACCGTTGACCCACTAATTCTTTTTGGACGGCCGAAACGAACCGTTCAAAGTTGAAGTACATTTCAGTACCACCGATTTCAACGGTAAATTCACGAGTTAAGACGCCCCGTTTCATATCAAGATCTAATTTGAAATCTTTTGGTGTTTGTTTGTTTAAGTCCAGTTGTTCACCGTTAACTTTAATGATTAACTTCATAAAGTTAACCGCGTTGATCATCTTACCAAAGTATTTTGGATAACCGTTCTTCCACCAACCAACACGTGTCTTGTCAGGGAACCAAACCCCACCGAGGTAGACTCCTTGCATATGGTCACCGGTGTAGCCTTCTTCGAAGAAGCCCCGCATTCCCAAGTTTTCGTTTGCTAATGACGTCATTGATTCCTGAAGGCGTTTATCTTCTGGATCCCATTGTTTAGTTGCAACGTGCCATGGCGCAATATCAAATGTTCTTTTCATGGTAAATTCCTTTCTTATTTAAATCCTTTAATTCAATTCTCTTAGTAACTTTCTAGCGGACATACGTTTCGTGAATTGTTCCAACTGACAAGGCAGCTAAGATCATTACCACCCCACCAAGCAGAAACATGTGGACTTGTGAACCACCCAGCATTGGGAAGAGCACAAAACTCAGCAGTGAAGCAACAATTTGTGGCAGACAAATAGAGCCGTTGAATAATCCGAGGTAAGTTCCCATATGCTTGCCAGATAATGCATTCGTGACGATGGTCAGTGGGTAGGTATTCATGCCGGCCCAGGCAATGCCGACTAAGGTGTACGAAATAATTAACGTCCACTTGTCATGGATATAGAAAACAGAGATAAACCCGATGGCCCCGAGTAAAAGACTACCAGCATACCCTAATTTGTGATACTTGTTTGGCACCTTAGCTAAGACGTATGACCAAATCACGGCAGCGATGGATTGAACGGCCGCCAAAACCCCATACCAGTTACCAGCATCTTGATAACCAACGCTTGAAGCATTCGTCGTTCCCCAAACGTTACTTGCAATGGCTCCCGCTGAGTAAGTCCACAGGTATTGGAAAGCAAACCAGCAGAAGAATTGAACTAGGGTTACCGTCCAGAAAACCTTTGGTGCATGCCTTAGCAGCGCCAACCAGTTACCGCCTTCTTTGTTATCCGCTTCGGAAATGCCGTGATACTTAGCATAAGTTGCAGGATCATATTCATGAACTCGGAAAATCGTGAAGAGACTCGTAATTACCAGCAAAGCAGCACCCACGTAGAAGGAAATAATAACTGATTGTGGTACCACACCCTTCGGTGCTTTATTCGCAACCCCCAACAAGGTTAATAGGAATGGGAAGATTGCTGCCAGCACCGCTCCGGTGTTTGACAAGAAGCTTTGCACTCCGTAGGCATAGCTCTTTTGATCATCATTTACCATGTCACCAACCATCATCTTGAATGGCTGCATTGCAACATTGGAAGATAAATCAAGAAAGGCAACCGTAATTGCCCCAAACCAAAGTGCGGCCAGTGAACCATACCCAAAGCCAAAGCTGCCTGAGTTAGGCAACAGGAGCATCACAATCACCGCCACAATTGTTCCTAACAACAAGTAAGGAAGCCGCCGACCGCCTAATTTAGGTGCCCAGGTTCGATCAGAATAATAACCAATAATTGGTTGAACGATCAATCCAGCCAACGGTGGCAAAATGAAAAACCAACCAAGGTTATTTGGATCAGCACCAATGGTTTGGAAAATTCGACTCATTTGCGAACTTTGCAGGGTAAATGCCGTTTGCACACCCAAAAAGCCAAAGTTGATCATCCAAATCATGCTACTGGAGAGCCTTGGCAAACCAGCAGTTTGTGAATTCTCTTGACTCATAACAAACACTCCTTAAAAATCCGCGTTTTTTGAAAGCGCTTTTACATTACGCCTAATAATATACCAGACATTATTTTTTATTGCAACCGTTTGCACAAAATTTAAAATAAAAAATCCAGCTAACCTGGATTACATGCATTAGCACTCCTGTTAACTGGATTTAGCTGACTTGGTAAGGTACATAAATATGGTGGTGACGCGGATTAAACAATAGCTTCACGGCTTCTGCCCCTAACTTCTGTGGTTGCAGATCAATTACACTTTGATCGCTAAAGACGACTTTAATCCATTGACTGTTATTAAAACAGGCCACCGGTAGTTCGGTCTCTTTTAACTGACGGGCATAGCGCAGGTAAATCACGTCATCCGCAAAAACTAGTCCATCTGCTGCTGGGTGACTAGCTAGCCATTTCATTAAATCATCTTTTGGTGAGAGCTGAACCACCATTGGTGGTAAGGACTTGCCTTGCATCGCTTGTTCATAGCCCTTTCGTCGATCAGTTTCAAAGGAATGGTCAGTTGTAGATTGAACAAACACGGGGCGGTGTAACTTGTGCAGTGTACACAATCGTTGGGTGGCTGCCTCACCGACCGCAACGTTATCGTTATCAACAAAGCGGTCCAAGGCATTATATGGATGACCCACAATGACATATGACAATTGATGCTGACGTAGGTAATCCACAACAGGGTCATCCTTTTGAGAATACAGGAGGACAAATTTATGAACTTTGGCTTGCTGAGCCATTGCTTCAACCTGACGAACTAAATCTGCTTGGTTCGTCCCCATCGCCACCATCATTTCATAATTTTTACGTCGAATCGCCTTACCAATTCCCCACATAATTTCAATATGAAATGGGTTGGCGGGTTGGGTCGTCTTTGCATCTGGAATTGGGAAAACCACCCCAATAATATTAGCTTCCCCACGACTTAAATTCCGGGCCGAAAAATTAGGCCGATAGCCTAATTCACGGGCGATTTGTTTAACATGCTGACGAGTTTTACTGCTAATCCGGGGATTATCATTTAATGCGCGTGACGCTGTCGATGTTGAAACACCGGCCTTAGCAGCAATTGTTCTAATCGTAACCAACCTATTTTCCTCCACAAACGTAATAATATTATTTTAACAAAAAAAGCAGGCAATGACTGACCATTTTTAGGTCACCATCGCCTGTAATAACTTTATTGATATAAATTACGCCGTTGCTGTTCCGCGGCATCTTGTGACTCACGATTTTTATACGCCACATGGGCAACTAAACCAAAATCACCGTCCGTCAAGATAGTGGTTCCCCGCCGCCCTGGAATCTTATGTGGCCCGCCAGTAACAAAGACGTTCGCTAAATATAGGCGGTACTTTTCATGAGCCGCGTGGACATCAGTCAAGCCGACCTTTGTAATGTGACCAACCCTTACTCGTTCCATTTGGTTCAAACCGGCATAAATTTCCAAGCGGTGTCCAAATTCATCATTGACTAAATCAAAGTATGGTGGTGTTTGATGATCATTCAGCGCATTTACTGGCTGGTGAGTCTGATTGTATTCATCGATAATTGCCGACGCATCCTTACCGTTATAATCAGCCGTAAAGATCCCTTCTTCAACTAACTGATCTACTAAATGACGTAGGTTATACTGCTCCTCACGATCAATCGATACGTCTGCGCTAATCAGATTACTATCAGTAAAGTAGCCATTTGCTTGGTTACTAATCATGGCCGCTGCCCGATCAGCCCGCGTTTGTCCACGATTCTCATTACTCTGGTCATAACCCGTAATTTTAACCAACCACGGTGATAAGACGTCAAATCGCGAAGTACGGTTTAGAAAATAATAAACCGCATTCAGGTAAACATAGTAGGTAATGGCAATCACTGCTAGACAGTACAGTAACCCCCGCATCCAAGCGTGGTTAACAAGTAACCGGTAGGTGACATAGATTAGGTAAAAATCACCTAGGAGGGCAACTACTGTATAGATTTTATTTTTCAACTTGGTATTGATATTAAAGTAACCAAGCGAGTGGTTAATCATATCAAGGAAACTAAACATGCGTTACCCTCCTTAGTTATTACTTTCTGTTCCACCAGTCGCATTAGTTTGGGTATTATTGGTACTACCATTAGTGCCATTATTAGTAGTGGTGGTATTTTCGTTGGTGGAATTCGACTTATTCGTTGTGGTTTCGTTTTGACCAGTCGTCCCGGTATTATTATTCGTTGTTGTGCTAGATTGACTCTGGCGTGTTACTGATGATGACGACGATTGATCATCGCGGTCACGATCATCACTATTACTGTTGCGGTTACTATCATCACGGCGCTGCTGATCATCAGGGGTCCGACGATCAGTCCGCGTATTAGTTACTTTGGCCCCTTCATTCGTATGGGTGGTTTTGTTAACCACCACGTTCGTTGCACCTAATGCTAACACTAATGACACTAGCGCAAATGGGGTAACAAATGGTGGTGTTTTTAACATATTCGACGCTCCTTTTAGTACCCAATTATAATCAACTTTCCCCTTGATGAATGTTAAGGATCTTCTAAGATTTTCGCTTTAACTTTCGCTGACATTCTGCGCAATAGCCATACAGTTCAAAACTATGACCAGTAATCTTAGCTCCCGGTAGCTGAACTTGATAGGCAGCATAGTTAAAATTAGGCATTTTGATTTCTTGCACTTTGCCACAGTTTTGGCAAATAAAGTGGTGATGATGGTGCGGATCACATTCTAATTTGACCATCAAACCATTCGTGCCCTGCTTAGTTTCCACTAACTTAAGATCTTTAAATTCCTGTAAATTACGGTAGATTGTGTCATGACTAATACTTGGGTATTGTTGACGCATTTGAAGGTCAACTTCCGTAATATCAACGTACCGTTCTAAGAAAGAATCCAAAATATTAATCAAAGATTCTCGTTGCTTAGTCCAACGTAATCCCTGCTGTTTAATTAACTGTTTGGCATGTCTTAAATTTTCCGTCATCTTATTTACTCCCTATTTCTGACGAAGAATCCGGTCCAATTTAGCAGTTGTTTCTTTCCACCGGTCATTCACAATCACGTGAGCCTTCCCCCTCAGTTCTGGCGGTAAAGTCAGGTCGCGTTCATATTCGGCACTATTTAACCGAGAAGTAATCGCCTTTTTCAGATCGCCCCGTGCTTTGAGCCGTTCAGCCAGTTTTTTTAGATGGGAAACCGTCAGAAAAATAATGACTGCTTGATCGCCAAGTTTTTCTTTATAGGTAATCGCACCCTTGGTATCCAACACAATGACATCAAATTGATGATTTTGCCACCCCTGCTTTAACCCTTCTAATGAAGAACCATACCAATGGTGGTCATATTCAACCTTCTCCAATAAATGTAATTTTTGCATTGAATCACGATTCTCAAAATAGTAATCAATCCCATTTTGTTCATTAGACCGCGGTGTTCGAGTCGTATGGGTGATCACCTTAAACATGTCATACTTTTTCTTTAAATAACGGTCAACCGTTGTCTTTCCCGACCCCGTTGCACCGGTAATGACAAATACTTTTTTCTTTTCCATTAGCTCTGCTGATTAACTAGGTGGGCGTGAACCTTATCTAAAAGTTCTTTGAGGTTACTATAGGTTAGTCGTTGCCGGGCTGCATCATAGTTGAACCAGCCCGCATCCTTAATTTCTGCAGCCTGAAGGTCCAGTGCTTCTGGTTCTGGAAGGGCTGCAGTATAAAGGGTCATTTGCTTCCGGTTACCATTTGGCAAATCATATTCTGTATACACATGAAAGCTTGTATCAATCGGTAAATCTAGCGAAGTTTCTTCTTTGATTTCCCGGTGGGCAGTTGCTTCCAAGGTTTCGTTCACCTCAACATGGCCCTTCGGAAAGCCCCAAAAGTTTCCCTTATTTGTACTTTCCAGTAATAGGTATTGCAGTTCACCATTGTTCCGTCGGTAAACGACTGCTCCAGCAGTCACTTCAATTGCCATTCTGAACACCCCTTAATGATTTTTTAATTGACTTTTAATATTAACTGACTTTATCATAGTCCTAATATGGAATCTATATTATAGAACATTATAACAAAGGTGGTTAGTGATTATGCACTTAAAGATTTTCAGAAAGGAAAGTCTTTCAAATTACTTAGGAGCCGACCAGCACTTCGTTAAATCGCTCTCCGCTTTTGATTTAATGACAATGGGTGTTGGCGCGGTCATTGGAACCGGGATCTTTATCCTGCCAGGGACGGTGGCGGCCAACGCTGCTGGACCCGGCGTCATTATTTCATTTCTGTTAGCCGCAATTGTCTGTGCGCTTGCGGCAATGTGTTATGCAGAATTTTCATCCGCTCTCCCCGTCGCTGGTAGTGCCTACTCTTACGGAAACATCATTTTCGGTGAATTTATCGGCTGGATTCTGGGTTGGGCCCTAGTGCTCGAATACATGCTCGCGGTGGCGACCGTTTCGACTGGTTGGTCCGCCTACTTTAACGCATTGTTGGCCAGCTTTGGTGTGCACATCCCAAAAGCCGTGTCTGGACCATTTGATCCCGCCCATGGCACCTACTTTAATCTGGTGGCCGTACTCGTGGTGCTCGTAGTCAGTTTGATTCTTTCACGAGGAATGCAATCGTCCAAGCGGGTTAACAATGCTATGGTAATTTTAAAAATCGTTATTATTTTACTATTCATTGGTGTCGGCCTCTTCTTTATTAAGCCAGCCAATTATCACCCATTTATGCCCTACAAGATTAGTGGAATTTTGAAGGGTGCGACAACCGTCTTCTTTGCTTTTCTAGGCTTCGATGCCGTTTCGAGCTCCGCCGCCGAAGTTAAAAACCCTAAAAAGAACATGCCAATCGGAATTCTCGGAACGTTGTTGATTGCGGCAATTCTCTACATGGGAGTTTCCGCAGTCTTAGTTGGTATGGTGAAATACACTAAGTTGGACGTTGCCAATCCCGTCTCCTATGCTTTGAATCTCGTTAATCAGGGCTGGTTAGCAGATACCTTAGCCATTGGTGCACTGATTGGGATGTTCACCATGATGATTACCACTATTTTTGCCAGTTCACGATTAGTGTACTCAATCGGCCGGGATGGTTTATTGCCAAAGCCGCTCAGTAAGTTAAATGCCCAGAAGGGTGAAACTCCAGAAAATGCCTTGTTATTCGTAACGATCATCATCGCAATTATGGGTGGTCTGGTTTCCCTTGACGAATTAACTAGTCTGGTTAATATCGGGACACTATTAGCATTTACTTTTGTTTCATTCGGGATTATTCCACTCCGTCACCGGCAAGATATTGATAATCAAGGTGGCTTCCAGGTGCCACTTTACCCGCTTCTGCCAATCATCTCCGGTCTGGCTTGTATCTGGATGATTTGTCAGCTTGGTAAAACCACCTTTATCGGTGCCGGAATCTGGTTCGTAATCGGTATTATTATTTACTTCAGTTATGGTTACCACCACAGTACAATTGCGTCAGAGAAATAATTTGCGTTCAGTGAGCTAGATAGCAAAGTCAGTAATGACTGCTGTCCGGCTCCTTTTTATTACAAATAATTTAGCCTCTGACCACCGACGGAGAGTACAATAGTAAAGAATAACAATATTGATACGAGGTGTCGTTTCCATGAAAAATAATCAATTTGCCATCGCTCCTGCTTACCATCAGCATCGCATGACCGAACTACAAACCATTCATTTGTTGCATCCAGATGAAGAACAACAATTAAGCCCTAACCAGCTTTGGGTAAAACTGTTAACCCGCATCCACATTGCCGACCACACACCCGCTTTGGATTACGAATGGTTAAATAGCCTGCTTGCTACTCCGGATCAATCAATTACTGATTGGTTAGACCAGAATCTGCCTTTAACTGACCAAGTCTTCTACCTGGTCGCACTGCAATTGCTTCAATTCGAACCAGCAATTGACTTTGCGATTGACGATCCCATCACCGGCATGAAGAAAATCCAACTGTCAATGGAGCACCACGAGCACTGGACTACTGCTAACGTGATCGACGCTTTCTACCTGTTATTAAATACGCGCACGAAACTCGGTCAAAATCTGCTCGATCGCTTAACGAGTCAAGGAATGCTCACGTGGACTTACGCGTTACCCGCTAGTCAAAAACCAATCTACTTTAATGGTAAGCCCATTGCTAGTTTTGACCCGACACGTTTCATCCGTGAAGTGGTCTATGTTGAAACCGACATGGACACTGATTACGATGGAAAAGCTGATCTAGTGAAGGTTGAAATTATGCGCCCAGCAGATAGTAATGACGGGCTTAAAGTGCCAGCAGTCTTCACTGCGAGTCCGTACAATCAGGGGACTAATGACAAGTGGGGTGAAGAAATTACCCACAACGTTAATGTCCCACTGACCCATAAGGATCCTCACGACCAGTCCCCTGCTGAACCTGATTTCCCAATGACCTTTACTAAGCAAACCGTCAACGGTGAGAGTCAAACCGCGGCCGAATCATTCAGTACCACACCTGCATATACACTTAACACTTACCTAAGCGTGCGCGGTTATGCCATTGTCTATGCCTCTGGAATTGGCACCAAGGATTCCGATGGCCTACAAACTTGTGGTTCGCCAGAACAAACTGACTCCATGAAAGCCGTTGTCGAATGGCTGCATGGTGATCGTCGAGCCTTTACCGACCGCACAAGCGGCGTTGCTATCCGCGCGGACTGGTGCAATGGCAACGTGGGGATGACTGGTCGTTCCTACCTTGGAACCTTAGCCACTGCCGTTGCCACAACTGGGGTGGCTGGTTTAAAGGCCATCGTAAGTGAAGCAGCCATCTCCAATTGGTATGACTATTATCGAGAAAATGGTTTAGTCATGGCGCCAGGTGGTTTCCAAGGGGAAGACGCGGATGTTTTAGCAGCTGAAACCTTCAGTCGGACCAAGTCGCCAGCAGACTATCGACGGATTGAAGCAACCAATAATCGCTATATGAAAGGCTTAGCCGCTGCCGAAGACCGTGCAACTGGTAACTATAACGGTTTCTGGGCTCACCGTAATTACCTGCCAAACGTTGATAATATTAAATGTTCCGTAATGATGGTCCATGGTTTAAACGATTGGAACGTTAAGCCAGTCAATGTGAAGAACCTCTACGATGCCCTCTCTGGGATGCCCAACACTAGCAAATTAATTTTTCACCAAGGTCAGCACATTTATATCAATGCCTTCCGTTCCCTTGATTTTTCTGAAATGATTAATCTCTGGTTTGCTAATAAACTATGGGAACTAGATAATCATGCTGACGAGCTGCTCCCAGATGTCTTAGTTCAAGATAATGTCCACCCCGAAACTTGGACAACCTACACTAACTGGTCGGGTAACCAAAGTACAACTCTGAATTTAACAAATAACAGTCTGACCACGGAAAATGCCACTGCTTCTAGTCGCGTTAAATTCAATGACCAGCAAGATGATGCGACCTACCAAAAGTGGTGTCACAAGCCCGCCGAATGGTCCCAGGCCTTGCTAAATGATTTTGATGGTCACTTTAGCGCTCACTTTGTTAGTGCCCCATTAAAAGAGGACTGGCTATTACGCGGTACCCCAACGTTGAAAGTGCGGATTGCCTCCTCTGCTGATCACGGACTGCTTAGTGCCCGCCTGGTTGACCGCGGAAGTGCCAAACGTTTAACCGTTTCACCAGTTATTTTAGCTAAAGATGGTCTGGAACTTGCTTATCATTTTGGTAAGGATGACCTCCGTGAATTCCAATTGCAAAAGGAAACTACGGACGCCAAGGTTATTTCATATGGTCACATTAATCTACAAAACCGGCGGGATGCTTCAAGCGTTGATGATTTAACCGCTGGCCAATTTGTTGACGTTGAGCTTCCCCTGCAACCAATTTTTCACACTTTAGCAGCTGGGCACCAATTAGAATTAATTCTCTTTGCAACGGATTATGAAATGACTCTCCGGGGAAACGAAGCAATTTCCTACCAGATTGATCCACAAAATTGTTCATTAATTTTGCCGAATAATTAATTAGTTTTTTGATTCCAGAACGTCTGATGATGGTCACCATCACAGGCGTTTGTTTTTTAAAGAAAAATGAGTTAACATTTATCATATTCTAATAGAGACGAGAGAGGGAGATTCATTATGAAGCAAGGAACCAAAATCTTAACCCTAGATAACGGTTACCACCTTTGGACCAACACCCAAGGCGAAGGCGACATCCACCTTCTTGCCCTGCATGGTGGTCCTGGTGGCAATCATGAATACTGGGAAGATACCGCTGAACAATTAAAGAAACAGGGCCTGAACGTTCAAGTTCACATGTATGATCAATTAGGCTCCCTATATTCTGACCAGCCTGATTATTCCGACCCAGAGATTGCGAAAAAATATTTAACCTATGAATATTTTCTCGACGAAGTGGAAGAAGTGCGCCAAAAACTTGGCCTTGACAACTTCTACCTTATTGGACAAAGCTGGGGTGGCCTTCTCGTTCAAGAATATGCCGTTAAATATGGACAACATCTGAAAGGCGCAATCATCTCCTCAATGGTTGATGACGTTGACGATTACGTAGAACACGTCAATAAAATTCGGGAAGATGTTCTCCCGGCTGAAGAAGTGGCCTTTATGAAGGAGTGCGAAGATAATGGCAACTGGGATAACGACCGTTATCAAGCTGACGTGCAGGTCTTAAACGAAAACTACGTTGACCGTAAACAACCATCCAAACTGGAACACGTTCGCAGTTTAGATGACGATGCCGTTTATCACGCTTTCCAAGGAGATAACGAATTTGTCATCACTGGAAAGCTAGCTAGCTGGCACTTCACTGACCAGCTACACAACATCAAGGTGCCAACTCTCCTGACCTTTGGTGAACACGAAACGATGCCACTCAGTGCCGCTCGGCGAATGGAAAAGTTGATTCCAAACGCTCAACTCGTTACCACGCCAAATGGTGGTCATCACCACATGCTGGATAACCCTGATGTATACTACAAACACCTTGCTGACTTCCTTCGCCAAGTCGAAGCCGGAACCTTTAATAAATAATTTTTCGAGGGGACAAAATAGGACCACTGCAATGGTCATCTTTTGTCCCTTTTGGTTTGTCCCGAAAGGGCGTAAAATATAGTTATTATCAAGTGGGAGGAATTATGATGGCTCAAATGAAAAACTTTATCTTTGATATTGATGGAACATTAATCAATACGATTGATATGTACATGCCTGCCATGTTTGAAGTGTTAGCCAAGCATGGTTATCAATATACAAAGGAGGAAACGGATCGTCTCAATAAGGAAGGCTTTGGTATTACTGCTGACGATGCTCTCCGGCTCGCCAAGGTCAAAGAAGCAGACATCCGGCCCATCCAAGAAGAATGGTTTCAGCTTTCCTATACTCGGCAAGACCGGGTAACGGTGTTCCCCGGAATCAAAGAAATGTTGGATGACCTTTCCAAACGTACCGATACCCAACTTGCAGTTGCAACTTCAAAGTTGGCTTATGAGTATGCCAAGTTTCAGCGGCAGTATTATTTTGCCGATCTTTTTAAGGTTGCCATCACCTCTGAAGATACCGAAAAGCACAAGCCAGCTCCCGACCCTATTCTTGCGGCGGTCAAGGCACTCGATGCTGATCCAAATACGACTGTTTATGTCGGCGATACCATTAATGACTTAAAGGCGGCCCACGCCGCTGGGGTAAAATTTGCTGCGGCATTATATGGTTCTGCAGATCCAGATTCAATTAAAGGAGCAGCAGATTACTTACTCCATACACCAACCGATCTAGAAAAGTGCTAGCCAGAGTTTTGAACATAAAAAAATACGGCGTAGAGTCCGATGTATCCGAATTCTACGCCGTATTTTTTACAATTGATTATTGTTCATTCACTAATTTATATTCATCAGTATCAGCATGATAAGTAAACTCATACCGGCTTTGATCAGTTTCAACGTAAATCTTTTCATACGTTGGCTTGTAACCATGCTTTGTTAACTTCACGGCCACATGACCGTCTTCAGTCACTTCAACATAGTATTCATTAAATTCACCCTGTTGGTACTTAAAGTCTTGACCATTGTCTTGATAATGCTTAGTCGAACCACATTCACCAAAGAGTCGGAATGTCATGACCTTCTCTGGTTCATCACTGACGTGCATTACCTTGTTACCCCATGGTAAGACCGTGTTCGCCTTCACAAAGAGTGGCAACTTATCAATTGGTGCATCCGCCATGATGTACTGTTGACCTGAATATTCAGCATGGTTCCAGAAGTCAATCCAGTTTCCTGCTGGTAAGTAGACCAACCGTTTTGCGGCTCCTTGATTAACAATTGGTGCAACCAAGATGTTGGTACCAATCATGTATGCATCATTCAAATTCCGCGTTTCTTGATCATCGGGGTAATTCAGGACCAATGGCCGCATTACTGGTAACCCCGATTCCGTTTCGTGCCGGAATTGATCGTACAAGTATGGGATGAACCGGTACCGTAAGTTCAAGTACTTGCGGTAAATATCCAGTGTTTGCTTACCGAATGCCCATGGTTCTTGATACCGTGATCCTAAAATCGAGTGGTTCCGGAAGAGCGGAACTAGCAATGAAGCTTCAATCCACCGGGTTAACAACTCCGGCGTGGTATCTTCTTGGAACCCACCAATGTCGGTCCCAGCAAAGGCAAATCCACTCAAACCAAGGCCGTTTAACTGTGGAATTGCCAATTGGAGGTGAGACCAAACCGCTGTATTATCACCGGTCCAAACCGTTGAATACTTTTGGGTCCCTGCATAGGCAGCTCGGGTAATAATGTACGGCCGCTTGCCAGTTGCCTGCTTCATTCCTTCATAAGTTGCTTGAGCTTGTAGGTGGCCAAAGACGTTGTGCATTTTGGCATGGGTACTAATGTTGACCCCATCATGGAAAACCAGGTCGTCTGGCAACTGCCCTTTCGCCTGGAAATTAGCGGGTTCGTCCATGTCATTCCAAACTCCGCACACACCCATGTCAGCAAAGAACTTCACGTGCTTTGCCCACCACTTGCGCACATCTTCGTTACCAAAGTCAGGAAAGACCGAATCACCTGGCCAAACGGAGCCAACGTAAACACTCCCGTCAGGATTGGTTACAAAGTAGCCTTTCTCCATTCCTTCTTTATAGATATCATATTTATCATCAACTTTAACTCCGGCGTCCAAAATCGGCATGAGGCGAATCCCACGTTGCTTCATTCTTTGAACAAAGGCTTTCGGATCCTTATATTTAGTAGTGTCCCAAGTGAAGTCTCGGTAGCCGTACATGTAATCAATGTCCAAGTGAATGACATCAATTGGCAGATTGTGCTCCGCAAAGCCGTCCGCAATCCTTTCTACTCGCTGGTCACTAGTACTGTATCCCCAGCGCGATTGTTGATAACCTAACATCCACTTTTGTGGCAGAGGAACCACCCCTGTTAAGTAGGTATAGTTAGCAACAACATCCTTCAGCGTATGACCACCTAAAATATAGTAATCAACGTTTCCACCAACTGCAGAATAGTAATAGTAATTGTCGCTTTCCTTACCGAGGTCAAAATGACTCTTGTAGGTATCATCAAAGAATAAGCCATACGGGTGCCCATTCTTCAAACCATACATTACGGGAATCGACTTATAAAGGTGGGTTTCCGTTTCATTATGCAGAACTGGTACGTCACTATTCCAATTATCGTATTCATACCCACGCTTGTTCAAAAAGCCAGTCTTGCCACCTAATCCATAGAAGACTTCATCCTTAGCCAATGACTTAATGATTTCAAAATTAACATTGTCTGGATTGGCCTTGGCATGAACCGCATGTCCTTCTGACATTACCGTCTTCCGGTGCTCATCATCCATGTCGGTTGGTAATGGCTCTCGCTTTCCTCGATAGTCAAGCACTAGCGGATTGCCATCCGCATCATAAACATCAAGCTTAGCGTCATCATATGCTTTAACGATCAATGCACCAGTCCGGATTTCAACGTGATCGCCTTTATTTTCGACTGTATAATTAGTTTTTCGCTGTTTATTGCCCTCAATCGCATATGAATTAGTTGGGCAACCATGGTCTTGAAAAACCTGAATAATTTCGTTCGTTAAAATTTTTAAAACTAAGTCCTTGCTGGAAGCAAAACTTAATGTAATGGTTTGATTGTCATCTTGATACCCTGTTAATTGATTACTCATTGTCATGAAACTCCCTTTCAGTTGACGTGAAGTTAAATGTAATTCGTTTACAGTGTTCACTGTATCACATTACGCAAACGTTTACAATAGCTGTTTAATAATAATGTAAACGCTTGCTAGTTAACCAAATTGCACTATAATGGTAGTAATGAAAATATTCGGAGGAAGTAATTAAATGAAAGCCACAATTAAAGATGTTGCCAAAGCGGCCCATGTATCTACGGCAACCGTTTCCCGGGTTCTCTCAAATAAAGCGGGAACCTATCGTGAAGAGACTGCGAAGGTCGTTCGTAAAGTTGCCGACCAGTTAGGCTATCACCGCAATGTATCGGCCGCAGAGTTAGCCGCCAATGAAGTTAAAACTATCGCCATCATCATTAATAATACCAAGACTCATTTCTGGCAGGAAGTTCTTGATGGCATTCAAGAAGCGCTTCAGGATGCTCACCGCAACTCGATTATTTTTTATGCAGGAAATAACGATGAGGCAATGCTTACGCAGGCGATTAATAACGTTTTAGCCCGTTCCGTTTCCGGGATTCTACTCATCTCTGCCAAAGCCACGCCCCGTCAATTAAGACTGCTCAATAATTCTGGTCTCCCTTACCGCTTTGTTTCTATTTACGGTAGCGATGATCAAGAAACCAAGTTTGTCAGTTCTGATAACATTAAAATTGGTGAATTAGCAACCTCGTACTTAATCGATCATGGTCATTCCAAAATTGGACTATTAGGAATTGACCAGTCCACCACTGGAAAACAACGGTTACTTGGCTATGAAAAAGTAATGACTAAAGCTAACCTAGTGGTCGATCCAAACTGGGTGCAATATGGAGACTACAGTTTTGAAAATGCGCAAAAATTATTTAAACGAGTACGTAACCTCGGTTTGACAGCAATCATTGCCGCCAGTGATATGGTTGCTGCTGGACTCATTAAGGCGGCCAATCAGTTTGGATATTCAATTCCGGAAGACCTTTCCATCATCAGTATTGACGGTACTTTTATTTGCGATATCACATCACCGACCATTTCCAGCGTTTCACAACAATTTAAATTAATGGGGCAACGCAGCGTCACCAATTTAATTGAGAATGCAGACGCCGAGTTTATTCCTGTGCATATTACCGAACGAAAAAGTGTCAAAAATCTTCAGTCTCTGTAACCCAAATGTGTTAGAATGTTCCCTGTATTATTAAGGGAGCGAATTAAAATGAAGAAATTTAGTAAATTATTATTAGCAACCACGCTTGTGGCGGCACTACTAATGATGATTTGGGGTGGAACCGCCGGATCTGCGAAGGCTGCCAAGATTGATTATCGTAAGCCTTCAGAAAACAAACCATACCCAGATGTTCAAAAAAATCCGGGAATGTGGATTCATGTCAATTTGAAAAAGCAACGCGTTTACCTGATGAGCAACAAGAACAAAAAGCTCTACACGATGTACTGTTCATCTGGTGCTCATAACGCTACGCCGACTGGTACTTACCATATCGAAGACGTCCGTGGGGATACTTTCTATAACCAAGAAGAAAAGGCGGGAGCTAACTATTACGTGGCTTGGAAGGGAAACGACTTTCTCTTCCACTCTGTCCCAATTAACGATAAGGGGCAATACGACAAGAAGCAGGCTTCTTACTTAGGAAAAAAGCCAATGTCACACGGTTGTATCCGTTTATCAATTCCGGATTCACAATGGATGTACAAAAACATCCCTACCGGCACGAAAGTTGTGATTTCAAAAGATTAGCTTAAAAACTAATAAACCGGTCAGCATTGTTTGATACTGACCGGTTTTTGCTAATCATTTAAATTCTGGTTAAGCTTACTTCTTTGGCAGCTTTTTGTGCTAAACTCAGGGCTAATCATTAATAATTAAGGAAGTTCATTATGAAATTGATTCGTCATTTGATCATTTTGACCATACTGGTGTTCCTGGTACTTTTTGGTGGACGCTACCTTTTTCACCAACATCTTGAAAATACTTCAATCACTCACCAGACGCCAACCAGTAATCAATGGCAACATTCATCCGAAACGAAACCTTACCCGAACGTTAGTCAATACCCTCATCTCTGGATCCTCGTTTCGAAAAAGCGCCAAAGGGTCTACTTAATTAATCACGGAAGAACCCTATACACAATGTATGCGTCAACGGGTTCTGGTAAGGACAATAATACGCCAACTGGTACTTATCATATTCAAGCCGAACGCGGCCAATCATTTTTTAACGCCAAAAGTGGCGAAGGCGCCCGTTACTGGGTTTCTTGGAAAAATCATGGCGAATACCTTTTCCACTCCGTCCCGATTAACCGTCGAGGCCAATACCTGGTTAGTGAGGCCCAAGCACTGGGTAAAACTGCCAATTCGCATGGCTGTGTCCGTCTCTCCGTACCAGACGCACGTTGGTTGTACCAAAATATCAAACAAGGAACTAAAGTCGTAATTACCAATTCATAAATTAAAGTGGGAGCTCAGAATGCGCATTCTGAGTTTCCCACTTTAGTTATCTAATAAATGATGTTTTACCAAATACTGCCGAGCCACTGTTGCTGCACTTTTCTTTTTAACCGTTACTTCATAGTTCATCCGCTGCATTTCCTTCGTGGTAATTTTCCCGGCCAACTTGTTGAGAGCAGCAACCACCCGTGGATTCCGCTTAGCAAAACTCTCCTTCATTAGTGGTGCCCCTTGATATGGCGGGAAGAAGTGGCGATCATCCTGTAACATTTTCAAGTGATATTGGGTAATTTGCGGATCCGTGGTGTAGCCATCGACCACATTCACCCGCCCATTGGCAATGGCCTGATAACGAATTGATGGCTCCATGGTTTTGACATTTTTAAAATGATAGCCATATGGCTGCTTCAATCCTTGATAACCATCGTGCAATTGATAGAAATCTGGATCAAAGCCAGCAGTAATTTCATTATTATAATTAGCAAGCTGACTCATCTTTGTTAACTGGTGAGTTTTGGCAAACTGCGGGCTTGCCACTAATGCATACCCATTTTGATATTGCATTGGCTTCAAATAACGCATTTGATAACGGCGTGCTAATTCCCGCTTAGCCAACTGATATGTCTCTTGCGGATTAGCTCCCGTTTTTCGCTTGGACTTAATAATTTGTTGGTTGACCGTTCCCGTAAATTCCGGATAAACATCAATTTGATTACTTTGTAACGCCTTAAACAGGAATGTCGTACCACCAAAATTTGGTTTTAAAGTAACCTCTGCCTGGGGATCTTCCTGCTGAATCAGATCCTTATACATATGAATCAAGATATCGGGTTCACTACCCATTTTTCCAGCAATCACAATCTTAGTTGGCGCAGGACGCAATACTTGATACCCTTTATAACCGCCAAATCCAAATAGTAAAATTACGATCGCGACCATCCCGATCCGCAGACGTTTGGTATTACTGCCGACAAACTTTAATAACCAACTAAAGAAAAAGGCTAGAATGGCGGACAACACCGCCCCAATAATGACATAGGTATTATTATTGGATTGAATTCCCGTCAAGATAAAGGTTCCAAGACCACCACCGCCAATTAAGGCTGCCAGAGTCGCGGTACCAATAATCATCACAAGCGAAATTCGAATTCCTGATAAAATCATCGGCATCGCCAATGGTAATTCAAGCCGTTGCAACTTTTTCCATTTAGTGAGGCCAAAAGCTGTCGCTGCTTCTTCTAAATTTGGAGCAATCCGCGTGAGTCCAGCATAAGTATTTTGAAAAATCGGCATAATAGCATATAACACGAGGGCAATTACAGCCGGTACCGTGCCGATCCCCACCAGCGGAATTAGTAACCCTAAAATGGCCAAACTAGGAATCGTTTGGATAATTCCCGCAACTTGCAAGCAGCCTTCGGCGATGCGACGATGATCCTTCAGCAGGATGGCTAATGGAATGGCAATCACCATCGCAATTAACAGGGACAGTAAAGAAATGCTGATGTGCTGCTCGGTTGCCTTAATGATTGCTCCCTGTTGAGTGTGAAGCGTTTCTGCAATTGAGTTAAACACGATTCTCTTCCCTCCTAATCAAATAATTCCAGACGTCCTGCCGATTAACGATGTATTGACCATCGTCAGTCTGCACAACAAACTGCTGATCTTGATGGTCACGGCAAAACGCAAATAGTTCCTCCAATTTTTTAGCAGTGACCATGGGTAAATCATCAGAAACCGTGCTGACTTTCTTCCCCAATCCGCCATCAAGGACTGCCCCCAGTGCAAAATGAAAGCCATGTCCATGAAAGAACTCTTTCACAAATTCAGTTGCGGGCTGGTTAATAATTTCCTGGGGTGTGCCAACCTGCTGTAAAATACCGTCTTTAAGTACCGCAATTTTAGTTCCCAGCCGTAATGCCTCATGCATATCGTGCGTCACAAAGATGATGGTGGTTTTAGTCTGCTGCTGTAGTTTCAACACTAGATCTTGCAGTTGACGACGAACCACTGGATCCAAAGCACTAAACGGTTCATCCATTAAAATGACCGCTGGTCTAGCTGCGAGCGCCCGAATGATGCCGACTCGTTGTTGTTCACCACCGGACAGTTCATTTGGCATCCGTTTAGCGTACTTTTCGGGATTCATATCGACTGCCCGTAATAGTTCATACGCCCGCTGATGACGTTTTACTTTCGCAACTCCTTGCTGTTCTAATTGAATTGCAATATTATCCTGCAAATTTAAATTAGGAAATAAGCTACTGTCTTGTAAAACATAGCCAGTTTGTAATCGTAATTGTTGGAGATCATAATCTTTAATCTTTTTCCCTTGATAATAGACGTTCCCTTCGGTGGGGACAGTTAAGCGATTGAACATTTTCAATAAAGTAGTTTTCCCGCTCCCACTGGGGCCAACCAACACAAAGAGGTCCCCTTCGTTAATTTCAAATGAAACATCCCGAATGACCGGAACGGAGGAATAGGTTTTAGCTACGTGGTCGTATTTAATCATTTCAGCCCTCCTAGTCGTAATTATTTTAGTTACGTCAATTATATCTTTAGTCTCTAAAGTGTCAAGGTTAACGTTTAATTTTGTAACTTGAAAAGTTACGATCAGTAGAGTATATTATAGTCAATCACATTTCTTAATTGAGGTGAGTTTATGAAAGTTTCAACTCGGTTTAGTGATGCTATCCACATCCTGGCCTACTTAAATATCTATGAAAACACCAAACTCTCTAGTGAAAATATCGCGGCAAGTGTCATGACGTCACCGGTCGTGGTTCGTCGCATCATGGGAGCATTACAAAAGGCCGGTCTAATCCAAACCACCCATGGTTCACCGAATCCCCATCTTGCTAAGCAGCCGAGCGCGATTTCTTTACTGGATATTTACTATGCGGTTGAAGGAGATCGCCAGCTTTTTAGTGTCGACCCCACAACCAATCCAGAATGTATCGTGGGCGGTAATATTCAAAAAGTTCTCGATCAGGCCTACCAAGAAGTGCAGAACGCCGCGTTTGGCCGGTTATCCCGGATTACTTTAGAAGACATCATTAATGACATTTTAGTTGCCCACACAAAGGAGGAAAATCAACAATGAATTACTTAGTTACTGGCGCTAGCGGCCATCTAGGTCAAAAGGTTGTTCATCACCTACGGAATTATGTTGACGAAGCTGACATTCGCGTTGGTGTTCATAACATGAAAAAGGCTTCCCTTTTCGATGGTACCAGTATGACCGTTACTCACTTAGATTACACCGATCCATCAACAATTGACCAAAGTTTTACTGATATTGACGTTCTCATATATATTCCAAGTATCACCTATAACTTAATACAACGGGTTCAAGAATTTGAAAATGTGTTGGCCGGTGCCAAGCGCAATGGAATTGAAAGCTTCATTTTCGTTAGCTTCTTTGCCGATCAAACTAATAATCCATTTCAAATGTCACCATTCTACGCTTACGTTCCCCGGCGTCTCGCGGGAAGCGGTTTAGCATACGCTTATGTCCGCAATACCCTCTATGCAGATCCACTGGTGCCGTACTTACCGGAATTAATCGAACGTGGTCATCTTATCTACCCAGTTGGCGACCGACCACTCAGCTTTATTAGTCGTAACGACAGTGCTAAAGCAATTGCTAGTCTAGCTGCGCAACCAACCATGCGAGATCATGGACAAAGTTATCTCCTCTCGATGCCGCAAAATTATAATATGATTGAGCTAGCCAAAATCATGACCGACGTCACTGGGCAGCCGATTTCCTATCGACCAGTGACGGTTGAACAATTCGGAAGAATATATAAGAATGATGGCGGTGCTGAACTAGCTTCCATGTACGATGCTGGTGGGCGCGGTTTAATGAGCGCAACTAGTAATGATTTCCACCGCCTTACTGGTGAAGATCCAATTACAATGGACCGCTTTTTGCACGCTAATTACCAAAAATCATCGTTATAAAAAATGGCTCCAAATTGGAGCCATTTTTTTAGTTCTGATCACCAAACAAAGCAGCCAGTTTTGCTGCCACCGCTGGGTCTAAATTATCTGCGACCGTTTCCTGATTTGCCGCCTGATCTGCCTCTGCTTCTTGAATTTGGTTCTGCACATGCTCAATCACGGCACGCTCCCCAACTTGGATCATATTAATATCAATTCGACCACCAGCAGCATCTGCGTGGCCACCACCACGGAAATACTTTTCTGCAAATTTGGCCACATCAATCTGACCATTACTCCGCAGGGACAAACTAGTCGGACTAATCACCAGCGCTGCTGCGACTTCGGGATGCTCTTCTAATAACGCATGCGCAATTTCAGACTTGTAATCGTCAGCGTATACAAAACCCCACTTATGACCACCTAATTCATCAATTAAAACGTCTTTCAAGTGATGGTGAAGGTAGTGCTGACGCCGATCATTTAGCGTTTGAATCAGCAGCGCGTTTTCTGCACGATATTGCTGCCAGCCCTTTAAATAAACTTTTTGAATAAATTCTGCAGAATGATCTAACGGATAAAACCAAAAGAGTTGGTCCAATTCATCCGCTCCCGTTTTAACTTCCTTCGCTAAGGTTGGATCATTTTGCCAATCCCAAGTATCATAGGCCCGAATCAATTCCACAATTTGTGCTAAGGTCGTTTGACGTTCTAGAGCCAAGCGATTCGCCCTGTCCTGTTGCTGAACCCAATTCCAAACTAAGCTAGTGGCGCTTTGGTTCTGACCATTATCAAAAGTCACCATGTTATTAGAATACTGTTGCCGGGAAGCCGCCGCCGTTTCATGATGATCAAACACTAACCAGTGGTTGGCAAAATTGGTGTTTAGTTGCTGAAAAGTGTGCTTACTTTCGGGCGTCATATCCATAATGTAGACATCAGTATAAGCCCCTAAATCGGCATGGGTAAACCAATAATCCAATTCTTCATCAATCTTACCTGCTCCAATATTGGTAATCTTAAATTCTTCGTCCGGGAATACTAATTCCTGAACCGCCGTTAGTAAAAATGGCGCCCCAAACCCGTCTAAATCATTATGTGAAAAAACCTTTATTTGTCGCTGTGCCATTTGCTCAATTCCTTTGTTATTTTTCTTCATTATACAAAAAGCACGAAACAACAGCTAGTTGTTCCGCACTTTTTAAATTTAGTTATCGCTTATGCCTTAGCGGCGGCCACCCCTTCATGAATTTGGTGAACTGCGATGGCACCAATGATTAAGGAGATTCCCGCAATTAACATCATTGTTGGTTGACTCTTGCCCGTCATTGGGAAGATCACAAAGCTCAATAATGAAGCTGCAATTTGTGGTAAACAAATTCCGATATTAAACAATCCCATGTAGGCACCTTCGTTTTCACCATTTAACGATGAAGTTAACAGGGTAAATGGAATTGTGTGAATCGTAAAGTATGAAATTCCAAAGAGAATAAAGGCCACAATGGTCAATGCTTGATTGTGCGCTAATGATACTAGGATTAAACCAATTCCACCGAGAGTCAACCCTAGCGTGTACCATTGTTTCCGTGCATTGGCCTTGGACTTAGAGTAGAGAAAGCCCCAGCAAATTCCAGCAACACTCAAAATTGCCGTCAACACACCGTACCAGTTACCAGCTGCTTGAAAGCCCGCACTAGTTGGGTTCGTGGTCCCCCAAACGTTCTTTGCAAGTGTTCCCGTCGAATAAGTCCAGACGTACATTACACCGACCCAACTGAAGAATTGAACTAAACAAATTTCGTAAAAGGCCTTTGGTGCCGTCTTCAATAAGTGCCAGAGTGAAACTGACTTCTTATTAGCAGCCGGATCAATCCCATGATACTTAGCGTAAGTAGCGGGATCGTATTCCTTAACGTTAAAGACGGTCCACATACTAGTAATCAGTAAGACTGCCGCCGCAACAATGTATGCCCAAATAACGGTGTTTGGTACCACACCTTTTTTAGCGGTGTTGTGCATACCGAATGCGGTAAAGATAAATGGTAACAGTGATGCTAAAATACCACCAGTGTTAAAGAAGATCTGTTGCCATGACCAGGCAAAATTCTTTTGCTTGTTGTTAACCATATCACCGACAATCATTCGGAATGGTTGCATACAAATGTTGTTAAACAGGTCCATAAAGCAAACAGCAAATGCTGCAAAGATCATCGCAGCCAGCGAACCATAACCGAAGCCGAAGGATCCAGAAAATGGCAGCATCAACAAAACTAGTGCTGCAATTGGCGCACCAAACAGTAAGTATGGCATTCGCCGACCAAACCGGTTCCAGGTCCGATCTGAGTACTTACCAATTAATGGTTGGACAATCATTCCCATTAACGGTGGGAAAATGAAGAAGAAACCTAACGTGTTCGGATTAGCACCAATTGATTGGAAAATCCGACTCATCTGGGAACTCTGTAGTGAAAATCCCATATTAATTCCCAAGAAACCAAACGTAATCGCAAAGATCACGCGCTTCGGTAGATCTGGTAGCCCAGCATCAAGGTCTACCCGTGCTTTCTTCACGGGTTTTACTTGGTGCAGCTGGTTACCCTTGTGTGTCATATCCATGTTTACACTCCCCTAATTGACAGCAGAATCTAACTTTTACACGAATAAATGAATAATTGCTAACTAATGTAAAGGTTATTTCCTGTAGACAGCTAACTCTTGTAAACGTTTACATTAACTACAATTCTTATCCTAACATCTTTTTACCAATTTGCAACCATTTTTGAGAAAACGTTTACATGTAAACTACAAAAAAAGGGCCGAAATCCTTTTCTTAAGCTACTTCCGCTCTTTCAAACTTAATTTTTCCACATTTAATACTTTATCGAGCCAGCCATCTGTAAAACTCGCTTCGTGACTTACCAGAATGAGGTTCCCTGGAAATTGTTGTAATGCCCGTTTGAGCCCCTCCTTCGTTTCATCATCAAGGTGATTCGTTGGTTCATCCATTACCAAAAAATTGCTGGGCGTTAGTTCGAGAATTGCTAATTTCACCTTGGTTTGCTCACCACCAGATAACAAATGCAGCGTTTTTTGGGTGTTAGCAGCGTTAATCCCTGCCCCTGCTAACCGTTGACGAATCGTTTTCGGCAGCATGGTCGGAAATAGATTCTGAATGGTTTGGAGCGGCGTCAGCGTCGGGTCATCCCATTCCAGATCCTGATCAAAGTAGTTCACAATCGCCGATGGTGAAAAGGTCGCTGCCCCTGCTAAAGATGGAATCTTGCCGAGAATTGACTTGATCAGCGTTGACTTACCGACCCCATTAAAACCAGTCAAGAGTAATTTCTCGCCCATTGTCATGGAGAACGTGACCGGCTTCAATAGTGGCCGCCCATAACCCACCGCTAGTTCGGTTACCCGCAGTGCATTCGCTGACCCCGTATTTTCATAGGGAAACTTAAATGTCGCTTTTAAATTATCCGAGGGTGGATCAATCCGGTCCATCCGCGCCAGCATTTTCTCCCGTGACTTGGCCATCGTCGATTTAGAACCTGCTTTATTCTTCCGGATAAAACGTTCAGCTTTCTCAATCGTTTCCTGTTGTTTCTCATACTCCCGTTGCTGCGTTTCCTTACGTTCTTCCTTTTGCCGCATGGCTTGTTGGAAGCTTCCGCGGTACTTCGTAATTTTCCCAAACGCCACGTCCACAATTGAATTCGTAACTCGTTCCAAAAAATCATAATCGTGAGAAATGATCATCGCAGCGCCAGTAAAGTCATTTAAATAGTCAATTAGCCATTTGATATGTGCAGTATCCAAATAGTTTGTTGGTTCGTCAAGCAAAATGACATCGGGATTTTCCAATAACATTTTGGCCAAAATAATTTTGGAGCGTTGACCACCACTCATCTCGGAAACGACGTGATCTTTACCAATTTCATTTAGTCCTAACCCCGACATTACGCGTTCAATCTGAGTCTCCACTTCATAGAAATTATTGGCATCTAACTTTTCTTGAAGTCGCCCGGCCTTAGTTAATAGCTGATCATCCATCGAAGTGGCATAGTCAGAATACAGTTGATTCATCTCGTCATTTATCTTATATAACTGACTAAAGGCAGTGTGCAAAAATTCAATTAGCGTCATCCCATGCGGAATATCAACGTATTGATCTAAATAGCCGATTTTGGTATTCTTCTGCCACTTAAGCTGACCCGCAACCGGCAATTCAGTCCCAATCAAAATCTTAATGAGGGTCGACTTACCAGCCCCATTTTGGCCAACCACTCCCATATGTTCGCCCTTTTCGAGCTGAAAACTGGCATTTTCATATAGCTTTTTATCCGCAAAACTCATCGTCAGTCCCGAAACATCTAAAACGGCCATCTATTTTCATCTCCGTATAATTTAATCAAATACTATTAATCATAACAATTTACGATAAAGAAGACAACAAAAACGTTTGAGAAGTGCTAAGATAGAAGTTAGAACGTTTAGCAATGTATAAATCAAGGAGGGACTCACGGTGCGCATGTTGATTATTAACGGCAGCCCACTCAAAGATGGGGCGGTCCGAGCAATTACCAATCGGTTTAGTGCTGGGGCGCAAGAAGCAGGACATGAAGTGATCCAATTTAATGCTGGTAGCGATCCTTTGCCCATGCTCCACGTTGATCACGAGCAAAATTTTCAGTTAACCAACCAACGATTAAGTGAATTAAAAGAGCAAATGATGAAAGCTGATACCATCGTCTTTACCACGCCCCTCTACTTTTTCGGGATGTCGGCCCAAATGAAAACCGTTATCGACTATATGCAATTTTGGACCAAAGAGCTGCGCAAAGAAAAGACGGCTGTCTTGATTGCGGTCGCAGAAACCGATAACTTTGATAATATCAAATCTGAATTCAAAGAAATCTTCGACGATCTTGGCTGGCGTTTCGGTGGTCAGGTTTTGGCCGGTAAAGTGACGGGGCCCGATCACTTACGCTTCTATCCAGAAGTCGCCTATGAATTAGGAAAATCACTCTAAAGGGTTGACAGACGTAAATCGTTTCGTTATGATAATGACAACTTAATTAAAAAAATGATTAGAAAAGATGATTAATCACTAATTTCTGGCAAAGAGAGTCGTGGTTTGCTGAAAAACGATCCTGAAATGGTTGATGAAGATGGTCTTGTGAAAATCTAACTAACGAGCATTAGTAAGTTGGTTACGGGGTGGCAACCGTTATTCAGAGCTGCGGTTTACTGTTTGAGCTGATTGATTTGGTGACAAATAATGAACCGACTGAGGGTATCTTGAGATACTGAATTAGGGTGGTAACACGTTACAGACGTCCCATAGAATAAGCATAGCTGTTCTCTGGGACGTTTTTCTTTTCTAATCAAGGAGGAATTCTTATGAAAAAACGTCATTCTGGGATTATTACATTAATCATTATCGCTATTATTGTTATTGGTGGAGTCATTGGCTTTATTCACCACCGGACTACCCAGCAAAATAAAGTGGTTCGGTTAGGATTAGTCGGTACGGATTCACAACCAGTTTGGAATAACGTCCGTAAACGATTAAAGAAGCAAGGCATTACCATTCAGTACGTCACTTTTAATGACTATGTCCAACCCGACGTGGCGCTAAAAGAAGGTAAAATTGATATGCATTCTTGTCTCACCCGCTACTACTTTGATTCCTACAACAAAAAGGAAAATGCCCACCTCACTTCCATCGGCAATACCGTTATTTCACCACTGGGCGTTTATTCAAAAAAATTCCAAAGCATTAAGGACCTCCCCAACGGTGCCACAATTGCGATTCCTAACGAACCAACTACGCTCGGTCGTGGTTTAAATGTCCTGCAATCCGCCGGTTTGATCAAAGTTAAAAAGGGTTCTGGAATTAAACCATCATTGAACGATATTACAGATAACCCCAAAAATTTGAAATTTAAGGAAGT
Source organism: Limosilactobacillus sp. C0001E2 (assembly GCF_056590915.1). Lineage (NCBI taxonomy): Bacteria > Bacillati > Bacillota > Bacilli > Lactobacillales > Lactobacillaceae > Limosilactobacillus > Limosilactobacillus sp. C0001E2. The sequence goes on along the minus strand of NZ_JBWPXC010000002.1, from coordinate 98,462 downwards.
TGACCCGGCTACTGCAGCCCGTGCACTAAATTCTGTTGATGCTTCAATCATTAACGGGAATTACGCCGAAGCCGCTAATCTGAATCCAAAGAAGGATTCTATCTACCTCGAACCAGTTAACAAACAGGCCAAGCCATACGTAAATATCATTGCGGTTCAAGAAAAGAACAAGAATAACAAAGTCTACAAAAAAGTTGTCGCTGCTTACCAAACTGAGGAAACTAAGCAAGCCATCGAAAAAACCTACAAGGGTTCTGAAGTTGCTGCTTGGCCAATCTTTGGTAAAAATTAAGGAGGAATGAACAATGAGTTTAGATACTGCAATTTTTGCTGGTGGTTGTTTTTGGTGCATGGTCGAACCATTCGATACCCATCCGGGAATTGAAAAAGTTGAATCCGGCTATACTGGCGGTCACATCGCCAACCCGACTTATGAACAGGTTAAATCTGGCACGACTGGTCATACTGAAGCGGTAAAAATTACTTTTGATCCCCAGGTAATTTCCTACCAAGAATTGGTGGAAATTTATTGGCACCAAACTGATCCCACCGATGCCAGCGGTCAGTTTCAGGACCGGGGAGATAACTACCGACCCGTCATCTTTGTTAAAGATGACCAGCAACGTCAAATCGCGGAAGCATCTAAGCAAAAGCTTCAAGACAGTGGCCTGTTTGATGAACCGATCGTCACGCAAATTGAAGATGCACAACCATTTTATCTAGCTGAAGATTACCATCAGGACTTTTACAAGAAAAATCCGGACGTTTATGCCGCCCAAGAAGCGGGTGGTCGCGAACAATTTAAAGATCAACATTGGAATAAGTAAGAAATGCGGGCGAGAGTGCAATCATCACACTCTCGCCCGCTTTACTGATAATATTACTGATCATTTTGCATTAAAATTTCTTGAACCGCATGCCACGACAGCGTCGCACACTTAATCCGCGCCGGAAATTCTGCGACGGTCCCCATCACTGCAGCGTCGCCCAACTTCCTTTGCATTGTTGGCGAAATTTCTTTTCCCATGCACAAATCTAAAAACGCTTGAATTAATCGTTGCGCTTCGTCCACGCTTCGTCCAGTCAATTCATCCGTCATCATACTAGCAGCTGCTTGTGAAATCGTACATCCTTGGCCATTAAAACAAACCTTTTGTAACTGGCCGTTTTGAATTTGCACGGCCACATTTACCGTGTCCCCACACGTTGGATTATGAAGGGTCTTTTGGTGACTCCCTTCTGGCAGGTGAATAGCATAATGGTGTGGTTGCTTGGCATGTTCTAGCACCAACGTTTTATATAAAAATCCTAATTTAGCTAAGCCCATTTTGAAAAAACTCCCTTACCGCCACGAGGGCATCCAAGAACCGCTGACATTCATCAATTGTATTGTAAAAGGCAACACTAGCGCGAACCGTTGCGTTAACCCCGAGCGTATGCATCAACGGTTGCGCGCAATGGTGACCAGCCCGTACAGCGACCCCTTCCATATCCAGTCCAGTTGCAACATCATGGGGATGGAGCCCGCTAAGATTAAAAGCAAACACTCCCGTGTGCTCTTGTTGCGTTCCATATAATGTTACACCATCAACTTCACGAAGCCGTGGTAAAAGGTAGTTAGCCAGCCCCTGCTCTTGTTGTTCAATCGCCGAAAAGCCAATTTGCTTTAAATAATCAATCGCTGCCCCGAGACCGATTACCCCACTAATATTGGGGGTTCCAGCTTCAAACCCCAGTGGTGCACGCTTGAAAGTCGTCTTCGTGCGGGTAACATCTTCGATCATTTCGCCTCCAAACGCACTGGACACGTCATCTGAAGGACATCGCTACGGCCGTATAGAACCCCAATGCCAGTGGGTGCTAACATTTTATGACCAGAAAATGCAATGAAATCAGCATCCCACTTCTGCACATCAACTGGTCGATGACCTACTAGCTGAGCAGCATCCACTACAAAAAAAGCCTGGACCTGATGAGCTAAATTTGCTAATTTGCGAATAGGTGTCAACGTCCCGAGTACGTTAGAAGCAGCCGTCACCGCCACAATTTTCGTTCGTGACGTAATTTGTTCCGCCGCGCTTTTCAAGGATAATTTCTGTTCGGCATCTAATTCAATAAACTTGAGTTGTGCCCCAGTGCGCATTGCCAATTCTTGCCACGGTACAAGATTACTATGGTGCTCCATTGCCGTCACAACAATTTCATCGCCCGCTTCAACAACCTGATCGCCGAAGCCACGCGCAATCACGTTTAGGCTCTCTGTTGTTGATCTGGTAAAAATAATATCTTTTGCCGCTTGGGCATTGATAAAGCGCGCTACTTTTTGTCGGACCTGTTCATAATGTTCTGTAGCACGTTCTGCTAGCGTATGAACACCCCGGTGCACATTAGCGTTTTCTGTTAAGTAGTAATTACGAACTGCATCAAGAACTGGCAGTGGCGTTTGTGAAGTGGCTGCATTATCAAAATAGATTAATGGTTCCCCATTGACCCGTTGATTTAAAATAGGAAAATCTTTGCGGACCGTTTGCACATCCATTTTATATCCCTTCTTAACTACTTATGATGACGATTTTTGCGGTAACTCCAAACTGTTCCAATTAAGAAACAGACAATTACAATAATCACGTAAATCCAAATCATGATTTTTCCTCCTAAACAAAAAAGAGGTTTGAAACCTCGATGATCAAACCTCTTTATTATATCATTTTTATCCATCCAGATTAGTGTTCTTGAACTTGGTCTGGGTGAGCTTGTTCCCAACGGTGTTCGCTGAAGAAGTAGATCGCAATCAAAGCGAAACATACTGCTGGAACAACGAAGGAAAGTTGCATTGAACCAGAAAGGTCAGATACCCGCCCCATCAGTAATGGAACTAATGAACCACCGATCAAGGACATAACCATGAAGGCACCACCAGTTTCGGTGTACTTCTTTTCGTGAACTTGATCCAAACCGTGAGCGTAAATCGTTGGCCAGAATGGTCCAAAGAAGAAGTCACTCATTACGGCACCCCAAATAGCAGCAGTTCCATGGTAAGTAAAGGCGAAGACCAGACTCAATGTCCCAAGAATACCGTACCAAGTCATAACCTTGGTAATTGAGAAGCGGTGCATTAACCAAGTAGCAGGTAGCTTACCAATAAAGAAGGCAGCGTAACCAATAATCATGTAGTTAGTAGCCGCGTGGTCAGTAATGCCTGGGATAATCCGTAAAGCAAAACGAATCGTAAATGACCAAACACAAGTCTGCATTCCGGCGTAAAGGAATTGTGCCCCAACCGCCTTCATGAAGCGCTTGTTATGAATTAAGTAGCCAACTGATTCACCAGTTGATGGCTTCTTTTCTTCAACCCCTTGGGCATCCTTCTTTGGTGCAGCCTTGGAGTATGGCATCTTAGTAATGGCAATTAAAATAAAGAGAATAATTAAGGCAACTAAGATGTACTTGTATGGCTTCAAAGTTAATTGAAGAACTTCTTTGTTGTATGCCAACTTTTCAGCAGCACTCATTCCCTTAACTTCGTCTTCCATGTTACCGTGGCCGGCAAAGACTAAGTACTTACCTAACACAATCCCAGTGATGTTACCAATTGGAATTAATAATTGGGAAATGTTAATCCGCAGGTTTGCAGTACTCTTTGGCCCGATCATTGTGGAATAAGTATCACATGAAGTTTCCAGGAAACTTAAACCAATGGCGATAACGAAAACCGCACCTAAGAACATTCCATAAGTAGCCATGTGAGATGCAGGGAAGAACAAGGCACAACCGATAATAAAGAATGTTAAACCAGTTAAAATAGCAAATTTATATGTGTTCTTCCGAATGATGGCTGCAGCTGGCAATGCCAGTAAGAAGTAACCACCGTAGAAGGCAAATTGAACAAGTGCTGTAGCAGTATCATTCAAAGTAAAGACCGTCTTAAACTGGGTAATTAAAATATCGTTTAAGGCTGCGGCCATTGCCCAGAATGGGAAAACTAAAGTAACTAAAATGTATTGCCAAATTGGCGTTTTGCTAAGGTAACCATCGGGATATTGAACCCATGATTGCTTTTTTGTACTATCCATTATTAAACCTCTTTCTAATTAAGCTTTAGAATGTTACACCAGATTCAAGAATAATGTTGGAGTATGGCGTCATTTCACCAGTCCGAATAAAGGCGTGGGTCTTGGCCAAGTTCTTCTTTAAGTCCGCGTGGGGCATAAATTCAATTTCAACATCTGGCAATGCCTTTTTGATGTTTTCCAATTGTTCAGGGTTTTGATCCTTAATTTCGTCCGCTAAGTAAATCTTTTGGACCTTCATTTCCTTCAAAACATTCTTGAGAACATCCATGAAGCTTGGTAATTCTTTATCAACACAAAGGTCAATCTTCTTTGTACCCATTGGTACTGGCATTCCGGCATCACCGATTGAAAGCCAATCCATGTGACCCATTCCAGCAACAACTGATGCAACTTCTGAATTTAAAATTCCTGTTTTTTTCATTTTAATATTCCCCTTTCGTAGTATTCTACTTGCCACTTTCGGCTAAGGCTGCTTTAACTTCATCGTAGGTTGGAATTGAAGGTGCAGCCCCCATCTTTTGAACAGTAAGACTAGAAGCCCGTTGCGCGTATACCAAGGCATCCGCAATATTACTCAAGTCCTTCTTCAATTGTGAAGTCAATGCGCCGATGAAAGTATCCCCAGCAGCAGTGGTATCAACTGGCTTAACTTTGAACGCTGGAACCAAGCCATGATCATTTGGTGTGGAGTAGAAGACCCCTTTTGAACCTAATGTGATCAGCAGGTTCGGTACGCCCTTAGCTTTGAAGTATTCAGCCGTCTTGATCATGGAATCTTCATCGGTAATCTCGATCCCCGTGAGTAAAGCACTTTCCGTTTCGTTTGGTGCAATCACATCAGTGTACTTCAACAATTCTGGATCAATATCCTTGGCTGGTGCGGGGTTCAAAATGGTGGTTACGCCATTTTCCTTTGCCCGCTTAAAGGCTTCAGCAGAAACTTTTTGTGGTGTTTCAAATTGAGTAATGATGAAATCAATTTCTTTAAATAAATCATCAGTGTTCTTCAAAACATCCGTTGTCATAGCTTGGTTAGCACCACCGTATACCATGATGTCATTTTGGCCTTCAGCATCCAAAGTGATCATCGCAGTCCCGGTACCATGCATCTTGTCAATGCCAACAAACTTCGTGTCAATACCATCTTCTTGCATTGATTCACGCATAAATTGGCCTTCTTGGTCAGCGCCAACCATGCCGATGTGATAAGTCTTAGCACCAGACCGTGCACAGGCAACTGATTGGTTAGCACCCTTTCCACCAGGAGCTGAGGACTTATCCTTAGCTTGTAAAGTTTCTCCAGGTTGTGGGAAGCGATCCATGTGGTAAGTAGTATCAACATTAATACTACCCAGAACAGCAATCTTGTTTGACATTCTGTCATCCTCCTTGTTCAGTAAAATCACGTAAACCGTTTTACATTTTCTTAACGATCATAATTTACCATACCAAGAAATCGTTTGCAAGCGCATTCCGTCAACAAGTTTAACGTTTTAACAATGAAAACATCATGAAAACGTATACGCTCGGCCTTTCACATTCCTCAAAATTTTTTAAAATTTTTTCTGTAGATGTTTCGAACATTTGCAAACGCATTCAATAAAATCAGTGAATTGAAATCGGTTTGCTTGTGAAAGTTAACACCAATTCACCTCTAAAAAAAGAGAAGCACGTTCGCTATTGTTGTGCTTCTCTTTAAAACAACGTTATGCACCAACTAATTCATCGGTGACGTCGATTCCCAACTTCCGTTGCAAAGCTGGTAATTCCTTGGCAGTCGGGTATGAGGTTTGACTACCGGCACGAGTGACCGTAACGGCAGCATATGCGTTCGCATGCTTGAGTGCCGTGCTGATATCTTCACCTTGTGTGTAGTAGTGGGAGAAGGCACCAACAAACGAGTCACCTGCACCAATTGAATCTACTGCATCCACTTTGTATGACGGAATCAATTCTTCATGATCCTTGCTTACCCAGAGTGCGCCCCGGGAACCAATTGTAACAATCACGTTTTTAACTCCCAGATCAACGAGCTTATGAGCGGCCGCCTTAATTTGATCAATTGTATCAATTGGCATCTTGGTCAAACGGCCTAATTCCGTTTCATTTGGTGAATAGAACTCACACATTGCCACATGCTGAATGTCAATATGGTCATTAGCCGGTGCTGGGTTGAGCATTACTGGTACCCCATATTCATGCGCTATTTCAATTGCCCGGTAGTCAGTTTCAAGTGAAATTTCTTGTTGGAGAACAATCAACTTCGAATTTTTAATAATATCGCGGTAGTCTTCCAGCACATCTGGTGTCAATTCACTATTGGCACCTTGCACAATAATAATGCTGTTCATGTTCCCTTGAATGAAGCACGGCGCAACCCCGTTACTCTTTTTACCAACACTAACTCCGGCAACATCAATACCGCTTTCTTTAAAGTGCTTTAGATACTCACGACCCAGCATATCGGAACCAACTTTGGAAATCATTGCCACGTTAGATCCCAATTGTGAGGCCGCATAGGCTTGGTTTGCACCTTTGCCCCCAAAGGCCATGTGAAAATCAGGTGCCGCCACAGTTTCACCAAGTTTTGGCATCCGATCAATATCTGTTGAAAGTTCCATCATGTTGGAACCAATTACTGTAATGTCGTGAGTCATCTTCTACACCCTCCTATTTTTCGAGTCCAGTTACAACGTGGAAGTCTTTTTCTTCACCTGGTTGGAGCATGATTAATGTACCAGCCTTCTTCGCAGCCGCTTGACCTTCTGGGGTACACGTTCCTGGAAGACAGTAAGCAGCAACTTGTTGGTCAGCATTGTAGAGAATCCAACGAGTAACAATTGGCAAGTTTTCTGTCTCATAAGTTGTCAAGAAGTTATGACCATTTCCTAAGTCCATCCGGAATTCTGCTTTATCTGTGTACTTCCGTAAATCTTTAGAGAAGAAGACGATTTCTGGGTCATAGTGACTGGCATCGTCCAATTTATCAATCATCTTGCCACTCTTCTCCAGTTCATCCGTAAACTTAGTCCATTCAGGAGTTGGGTGAACGTGATCAGGTACTGAAGTCCGTAATTGGAAAGCTTCGTCTGGAATGTTAGAAGTCATCACGGCGTTGTCAACATAGGCATAGCAGAGGTGGCACATGTATTGTAAGGTCATTGGTGCACAGCCAGATAAGTTCTTAACGTGTTGACGAATATCGAATAAGCCACTGTCTTTGTGCATTGTGACTGATGGCTTTTCAATATAGTGGTCACCGAAGCCCTTGATGTATTCGTAGTCGCTTTGCACAGTGATGGTATCATCGCCAATTTCTAAGTAAGCGTGGTCCATCCGTGCAGTGGCTGCTTCCCCATGTTGTACATGGTGATCTTCTGGACCAGGGTTACCATTGGCTAGTAAACCAGAAGTAAATTCAAAGGCACCATAGGTATCAGCAATTTGCTTTCCCCAGTGAGGCTGCTTAAAACCATCCTTTTCCTTTAAGTTAATGCCATCAAATACGGCATCCCAAATGATCAAACCATAAAATGGTAATAATGTTAGGTAACCACGACTGTTGGAAACCTTTAAAGCTTCGATACCATCGGGAAATTTATACGTTTCTGCCTTAAAATTGTCGTCTTCATAAAGGAGATACTTGGCATCAGAGAACATTGCATGACTTAAATTAAAACGTTTCATGATTTTTCACCTTCGTTTAATTATTCCTTACCAATAATTGCCATACTGTGGCTGACCCCTAAGCGAGTTGCCCCGGCATCAATCATTGCTTGTGCTTCTTCGGCACTGTGAATCCCACCGGAAGCCTTAACGGCCGTGTTGCTGCCCTTGACTGCAGCTGACATTAATTCAACTGCATGAACGGTGGCACCTTCAGTAGAAAAGCCAGTGGAAGTCTTTACAAAGTCAGCCCCGGTTTTAGCAACAATTTCCGAAGCCTTGGTAATTTCATCATCGGTTAAGAGACAGGTTTCAATGATAACTTTGACAACTTTATTTGCTGCGTGCCCGGCATCCACAACTGCTTGAATGTCTTTTTCAACCTTATCGTAATGACCAGACTTCATTTCACCAATGTTCATTACCATGTCTAATTCATCAACACCATTGTCAATGGCATCTTGTGCTTCTGCGACCTTAATCTTGGTGGTGTTCGCACCGAGAGGGAATCCAATCACGCAAGCAGTCTTAACATCAGTCCCGGCAACTGCCTTGTGCGTCTTAGCAACCCAGTATGGGTTAATCATCACAGTGTGGAAGTGATTATCAATTGCTTGCTTAATCACCGTGTCAACTTGTTCTTCAGTAGCGTCAGGTGCTAATAATGTGTGATCAATGTACTTGTTAAATTCCATAACTAATTGTCCTCCTCAACAATCTTTATGATTGCGTTTTCATTTCTTGAATACGCTTTCATGTTAACCCTTGCTTTTACATTTGTAAATAACTAAAATGAAAAATAGTAAAAAATAGTAAAAATAAATACTCGTTAGCGGGGGTGAAACCAATGGTCACTACAAATAAAAATGCCGCCCAATTAAAGGCGGCCGTTACGGTTAGTCGGTTGTATTACATTGATAAAATCAGTCAAACAGCAATTGCAAAAAAGTTAGCTTTATCCCGGCCCACGGTTTCACGCCTCCTTCAGCTGGCTCAAGATCAAAATATCGTTCAAATTACCATTAATAATCCATTTGAACAGGTTTCCAGTCTGCCACAAAAACTAGTCCAAAAATACCATCTCAAAAAAGTCTTAGTGGCTGACCAAGTCGGCGACTCCTACCAAAGTATTTTGAATCAAATCGGCGAACTCGCTGCCAATTACTTAGGCACGATCGTCGAGGACAACGATACCATTGGGCTGACTTGGGGAACCACCATGGCAGCGATTGCTAAGTACCTTCAGCCAAGTACGAAAAAGAACGTCCAAACGGTTTATCTCAAAGGAACTGTGTCTAATTCATCACGAAATAACTATTCGAGCATTATTACTCAGCAATTTAATACCTCGTTCCACACGCAGACAGAGATCCTGCCCGTCCCAGTGATTTTTGATAACCAAAAGACTCGTGATCTCGTGCTCCAGGATCAATTCATTAAACGCATTATTAAGCAGGGTCAGAATGCCCAAATTGCTCTCTTTACGGTTGGTACTACCCGGCCCGAAGCGATGCTTTTTCAACTTGGCTACTTCACACAGCAGCAAATTAATTTTTTAGAGGCCCATGCAGTTGGTGATATTCTCTCTCAATTCATTACTAAAAATGGGACTATTGCTGCACCTCAAATCGCCCAACGGACTGTCTCATTACCACTTGCGGATCTCAAACATAAACGCCAATCTATCTTAGTCGCTGGTGGAATTGAAAAATTACCAGCAATTCATGCGGCCTTAACTGGTGGTTACGCGAACGTTTTAATTACAGATTTAAATAATGCGGAAAAATTATTGGAAATGTGATTTTATGCCATCGTTTAAATTCATATTAAAAACAGCCTTTCAAAAACGAAACCCGTTTCCAAAAGACTGTTGTTGTTCAAATTACTGATCGTTTTCTCCCAATTTTCGTTCAAAATAGTGACTAAGTTGGGCGGCATTGTAAAAGCCCGTCACCTTTTCCTTCGCTTGCCCATCCCGAAACAGGACGAGACTCGGAATACTCATCACTTTGTATCGTTGTGGAATTTCCTTATTATCATCAACATTAAATTTGACGAATTGAATTCGATCGCCATATTTTTGGGCCATTTCTTCCATTACCGGCGCCATCATTTTACATGGTCCACACCAGGGTGCCCAGAAATCAACGACTGTCAGCTTACCCGCGGTTAACTGGTCAAAATTATCAATGGTGGCTTCGATCATCACTATCATCCTCCTTTACTTGTGGTTGCTCACCCTTGCCCTTCGGATTTCGAATAAAGTGAACAATAAAGGTTGCAATAAATACCCCAACTATGAAAATCCCAAACTGTCCCGAGGGAATCTCAATATCAATCATTGGAATCGTCAAGAAGAGTTTAATTGCAATCAAGAAAATTAAGACATATGCCATTGGCTCTAGTTCTGGAATCTTACGCATTAAGCGCATAATAATTTCAGCCACTCCCCGCATACAGGCAATCCCGATAAAACCACCAATCAAAACAATGACGGGATTTGACGAAACGGCTAATGATGCCAGAACCGAATCGATTGAGAACACAATATCAATAAATTCAATTTGAGCGACAACTGCCCAAAATCTTTTCCGACCAGTTAATCCCGCTGCACGACTCTTTCGTTGCCGACGATGGTGCTGTCCGGTTAGTTGATTCTTAAAGAAACGGTATGACAGATACATCAGGTAAATTGCCCCAAGGACCTTGATTTCCCAAAAATTGATTAGAAATGTCCCAATTCCAATAATTAAAAAGCGGAAAAGGTAGGACCCCCAAATACCATAAAATAGTGACTCTTCTTGTTCCTTTAACGTTGGCAGAACTCTGGTTTGGGCAGCCAGAACAATGGCGTTGTCAACAGACAGCAGACATTCAATTAATACTAGCGATAAAATGATTAGCCAGTCCTGACCGGACTCAACAACAGTTAACCAATTATGACCATCAAAAAACGGTCCATAGAGTTCCCCTAAAAGTGACAATTAATATCCCCCTTATATTCTTTCTGGTCATATTTTACCAGAGCCGGCGGAAAATAGTTAGGGAGGGGAGCGTAAATTTCACGTAAAGTTTGCTTAAACGGCACCACTAACTGCTGAGCGATCCCATGGAGGAGCATCCGTGAATAAGGTCGACCATTGTATAAGGGATCACCGACAATTGGGTGCCCACTATGGGCTAAGTGGACCCGAATTTGGTGTGTCCGTCCCGTCTGCAATTGTAACTGGACCAAACTTAAATTATCAGATGTTTGTAGTACCTGATAATTTGTTAATGCTGGCTTGGCCTTTAAACCATTAACGCATCGTTTTCGCTGATCAGTCGGATCGAAACCAATTGGCCAGCTAAATCGCCCGCACTTTTTGGCAAGGGTTCCTTCGACGACGGCAACATAGCGCCGATGAATCTTTCCAGCCGCAATATAGCGATCGAGGATGGGCACCACCACTGGATTTTTTGCGACAATCACTGCCCCACTAGTGGCTTGGTCAATCCGGTGCACCATGTAAGCCGCTGCAGAACTGTCTTGCAAGTAGCCCGCCACGTCATTCATTAATGTTCCCGTTTCTAACGGCTTGTTGGGGTGTGTCTTCTGTCCCGCGGGCTTATTAACAACCAGTAGATCACGGTTTTCAAAAAGAACGTCCAGCATTGGTGATGGTGTCGGCCGATAATTAGAAGTTGGCGTTCGAAACTCGTCTCCAGCAAAATTAAGCGTAACCTGCTCACCCGGCGCCACTGGCTCATTCATATTCCGGTAGGTTCCGTTAATTAACACTTGACGCCGAACCCGTAAATAATGAACTAGTCTACTTGGAAGCGCCCATTGCCGCTGGAGTAAGTAGCGGACCGAGCATCGTTCTTGTTGTGGAGTCAATTGTTCCCTTATTATCCACCGTGGTTTTATCAAAAGATTCTCCTCATTTCTACTTCAATCCTGATATTATAATAGCGTATAATAAACGATAAGTAATTAATTTGTGGAGGTGAAATTGTGCTTAGTTCAGTTAAAATTAACGATCATGGTTACTGGGTCAGTGTCTTTGAACCGCTTCCCAACGAACGGGAAGCCTTGTTTGAAAAGTATGAAGTGACTCAGGAATTACTGGATTACGCAATCGACCCTTACGAAAAAGCCCGGGTGGAAGGCGATCCTGACGCTGGATTAACTCTTTTAATTTTCGATGTTTATGTCCCAACTCACGAATTATCGGCCCCACAAACCGCGCCAATTGGCATTATGTTGACTACCAATAATGTGCTCACCTTCACTAACGCACAAACCAACTTCGTTAATGGTATCATTGCCCGTCAACTTGAGAAGCTCAAGCAACGGGATAGTCAAACCGATCAGTTTGACTTTATTTTGCCGATTTTATATCAACTTTCGACGGCGTACTTTGGTCCCATCCGCCGGGCTGATCAACAACGACGAGAAATTCAACGAAATCTGCAAAAGCATACTGAACGAAAAGCCATCACCGAATTCATGGAAATCGAAACCGGTTTGGTCTATATTTTGACTTCCTTACAGGGAAATGTCTCCTTGCTGCAAGAATTCAAACGCCGATTTAACCACCTGATGACGCGCAAGCAACGTAACGATCTCGATGATGTCATTGTCGAAGCCCAACAGGGACTTGAAATGGCCCAGATGACTTCGGATGTGTCGGCCCGCGTTTCCGATGCATACAGTAAGGTTCTAGATAGTAACCTAAACCAAGCCATGAAATTTTTAACTGTTTATTCCATTGTCCTGGCAATCCCACCAATTGTTTCCGGCTTTTATGGTGAAAATGTCAAAACCTTACCGTTCGCTCAAAACGACTTTGCATGGCAAATCACCATTATTATCACATTAATTTTGATGGCACTTTCCATCTGGTTCGCTTTTAACCGCCATTGGTGGAAATAATCATTGAGATTGTTCGTTAATTATGCTAAGATACTTACAATTAAATATTGCCTATATATTTCCGTAATATGGCCGGACGTTTCTACCTCATGCCGTAAATATGAGACTATAAGCATCGTTACAATGAACGGGTCCACCACATGGGGCCCGTTTTTTATTTCAGGGAGGATTATCTTGACACAACAAACCATTCAGCCTGCACCAACTACTAATTTTGGAAAGAACCTCATCCTTGGTTTTCAACACCTTTTGGCAATGTATTCCGGAGACGTTTTAGTTCCATTATTGATTGGTAATTTCTTACATTTTTCAACTGCCCAAATGACGTACCTCGTTTCCATTGACATCTTTATGTGTGGAATTGCCACCCTACTTCAACTCCATCGCACACCACTCATGGGAATTGGTTTACCAGTCGTTCTTGGTTGTGCTGTCCAGTCGGTTGCCCCTCTGGAATCCATCGGTAGCAAGATGGGCATTACTTACATGTATGGGGCCATTATTTGTGCCGGAATCTTCATCTTTTTAATTGCTGGCTACTTCGCTAAAATGAAAAAACTATTTCCGCCAGTTGTAACTGGATCGCTCATTACTGTAATTGGCTTCACGTTAGTACCCGTTGGTTTTCAAAATCTTGGTGGTGGGACCGCCACTGCGAAATCATTCGGGAGTCCGCAAAACCTCGTCATCGGCTTTTTAACAATTATCGTGATCGTGCTCATTAACCGCTTTGGTAAGGGCTTCATCAAATCGATCGCAATCTTACTCGGTATTTTAATCGGTTCCTTTGCGGCCGCAGCATGGGGAATGGTTTCTACCCAGCCTGTTACCAGCGCCGCTTGGTTTCACCTCCCCCGCTTTTTCTACTTTGGTGTACCAGCATTTAACTCTGGGGCAATTATTACTATGATTCTGGTGGCCCTCACCACCATGATCGAATCCACCGGAGTTTACTTTGCCCTTGCCGAAGCCACGCACCAAAAGATTACCGAAAATGATATGAAACGTGGTTACCGTGCAGAAGGGATTGCTGCCATTTTGGGTGGTCTTTTCAATACCTTTCCATATTCAACTTTCTCTCAAAACGTCGGGGTCCTGAAGATGTCAGGCGTACGGTCACGACGGCCCGTTTATTACGCTGCGGTCTTATTACTAATCCTGGGTTTACTTCCCAAAGCCGGGGCATTAGCCACGATGATTCCCGATCCAGTTCTTGGTGGTGCGATGGTCGTTATGTTTGGAATGGTCGGCATTCAAGGGATGCAAATTCTTCACAAGGTTGATTTCTCCAAAAACAGTAATTTAATGGTGGCCTCACTATCAATTGGCCTCGGACTAGGTGTCACGGCCTATCCGCAAATCTTTCAACACCTCAACACAGAATTACAAATTATCTTGGGTAACGGAGTTGTGATGGGAAGTCTGGCGGCAGTAGTTCTAAACCTCATTCTTAATTTTGACGAATTTAAAAATTCAACGAAAGATTAATATTTACTAACACTCCTTATTTTTCGATCACCAAGCTATTAAAGGCGTATAATAGTTTTTGTACAGATCTAACTAAAGGAGTGTTTTTTATGGACAAATTTAATCGACTCAGCTCTGATTGTACGGCGATCATTGTCGGCAAGAAGGCTTCCATTGATGGTTCGACAATCATCGCGCGGGATGAAGACGCACATACAGCAATCAATACCAAGAAGTTTGTAGTTGTCCCCTCCCAAGATTATGATCTCACTTACGAATCAAAATACACCGGTCTTAAAGTACCAGTAAAGGGTCATGGATACCGGTACACTGCTACCCCAAATGGTAATCCAAGTGAAGGTGACTGGTTTGAAGCCGGGATTAACGAACAAAACGTGGCAATGTCCGCGACTGAAACTGAATTGACAAATCCACGGGTGCTTGGTCACGATCCATTGGTTGAAAATGGAATTGCTGAAGACGCGATGGTCACATTAGTTTTGCCATTCGTTAACAGTGCCCGAGAAGGGGTTCAACGATTAGGTAGTTTAATTGAAAAATACGGAACCGCTGAAACTAACGGGATTGCATTTAGTGATCAAAATGAAGTTTGGTATATGGAGACTGCTGGTGGTCACCAATGGGTTGCTCAACGGCTCCCCGATGACGCATATGCCATCTGTCCAAACATCATGGTAATCGAAAACATTGAATTTGATGATAAGGACAACTTCATGTATGCCGCTGGGATTCGTGATTTTGTTGAGAAATACCACTTAAATCCAAATCCGCTTGACTTTAACTTCCGCAATATCTTTGGTTCCCAAAATGAAGCAGATAGTTACTACAACACCCCACGGACTTGGTATGGTCAAAGACTGTTTAACCCGAGTGTTGAACAAGAACCAACTAGTCAAAATATGCCGTTCTGCCGCAAACCAGAAAAGAAAATTGCCATTGAAGATGTCCAGTTCTTCCTTAGCTCCCACTACAATGGCACGCAATACGATCCATTTGGTACTCACTCGTCCGGAAGCGAAGAGGATCAACAAAAGTTCCGTTCAATTGCTCTGGATCGAAACCAAAGTTCTTGCATTCTCCAATTACGGAATGATGTCCCAGCAAATATGGCGGCGATCCAATGGATTGCGTTTGGCTTCTACTGCTATAGTCCATACGTTCCGTTCTATGCAAACATCGTTGATACACCAGCTAATTACAAGTTTGCTCCGGACAAGTTCAACCTGGACAGTGCTTATTGGATGTACAAATTACTACCGGTTATCATCGAACCGAAGTATCACCAATTTATCAACCAAGTTAATGCTTACCGGGATGATGCCCAAAGCTACGTTGTTGGTCGTTTAGACGAAGTGGATGAACAAGCTAAAAACCTTTCCGGTGACGAATTGCAAGAGTTCTTAACAAACGAAAATATTAAGACGACCGATCACGTCACTGAAAAGACCACTGATTTAATCGATCAGCTCATTCACCAAACTTTATTATCATCTAAAATTGCCTTTAACTTAGGCGATGGGCTTTAAAATTAAACATTGATAATTGGAAAAGCTACGGTTGAAGTGGCTTTTCCTTTTTTGTATACTCAATGATAACAATTGGAGGAGTGATTGATTTATGGATAGATCAAAACTAAAACAAACTGCTTTGCTCTTGTTAAGGGGTAATTGGGAATGGGCAGTGATTTTATCATTATTAACCGCCATCATTGGAGGCTTGATTGCGGGCGCTACTAGAGGAATTGGCTCAATTATTGCTGGCTTAATTACTGCCGGATATGCCTTTACTTTTCTGGATCTGGTAGCGGGTAAAAAAGAAACCAACTACTTTTCTGCAATGTTTTCAGCATTTACCAACAGCCGACTGCTCCCGGTTTTTCTAACATGGTTATTGCAAACCATCTTTGTTTTACTATGGACGATCTTGCTGATTGTGCCAGGCATTATTAACTCACAGGCCTTTTTTATCGCCAAGGACATGGTTGATTCTGGGCGGGAAGTTCAAGCTACCGAAGCGATCACCAAGAGTAAGCAATTGATGGATGGTCATAAGTGGGAATTTTTTGTCTTACAGCTTAGTTTTCTGGGCTGGGCTATTCTGTGCATCTTTACCTGTGGAATTGGGTTCCTCTGGTTACGTCATTACATGCAAACCACAAACGCCCTTTATTATCGTCAATTAGCCAAGAATCGATTCCGGACATCTGCAGCAGACGCTACTGAAATGACTAACAATCTTGAAACGATGTAAATAGAAAAGGCACGCAAACTGCGTGCCTTTTTTATTTTTGATTATAAAAAGCGACTTGAATATCATCATCCGTCATGATTAATTTCGAGAGGCTGCCATTATCAGGGCGTTTTGTAACGTCATATTTTCCCTGTCCATAACGCTCAATCAAACTTAAGCAAGTATTACCATGACTCACCCAAAGAACATTCGCATCTGCTGGTAATTTTGCTTCACGAATTAATTTAATTCCCTGGTCCATCCGCTGCCAATACTGCTGATTATTTTCCGCATGGTGGAATGGATCAGCATCATGCAACCAATCTTTAGCCATCCCGATCGAATGTTTTGTTACAATCTCTTGAAACGTTTTGAGGCCATGGGGTGCTCCTGCTAAGTACCACGCCTGATCCATATTCGTCCCTTCATACACCCCGTAAAATTCCTCCCGGAAAAAGGGTGACACAATCGGTGCTTTGATCGAAGCAGCTTCATTCAGATTCAAAATGGTTTGACACGTTTCTTCCGCCCGCGGTAAATCCGAACAGAATGCCGCATCAAAATGAACGTTTTTCAACCGTTCGGCCGCCTGGCGAGCATCCGCTTTCCCCTGATCAGTCAGTGGTGAATTACTCCATCCCTGCAGCTTATTATAAATGTTGTAGTAGGTTTGCCCGTGACGAACCAGATAGATATTTCGTTTCATAATTTCCGCAACCTCCCTTATTTAAATTCATTCTACCACCCGATTTAAGAATCACTTACTAAATCGGGCATACTTTCTTCACAATTGCCAATTACTATAACAGTATGAAGGGAATGATTTTAATGAAATTAAGACAACCAAATCGTCAGACTGATATTGCTGCCGCCCAGATTATTAGTATGTCCAAGACCCACGTGGTCGTTAAAACGGAACAAGGACGGATCCTGCGCCTCTCCCTTTCACCACAACACCAACGGGACCAAGTTTTCCGTGCTGCCCTAAAAGATATTTGGCATAACAAAATTTGGATCCCGGTCAATACAAAATTACGGCAACTTTTCCGCTATGATTGGCTAACGGAGCCGGTCATGATTGATGATTAAGATTATGCAACAATTTAGGGTGGAACGCTTCTCAATAGCAGAATGTGTTAAAATAGGGATCGTTTAATTACCAACAACATTCTGGAACTGCGAGGAAATCACCTAATGAAAAAAATAGGTCAACTTGTGGACACCCGGATCGGCTTTTGCGGTCTCCTGGTCGTCCTTTTTTGGTTGAAGACGTTAATCGCGTACTTCACAGATTTTAAATTAGGGGCATCTGGAATCATCCAGTACGCAATTTTACTAATCAACCCCTTAGCAACGACAATCTTCCTATTTAGTCTCGCCTTTTATTTTAAACGGTCCCGGTTTTTCTACCCGGTATTGATGGGACTAGATATTCTTAATACGTTACTTTTATATCTCAACGTTATCTACTATCGAGAGTTCACCGACTTTATGACGGTCGCCACCATGACCGGCTATTCGAAGGTCAATCAAGGGCTCAGTGGTAGTTCATTAGCATTGACAAACGTCCATGATTTATTATATTGGGCCGATATTGTCGTAATCCTTTTGTTGATGCTCTTTCGTAAAATTAAGTTTGATCCCCGTGCCATTAGTAACCGCTTAGCCTTTTCATTTACCTCATTATCGGTATTGATGTTTGGCTTAAACTTAATGGTCGCGGAATTTAACCGTCCCCAATTCTTAGGGCGGACCTTTGATCGCTCATACATTGTTAAGTATTTAGGAATTGATGCTTTTACTGGTTACGATTTAGCTAAGTCTCAACATATCGATAATATGCGCAAAAGTGCGACCCGTTCTGAATTAACTTCTGTCAAGAAATTCACCGATCAGCACTTTGCGCCGGCTAACTCCAAAATGTTTGGAATTGCCAAGGGCCGGAATGTGATTGTCATTCACTTAGAAAGTTTTCAACAATTTTTGATCGACAAGAAAATTAACGGCCAAGAGGTTACTCCCTTCCTAAATTCACTTTATCACGGCAATGATACCTACGCTTTTGATAACTTTTTCCATCAAGTGGGCCAAGGAAAGACCTCTGATGCGGAAAATATGCTAGAAACCAGTACCTTCGGTTTACCGCAAGGGTCATTATTTGCTACATTGGGTAGTGATAACACCTTTGAAGCTGCGCCCGCAATTTTGAACCAACGTGCTGGATATACCAGTGCGGTTTCCCACGGTAACGTAGCTAGTTTCTGGAACCGTAATAACGTTTATAAGAATCTCGGTTTCCAATACTTCTTTGATGCCAGTTACTATGATACTTCTGGTGATAAAGCCATGGGATATGGATTGAAGGATAAATTGCTCTTTGCAAACTCGATTAAGTATCTCCAGACGCTTCAGCAGCCTTTCTATGTAAAGTTTTTGACTGTTTCTAACCACTTCCCATTTACCATTGACGATGAGGATAAGGATTCTAACTTCCAAACAACTAACACCGGTGATTCAACTGTTGATGGTTACTTCGAAACTGCGCACTACCTTGATCAATCACTCCAGGAATTCTTTGCCTACCTGCAAAAGACAGGCCTCGATAAGAAGTCCATTATCATGATTTATGGTGACCACTACGGCATTTCTAATTCAGCTAACAAAAGTCTTGCCAGTGTCTTGGGCAAGAGCGCTGATACATGGACAGACTTTGACAATGCCCAACTCCAACGGGTTCCAATGATGTTTGTAATCCCGGGATCTGGCGGTCATGGTGGTATTTCACATACTTATGGTGGTGAAATTGATGTCTTACCAACTCTCCTCCACCTACTCGGCATTAGTTCTAAACGCTACATTATGTTTGGAACCGACCTCTTTAGTTCTAGACATAGTCAGACAGTTGCCTTCCGGAATCACGACTTTGTAACGCCTAAATACACAAGTATTAGCGGGACAATTTATGATAATCAAACCGGTAAAGAAGCCCACTTGACTAAGGCACAACAGAAATGGCTCAAAAAGCAAGCGCAGCTCGTCAACAAGGAGTTAAGTCTTTCAGACTCCTTAAATGAAAAGAATTTACTACGCTTTTACACACCAAAGGGCTTCAAGAAGGTTAATCCAAAGAATTATAATTACTCCAACGGTCTTAAGAAGGCTAAAGCAATTGAAAAGAAGAAGGGTAATCGTTCTACCAGTATCTATAGTGAAAATGGTAATCAGTCTACCGTCAGTGACTACTCCACCAATGCTCCAGAACAGAATCACTCACGAACTGATTCTAACCGGATCAAGATTACTAATCCCGATGGAAATAATTAATTTCCCAGGAAATACCTCAGTGTTCTTGAAAGGAGATCATCAAAAATGGATAAACCAGAAATTCAACAATTGCTAATTCAAAACGCCCATCGTCGGTATGCCACCAAAAAGTACCGCGCTGGTCAACATATCCCAAACGATGATTGGCAAACCATTCTCGAAGTTGGACGTTTATCACCGAGTTCTTTCGGGTATGAACCCTGGAAATTCTTGTTAATAAACAATCGACACGACCAAGAAGCAATTAAACCGTTTGCGTGGGGTGCCGCAAACAGTATTAACGGCGCTGATAAATTGTTAGTCATTCTCGCATATAAAAACGTGACTTACGATAGTCACTACGTTCAACATTTGGTTGATGATATTAAACATAAGAACTATTCACCAACCTCTGCCGTTTCTCAAAAGTTCAAGAAATTTCAAGAACAAGATTTGGGTCTTAAAAATTCTCATGATGTTTTTGAATGGTCGGTTCGGCAGTGTTACATTGCAATGGCGAATATGATGACTGCTGCGGCAGCACTAGATATTGATTCTTGTCCAATTGAAGGCTTTAACTATGCGCAAATGAACCAATACCTTGCTGATCACCATTACATGGATCCAGAAGAATGGGGCGTTGCCGTCATGGTCAGCTTTGGTTACCGTGATCAGGAAATTACTCCGAAAGTCCGGCAACCATTATCCGATATCTACCAAGAATTAAATTAATCCCTACAAAATAACGACCTAGAGTGGTTCAGTCCATTCTAGATCGTTATTTATTTTCTTGATCATTAACCATTCTTATTTAATCTTCATCGATGAGCTGTGCGTCGCCATCCGTTTATCGGGATAGAGCCGTCTTGCCAAATCATTGATTGCTAAAGGAGCCTCACCCAGACCAGTTGCAATCAACGGTACTTTCCCAGGATAAGTATTTCCGTCCCCAATTGCGTAGACCCCTTCAATACTGGTCATCATGGTAGAATCGACTTTAATTAAATGCCGCTCCGTTGCTAAATCCAATGACCATTCGTTTAAAGCCGCGTTATTCGACGTAAATCCATAATTGACAACCACTTGGTCCACGTTCAGCAGAGTTTCTTCATCACTCCGCATCTTTTTTAGCTGTAAAGTAATTGTCCCATCCTCAGTTTGACTAATCTTCTTCGGTAAAAATGGGGTCTGTAAATGCACCTGTGATTTTTGTAACTGCGTTAACGTTGCTGGTAACCCCCGAAATTGGTCACGACGGTGAACTAAATACACTTCGCTTGCCAACGGTTCCAACATTAAGGCCATATCCATTGCTGAATTACCACCACCGAGAACTGCAACCCGTTGATTCTTGAACTGAGCTTTATGTTGAATAAAGTAATTAATCCGCTGTTCATCAATCTGTTCAATTCCTTCTACTTTGAATGGTCGTGGCGCAAAGGCACCATTCCCCATCGCAATCACAATCGCTTTGGAACGAAAAGTCCCCCGATTACTAATGATCGTAAAGTAGCCATCCTGGTCTTTAACGACTTCCGTCACTTTCGTTGATAACTGATAGTTAATCTTAGCATGACCTAGCTGTTCTTCTAAATCACTAATTAACTGTGCTCCTGTCACCCCCGCTTTACCAGCAACATCCCAAATTTGCTTTTCCGGGTATAACGCGCGCACCTGTCCACCTAATTGGGGTAACGCTTCAATTAATTGTGTATCTAATTCGTGCAATCCAGCATAAAAGGCGGCAAACATTCCTGCGGGTCCTCCGCCGATTACACTAACGTCATGAAGTTGGTCTGTCATCTCATCATTCTCCCTTATTAATCTGTAACTCATTTTATCATCATTGTATCATGTTCATTGCTAACGAATAATCCGAACATCGAAAACGCTACCGCTTGGTTTCGATTGTCTTTTCTCTATTAGTCGCTTAAAATAAAAGTATATTTAATTCCAATGGAGGTACGGTTATGGCAAAGAAAAAAATGATTTTAGATTTGGATACTGGGGTTGATGATGCTTTAGCAATTGCATACGCAACGGCGGCCCCGGATGTGGATCTCATTGGGATCGTTTCATCCTATGGCAATAATTTAATTGACGTTTGTGCCCAAAACAGTCTCAAGTTATTGGAACTGCTTGGTCAGACTGACGTTCCGGTTTTTAAGGGATTGGCTCATTCAAGTACAACTGACCACTTTGACGTCATGCAGGTCTCCCTTGACATTCATGGTAAGAATGGAATTGGTGAAGTTCAGTTGCCAAATCCGCAACGTCAAGTTGAAAGCCAATCTGGTGTTGACTTTTACATTGAAGCTGCCCACAAGTATGGCAAAGATTTAATTATTGTACCAACCGGTCCAATGACAAACCTTGCGGCAGCCTTAGAAAAGGATCCAGAAATCGCCAAATTGATTGGTAATGTTACCTTCATGGGTGGAGCGTTAACCGTTGAAGGAAACGTGACGGGAGCTGCTGAAGCAAATATCCATCAAGACGCTGAAGCGGCCAGCATTGTGTTATCCAACCCAGATTTACCATTAACGATGGTTGGCTTGGATGTCACACTGCGAACACTGTTAACCAAGCGGGAAACGCAGAAATGGCGTGATCTAGGAACTGCTGCTGGTAAAGCATACGCTGATATCACCGATTTCTACATTGATGCTTACTACAATCTTGATATTGATAAAAATGGCTGTGCTCTGCATGATCCATTAGCAGTGGGGGTCTCTTTAGATCCAAGTTTCGTTAAAACCATCAGTCTCTTCATGAGAGTTGTCCACGAAGGACCAAATTATGGACGGACAATTGGTAATAACGCCAAGTTGAATGATCCAAATCCAAACGTTAAAGTTGCTGTAAACGTCGATAAAGACCGTTATCTGCAAACATTCATGAACTACCTCACTGATTTATTTAGTCAACATTAAAAGAAACCCGTTCCCAATTGTGGAACGGGTTTTACACTTTATGTTACTTATTTTTCGTAATCAGAATGAATAATTTTTTAAACCCACGTTCCGTCACCTTCAAATTCACATACTTACTCTCTCGTTTCCCCAAATGATTGTGGATGATTTATTAGTTATCCACAATATCTTGTGGAAACCTGTTAATAATTACTCCCTCCCATTCACAAATGCTGTCTAATCAGCACCTACGCCTCCCTCAGAGTTGTGCACATCTTTTCCACAGCCTGTTAATTATTCTACCTACTTGCACTTCATTGCTACTTTCGTTATGATGAAACTAAATTTAATTATCTTTGTCTGGGGTGCCGCACGGCTGAGAAATACCCATCGAACCTGCTCTGGTTAGGACCAGCGAAGGGAGATCACAAGGTTGTTTTTTAATTTTACAATTACCACCCTGGCGGACATTTTGATCCGGCAGGGTTTCTTTATTTTGCGAGGTCATCATGACAACACCAATTACAATTGAATCACTCCAGTTTGGTTATCAAAAAAAGCAAACTATTCTCAATATTCCTCAATTATCTATTCCAACTAGTCAATTAACTATTTTTTATGGCAAATCTGGTTGTGGAAAATCTACCCTGCTCAAGATCATTGCCGGTTTACTCCCCAAGTACGGCGGACACTTATCAGGCTCCGTGAACCTCCCAGATCACCCCACCTGTGCCATGATGTTTCAAGATCCGGAACTACAATTTGCTTTAGACACACCACGTCATGAAATCGAATTTGCACTAGAAAATCGGCAAGTATCCGCTCAGCGCATTCCCCAACTAACCCAACAAGCTTTAGAAGAAGTTGGTATTTTACACCTTGCTGACCGCCACTTCACAACTCTCTCCGGTGGTGAACAGCAACGCGCGAGCTTAGCCGTAATCATTGCAATGAATCCACAAATCATCCTCTTGGATGAGCCCTTCGCGAGTTTGGATTTTCATAACCGAACTTTGATCATTCAACAACTACGGAAACTCCTTCAAACCGGTAAAACGATCATTATCGCCGACCACGATTTGGCCGCATATGATTCACTTCATCCGCTAATCATTGATTTCAATAACCATCTTCAACCATTATCATCAGCTGCTACTCAAACATTGTTGGATCGATTTAATCAGCCTAATAACTTTTCAGCAACCCCACCTCAATCAACCAATCCGGCCGCGGTTTCATTACATAACTTCACCTTACGGCGACAGAATCAATTACTTATTCAGCAACCGGAACTCACCATCTTTAAAAATAAGGTGACTCTTTTAACCGGTGAATCTGGTAGTGGCAAATCATCCTTTTTCAAGGCATTAACTAAAATCATTCCATTTGATGGAACTATTAAGCTTTTCGATCGTCCTTTAAAAAAATATTCTCCACCGCAGCTTGGTCAAACACTGGGTCTCGTCTTTCAAAATGCCAATGATCAATTTCTCAAGGTAACTGTCCAAGAAGAACTAGAACTTAGTCTCAGGCATGGGCACCATCCATACTTTAACCGTTCCCGTTTAGCAGACGCCATTGACAAGTTAGGTTTACAACATCTCACCAATCAGGTGGTGTATTCTCTTTCTGGTGGTCAAAAAAAGAAACTTCAATTACTGGTGATGCTCATGATGGGCCAGCCACTGCTGCTCCTTGATGAACCATTCAGTGGCCTGGATCAGCAATCCATTGCTAATGTGATTGACCTAATTCATAACTGCCAACAGGTTTTACCCCAAACCATTCTGATTATTAGTCATCAATTAACGGGGCTCGATTCATTCATTAATTATCATCTCCATCTAAGTTGCCGACAATTGTCATATCAAGGGAGGACAAGTCATGAATCCTAGTCTAAAATTACTACTGATTATCATTATTTCCCTGGAAATATCTTTTACCAGTAAAATCGCCACCAACCTCCTATTAATTTTCTTTGCACTAATCCTTCTAATTTTGCATCATTGTTCACTGCGGACATTGATTAAATTACTTCTTATTCCCTTGCTTCCTGCTTTAACTATTGCAGTAACCATTCGCTGGTTTAGTCCTGGCCATAGTTGGTTCTTTGCTTGGGTAATGGTTAGTCGAATTTACGCCTACTGCTTTTTGGGAGCTCTTATTACTATTTCTACGTCTCCACTTGAGCTCGCCCGCTCACTAGAACAAAATGCCCACCTCCCTGCCAAATATGCCTACGGAACATTAGCCGCCATCAATACCGTTCCGCGTACAATTCAAGCAATCCAAACCATTCGCATTGCAGCCCAAATGCGCGGAATCACTCTCTACTTCTGGTCACCGCAGCTCTACTTCAAAGCGATTCTTTCGGCCCTAAGTTGGTCGGACGTCCTCGCCCAAGCGATGGAATCACAGGGCTTCGTCGAGGGACAATCACGGACCCATGTTCAAATCATCCGGATTGGAACGCGAGATTGGATAACCTTCATCGTTAGTTTGGCAATTGTTCAAGTCACATTACTCATGCTCCCATAACTTTTCTGGTATACTAAAAGAAAAGGAGTTCATTATGAATAATCAATCAATAACCAGTCGGATTCTCAGCTGTTTAGCTTATCTCAGTATCCTATTTCTTCCCGTTTTGTTTCCATTAATCATTTGGATCGTTGATCGTCAGGACCCATACGTGGCCAGACATGCTCGGTCCGCTTTCTGGACGCAGGTTTTCCCCGCCCTTTACGTAATTGTCGCCTTACTAACTTTCTTTATTCTCGGTGCGGCCGGAATAGATCAGGTTCGTAGTTCGGGTGGTTGGCTCTTCGGTATTCTAACAGTTTTAGCTCTTTTAATTTCTTTAATTCTCTACATCTATAACCTAGCGATGGGAATTAGTGTTTTAATTAAGCGGCAATAATTAATTGAACAAGCGATTAGTAATTTCCAGTTGCTAATCGCTTGTTTTTTTACATTTTTCGTTATAATAGAACTAAATTACATTCAAGAAAGGATTCATATTATGTCGACCGTTCTCGGAATTGTTCTCTTATTAGTTGCCGTCGTTACGGCCAACATTATCCACTTAATTTGGCCTGTCCTCCCTTTAGCAATTTATCAAATTATTGCTGGAGTGGTTTTAGCAATTATTCCTGACTTAAAGACTTTTCAACTCGAACCAGAAATTTTCATGCTCTTGATTATCGCACCGCTCATGTTTAACGACGGTCAGAACACTTCCTCCAGGCAGCTCGCGCGGGCACTGTCAAGAACGATGTCCATGGCGGTTTATCTGGCGCTTTTTACAGTCATTATCCTCGGATTGGGATTACACTTTCTCCTCCCGCATTCCTTATCCTTACCCGTTGCCTTTATGCTCGCTGCCATTATTACCCCAACTGATGCCGTCGCTGTTAAGTCGTTGACTACTGATGTCGAAATGCCAGAAAACGTCAGTTTAACCCTCGAACACGAATCGCTTTTTAATGACGCATCTGGAATCGTGCTGTTTAGTCTAGCTTCATCTGCCCTGGCTTCTGGTTCATTTTCACTTGCTCAAGGAATTTGGACATTCCTGTATGTTTTCTTCGGTGGGATTATCTTTGGAATGATCGCCGGATCCCTGCTAATTAACGTACGAACTGCTCTGATGCAACATCACGTTGACATCGCCCCAATTGTCATTCCGATTAATGTGATGACCCCGATTGTCGTTTATTGGTTAGCTGAAGAACTCCACCTCTCAGGTATTTTAGCGGTTGTCGCTGCTGGGATCATGCACAGTATCTTGTATGACCGTCTCCACCTTACTTCGACCAAAGTTCAGATTGCCACTACTACTATTTGGAACATCATTGCTGATGCTTTAAACGGCCTTGTTTTCGTCTTTTTAGGACTTAGCTTACCGATGGTGCTTGGTCATATGAAACAGCTGCAAACGATTAAAATTGTCGGTATTGCGCTGGTTCTTTACCTTGTCATGACTCTGTTACGATACCTCTGGTCGCAAATCGGCCTTGTGCGTCTGCATTCCAAAGCCTTACAACAAGATAAAAAATAGATAGCTTATTGTTAGCAATCGGTGGCGTTCACGGTACCATCACCATGGCGATGGCCTTTTCCATTCCGCTGCTGGTCAACGAAGACCGAATTGCCATGCGGAATGATTTGATTTTGATTGCCGCTTTTGTAATCCTGATTAGTCTTTTTGTCGGTACCTTTGCCTTTCCAAAACTCCTTCCGCAAAAACAGGAAAGTTATTCCAAAGCTGAATTTCATAAGGCTTTAACAAAGACTGTGCAATACGCTATTAATGATTTAACCAATAACGGTGAACAAAATCGTGAAAAATCACTAGTAATTGACCAATTGGACAGTCAAATGACCATGCGGGCACGTCTGAATACCGAAACCTATAACCATCTCTTGCAAAAGTGCCACCAAGTGGAATTAGATACCCTTGAAGAATTGACCGATAATGACGTCATCACCGAACAGCAGGAACGAATGTACTCGCGGCTGATGGCTCGTGACCTCTTCAGTAAATCAAAGCACGGTTTTTGGGATACTTTTATCATGTTGTATCACCGTCTGCACTGGATACACGCTCGTCGTAAAGTAATCAAACTTTATCATAAAAATCCGGAATTAAAAAAAGCGCGGCAAGATCACTTTAAGGCAGTTAATGATGAAATTGGCCCCGTTTTACGAATCGTGATCCGACGCGTTAATAAATTTTTGAATGATGCTCAAACGCCGAAAAATGCTTATGAAATCGCTGCGGTCCGGCGAACCTATCTAAACCGTTACCGAATCTTCTCACGCAAAAATAAGATTAACGCTGATCTCATGACCAGCTACTTTATCAATGCCTTTCAAGCAGAACATAGCTATATCCAACAACAAGCTGCTGCGCATAAAATTTCGTTTGACTTAGCAAATGCACTCAATGAACAAGTCTCAACGGACCAATTAGTTTACCTGCTTCTTCTTGATCAATTACTTTTTGTAAGAACTCGCAAATCCCAACCCATCATCTTTGGTTGTGGTTGTTCACCTGTTAATAGGTCCGTCCAGCCATCCACTAACTCTGCGGGTAATTGGCGTTCTTCGTTCCGCATGTTCAAAACAAAGTAAATTTCATGACCATCCTTCACTCGTTTAGTGATTTCCAAATCAGTTGGAGTCGCAATTAATCCTGACACACCTGCCACTTGGAGAACCTCATCCATTAAGTGACTCAATCCAGCATGGTCAATCCGACTGCCGACATACCAGGCCGTCCCCTGACCATACTGATTTTCCGTAATCGCTGGAACTCCAGCATAGAATTCTGTCCCATACTTAGCAACCGCACGGGCATGGTCACTGGTTAGATGAATGAGGTCACACAAATAATGCCCATCCGCAGCAAGGCCATCTTTTTCATAAACAACCTGGGTTGTCTTTCCAGGAGTCATTGCATCGGTCTCTTCAACCCAAATGCCAAGCACTTTGCTTAACGGACCAGGATAACCACCAGTGTAGACATTATCACTCTCGTTCACCATCCCTGACATGTAAGTCGTCAGGAAGTGACCACCAGTAGCAACATAGTCATTAATTTTTCCGGCAAGCCCCTTCTTAACCATGTAGAGAACGGGTGCCACAATTAAGTCATACTGACTAAAATCGTCATCTACACTAATCACATCCGTCGGAATATGGCGTTCATAGAACTGCCGATAATAATCCAGTACAGAGCCAACATAGTCTAGATCTTGAGAAATTCCCGCCACGTATTCATATGACCAGAAATTATTCCAATCAAAGATAATGCCGATCTTCGCAGGCGTTTGGGACCCTAATATCTTTGAACTCAGCCGTTTTAAATCATGACCAATTTGGGCCACTTCTTGGAACGCACGGGTATCCGTCCTTTGCGAATGGCTAATGACTGCACCATGAAACTTTTCCGAACCACCAATTGCCTGCTTAAGCTGAAAATATTGAACCGTATCTGCACCATGAGCGACCGCTTGAAATTCAGTTGCCCGAACTTGTCCAGGACGTTTCAGCGGACTATACGGTTGCCAATTGACCTGGGAAGGCGTGGATTCCATCAGCATAAATGGCTGATGCTTTAAACTCCGCATCAAATCGGACAGAAATGCAGCTTGATAGGCTGGTTGATCATAGGCTGGGTAGGAATCGTACGCAATGATGTCTTGATCCCCTGCCCAGGCTTGGTAATCAATCATCTTATTTGGCGTACTATGAAAGTTCGTCATTATCGGTGTGTGATCATCATACTTTTCAATCGTGCGCTTTTCCATCCGGTAAAGGTCTTGGAGTGCAGCAGATTGGAACCGCAGATAATCCAATGACAAACCAGCAACAATGGTATGGCTGCCTTCTGGGCCCCATGCATCGCCCAGTTCGTTTGGTACCACAATTTCATCCCACTGATAAATGGTGTGACTCCAGACGTTATTGTTCCACGCTTGATTCAAGCGATCAAGGGTTTGATACTTTTGCTGCAGCCACTTTTGAAACGCCTTTTGGCAATTCTCACAGTAACAATTACCACCGTACTCGTTATTAATATGCCAAGCGACAATGTGGGGATTATCACCATATCGCTCCGCTAGTTTAGCAACGAGCTTTTGTGCGAGCCGTTGATAATTCGGAGAACTGGGACAAAAGTTATGCCGTTGGCCAAAAACATGCTGGCGCCCTTGATAGTCCACCCGCGCCACATCGGGGTATTTTTTAAACATCCACGCTGGCATGGCGGCGGTTGAAGTTGCCAAAACGATTTCAAAGTCAGCAGCACTGAGTTTTTCAATAATTTTATCTAGAATACTAAAATTATATTGTCCCTCTGCTGGTTCAAGCAGGGCCCATGAAAAAACATTGACGGTCGCGGAATTAATATCTGCCTGTTTAAAGACTTTAATATCGTCATTCCAGGTATCTTCAGGCCATTGCTCGGGGTTCTAGTCACCCCCCCGTACAAAATAGTTGGTAATTGATTCTTCATAATGATCCTCCACTACTTATTCGCGGTTACTGCAATCACTCGTTCACCATGGTGCACCGTCGTACCAAATTGAACATGGTTAACCACATCCACTAGCTTTGGCCGCACCATGAACGTCACCACGGTATCAAGATATCCATTTTGGCGAATTAAATCACGATCAAATTCAATCAGAAGATCACCCGCGTGAACTTTTTGACCATCAGTATAATGCACATTAAAGCCTTCACCACGCATGTTAACAGTCCCGAGGCCTACGTGAATAATCGTTTCTAAGCCATCATCGGCAACAATTTCAAAAGCGTGCTTGGTCGAGAAAGTAAATTTAATCGTTCCATCAAACGGTGCGTAAATACGTCCATCACTCGGGACAATGGCAAATCCCTTTCCAGGAAAACCGACCGTACCATCTTCATTCTTAACATCTGCTAATGCCATTAATTGACCATCAGCAGGAGCTAATACGTTGGTCTCTTCGGTGGGTGTCACTTGATGATCTGTTGTCTTGATTTCACCCTTAGCCAACTTATCCTTTAATTCTTCAACAATTGCCGCGTGTTGTTTTTCTGACAACTTGACCTTCGTCAAGAACACAACAATGGAAAGAATTGCTAACGCCATCGGAATATAGAACGCCATGCTATCAAACGTGCGAATATCTTTAGCGGTCATATCCGCAGCTGTCGCAGCACCAGTCATTCCCGCAGCTACCGCGATGTAACCAACAAGCCCATTTGAAATGGCCCCCGTTAGCTTATCAATCATTGGTCGCACAGCTAAAACAACCGCTTCGTTACGTTGGCCGTTCTTTAATTGACCATATTCAATGGCATCTGTAAAGGTTAGTACCGTGACTAATTGGGCATAGTTAATGTTAAACAGTACCAGTCCTAAATCCATCATGAAAATATTAGACCGACAAGCAATAAAAATTACGTAAGCCAGGACCATGCAAACCTGTCCCATGATGAAAAGCCACTTCCGTGGAATGAACTTGTTCAGAATTGGGAATAATGGACTGGTACAGAAGCCGATAATCGTGGCAATCACTCCCACAATCCAAAATTGCCCTGGTTTCCCAATGACAAACTTGTAAAGGTAGAACAAAACCCCGTTCGTAATCACATATGCACATGAGTACAGCAGGTAGGCTAAGGCTGGCCATAAAATTTGATCATTATGGAAAATGGCAGAGAAAACATCCCGAATGGTCGTCTTCTGTTGAGCTGAATTCCGAATTAAATTTTGCTTTTCCTTAGTACCAAAGCAAACAGCTAACGCACTTAAAATTGCTAGCGCCGTAATGATGGCAGCAAAAGCAAACCAACCAACGGCCCCTTCCTTATGTTGACCTGTAGCCAAATAAGTAAAGTAAGTGACAATTGGAACCACGATAATGGTCAGACCGTTCCAACCGATCGTGCCGGCAAAGGCTCCTAGTGATGTATAAATCCCCCGTTCATTCGAGTCTTCACTTAACGCTGGCACCATTCCCCAGTAGGAAACATCAGAGAATGAATAAAAAATATCAAACGCTAGGAAAATGATGACAAATAAGATGGCAAAGAGGACCAAGTTAACCTTTGCTAAACCAAAAATCCCAGTAAATAAGACCAACAAGAGGGCCCCGGAAACAATATTGCCCCAGAAGATCCATGGCTTAAATTTCCCCCACCGGGTCTTTGTATTATCCACAATATTACCAATTACTGGATCAATAATTAGTTCCAGAATCCGTACACCAACAATCAACCCAGTAATTAGTGCAATTAATTGGTCCGCAACGTGTTTGCTCAGGCCGTCAAACATTCCGCTCGTCACAAAAATAATAAAATAAGTGCTCATTACGCCATAAAAGGCGGAGTGACCAACGTTACCAAAACAAAACGCAGAACGCGAAATCCATTGGGCCGCCGTCAGTTTAGCGGCTGGTTTTTGTTTAGTGTCCAAAATGCACACCCTCCTCAGAAAAATCATTGTAATCGCTTACAACAATTATTATAGAAAACTGTCTAAAAAAGTAAATAAAATAAATAAAGGATTTACTAATCTTTAGTAAATCCTTTACTGGTTAATTTTTCTTGTAAAACTATCGCGCATGACGAGCGTTGTATCCACTAGCAGATGAAAGTGGGGCCGTTGTGGGTGATTGATCAAATCGTGGAGGTCTTCTACCGCAATTCGGCACATTTCTGCCTGGTTAATCTCATAAGTGGTTAGCGGTGGCGACACATACTTGGATAACGCACTATTATTAATACTGATTAAAGACGTATCTCGAGGAACGATCACGCCTGCATGGTTAAAGGCTTGCAATACCCCAACCGCAATCGTATCCGACGCACAGATAAAACCATCTGGTAGCCCAATCCGACCATACCGTTCAATAATTTCTTCTCCCATCCGTTGCCCATTTTCAATGGTAAAACGGCCGCTAGAAAAGATGGGGGCAGCTGTCATTCCATATTCTTCGGCCACAATTTTGAAAGCAGCGGTTCGCGAATCGGCCATTAACGGTTTATCCCCAATCTGCATTCCTTGACCACCAATAAAACCAATTTTTTCAAATCCTTGATGAATCATTTCTTCAAATGCTTTCCGCACCGTTAATGCTAGGTTCGGTTGGACAGAATCAAAATAATCTGGCGCTGGATTCGTATCGACGATAACCCCAAGAGGTAACACTTGGTGAAGACGATCAAGGTCGTCAGTAGTCATATGATTCGCCCCAACACAAATAAAGCCTTCGTAACGACGAGCTTGATTAATCAATTTCTCTGTATCAGAAAAGATCTTCGTCCTTAATTGCCGCTTTGCTAACGCCTCTTGAAGGTGTTCTTGCAAGGTAGCAAAATAGACATCATTCTCCTGATCTTGCTTGGTAATCCGAAATAGAATGGCGATCTCTTTATTGCCTAGTGGTCGGTCGTGCTCGTCCCAGTATCCTAATACATCCGCCACTGCCAAAAACTTTTCCCGAGCCTGATCCGAAATTACTAACCGTGGATCTGAGTTTAATAGCCGGGACACCGTAGCGGAAGAATATCCAGCGCGTTGTGCGATTTCCTTAATTGTGACCATTGTGATCCCCCACTTCGTTTAATGAACGTAACGACTTAAAAACTGTTCCACATGCCGTTGGTACTGCCGAGGGGTCGTCTGAAAAGATTTGGCGTGCGCAGCGTTCGGCACTACCCATAACTCCTTTGGTCCCCGGGTTGCTCGATAATTAGTATAAACCATTTCCGTAGGCACAAACGTATCCTTGGCCCCATGGATGAATAACATTGGCCACTTATTATGATGCAGTGAGGCCACTGAACTGGCCTCACTTGTATAGAATCCATTCGCAATCCTGTTAATAATGCTCAACGATGCTTCTGCTGGTTTGGCAATCACCGGCGGTAAATGATACAGCTGCTGAGCTTCATGATCGAGTTCTGCCGCTAGACTGGTGTAACCACAATCTTCGATAAAGGCTTTCACCTGATGGGGCAATTTGATTCCGCTCGTCATCATCGTGGTTGCACCACCCATGCTGACCCCAAACATCACAATTTGGCTCTTCTGACCATTCTTTTGAATCAACCGGTTAATCCATTTACGCTCATCATAACGTTCCGGCCAACCATAACCAATGTAGCGACCTTCGCTCTCTCCATGCGCTCGTGCATCCGGGAGCAAGACATTATAGCCCATTTGATGAAACATTGCCGCATAGGCTCCCATCGTTTCCTTGTTATTCATAAAACCATGACAAATTAAAACACTTTTCTTCGACGACTGGGCCGCAGGAATATAATCAGCTACTAACCGGTAGTTTTTACTAGCAGATTTCATTACCCACCGTTGCTTTTTTACATCATGAAACCATTTCTTTTGCCGATACAGTGAATCAGAACGGCGCAGTGTTTGATGGTTACTGCTGATAAATGACTTATGCCCCGGCACCATCCCGACTTTGAAAAAATAGACACCAGCCGCTATCCAAATAATTAGTAAAATCCCAATAATGGCTGTTAGCCACCGCCATAAGTGCCGTTGCTTATTCTTCTTTTTCTCCATGAATTCTTCCCCTATCTCAATAATAGCGTTAATTTTAGCGCATTCTGACAAAAAATGCACCACGCGTTTTCCACGCTCCGTGGTTCAATGTTAAAATAGAATTAGTTCTCAAAAGGGGGAGTAGCTATGTTTCCAGAAAGACTACGAGCATTACGCCGTGGACAAAAAATCACATTAAAACAGTTAGCAGCAGCACTGAATCAGCACCTTGGACCAGACGAACGACCAAATACTGCTTCACAAATTGGCAATTGGGAACGCGGTATCCGGACGCCTTCCTACATCGAGGCCAAAAAGTTAGCCGAATTTTTTGACGTTAGCCTGGATTACTTAACTGGAAAAGAAGACCATGACGACTATGATCTGGCGAAACTGTTTTTCTCCAGTAAAAGTCTCACTTTCAACCACACAAAATTATCAAGTGAAGACCGTTATGAAATTTTCCAATTGATTGATGGTTACCTCACGGGACGGAATCACCGTCAAGATACCGACAAATTCTACAGTAAACAAGAAGAATTAAATTTGCATTTTAATTAAGAAGGGCCATTATGAATCCAAAGAAACTGAAAAAATTAAAAAAGCAGTACCGCAAAGTCGCCACTGCTGCTCATCAATCTTCATACATTCAAGAATTACAGCATTATGGCGAACTATTTAATAACTTTTCCAGCATCAAGTTTCTGATTAATAATGCACTGCTTAACGACCGGTTGCTTCGTTCTGGACTGCTGCCCCAGCCGCTCCCTAAAATGCTTCTCCCGGATGATATTCAAGATACCATTTTTAAAGAAGTGAATGCCAAATATCCCCAAGGTGATCCGCGAGGCGACCAGTTATGGGAAAAATACACTACGGCACTGCCAAAACTTGATCGTCTATTACGAAACTACCGTGACTACCTCGAAGAAACGTATGGAATGTGGTCGTACACCAATTCATCATTTACCAACGCTTTAAGTCATTATTTAGCTGGGGCCCCTGTTCTGGAAGTAATGGCTGGCAATGGTTACTTATCGAAAGGCTTACGAAACTCTAATCCGCACCAAGAGATTTACACTACCGATAGTCAGGCATGGGTCAAGGAAAATGAAACTGGTCGCCATCCAGTTACCACAATCGAACAATTAGATGCATTAGCTGCCGTCAAAAAATACGGTAACCAAGTTAAGTACGTCGTAATGTCTTGGGCACCAGACAAGGGCGAACAAGATTGGCAACTGCTCCAATTAATTCGCCAGCATTACCCTAACCTGCAGTTACTGGTCGTAGGTGAAAAAAATGGCGCAACTAATTCGCCAGCCTTTTGGCAAAACGCGCAATTATCACAACCTGACGCTTTACAAAAGGTCAATCAGTATTTAAAGACCTTCGATTTAATCGATGAACAAATTTATTTGGCAAAGTAGTTGTCATTTGGACAGCTACTTTTTTATTGTCAAAACATCTAAAAAGCTCTAAAACTATATGGAGGTTTTATTCAGGAAAACCAAAATCCAGATTCCATGTATTATCAATTTATCGACTAAAAAAAGCCGCGACTACTTCAATGAAGCAGTCGCGGCTTTGTGTATTGATATGATCTCAGGTAATGATGAACGTCCACTTTCATCATTACCAGGCACCCTGCAATCCGGCAGGTTAATGTGCCCCACTCGAAATGTCTTATGGTAGCCATTTGGGTTGCTACCAGACCTCTCGACTCATCGCAAGGCTTATTTTAGCATTTTATCGAATTGACATCAAGCTTCGTCATCCGCTTGGCGATTCTCGGTTGCCATTGCTAATTGATCCGCAACCCATTCTTGAAACTTCGTAACTAGTGCAGCGTTATTTTCAAAATCAGCACCGCCGGCTAGTTCATCAATTCGCAATCCTGATTTATTGAGCTGGTCCCCTTCTGCAACCATGTAGACATTCACCGGATAAGCCGGATCCCGATCTAACAACTTAGAATCCAGGCGTTCCGCTTCCTTCATTGGAATGTTGATCAAGTTAGTTTCTAAACGGACACTTAGATCATCACCGACCGGCATCTTAACATTCCATTCATATCCACACAGGTAACCACTCGCTAACTGATCCTCTATGAACTGCAATCCCTTTTTAATAACAGCTGCTTGTTGAATCTTGGCGGCCGTTGTCGCCACATTGGCCGTCTGCACATGATCACTAGTTAATTGTGCTAAATAGTCTTCATACGTAAATTCCATTTATTTGGTCCCCCGTTGTTTCCGATACTTCTCTTCCATAAAAAGCTCGCGTTGTCGAACTCCTAAAACAATCCCGTATACACATAGGATAATGCCAATAATGGCAATTAATTGCTCCAGTAACCCAGTGATCGACGTCTTATTTTGCACTTGAAGTAAGCCACCAAGACTAATAATTCCGTAGTACATCATGGCAGCAATCGTCGCATAGTTAGAAAAGTGCCAGTCCGCGACCGCTAAAAGTACGACGATAATCATGATCACTAGCATGGTCACTAACGTCGTCAACGCGCCACTGGACATCCAGGCAATCTGATGCTGATTGAACATCACAAATTCAATTATCATCGCCATCACCATTGTCACAATGGTAATGGCAATAATCCGTGAAACATTCTTCTGTTTATTCATACATTAATCCCTCTCAATTGATCCCTTTCATTTTACTATCTGTTGACGAAAAGCTCAATTTATCCCTATTCCATGGTATCATAGATGAAAAGATAGAAAGGGATTTTACGATTATGGCAAATGGAACCTACCAAAAAATTTTAGTTCCAGTGGATGGTTCAAAAGAAACCCCACTGGTAATGAAGCGTGCAATCCAAGCTGCTTTAAATAACGATGCCCACCTTGATATTCTCAATGTTTCTCAAATCAATCAAGTTACCGAGGGCTTTGCCACTTTAACCGACATGAGTGATGGCAAAACTCACGAATTAGTGCAAATTATTGAAAAACGTTTGCGCGATTTAGAACAGCAAGCTAAGGATGCTGGGGTTAAATCCGTGGCAATCCATATCCGTTTTGGTAATCCCAAGTTGGTCATCTCCCGAGACTTCATTCGTGACCACCATAATGATCTAATTATAATGGGTGGTACGGGAACCTCCCGAATTGAACGCTTACTACTTGGCTCCACAACTGGCTATGTCGTTCGGATGGCTAAATGTGACGTCATCGTTGCCCGTGAAAGTAAATAATCAAAGTGCGCTATCTCCATGAACTCGATGAGATAGCGCACTTTTCTATTTCCGTTGGCTAGCTTAAATGAACGGCTCCATGGCGTGATCATTCGCAAGTAAAAAAAGGACGGCGCTGATGCGCCGTCCTTTTCTTATCGAAAGGTCTCATGAAATCCTTATGGAATTATGAATCACCTTTCCCGATAAATTAATTGCTATTAATAATGATAATTAGAATTCACGCTTCTTAGCAACTAAGCCTAAACCAAGCATTGCTGATACAGCACCAAGTGCGATGGCAGCAGTTGATTCATTGTTGCTAGTTTGTGGCAACTTAGCGTCATTCTTAGTGTTCTTTGCGCTAGCTTCGTTGGCAGCAGCAACCTTGTTAGCAGCACGGTATTCAGCACGAGTCATAGCAACTTGACTAGCGTTGCTCTTGGCAGAATTACCTTCCTTAACACCAGTAGCAGTCTTATCACCGTCAACTGATGAAGCAGGAGTCTTATCATCGTTGTTCTTGGTATCGTCACCATTGTTCTTAGTGTCGTCACCAGTAGTGTTGTGGTCACCGTTGTCCTTGCTGTCATCAGAGCCCTTAACAAACATGTTGTTAAGAATGTTAGTGTCAGCGTTTAATGCATCGGTGTAAGTCTTCAATTCGCTTTGCTTTTGAGCTAATGCAGCTTCTAATGGAGCAACAGCATCGTCAGCACCCTTAGCTGCAGCACGGTTAGCCTTAGCTTGATCAGCCTTGTCAATGATTGATTGACGGTAAGCAATGTCGTTAACCAGCTTTTGGTAACGAGCATTAGCCTTAGCATCATCAAGCTTCTTGTTCCACCAGTTAAGAGCGTTTGTACGGTCAGTTACGTTTTGCTTAGCAGCAGCTAATTGACCCATCAATGAAGCAGCACCCTCCTTACCATCAGCACCGTGAAGACGGTTGTTGATAGCGTTAACGATACTTTGCTTAGCAACAACGTTTGATGCTAATACATCATCATCTGGGTCCTTAGCAGCGGCAGCCTTAGCAGCATCAAGGTCAGCTTGAGCCTTAGCCAACTTATCGTTTTGAGTATCGATCTTGGCTTGAACAGTGTCAACGGCCTTCTTAGCATTGTTAAGAACCTTATTAGCATCCTTAACGTGTCCTTCAGTGTCAGTTACAGCAGTGTAAGCAGGGTCAGCCTTGTCGGCGTTGATCTTTTGACGAGCACCAGTAGCCTTCTTTTGCATTTATGCGTATTCAGCATCGTTTGGTAAGTTGTAATCTGCACGTGCTTGAGTGTAAGCAGCCTTCTTTTGGTTAGCAGTCAAACGAGCAGCGTCACGAACAGCCTTCAAGTCCTTTTCGTGTTGAAGAGCAGTTTCGTATGCAGCTTGCTTAGCAGCAGCACTGTCAGCAGCAGACTTGTGACCTAATAAGTCACGACCTGCAGGGTTCTTGTCTGACTTAGGTGCAAGAATCTTGTTAGCGTTACGGATAGTCTTGTCAGCTGCAGCAACCTTAGCATTAGCAGCATCACGAGCAGCCTTGTGCTTTTGTGAATCTTGGTAAAGTGCGTTTAGTTGGTCTAAAAGACTTTGGTTGTAATCAGCAGCGTCTTGCTTTTGATCTTCAGTAGCCTTCTTGTCAGCATTTACCTTGTCAAGCTTAGCTTGAGCTTCAGCTTGTAACTTAGCAGTTGCATCGTAAGCTGCATCATCCTTCTTAGCCTTAGCATCTTCGTCGTTAGCAACCTTAGTTTGAGCAGTCTTAGTTGCAGTTGCATCTGAGATTTGGTTTTGAAGCTTGTTGTAAAGGTCGGCTTCGTTCTTGTCCCAGTTGTTCTTGTAGGCATTAGCT
Organism: Limosilactobacillus sp. C0001E2; assembly: GCF_056590915.1. NCBI lineage: Bacteria > Bacillati > Bacillota > Bacilli > Lactobacillales > Lactobacillaceae > Limosilactobacillus > Limosilactobacillus sp. C0001E2. Next base: position 59,763 of record NZ_JBWPXC010000002.1, on the reverse strand, counting down.
TCGTCAGCAGCAGCCTTAGCAGTGTTAGTTGCCTTGTGGGCATTGTTGTAATCACTGTTAGCCTTGTTGTAGTCGCTTTCAGCATTCTTCCATGCAGTCTTAGCATCATTTACCTTAGCTGCATTTTCGTTAGCATTCTTAGCGTTGTCAACTGCCTTTTGGGCGTTGTTAACGTTAGTTTGGTCAGTAGCAACCTTTGCCTTTTGATCGTTGTATTGATCTTGGGTAACTTCTTGCTTTCCGTTAGCAACTTGGGTAGTAGTAGTTGCTGCAGCTGCAGTATCAGCATGAGCAACAACATCGCCGTTGCTTAAAGTTAAACCAGCTAATACGGCAGTGGTCATCAAACCAGCAACCATCCAGTTCTTACCGGATTTGTACATCTTGAAGCGTAATTTATTATTTTGCATAATTAATCCTCCAAACATAATAGCAAAAAATCTATCAAATACTCCATATATTTGAACTATTATTATTTTAATAGGTTGTTTTTTTTAACTTTTATTATCATCGCAAATATTTCAAAAATGATTTTTTTATGAAATGATTGTTACTTTAATCGGCGAATTTTTTGTCTATTAGTTAACAAATAATTCAACTATTAGAAAATTAATTTTGCAAATTCTTTTTCGCAAGTCATCAGTGATCACTTGTTCAGCATAAACCAGTAAATCCATCAAAAAAAGACGACGTTTGCGCGTCGTCCTTTTTCTAATGATTAATTATTAATCAGCTAAGTTCAATTCTTTCTTGACCAAGTCGGCAACTTCTTCGTTTGTATCAAGGTGCATCGCCTTTTCAACCAACTTTGCACAGTCCTTGGTGTCCAGGTTCTTCATCATTGAACGCGTCCGTAAAATGGATGATGCTGACATTGAGTATTCATCCAGGCCCATTCCCATCAGCAATGGTAATGCCAATTCATCACCGGCCATTTCACCACACATGGCAGCCTTGGTACCATGACGGTGAGCAGCAGCGATGACGTGGTTAATCAAACCGAGGAAGGCGGGGTTCAATGGTTGATAAAGGTATGAAACAGCATCGTTGCCACGGTCAGCCGCGAAGTTGTATTGAATCAAATCGTTAGTCCCAATACTGAAGAAGTCAACTTCTTCCGCCATCTTGTCAGCGTTAATTGCGGCTAATGGTACTTCGATCATCATTCCGATCTTCACGTCGTCTCCAAGGCCACGGTGATCCTTTTGTAATTCAGTCTTACATTCTTCAAAGATCCGCTTAGCAGCTCGTAATTCTGCTAACGTCCCGATCATTGGGAACATGATGGATAATGGACCAAATTCAGAAGCCCGGATCAAAGCCCGTAATTGGGTCTTGAAAATTTCAGGACGATCCAAGCAAATCCGAATTGCCCGGTAACCCAAGAATGGATTCATTTCGTCTGGCAATGGTAAGTAGTCAAGTGGCTTATCCCCACCAATATCAAGAGTCCGTGCGACTACTGGCTTGCCCTTCATGCCAACAATGGCCTTCTTGTAGGCTTCAAATTGTTCATCTTCAGTTGGGAGGTGATCAGAACCCATGTAGAGGAATTCTGAACGGAATAAACCAACTCCGTCGGCACCCTGCTTCATCGCATCTTCTACATCATCAGGGGTCCCAATGTTGGCGGCAATTTCAAAGTGCTTATCATCCTTAGAAACGGAAGGTGCATCAACTAACTTAGCCCATTCAGCACGTTCCTTTTCAAAGGCTTCTGCTTTGGCTTGGTAGTCTTTAACTTGATCATCTGATGGGTCAACGATAATGTCCCCATGCAGACCATCAACAATCACATTTTGACCATTCTTAGCATTTGCTGTGATATCTTCCGCACCAACAACAGCTGGAATCCGTAAGGTCCGTGACATGATCGCAGCATGGCTCGTCCGGCCACCTAAGTCGGTCACAATCCCTTTAACAAACTTTGCGTCCATCTGTGAAGTATCAGAAGGTGTGATTTCTTTGGCAACAATCACTACTGGCTTGTCAATTCCGGCAATGTTTGGTAATTGCTTACCAAGCAGGTGACTCATCGCCCGCTTAGCAACGTCTTTAACGTCCGCTGCCCGTTCTTGCATGTACTTGTTATCAGTCATTGCTGCTAACATGTCAGCAAAGTTCGTCGTTACTTTATCAACAGCGGCTTCGGCACTCGTCTTGTTATTGTTGATGTCATCCTTAATTTGACCAAGCATTTCTGGATCTGAAAGGATAGCAATATGGGCATCGAAGACTTCTAGTTCTTCATCGCCCAAGCGACCCTTCGCATTTTCCTTAATCTTTTGCAATTCAGCAATCGAATCATTAAATGCTGTTTCTACACGAGCGTACTCTGCATCCGCATCACTAATCTTTTTATCCTTATCGTACGACAAATCTGGATCCACTAGTAAGTAGGCTGGCGCAATCCCAATTCCGTCACTAGCGGCGATCCCTTTAACGTCTTTTGACATGTTCTTTCCCCTTTTCATTCATGATTTAAATCACATGTTTAAATTATAAATCGTTTTCATCAACTTTGCTATATTAATTGATAAACGCTTTCAAAATTTTTAAAAAGAAAAGAAGCCGCCGCTTCTCTCCTTACTTAATTAATCTGCCGCGTGCTTAGCGTGATCTTTAGAATGGGCATTGTTTTGACCATAGTAAGCATTAGCACCGTGTTTCCGGTAGTAATGCTTATCCAGCAGGTATTGTGGCAGGTGCAAATCTTCATGCGTCAATTGCATGGCGTGGTAGTCTTCTTCTGCCACTACTTCCAGAACTTTAGCATTGTAAACCGCCTTATCTGGCGTTGGGCCCCAGGCAAAAGGACCATGTTGCATAACTAGGGCTGCTGGGGTGGCTTCATAGTCTAAGCCCCGTTCCTTAAAGGAACGCACAATTACCTTCCCGGTGTTGCCTTCATAATCTTCTTCGATTTCCTGCTTGGTTAAGGCATCCGCTGCTGGGACATCCGTGTAGAAAGTGTCCGCATGTGTCGTGTTCATGGCTGGAACGTCCATCCGCGCTGCGGCAAAGGAGACCCCCCATGGGGAGTGGGTGTGCACAATTCCCCCAATCTTTGGGAAGTGATTGTAAAGGTAAGTGTGGGTTGGCGTATCAGAAGATGGGTTGTAATCCCCTTCCACGACTTCGCCCTTCAGGTTAACCACTACCATGTCTTCAGGCTTCAAATCTTCGTAAGGAACTCCGGAAGGTTTGATAACGTAAAGACCCTTTTCACGGTCAATTCCAGAAACATTTCCCCAGGTGAAAGTAACTAACCCTAACTTCGGTAGTTGCATGTTAGCTTCATAAACTTCTTGTTTTAATTCTTCAAGCATTGTTTTTCTCCTTATTATTGATTACTTTTGAACGGGTTCTTGATGGATACCAACTTCATTAAAGAGGTCGTCAAAATAGCGTTTGGCTGCTTTAACTTCATCAATTGGATCCTGATCACCATTGTCACCAGTCCACATTTCGATTGTGTAACTGCCGTTGTAATCCAGGCGCACTAGTTCCTTAAGGAGACCGGCAAAGTCAACACAGCCATCACCAAACGGGACGTTTTTAAATTGACCCTTGAAAGTTGGCGTAACTGCCTTAGTATCCTTCAGATGGACAGCGGCGACATTATCAATGTGTTTTTCAAAGTCCACTGGGACGTAATTTTCTGGCCAAGCACTAAGGTTCCCCAAGTCTGGGTAAGCTTGCAGCCATGGACTATGAATTTGGCTCTTCAATTCCGCAATTTTTTCGATAGAGTTCAAGAATGGGTCGTCCATCGTTTCAATTGACAACATCACCATCTTTTTGGCAGCCATGTGGACACACTTAGCAAGGTTTTCGACATATAGTTCACGTGACATCATCGTTTTGTCTTCATAGTAGACATCGTAACCGGCCATTTGAATGTTATGAATGCCTAAATCAACTGCCAAATCAATGGCCTTTGCCATCATGTCCAACGACTTTTGACGAATTTTCGGATCTTTAGAGCCCAATGGGTAACGACGGTGGCCAGATAACATCATGGTGTTAATCCGACTATTGGTTGCCCACATGGCATCACGAAATTCAGCTCGTTGTTCCTTTGTCCAATCCAGCCGCGCTAAACGTTCATCGCTTTCGTCAATGGAAAATTCTAAAAAGTTAAAGCCTAATTGATGGACTAATTCAAATTTTTCTTTCCACGTCAGGTCCTGTGAAAGGGCCTTTTCATAAATACCCAATGCATTTTCTGTCATAACAACGATTCCTTCCTACTAAAAAAGCAATGACGAACCAATTACAGCCCGCCATTGCTTTGCAAAAAAAGAGATTATTTTGACTGAGGCAGTTTGTAATTAACCCCAAATACGGTCAATTTCGTTCTTGAACTCCAGTGCTGCTGCGTGTGGATCATCAGCGCCGTGGATTGCACGACCAGCGATGAAACAGTAAACCGGAAGGCCCTTGAATAACTTCAGAACTTCTGGCTTCACACCACCGGTAACGGAAACTTTAAAGCCCATGTCGATCAAACTCTTAACAGAGTTCAAATCCTTTTCACCCCAAGTTTGACCAGCAAACTTAGCGTCCCGGCTTTGGTGGTAAACTACTTGGTCAATCCCGTTGTCTAACCATTCTTGTGCCCGTTCCTTGTTGTCCCAGCCTTCATATAATTCAACTTGGACTTCAATTTCTTTTTGGGCGTTCGCCATGGTTGGAACGGTGGCAGCGTTGATACAAGTTAACCAATCAGCACCGTGTTCCTTCGCAACTTTCCCGATGTGGCCACCAGCATCCGCACATTTAGCATCAGCAAGCACAATCTTGTCTGGGGCAATTGCCCGAAGATCACTAACGGCGTCCATACCTTCTTGGTAGATCAAGAGGGTGCCGGCTTCGACAACATCAACGACATCGCTAACTTGCCGGGCCACATTCAACGCTTGGGCAGTAGTATCAGTGTCCAAAGCGACTTGTAACATTGGTTTAGTCATTATATTTACCCCTTTAGATTACTTGTTTAACTTTGCTTGAAGCTTCTCGTTGTTCTTAACGGCATCTTCAACTTCTTGCTTGGACATAACGTTCTTAACACCAATTACAATGGCACCACGCTTTTCAGCTTCGTCAAACATCTTAACGAATGGTAGTGAAGTGAAGACTACGTCATAGTTGCGGGCAGTCCCTTTTGCTTCAGAAACGGAAGTGTGATCAGACGTAGTAACGTTAAAGCCTAAGTCCTTCATTGCCTTCGTGGCAGTCCGTGAAAGCATTAAACTAGTTCCTGAACCATTTGCACATGCACTTAAAATTTTCATGATGTTTCCTCCTAAATTTACAGACCTAATTTATTAATTATTTAGCGGCGTCTGCTTCGTCTTCATGCATCTTCTTCCAAGCGTCGTAATCCTTAACGATTAAGAAGTAACCCTTTGGATCGTGACGGTATTCCAATTGTGGAATCAGAACGAAGATGATGATGACAACAGCGATACCAATGTATCCTAAGTACTTCATGATGACAGTTGCGAGTGGCCATACCGTTGCCCAGTCGAACATACCAAGGTAACCACCGTACGTTGCCATGCCAACCCAGGTAGCGATTAATGCAGAACCACCAACTTGGATTAATCCCGAGATGAATGGTGCAATCATGGCGTACTTGTAACCACCACGGTTGTTGGCAAAGACACCAATTGCCGCGTTATCAAAGAACAGTGGAATAAATCCGGCGATGACAATCGTTGGTGACTTGAAGACAATCAGTAAGATAATCATCAAGAATTGACCCAATGCACCGAACATAAAACCAATCGTTGCAGCGTTTGGTGAACCAAACCCTAAAGTTGCGGCAACATCGATCCCAGGAACGGAACCTGGTAACCAACGATCAGAAATCCCAGTGAATGATTCAGTTAATTCGTTAACGAATGTCCGAACCCCTAATTGCAAGATTGCGAGGTAAACGGCAAACATTAATGAAGTTTGAATAATGTAGAAGACAAAACTTTGACCAGCCTTCATAAATCCGGCTTTGATTAAGTAAGATGGGCCAAGGATAATTAAAATAATCCCGAAGAAGATGATCATCAGAATCGCGGTGGAAACCATGTTATCGTTGAACATTGATAACCAACCAGGAAGTTCGATATCTTCCAGACGCTTGGATTCAGTCTTACCCTTTGCTTTGGCACGCTTTTCCATCCATTCAGCCCATTTGGCAAAGATGAAAATCCCAAACATTTGTTGGTGGGCAATCCCAAATCCGGCACCATCAGTTAATTCCTGAGTAATACCAACGGTTAAGTTAGAACCAACGGCCCAGTAAAGACCGAGGACAATACTCATCACGATCAGTAACGGAATCCGTCCCATTTGTGGGAAACAGAAGAGGAAGAGCCAGAAAGCGGTCGCTGCTTGTTGAACTTGAACGTTACCAGTAGTAAAGACAGCCCGTAGCTTCGTGTACTTTTGGAAACGAACTAACAAAATGTTCATAATATAAGCAAACAATAGCAATAACATTGTGTCAGCGAACGAACGGCCAAACCGCTTCATGATCCCAACAGTAACCGCGTTTTGCCCGAAGTATGGGTCCGTAACCATGGCTGAAAGATGGAACCGGGACTTCAAACCAACCAGGATCGGCCGGAATGAAGTAACCAGTCCGCTTGAACCAACCGTTAAAATAAAGTAACCAATTGTGGCTTTTAAGAACCCAGAAAGTACTTCATACCATTTCTTCTTTTCCAGAAGGTAACCAATCAGAACAATAAACCCAACCATGAAGGCTGGTTGTTCTAGAATGTTTTTGGCGAAGTATTCCCAGATTGTCATAAAGACATTAAATACAGCATTCATTTTTCTTCACCTTTTTCGACAATCCTACATATTGTGCTTCTTCATTACGTCACGATAGTCATCCATGGTCTTGATCTTCAGCAAGTCATCAACCATGTCGTCTTCCATGAACATGTCAGATAAGTTTGCAATGTTTTTAACGTGAGTATCGTGATCCTTAGCAGCAAGCATAAAGAATAACTTGGCATCCTTTTCTGGGTTACCATCTTCAAAAGAAACCTTTTCTGGCATAATCGTGAAGCCAATCCCGGTTCCCAAGACACCGCTGTTTTCAGCTGAGGAGTGTGGCATTGCAACGCCAGGGACAATCACAATGTAAGGACCATATTCCTTAACATCAGAAATCACTTGATCGATGTATTGGTCAGTAACCAAATGATTATCCTTCATAACTTTCCCACTGATTCGAATTGCATCTTCCCAATTATCAGGATGCTTGTCAGTAATATTAACTAGTCCATTTTCTAAAAAGTAACGTAACATTATTTAAATCCTCCCATGCCCACCCGATCGTGGGCTAATTAACGTTTTTCATTCAATTTTCCTTCCGACCTAAGCTCGCAAGTGAATTAGAGTAATTCAGGGAATGGCAGGTCTGGCTTGTTCTTGAATGCGTCGTGGAAACCACGGTCATACATGTATTCAAAGTCATCCTTGTTTTGTGGGAAGCTGAATCCACCACCAACTTGCAGGATGTAAGGCTTGAAGTCGTAGTGGAGACGGTACTTCTTAAGTTCCCAAAGCTTGATAATATCCTTTGGATCAGCAAAGAAGTTTGACCAGATATCCCAGTGCATTGGAATAACAACCTTCGTCTTCAAGTCTTCAGACATCCGCAATACTTGGGAATCATCGAGCTTGTCGGTAATGCCCCGTGGGTTTTCACCGTAAGCACAAAGGGCAACGTCAATCTTGTTTTCGTTACCGTGCTTAGTGAAGGTGTTGGACATGTGGGAATCACCAGCGTCGTAGAGGTTACCACCAGAAGTTTCAAATAAGTAGTTAACCGCAACTTTGGCCATTTCTTGTGGCATGTGACCTGCTAAGGTAACGTTTGGATCATCTTCAGTAACTAATTCAGTCCGGTCAAATGATTCAAGAGCTTTGGTGTTAACAGCACCAACCTTGACTTCGTCGCCTGGCTTAACAACGATGGTCTTTTCAGCAGGAATTCCCCATTCGATCCATTCATCAACAACGCCTTGTGGGCCGATGAACTTAGCGTTTGGACAGTTCTTGTTAACACATGCGGCTGTGTAGATGTCCAAGTGGTCGTGGTGAGTGTGGGTAACACAGAGTGCATCGACATCCTTGAAAGCAAATGGGTCAATAACGTAAGGACGGTTCCGTAAGTTTGGTTGTTGAGCTTCAACACCGGCCATCCGCATCATTTGGTGACCCTTCCGCATCTTGCCATTACCATGGGTGTGCTTACCAGTACCGTTCCAAACATCGACTAAGATGTTGGTACCTTCATGAGTCTTTAACCAAAAGCCCATGCAGCCAGTCCACCATAAGCGGAAACTTCCTGCAGGAACCTTGTAATCAGCAATTTCTTCGTTGAGGTATTGACCCCATTCTGGGAAATTGTTCATTGCGTAATTTTCTGGAGTTACATCGTTAATATTCTTTGGTGATGCCATTGTAAATTCCTCCTAAGCAACATCTTTATTTGTTTACGAGTATAGAATATTATCTTAAGTAACCGATTTCAATCGTTTTATATGTTATTTTTCACTTTATATGATAATTAAATGTTATATCACAACTTTTTTCGTTTTTTGTAAGTAAAATAGCTGTATTTTGATAGTTATTTGTTATAATCACATATGAAATGATTATAGTGCACATATTACGGATGAATAGAAGGTATCAATATGAGAAATTCATACAAAAATATCGAAAACCGTCGTGAACACATATTAGACGTACTAAATAAAAACAAATCCATGACCATCGAGGAACTCAGCAAACACCTCAATGTCTCGGAAATGACTATTCGCCGCGATTGTAATAGCTTGGCGAAAATGGGAAGGATAACCCAGCATCTTGGGACCGTCAGTTTTGTTTCTCCAGAGAACGCTAGTAATAGTGACTCCCGTTACCGAATCAAAAGAAGTCTAGGAACTGAAGCAGCGAAAAACATTAGCGATCACGATATCGTATTTGTTAATTCCAGTTCAACTGCCTTTTATGCAGTTAAAGCATTGTTAAATAAAAAAGTTTCCATTATTACTAATAATGGAAACGTCGCTAAATTATTGTCGGATCATAATATCGCTTCAATTATCCTTTCAGGTGGAAATGTCAACAATCGTGATATTATGAGTGGCGATGTAGCAAACAGGACTTTTTTAAGTATGCGCTCTGACTGGGGAATCATTGGCTGTGCTGGTTTAAGCCTTGAACAAGGAATCTCTACTCCATGGATTGAGGAAGCTAATGTTAATCGCAATATTATTAAAAACTCGCGTCGATTAATTGTAGTTGCCGATTATAGTAAGTTTGGCAGCTTTTCGAACTTTACAATCGGTAAGATATCCGATATCGATATCTTAATCACTGATACGTTTGTTTCCGGAAAAACGCTTGATGCGTTTCGGAAACAAGGTGTCGAAGTTATTCAGGTAACGCAAATTTAAAATGATACAAAAAACGGGGCTGTTCAGAAAACTGAACGGTCCCGTTTTGATATTAAATAATATGTCTATTCTAATTTACCAACCACCGGTAGGCCCTTCAGCACCTTATCTTTATGCGGTGACTTGTTGAATAAGGCGTCGGTTAAATCACGGCCAGCCAGATTGCCGTGATTTAACCATTTTTCCAAGCGTCTTTTCCAGAAACATCATAAACGGTTCCGTTAATTGCAACATACGCTGGTTGCCCATTTTTACCATTAAACTTAGCTAATTCATCGGTTGAGTATACTTTTTCACTCATAAAAAGACCTCCTTAGATCAATAACGGTAGTTAACATCTTCATTATAGCGAAGTTCTTTCCACAATACGATTAAGCCGTCCATTATTAATGTTTTTTAAAGGCTTCATAAACTGGGTCGACTGCTTCTTCAGCCGCTTTCACGTTTTGAGACTTAAAGTAAATTCGGTTGGCATTGTTGTACATCACATCATTCAGTTCACTTTCTGTGAAAAGATCTGTGTTTTCGAGCCAAGTAGCCAGTTGATGATAAGAGTTAAATGTTGCTGACCACGGAGAGTCGGTTCCCCAAATTATTCTTTTCGATCCTAATATTTGCTTTGCAAGTCGCACTGTCTTTTGACATTTAGGATATGGAAAATCATCCTTCGTTTCTCCCTGAATATCCTGAATTGCCGAAAGATCTACCAAGATATTGTTAGACGGTTCAAACTGTTTCAATACATTTTCTAGACGATCAGGGTGATCCACATCCGGAAATGAAAGGTGGCAAACAACAAAGTCAAATTGTGGATATCGTTTTGCCAAGTTAACAATCGCTTCAGGTTGGTAACTAGTTTGCGTATAATCACCATAATCCACCGTTACCACAAAGCCAGGATAGTCCGCTAAGTAATGAAATATCTGCGAGCACCGAGGATCAATGTCTAAACGAAACGGTTGGTGGAATCCGTGCAAGCCACCACCCTGACTAATCTCGAATTTAATAGCACGAAAGCCTAGCTGTTCAACATGACGCTTTACAATATCTAATGCAAAGTCATCAAATGGATCGACAGAAAATGCACCAATAAATTTCCCGGGAAATCGTTTTACGACTTGGTAGGTGTAATAATTCTGGTAACCATTCAAAGTCCCTTGGAGCAACACCGCTTTACTAATGTGTTCTTGCTCCATTACCGGAAGATATTTTTCAACTAAGAAATTATCATCACCCCAACCATCAGGAATCAAATGAATAATTTCCCCATTATCCCAAATTGCATAGCCATTGCCCAAGGGACTAAGTCGTCCTTGTCCCTTAGCACCAGCTAGTTCGCGCACCAAGTGAAGGTGACCATCAATCTTTTGCATATCCATCCCTCTACCTATTCTATTATTCAACGTACTGCTTAACCTTATCATAGCTCAGGTTAAACTTATTCATTAACTTATGAATTACTTTTTCTCGATCTGGTTCATACTCTGAAAGGAGTTGCGCTGTCGTTTTAATAGTTTCCTTCCTACCTTCAGCTTTGCCCTCAGCCCTAGCATCCATCAGATTCATTTCATAACTCATGAATTTCTGCCTTCTTTCTGGATCCTGTTTAATACGTTCCATTTCTTGAACCACCTGTGATACTAGTGGATCTTCCATCACTGGTTGGTTCTCCATCAATTTAAGGAAGTTTCCTATCTCAATACTATCATGAAAATCGTCCGCTTTGGCATTGAAAATAACCTTATGTTGACCATCATCAGCGGTTAACTTTGGATCACGATCACATCGACACTGAAAACTATATTTAGACCATCCACGACCATAATAATCAAAATCACAAAAGATAATTACGTAGGTTGGATATTCGGATAACTTATCATAATCATCGCCAACCTTTAACAAGTCATAATCGATTTGATCTTGGTAATAGCGTAATCGGTAAGGCAAGTTATGACGATTAGCGACTTGCATCTCAATGACAAACACCCGTCCCTTTTCATCTTGAGCATATACATCAAATCGACTTCCACGCGCATCAAACGGACCATTAATTGTCCTTTGAGTTTCATTGAACTTAATTTTCGTGACCTTCAATTCCGGCACTGCACATTGAATTAATTTCAAACAAATATCCCGGTTCTCCATCACCATCCCAAACATAACATCATTTGAAATTTTTAAATTGTTCCATTTACTAATTAACCCTTTAATCATCATCGTTTTTGATTGTAATTTCACTTTCATTATTACCTCACAGATAAGATTGGCAAAAAAATATCCGCCTATTATTAATAGACGGAAGAAATTACAAATTGCATTAAAAAAAGAGCGGAAAATCCGCTCCTTTTCAACAATAAAGATTAAATTATTGTTCTTCGTACCAGCTGTAGTGGAAGTTACCAGGACGGTCAGTACGTTCATAAGTGTGAGCACCGAAGTAGTCACGTTGTGCTTGAAGCAAGTTAGCAGGAAGCACTTCTGCACGATATGAATCGTAGTAGTTAATAGCAGCGCTCAATGATGGAGTTGGTACACCGGCCTTAACGGCAAGAGCAACAACGTCTCGAGTAGCCTTTTGGTACTTCTTAGCAATGTCCTTGAAGTAGTCATCAAGAAGCAAGTTCTTGAGTTCAGGGTTCTTATCAAAGGCATCAGTAATCTTTTGTAAGAATTGTGCACGAATAATGCATCCTTCACGCCAGATTTGTGCTAATTCACCATACTTAAGGTTCCAGTCGTAACGGTCAGAGTCGATCCGCATTTGTTCGAATCCTTGAGCATAGCTCATAACCTTACCGAAGTAGAGAGCTTGACGAATCTTTTCGATCATTGCTTCCTTGTCATCAATTGAGATGGCTTCAGTTTCTACTGGTAATTCCTTGCTTGCCTTAACACGTTCGTCCTTCATCATGGAGATGTAACGTGCGTAAACAGCTTCAGTAATTACTGATTGAGGAGCACCACCATCAAGAGCAGTCATTGAACTCCACTTACCAGTACCCTTGTTAGCACCACGGTCAAGAATCATGTCAACGATTGGCTTGTTCTTGTCATCACCAAGGTCATCATTACGAGTAAGAATGTCAGCAGTAATGTTGATCAAGAATGAGTCTAATTCGCCTTGATCCCATTCGTGGAAAATCTTAGCCATGTCATCAACACTCAAGCCAAGAACGTTACGCATAACGTTGTAGCTTTCGTCGATTAATTCTTCATCACCATATTCGATACCATTGTGAACCATCTTTACATAGTGGCCGGCACCATTAGGTCCGATGTAAGCAACACAAGGCTTGCCGTCTTCAGCTTTAGCGGCAATCTTAGTCAAGATAGGAGCAACTAAGTCATAAGCTTCCTTTTGACCACCAGGCATTAAGGAAGGACCATGGAGGGCACCTAATTCACCACCGGAAACACCCATTCCGATGAAGTTAATACCTGATTTGTCAAGCTTAGCATTCCGTTCCATAGTGTCGTGGAAGTTAGTGTTACCACCGTCAATCAGAACATCACCCTTATCAAGTAATGGCAATAATTCGTCAATAACAGCATCAGTTGGTCCACCAGCCTTAACCATTAAGAGGATCCGACGTGGCTTTTCAAGTGAGTCAACAAAGTCCTTAATAGTGTAGCTAGGGATTAACTTCTTATCACTGTGGTCCTTCATCATTTCGTCAGTACGGTTACGGTGACGGTTATAAACCCCAACAGTAAAACCGCGACTTTCGATGTTTAAGGCCAAGTTCTTACCCATAACGGCAAGACCTACAACACCAATTTGTGCTTTCTTATCTGACATTGTGTTGTCACACTCCTTAATAAATAAAAAAATACTTTTACAGTGACCATTATAACAGAAAGCTAGATTTGTGAAAGATTTAATTTGAGAAATATTGATCAAGGCTCCAAATACCATTAAACAGACCTAGTCAGATAAAATTTCATTAGTGAAATCATTTGTCTAATCGGAGAACTTTTAACACTATTTTTTGACTGAATAGCATATACTGGATATTCAAATTTTAATTCTGCCAAATGATGTCTATTTAAAGATTCTTTATATAGATTAGTAATCTGGCTTGGTACAATTGCCCATTGATCACTGTTTAACAAGATTGGAATTGTGTTCATAACGGTATTAGTCGTTATTGCTGGTGTAATAGTACTATCCCAACACACATTATGCCAAACCTTATACCTATCGTTGTTATAATCGATAAATACTTCATTACGTTTATCTAAATTTTCTACTGAAATATTATCAGGCAAACGGTTATTTCCACTGGTAACAGCTACTAAATGATCACTAAATATTTTTGTTGAAGATAATTTGGGATTATTAGTATCAAATGGTTGGATACCAATATCAGCTTGCATTTCATTAACTAATCTATCAATATTTTCACGATCTGTACATTTAATATTTAACCGAATTTCAGGATTAGATAGATTAAAAAATTTTACTAATGGAGAAATATATAAACCACAAATATCAAATGTTGTTGCAATTGTTATACGATCATAATGTGGTTCATTTTTTAACTCATTTGCACTTTCGATTATACTAAGATATTGCTTTGCTAAAGGAATGAACTTCTTTCCATGTTCAGTCAGCGTAATCTGAGCATGACCTTTGACACGATTAATTAACTTCACACCAAGATGTTTTTCTAACTTGTTAAGGCGGTTGCTAACTCCCGCTTGCGTTATAAATAAAGCATCTGCTGCTAAAGATATTTGTCTATACTTAACAATCTTCAAAAAGGTTTCTACTAATTCTGAATTCATTGCTACACCATTAATTTAATAGAACATTATATTTTTTTAGAGAAACAATACCCTGATTCACATTGAAAATAGTTACTCCCCCATTTATTGGAACGTTATTTTTGCCAGCAACATTTGCTCCATAATATTCACTAATCGTTCTTATAAACGTCCCATGTGAAACTATTAAAACATTATCTGTTTCTTTGAGTGGTTCAAGTTTAAGTACAAAACGTTTCCAGCGATCAATAATTTCACGATATGATTCAGCGTATTTATTTTCGTCTGTAATTAACATAAGGGAACGTACTTCTTCCATTCCACCGTGCTTAATTATATCATTTTGATCATCATACGGCGTCGTTCTTGTAATCTTTGACCAAACATTATCACAAGGTAATCCATCAAAAGATCCAAAGTTCACTTCTCGAATATCACTATTAGTTATGTAAAGTAATTTCTCAAGATGAAGTTCTCCTATAATATCTCGGGTCGTTTGAACAGCTCTTCCTAAATCCGAAGAAAAAATTTTTGTGAAATTAATATTTCGCAAAGATTTTCCTACTTGTTGCGCTTGAGCATGTCCCTTTACAGTTAAAAATGAATCAATCTGTCCCTGCATTCGCCCAAGCTTATTTAAAAACGTTTCCCCATGACGAACTAAATATAATTTAGCCACAGTAATCACTCCTAAATATTTTATTTCAAAAATTAAATATAACGGCTTGTAATGTATACGCTTTCAATTATAATAAAAAGTGAATAGAAAGTTAAACATTCTAGATACCTAGCTTTCTAATTTATTTTTGCAATTATTTTAGGAGGTTATTTTATGCACGTGACTTTAACTGTGTGGCAAGCGTTGTTAATAGCATTATGGGTTGCATTAGTTGAATCTCGTATTCTTGGATTTGCTACATTAACAATGAGATTTAGTCCACTAATGACCGGAATGATGGTTGGTCTTATTATGGGACAAATGCATCGTGCTGTTATCATCACAGCCGCAATTCAATTAGTTTATATGGGATTTGTTGCTCCAGGTGGTGCCTTACCGGCTGAACCATGTATCGCGGCAGCGATTGCTGTCCCTGTAGCGATCATGGGAAATATGAGTCCGCAGGCTGCAATTGCTATTGCAGTGCCAGTTGGATTACTGGGTAGTTATTTGTATCAATTCCGTTTCTTCCTTAATACTTTCGCCTTAAAGCCAATGGATAGATACGCAAAAGAAGCTAATGCACATGGATTAAGAATTTCTATTATGGCAATTCCAACTGTTATTTCATTCTGCTTATTCATTCCATTAATTTTTATCGCTCTTTACTTTGGTGCTCCAGTAATTGCTCATGTTGTCGCAAATATTCAACACGGAACTATTATTCACGTACTAACCAGTGTTGGTGGTGGATTAGCTGCATTAGGGATTGCCGTTATTATGCAAGTAATTGGTAAGCAAAAATTATTACCATTCTTCTTCCTTGCCTACTTTATGAGTGTTGCTTTTGCAAAACTAAACATTAACATGACAATTTACGCTGCATTTGGAATCATCTTCGCGTTCTTATATGTAATGTTTACCCAAAAACAAGTTGATAATTAGTAAGGAGGGTCAATATTGAGTAAAGAAAACGATGCCCCAAAGGGACAAAATCAAAACGTTGAACCAGAATCAAACCATAAGGGTCAAATCCCGCAACCGGATAAAATAACAAATCGTGATTTAATGAAAGCATGGTTTGGATGGTGGTGGGCTAATGAAGTTAACCACACATTTGACCGAATGCTTGCTCCTGCCTTCTGTTTTGGATTAATTCCAATTTTAAAAAAGTTATATAAAACTAAAGACGAGCTAGCAAAAGCTTTCCAACGTCACTTGCTATTCTTCAATACCCAATGTACATGGGGTGGTGGGACACTAATGGGAGTTACCATCTCCCTGGAAGAAGCCCGTGCTAGAGCAATGGCCAATGGCGAAGAAGCTATTTCTACCGATATTATTTCCAACACTAAAGTTGGGCTAATGGGTCCACTAGCCGGAATTGGTGATTCTATTGACTCAGGTACCGTGCAATATATTTTTATTGCCATCTTCTTACCATTTGCACAAAAGGGTAATTTCTTAGGATGTCTTTTACCATTCCTCTGCTTTGCAACCGCTACCTATATTTATGGTTACTACTTTACAAAGATGGGATATTCACTAGGTCGGTCTGCCGCTAAAGAAATTATGACTTCTGGTCGAATGTCATCAATTATTGATGGACTAGGTGTTTTAGGACTATACATGATGGGAATTATGGCTGGACAGTACGTTAAAATCAAGAGTTACTTGAAATTCACAATTTCTCATAAAACATTTGATGTTCAATCGATTTTAAACACCATTATGCCAGGAATTCTTCCTTTAACAGCAATCTTACTTCTCTATCTATACTTCCAGAAGAAGGGGCTTAAGATTACTCGTGGATTAATTTACTTAACCCTTATTTTAATTGTTCTATCTTGCTTCTATATCGTTTAATACACTGGAGATGTTGATAAATTGAAAAAACGTGCATTTTTACTCGTTACCCATGGTGATATGGGTATCGAAACTGTAAAAAGTCTCGAACTTTTGATGGGTGAACAAAAAAATGTCACCGGACTTGGATTACACCAAGGTGAATCGGTTGATGATCTTAAAAATAAGGTCCTAGAAGTTTTGGATAACAACAAGGATCAATATGATGAAACGATTATTTTAGTTGATCTACTTGGTGGTAGTCCATCCAATGTTGCATTACGTTCATTAGCTAATTATCGAGATTTAAAGATTATTACTGGTTTGAACTTACCTGTACTAATCAACTTGATTAATTTTACAGATACCGAAGATGATACAAACAAGTTAATTAAAGATTCAATTGAAGTTGGACAAAATGGTATGAAGTTAATTGATATTAACTTTTTAAATAACAAATAAAGGAGAGATCGTTATGGGTGAAATTAATATGGCTCGTGTAGATGACCGGCTTATTCACGGAAAGGTTATGCAAAAATGGACTAAAGGACGTGGAACAAACTCCGTTTATGTTGTCGATAATGCAACTGCAGCCGATGATTTTCTAAAAGATATCTACGTTTCAACAAATTCTACAGGTGGATTAAAGATTAAAGTATTTTCCACAAAGGAAGTTGCTGATGAATGGAATAAAGATCAATTTGGTAATGATAAAGCATTAATTGTTTTCAAAAACGTTAAAGAATTAAAGGAATCCTATGACAACGGATTACCTTTAAAAGAAGTTGACGTAGGTGGGGCTGCTAAAAAGCCCGATACCGTCTCACAACCAATTGGAGATGTTTCACTTACTCAAGATGACATCAATGATCTAAAAGAATTGGTTAATGATGACGTTGAAGTTTACTTCCAGTCAGTACCTGAATCACGTAAAGTAAATTTTAAGGCATAAAATAAACAGATAGGAAGGTGGTGAACTTTATTGACTCAGCAGAATAATCGTCAGTATAAAGTGACTGCCGATCCTGTCAGAATTCTAATAATCGATATCGCGTATGTATTAATTATCAGTGGACTTTTATCCATTTTATGGGTAAAAACAATTATAATTTGGAAAGTATTTGCTGTTTTCTTTGCGATTCTATTTTTAATTTTAACTTGGAAAACTTCAAAACCATTAATTACTAGAAAAACACTATATTTAATTAATGACCAAGGAGTAACTGATTTCACCCAAAAGAAGCCTGTTACAATTCCCTGGCAATTAATCAAAAAAATAGAACTCGTTCCTAACAATGCTACTTATCAAATTGGAATAATTGCATTTGATGTCATTACGGACCAAAAGAAAACTGCTCAGCAAATTCAAAATAATTATTCAGAAAATGGTAATTTAGCAATTTACTCAATTATTATTGATGGATTTAAGTTCAGACGTAAGCCCTTCTTGGCTATATATAATGAGCTTAAGCGGCAGGGACTTATTTATAATCCTAAAATATTAATTAATGAGCAACATAACTTATTAAGTTAGATCAAGAATCCAGATTAGTCTGAAAAAGACTAATCTGGATTCTTTAGTATGACTCTATAAATTAATACAAAACATCATTGTCTAATCGCATACACATAAGAAGAGCTCCATCATGATGTATACATGATGGAGCTCTTCAATTTATTCAAATTTGAATTAATATAACGCGATTAATTCAAACCTAACTTATCTAAAATTTCTTCATAGGCTTTATCAGCACCCATACCAGTAAGAATTGGTAAACCACTGATTAACTTATCCTTGACATCATCTGGTACAACTGTTGTGCTTACAAATGCATCATATTCATCAATATGATTAATTTGTTCAGCAATATTACCCTTTAGCATCTTAACCTTGTCAAGCACACCCTTGGAGTCTAAGAAATCACGAATCTTACCTTCAACAACAGTTGAAGTAGCAATACCGCTACCACATACAACCATTAAAGTCTTCATAATTAATACTCTCCTTTTCTATTTATCAGCTACAGCTTCATCTTTAGCCTTGTGAAACTTATTATACCAGATCATGATAGCAAGCGTTACCACACCAATTAAGCCAATACCACCCCAAGTCATGATCTTACCAAGGCCGATAATCAACCAAGTTGTCCATACACCACCATCACTCAAAACAGTAATGGAACTTGCGCCTTGTAATCCGAAATGAGCAGCCTTTGCAGAAGCAGTGACAAATGGCGCAACCCATGAGGCAATGTAAAGCGTAATGATGATATCAACAATCCCACCAATTAAAGTACGGAAAATATCACCACGGAATACGGCAGCCATAATGGCAATCATATATGGAATTGTTGCTAAGTCACCAAATGGTAATGTACTGTTCCCTGGAAGAATAACAGCAATTAATAGTGTAATTGGTACTAAGATCAATGCAGAAGACAGAACTGTTTCGTTACCAGCAGCTAAGGCACTATCCATCCCAATGTAAAGGTTACGACCTGGGAAGTGCTTCTTAATAAAGTCGTTGGCACCTTCAGAAATTGGCGTCAAACCTTCCATTAAGAGTGATACCATACGTGGCATTAAGACAAGAACAGCAGCAGTAGTTACGCCAAGTTGCAGAGTCTTAGCAAAAGAGTACTTAGCCAGCAAACCAATAATAATACCAATAATCAGTCCCATTACTGAGGCATCACCGAATACCCCCATCCGCTTTTGAACAGTTTTTGGTGTAATCTTAATTTTGTTAATACCAGGAATTCGGTCCATCAACCAATTTAATGGTAAAGCAAGTAAAAATCCTGGAGCAGAAGCACCTTGTGGGAAAGAAATACCAGGTAAACCATATTGCTTTTGAATATATGGAGCTGACACGTCGGCTAACAGATAAATAATCATGATGTGAACAACCATCGTGAAAATACCTAATGCAAAGTTATGAGTTACCGCATAAACAATAGAACCTGTGAAGGCAATGTGCCAGTAATTCCAAACGTCAACATCAAGCGTTTTTGTCAGTCCAATAATCAGTCCAATAATCAGTAAAATAACATTAGTAATAACACCAACCGGAATTGCTAAACTTCCAAGAACTGTACCATAGGCAACAGCAGATCCAGCTGGCCAACCAATATCCAAAGTTGAAAGGTTTAAACCAAAGTTACGAACCATTGCATGTGAAGCAGGGCCAAGGTTCTTAGTCAATAAAGTAATAACTAAGTTCAAACCAACGAACCCGATCCCAACTGTTAAGCCTGCCTTAAAAGCCTTACCAGGGGTAATTCGTAAAATTAAAGCAAAAATGAATAAAAGAATTGGGAGCATTACACTAGCTCCAAGGTTAACAAACCATTGCAATCCCGCACTAACTGCGCTCATATTGTTTCCTCCTCAATATTATCCAATAATCCCGTTTTCCTTCATCAGTGAAATAAAGTCATCAATTGACGATACACTTTGAACAGCTGTCATTGCTTCTTCGTTTTGGAACAATGCCATTAATTTTTGTAGCATCGTTAATTGATCATCTGATTTTTTCAAGGCCAGCATAAAAATAACTTTTACTTGAATCTCAGCATTATCTCCCATTTGATGGAAAGTTACGGGTTCCTTCAATCGCATGAAGCCAATTTGTGGTTCAACAACTTTATCAGGATCACAATGTGGAATTGCAACACCGATTGTTTGCGTCATTAAACCCGTGGGAAAACTAGCTTCACGCTTTAAAATAGCATCCTTATACTCATCAGTAACAACTCCAGCATCATGTAAATGATTTGCCAATTGAGTTAGCGCATCTGTATTACTGGAGGCACTTTGATCAAAGAACACCACTTTTTTATCAAAAAGCATTTTGTCTCTCTCCTATCCAACTCTTAGTAAATCCATTAATTGTTGATAAGACAACTTTGGATTTTGAAGGGCATTCATAACCGATTCATCAGTTAAACAATCAACTGATGATGATATCGATGAATCCTTTGGGCGTGAAAAAATGTAAATACCAGTGGTTATATCATTACTTTTGCCATACTTAATTGGTTTATCTACCTGGCTTATTATCAGCCAGCTTTTCGGCAATTTATTACTTACAACGTGTGGCATAATTACGTGTTCGTCAACTTGAATACTACCTAACCGATCACGTTCTTGTAGTTGTACCAATAAATTTGCACTAAGTTCATCCGAAAGCATCAGTTTTTGAATTATTAATTTTCGCCAATCAGAATACTTCTTAACGTCCATTAATTTAATTAACATTATGTTCATCAAGATACCTACTCAATCTATTTCGATCTTGCATATTAAACATTGCGCTTGATAAAATCACTTGCTCACTGTTTCTTGGATTAACTGGAATAGTTGAAACAATTAAATCAACATTAGCGTATTGAGAATAATGACTTTCATAGTCACTTTTTGAGACAATACCAACTAAATCTAGTTCAGGAAAGTTTCTGTGAATTTTTGCATACAACAATTTAGAAGTGCCAACACCACTTGCACACATCACTAAAACTCGCTTATTTAAACTGGTTTCCTCAAAATATTTGGCAAAATATAACGTTAAAAAGCCAATCTCATCATCACTAATTTTCCATGAAAGCAATCCATCATTATTCGCCTGTCGACTTAATCGCTTCAAACAATCGAATAACTTTTGATACTCTGATTTAATGTCATCCAATAATTTATTAGCAATTACAATGCGATTCTTTAGGCGATTGAACATTGGTCTAATATGACTAATTAAATCGCCTTTCAATGCTTTAACCTTTGGATCATGAATGCTAAGCTGAAAGCCATTAATATAATAGTCTGCTAACTTACTTGCATCTGAAGATACCTCATCATCAATCGCAAAGTCGTGATTATATCGCATCGAAATTAAATATTCTAATAAATAATAGCTTTCAATTTCAGGAATATCTCGATGAATATAATCAGCTGTATTCTGAATAACATCATTACTGATTTTCCAGAATTTAGCATTTTCTTTACGCAATTGAAGACACTTATCTGCAAAATCGCTTTGTTGATTATCCTTAACAACTTTGCCATTTCGAAATCGTTTAATTAACACATACAAGTGTGAAAAAATATTAACATTGTACGGATAAGGAATTGTAGTTCCTAATGACTTCTGAATCCAATCGATTTGAGTAGTTAGAAATGAATTGTCATAATTACTCAAATCTTCAAACTCACTAGCAAAATCATTAATACTTTCAGTATTCATCGCCTTGCTCTGAACCAATGCACTATTAATTGCTCGTCGAATTTGCTGTTCTTCTCCTTTAACAGCCACATAATTATTATGACGTTGAATGTTAAGGTTGTATTTATGTAGTAAATTATTAATTGCTAATAAATCCTGACGAATTAATTCTGCACTAACATAATACTTCTCATAAACATCATTAATATTAACTGCTAAAGGTGCATTGAATAGTAATGATGTAACCACTTCGTTACGCCGTTCGATTGGTGACTTAACAACCAGATTTTGTTCTTCATGGAAATGTCCATTTAGTTTAAGATATTGGTCATAATCAAGAATATACCCCTTTCCCCTTTCAGATTTAATCAATGGGAAGTGATATTTCTGATTAATCTCGGTAATAGATCGGTAAATAGTTTTTGGTGAAACTCCAATAATTTGTGCTAACTCTTTCGACGTGACAAATCGATCATACTTAGCTAATGTACTGACAATTTTATCACTGCTCTTAGTCATCATCCTCCCTCCTTATTTTTAGTCTAACAGGTTATTAAAATAATGATGATAAATAAGTGTCCAATGTAATGGCCATTGTTGTGAACACGTCCACAATAATACCATATAAAACTATTAATTATTTAACCAATTAGCTTTTATATGTTTATATAATGCTTGTAATTAAAAAACTCAGTGTGAAATTTCTTCACACTGAGCTAAAATATTCAGTTCACCCTATGATTTACTTTAACGATTAATTTGCAGAAAATTTATTTATTGCGCTCTTTTAAATTTTCCAAAGGTAGTTAGATCCCTGCTTCTCGTAGGAGATGGATTTATTCCAACAGATAAAACAGTAAGCAAATCATCAATATAATCAGCAATTGTTCCCACCCACTATGAAAGGAATATTTATCTCACAACTTTCGCAAGAAAGTAATTACGCTTACCTTTTCTGGCTACAACATATTTACCATCAAAATGTTTTCTTGGATCAACAATAAAATCTTCATCATTAACTTTTTGACCGTTAATCGTAATTGCACCATTATTAACATCCTCACGAGCCTGGCGTTTAGATGATTCAATTTCTGTTTGAACAAGCCAGTCAATCACATTAACAGGATCTACATTAATTTCAACTGAAGGAACCTTTTCAAAAGCTTGTTTAAGTTCATCTACAGAAAGATCTTGGATGTCTCCATTAAATAGAAGATACGAAATTCTCTCTGCTTGTTTCATAGCTTCTTCGCCATGAACAAACTTTGTAACTTCTTCAGCTAGTCGTCGTTGCGCTTCTCGCTTTTGAGGTTCTAACTTAACTTTTTCAGCTAAATCATCGATTTCTTGGTGACTCAGGAAAGTAAAGTACTTTAAATACTTCACAACATCTCGATCATCTTGATTAAACCAGAATTGGTAGAACTCAAAAGGTGATGTTTTATTAGCATCTAGCCATACCGCTCCACCAGCAGACTTGCCAAATTTAGTACCATCTGCTTTTAGCATGAGAGGAATTGTTAAACCAAATACTTTTTCATTTGGCTTTTTGCTATGAATAAGGTCGACCCCGTTGGTCAAATTACCCCATTGATCTGCGCCACCAATTTGTAATTGGATATGGTCCACATCATTAAGGTATAAAAAGTCGACCGATTGTAAAATTTGGTAACTAAATTCAGTAAATGAAATTCCATTTTTCAAACGACTAGCAACCGCTTCTTTGGCCAGCATAGTGTTAACATTAAATGACTTTCCATAATCACGAAGAAAATCAATTAAACTGATTTTGCTAAGCCAATCATAATTATCAACAATTTTGAAATTTTCCGTACCAAATATCTTAATCATTTGCCTGGTAAGAGCTTCTTTATTATGTTGAACCTGATCAGAGGTTTGTAATTGGCGTTCTGTTTTACGTCCAGATGGGTCGCCAATAAATCCTGTTCCCCCACCAATAAGAATATACGGATGATGGCCAGCTAATTGGAATCGCTTTAACATGATAAATGGAATCAAGTGCCCGACGTGAAGCGAATCACCTGTTGGGTCAGTCCCACAATATAAAGAAATCTTTTTGGAATTTAATAACTCACGTAGCCCATTCAAGTCAGTACATTGATTAATGGCGCCACGCCACTTCAAATCTTCTAAAATATCCATACAAAATCACCTCACTGATCTATCTACTTACTACTCTTTTTCTATGTCCTAAAATAAATCCAACAATGATTGTTAAAACCGGTACTGTAATCGGGAAGAATGAGTACGGAATATATTTAAATGGGCTAATTTGTAAAGTACCCGAAATAAAGACTCCGCTAACACTCCATGGAATGATTGAGTTAACAGCTGCACCAGCCACTTATTTAACACACGAGTTAAATAAGTGGCTGGAAGATGCATTTTTTCAAATGACTTCTTAAAACTTTTTCCTGGCAGGATAACAGACAGATACTGCTCACCAACAAGAAAATTAACGCCAAAACAAGTGATTGCGGTTGCCAACACTAATCTGCCTACACTATTAACAAACTTTTCCATTCCATCAATAAGTGCACCAATTACATTAAATTTGATTAATAAACCACCCAATGCTAAGGCAAATATTATCAATGCAAGGGAACTAAGCATGCTACTAATTCCACCCTTGGATAATAATTCATTCATTGACTTACTACCGGTATGTGCAACATATCCATTCATAATGTAATTTGCTAAAGTATTTAGCTTAATTGGATTGTGTAGCCAACCGATTATTACAGCAAAGAATGACCCAAATGCTAAAGAAGGAACTGCTGGTACCTTAAGCCAAGCCATTACAAGTAATAACAACACTGGTAAAACAGTCCACCATGAAATCCAAAAGCCATGTTGCAGCTCACTAGTCATCACATCAATAGTTTTAAGGCTAGCGTTGCTATGGCCCATTCCCATAATTGAAAATAAAATCAGCGAAATGATCCACGCTGGAACATCCGTCCATAACAACGATTTAATGTGATCATATAAATCAATTTCACCTACACCGGCTGCTAAATTAGTTGTTCCTGATAGTGGAGAAGTATTAGCCCCAAAAAATGCTCCAGAAACGATTGCTCCAGCAATTAATCCGGGATTAATTTTGAGGGCAACACCGATCCCCATGAAGGCGATCCCCATTGTTGAGACAGTTGTGAATGAACTTCCACAAGTTAACCCAACTAATGAACAAACTATAAA
This sequence comes from Limosilactobacillus sp. C0001E2, assembly GCF_056590915.1. Lineage (NCBI taxonomy): Bacteria > Bacillati > Bacillota > Bacilli > Lactobacillales > Lactobacillaceae > Limosilactobacillus > Limosilactobacillus sp. C0001E2. The sequence continues at coordinate 34,571 of NZ_JBWPXC010000002.1, read as the reverse complement.
GACAGTCGGAAGAAAGAATTTCACCGATATAATCTTGAAACCAAAGTACATAATTGTGGGAATTGTGCTGGAATAAATCCAGGTCGCAATTAGCACACCAATCATTAAAAAGATCACTAACGGTATTACTCCAGGTTTGATTCCTTCTTCAATTCCAGACATAACATTGTCCCAGCCAAATCCTCTAATAAATCCATATAACATTAGGACTATCACTGAAACTAATAGCGGGACCTGCGGTGACTGAGATTTAAAAATAATCAAATACCCTAAAATAATGAGGATACAAATAACAACTAGTAAACTTTCTAAAATACCAACATGCGGTTTTTCTCGTTCCTTTTTAGCCATAAGGGTCACTCCTAGTAATTAATTAATACACAAAATTATTTTTGACTTGCTTCATAAGCTTGGGCATCTTTCAGCCATTGGTCATTCTTGTGTGAATTAATAATAAGAGGAATGACAGTTAATAAGATGGTAATAATTGCCATGATAATCGCGTTCATAGCTCCGGCAGTTGCCAAAGTTACAATAGCAATAGCAAAAATACCAAAGATAAAGAATACAGTCCAAACCCATGCAACACCGTTGCCATTCTTACCAACACGGTAAGGACGGGCAAGGTCTGGCTTTGTGTAACGTAAACGAATAAATGCAATTGCAATTAAGAAGTAAATTACACAGTACAGTAATGTCGTCGTGTTGGTTAATAACAAGAAGACATTATTAATATCTGGCATTGCGTACATCAAAGCAAAAATTGTGATACAAGTTGATTGCGTCAAAATAACATTTCGAGCAACACCAATGTTGTTGTGCTTGAAGAAGCCCCACTTTGATGGAACTAATCCTTCACGAGCAACTTGAATCATTGTTTGTGATGGACCAGTAACCCAACCTGACAATTGCAAGAAGACACCAACAGCCGCTAATAAACTAAAGACATTAGCAATCCATGTTGGCCATCCTAATACCTTACAGAATAAAAGCACTGGTTGAGTAATGTTAGTTAATTCTGTTGTACCCTTTGGAACAACGTTAGCAACACAGAAGGCGTTCAAAATATTTAAAACAACCATAGCAACTAAAGCAAATACAACACCACGTACAAAGTCATGCGTTGCATCCTTCATCCGAGGGACGTAAACACCTAAGGTTTCAATCCCAGTAAAAATGAATGAAATAGCAGCTACATATTTGAAGGTGCTTACATCTGGCAACAACTTGTGAGCTGTGAATGTTCCCAATACGCTGTGTGCATCAATTCCAGTCTTAATAGCTGCAGCAACACCCATAATGATCATTACTGCAAATGGAATGTAAACACCAAAGTTTCCGGCAAACTTTACCATGTCGAACTTCAGGTTCAAAATCGTAATAATCCAATAAATCACAATGATACATCCTAAGGTAAACCAGTGATTTTGACCCAAAGCAACATTACCAACAGTATTACCAAGTAGAGGCCCTAAGGTTGATGCAACCATAACCATTCCTGGGAAAATTTGTACCCAAAGTAACCAAGCTGTGGTAAATCCCCATTTAGGATTTAAACCAGTCCGAACCCACAATTGTGGACCACCAGCATCTTGCAGCATGGCAGAAAATTCACCAGACATTAAGGAAACTGGTAACGCAAAGAAGATGACGGCAAATGCCATGTAAAAGAACATTTGCCAACTTGCGGCAGCTAACGTTGGAACACTACGGACGGTCGCAATCATGGCCATTCCGATACCAACGAATGTGCCTAAGCTAATTTTCGTGTTTTCACTCATTGTTTTATCCTTTCACAAATAAACAGGACAAAGCCCAGCGAGTCATGCTCCCTGAGCTTTAACCTTATTCACTTTTTCAGAAATAATTAACCTAAAATAGCAGTTAATTTTTCTTCCATTGCTTTCTTGATCTTGTCAGCATAACTTTCAAAGTTGTCACGATCATAAAGGAATGGAGTTAATACACAGGCACGTAAAATACCAACTGTTTGAACCTTGTTCCATTCATCTTCAGAGAATCCAAGACTCTTAACATATGGAACTGGACTATCACCATATCCATCAGTTGCAAAGTCGGTGTGTGACGTAATGAAATCATTGTTATATACAGGGCCGCCGACAAATGATGCCTTTTGATAGCACTTCAAGTTCAAATCATTCATCTTAGCCAAATCAGTGTTGCCCTTGATGTTGAATGTCCAATCAACCATGTTAAAGTCTGGTTGAGTCAATGGGTTTACTTCAACTTCTGTACCGTTAATGTTGAAGTGTAAGTTCTTCAAGAATTCGTAGTAACGGTTAGCAGCTTCAATTGAGCGACCAATTAACTTACCATAACCAGAAACATTCAAAGGCATAATCCGATGTGCAGTCCAAACAGCTGCTGCTGTTGCACCAGCCTTGGACCCTTCAAGGATGTATGGAGTTAAGGTTGCTGGAGCACCTGAACGCTTGTCGTAAACATAAACTGGGAAGTATCCAATAATGTCACGCATATCCTTATGACGAATTGCAATTCCACCGGCAGCATATGGAACATATCCCATCTTGTGAGGGTCAACAGTAATTGATTGTGCTTCTGGGAATGCCTTATATGCGTTGTAAACTTCCTTTGAGATGTATTCATTATCTTCTTGGAAGACACCATACTTTTGATGGACTTCCTTCAAATCTTCATATGGAATGAAGTTGTTATCTTCATCTAAGAAGAGCGAACGAGCATATGAGCCATAAGCGGCATCAACATGAAGATAGAAGTAAATACCTTCCTTTTGAAGCTTGTCACGTAGAGCAACAACCTTATCAACTGGGTCAATTTGACCTTCTTCAGTTGAACCAACAACAGCTACTACACCAAGAATTGGAGTATGGTCTTTAGCAAGATCACGAATAATCTTTTCAAGAGCATCAACATCTAGACGGTAGTGTTCATCAACTGGGCAAGAAACAACGTTGGCAAGACCAACGCCGGTAACATCGGCAGCTTTCATCCAGCTGTAGTGCTTAGTTTGTGGAACAATCCACTTACCTAACTTATCCATGTTGTGTCCAGCACGAGCAGAGTGAGCCTTAATGTCAGAAGCAGTCTTTGGATCAGTGCTGTTAAGTAAATCCAAAACTTCTTCAGCAGACATGTTCATTAATTCCCAATCACTCTTACCAGAAACTAATTCTGGCTTAATTTCCTTCATTGCTAATGGCAGGCTCTTCATGTTACGTGCGTACCATAAGCCTTCCATGTTAGCTAATGAACCATCAGCTGAGATGTGACCCCAACCTTCTTTGAAACCATTTAATTTAGCGAAGTCTTGGCCAACTTCTTCTTCCATTTGAGAAGTACCTGGTGATGATTCATAAGCAACGTTGTTACCGTTCCAAAGCATTGCATAAGTATATGCAAGAATTGATGGCATCAACGTTTCTGAGTTCATATGACCAAAGTACCGTGGTGAATGCCAAGGAACTGAATTGGAACGAAGACGAACTGATAATTCATCAAGAACACTTTGCATACGTTCGTTTGTCTTTTGGAACGATTCACTGTTCTTATCGCTCTCAGTAATCAATGGCTTGTCTTGTGGCATATAATTCAAACGCCAACCCATGTGAGCATTGACAAGCTTATTCATAGTGGACTTGAAGATATCAGCATTTTCTGATTTATCACCAATGAAAAGTGCGTCTAGATTCAAACCAGTGTGCTCTTTTTCAGTCATAAAAATAGCCTCCAATTTGACTTTTTATATTTTTAGTTGATCAACTATCTTTATGTTATAACGTTTTTTTTTTGCCAATGCCGTTACGGCAACGTTTCATTATAATTAAATTATGATTAGATTAATTTATTTTTGATATGTATGGCTATTATAATAGTTTTACTAGTATTAAAAACCTTGTTCAATATTTAGTTATTAATGCTCTCTATATCCAGAAAACGTTTTCTTAATTATTTAAAATGTGTATATTATGTCTTTTCATTTTTCGATTTAAATGATGAAAAATATATAATCGATCAAATTCTATCTATTAATTAGCCCCCAGTACATGTTACTGGGGGCTAATTAATAGACCTGTCTTATATAAACTAAAAAAGCCTTGCCATACAAGCAAGACCTTCTTTCACTATTCAATTACCATTATGCCTTCACGGGCGTTAAATTGAGTTTGTTTAAAATTTGATCGACGCTAAAGCCAAAGTGTTTCATGACTTCAGCACCATTACCACTGGCACCAAAAGTATCAATTCCGCAGACTTGCCCCTCAAGGCCGACAAACTCATACCAGCTTTGACTGGCTCCCATTTCAATTGCCACCCGCTTAGTCACTTCTGGTGGTAGAACACTATCCCGATAACCTTGTGGTTGTTCTTTAAAAAGATCCATACATGGTATCGACACGACCCGTGCTTGATAGCCCATTTTAGCTAATCGTTCTTGGACAGCCATCGCCAAGTGAACCTCTGAACCGGACGCCATTAAAATCATTTCTGGCACCCCATCCTTCGCATCGCGCAGAATATATCCACCACGATCAACCAGTGCGCCGACCGTTTCGTCCATCACTGGCAGCTTCTGGCGACTAGTTACCAACACCGTTGGCCGATCCGTCGTATTCGCAATCACTTGCCAGCTGGCGACCATTTCGTTTGCATCCGCCGGCCGAATCACATTCACGTTCGGCATTGCTCGGTAACTTGCCAACTGTTCGATCGGTTCATGGGTTGGACCATCTTCACCTACTGCAATGGAATCATGCGAACCCACAAAAATGCTTGGTAAATGCATGAGGGCAGCTGACCGAATGGCTGAGCGCATGTAATCCGTGAACGTGAAGAATGTACTGCAGATAGCCCGGTTACCACCGTGTAAATTCATTCCGTTAGTGGCAGCTGCCATTCCAAACTCACGAACCCCAAAGTAAACATTCCGTCCTGCAGGATTATCCGCTGCAAAGCGTTCCGTTGCCTTTAAATTGGTTTTCGTGGATGAAGATAAGTCCGCAGAACCCGTCCAAAGCTGTGGATTTTTATCCGCTAGTTCTTCTAGGATTTCCGCACAGACATTCCGTGTAGCAACTTCATCGCCCACGTGATACTTCGTTTGCAAGCCTTCCGTATCTAAGTAGCTACTATACAACTGCCGATATTCATTTGGGTATGCCTTTTGATATTCGGCCATCATCGTTTGCCATTGTTGGTACCGTGACAGTTTGCCATCTACTGCCCGATCAAATTGGTCATAAACGGCATTGTCAAATACAAATGGCGCCTCTGACCAATGGTAGTAACTCCGCAATTGTTGAATTTGATCATCAGTTAGGGCGGCCCCATGAATCTTATTCGTGCCTGCTTCTTTGGTCCCAATCCCAATCGTGGTCTTAACCTCGATTAATGAAGGTTTAGCAGAACGCTGCGCATTTTGCAAAGCATCTTGAATGGCTAATAAATCATCATCACCATTTTGAACCACTTGGTAATCCCAACCAGCTGCTTCAAAACGCTGACGAACGTTTTCGTGAGTACTATAACTAAGCGGTCCATCCAGTGATACATCATTTGAATCGTATAACACGATTAATTTATTCAATTGGTGTTGACCTGCAATGTTGATGGATTCTTCGCTCAGGCCTTCCATCAAATCACCATCGCCCAATAATGTATAGGTATAGTGATCAATCACTGAATAACCGGGCCGATTGTAAAGTGCTGCCAAATGTTTCTCGGCCATCGCCATCCCAACTGCCATTCCAATTCCTTGTGAAAGCGGACCAGTGGTGGCATCCACTCCCGGAGTCACTCCATATTCCGGATGGCCAGGAGTACGTGAACCTAATTGCCGAAAATCTTTTAAGTCCTGAATGGTTAGCCCAAAGTGGTTAAAATATAACACACTATAAAGCAGCGCCGAAGCGTGACCAGACGAAAGTACAAACCGATCCCGATTCATCCATTGCGGATCTTCTGGATTAAAGCTCATCACCTTTTCATATAGGGTATACATCATCGGCGCCGCATCCAACGCCACACCCGGGTGCCCACTTTGGGCCCGATGGATCATGTCTGAACTCAGCATCCGTAATGCATTTACTGCTGTCATATCTTGATTATTCATAAACAATTTCACCTCATCGCGCTGTACGCGCGTTATTTGTGTGGATTGATTAATTAAAGGTATAGTTTATTTTTATCAAAATATTTAAAATTGGTATTTCGTTGATTCTTACTATTAATTAAGAAAACATGATTGGTGTTTCTGAATTGGTATACTTTAATCAACGTGTTAGATACTATACCAATTCCTGGATAAATGCAAATTATTTTTAAAAAAGTTTAACGATCAACTAGTAAGGCCCTCGCGGAACAGAGTTCACAAGGGCCTGATTGTTCATAAAAATTTTCTCGAAGAATAGCTATCCCATTACCAGGTACTGGCCATCATCCAAAACGAATTCTTTAAAGAGCGGCAGAGCAAATTTTACCTTTCCATACCCAGCGGGCCGAATGACTTGGCTGTCAATCAGCCGGCGCCGATACATACCAATATAGCCAGATGGCTTGTTCATTTTCTTACCTAAATAGGTGGTGGAGACGGGATATTCAGGAGCTTTGGCAATCGCTAATACCATTTGTTGATCGACCGGTGATAGTTCTTCTAACATCTTACTATAAGAGTTTCTGCTTAATTGAGCTTGATACTCCGGAAAAACATCATCAATGGTCTGATTTGTAATCCGTTCATCAGGCGATTGCCAGATCAAGTAGCCCAATAATTGAAATGCATACGCATAACCATCAGCAAGCTGTGCTGCTCGACGAATTACTGTCGGGTTAATTTGTGGATCCCGCTTTTGAAATTCCTTCTGATACTGAGCTCGTATATCATAAAAATCCAGTGGTGAAAGGTTGACCCGTCCGCTCCTCAATAAGAAAGTGAGGACATGGTTGTTTTGAAGCTCTTGAACGTTTTTTGGCAAACCAGTCATAATCATTGAAATCGGCAAGTCCTGACTGATCATAACTTGATAAACCGAAGCTAATTCAACCATTCCCGGTACATCTTGCGCTTCATCAATCATCACCAAAACGTACTGATGATGTTCCCGCATAATCGTCAACATTTGATTTAAAAGATACTGGTAATTAGCCGTTGTTTCTTGAGTCACGTTAAATTTAAAACCAACGCCTCCAACATTAACCTCAATCCCCGAAATTTGATTAAACATTTTTTTCAACTTACCAGTAGTTTGCTGATAAAGCATTTCTGTAAGCCGTGCAACCATCCGCTCACCGATAATTAAATGCACTACAATCCAATCGGGGTCTTGATCGATCTGTCGACCTACTTCGTTCATAAAAACGGTCTTACCAATTCCCCGCGCACCATAGATCAATGTCGTTCGATACGGGGTGTCCAGGTCTTTGATATCACTAACTAATCGGTTCAAGAGCTTTGTTCGATCTAATAGAACCGTTGGCTGCATTCCAAAGCTCGGATTAAATGGGTTTTTCATTTGTGGCGTCCTCCGTTTTATATTTCTTTATATCTTAAGCTTCATTTTATATCTCTTTATATCTTAATTCAAATTTTATATCTCTTTATATCTTCAAATAAAAAAAGACTTTGGCTTCTGCCAAAGTCTTTTTACATTATTTCGTTGCCTTTGCCACCGCTTGCTGTCCCAATAAGTTCACAAAGTTAAATGGGCGATCAAAGTTGGGTTGGAAAAGCATATCAACCATTGCCATAAAGTTAATCGTATTGTGGTTTTGAATCATCACTGACACCGTGTTAGCATACATCGAAATATCTAGATTGCTCATAAATTGCGCTCCCAGAATCCGATTATTGCTCCGGTCCCAGACAACCGTCCCCATAATTTTCTCTTCATTAGGCATAAATTCTGGTCGATAGTTATCCTCAAAGGTTACCGCATCCGCATCAAAGCCGGCTTCTTTAGCGTCTGCCAGTGTTAATCCAGTCGCTGCCATTGAACGACCATATAGTTCAATCCCAGAGGTGGATTGAGTTCCCATATAAGTCATTGCGTTACCGAAAAGATTGGTTGCCGCAATTGTTCCTTGCCGAATGGCATTCGTTGCTAATGGCACGTAGGATTCAGTATCAGTCGGATTGAAATGAACCGCGACTGAATCACCGGCACCATAGACATCTGGATCAGACGTTTGCATATAAGCATTGGTCTTGATGGAGCCATCCTCATTAAAGTCTAGTTGTCCTTTAAAGAGGTCTGTATTCGGCCGGAAACCAATGCATAAGATGGCCATATCAGCTTCATAGCTTCCAGTATTGGTTTTGACAATCACACCATCATCGGTGTCTTCGAAGGCAGTTGCCCGTTGGTCGAACGCAAAATGAACACCATGGTTTTCAAAATCTTTGGTCGCACGGTCAGTATACTCTTGATCATAGTATTTGCTGAGTAAGCGATCGTTCGTGTCCACCAACGTCACTTGTTTGCCTTGTTTACTATATGCCTCCACTAGTTCAACACCAATGTAGCCGCCTCCAATGACAACGACCCGTTTGGCATCCTTAGCAACCTCAAATAATTTTTTGGCGTGATTATAGTTTTTGCATAGGTAAACATGATCACAATTAATTCCTGGTAAGTCTGGAATTACCGGCCAGGAACCGGTCGTCACAACTAACTTATCATAGTGATCAGTGCTTTCTTCACCCGTCAATAGATCTTTTATCTGGAGCGATTTTGCTTCGAGATCAACACTCGTTACCTCATGTTGCATCCGAACAGTTGCACCTAATTGACTAAGCGCTTCTGGACTGGAATAAAACATGTCATCAATGTTTTGGGCAACGCCACCTAGATAAGTTGCAATCCCACAAGAAAGAAATGAAACATTATCATTCTTTTCGTAAATCGTTACCTCAGTATCTGGATGCTGAGACAGAATCTGGCTGGCCGTAATCGTTCCAGCGTGCGTACAACCAATAATTACAACTTTCATAATTCGTTCTCCTTAATCGTATGATAATAAATTATCTTGTTGTCACGCATTATTATATCAGCGTTCTTTGAAAAGGAAAGAGTTTTGTGAAAAAATATACAAGTAGTTTTTATTTTATCAGTTGATATAAACAAGCAATAAAAAAGCTGGGGATCTCCCCCAGCCGCAAATCGATTATTTCACAATTTCACAGAATTCAATGGTTTCTGCATTTGGTCCTTCGATGTTGAAGAACTTAATTCCCTTATCCCAGAAATCAAGGTGTTGAACTTCGTCATCCTTCAGTTTGAACCCTTCCGCCTTAGTTGCTTTAAAAGCGGCGTCTGCATCTTTAGTGTTCAAAGAAATATGGTTGATTGCACCGGTCTTACGAACTGCACCGTCGCCAGTCCAGATTTCCAAAGTAAGGTGGTTGTATTGCATAAATACGACTTCGTTACCCTGATCGTCGGTATCAAATTCACCAAGCTTCTTGAAGCCGAGCTTCTCCCAGAACGCTACGGTTGCTTTTAAATCATCCGTTGGCATCCCGATATGTTGTAAATCGTCGAAGTATCCAGCTAAACTCTTGTTAAAAGCCATTTTAAAATCCTCCTATTTATACCTAGTTACCAATATCCAATGCTTGGTGCTTCAGCTTTGGGAAAATATGGTGGTCTGCCCAACCAGTAATTGCACCTTGGAAAGCCAACGCAAACAAGGTCCCTAAACCAAAGTTGTAAATTCCACCTTGCATAATCGCTGCAATAATCGCCATGACTGTCGGTGGAATGTATGACATCCACATTGAAATTGAGGCATTCCCATGACAGTACCGGAAACGAATAATCTGATACAAATCATCAGCTGGATGAAGGACCAAGTTAACCCGTTGGTAAATGGAAATCGCCGTCCCAATGAATGCAACTCCTAAAAAGTTAATGAAAACGTAGAGGACCACCATTGGTAAGGTAGTGGCATCCGGCATAATCCGGTTAAAAATATCTGAGAACCATTGAATAAAAATCGAAAATGGCAACATAAAGATAAAATTGCCCCCAATTCTTCTCCAGTCCCACTTATGCATTAAAATTGCGTTCAATACTGACGTCAGCATCCCTAAGACCATGAAGGCCCAGAACAGCGTCATTGAATTATTACCTAAAACGGCAATCCCCAGGTTGTTTTCGGCGGCAGTCCAGTATGCTGATCCCAAGAAATGTGGGTGAACATGTGAACTAGTCACCAATGTTAAAACGTTCCCCATTGAATTAATCACAATCGAGAACGCAAAAAAACGCCCAGCTGGCCGTCAAAGAGATTGTTCGCGCTTGAACTTTCCCTTGAACAGGTACTTCATCCATAAATTAACTCCCTCTCTTCATCTTATGAATGTGCTTACAGGCTATTAATTTACTCCCTGTGCAACCGATTGTCAAACGTTTCACAATTTTTTCTGCGTTCTTTTCCAGATTTTTTGAGGATGCTACTGGAGGTTCATTTTCATAAATTTTCTGGCAAATAAAAAAGGAGTTGAGAAAATCTCAACTCCTTTTAGATTTAAAACGCGTAACGTTTAGTAGTTATTACTTCAAAGTCTTCCATACCCAGTTTTCAACTTCTGGAAGATCCTTACCTTCGTCACGAATGTATTGGTTGTGCTTTGCAACCATGTCATCCATCTTTTGAGCGAAGGAAGCAGCCTTTTGTTCGTAACCCTTAACATTCAGGATAGCATCCTTAGCTAAGTGGAAACGATCAAGTTCGTTTAATACACGCATGTCAAATGGTGTTGTGATGTCACCATTTTCACGGTAGCAGTGAACGTGAAGGTTGTGGTTGTGACGTGGGAAGAAGAGTGATTGAATCATGTCTTCGAAACCGTGCCATGCAAAGATTACAGGAGCATCAGTAGTGAAGTAACGGTCAAATTCTTTATCAGTCAATCCTTCAGGGTTCTTTTCGATTGGCATCAACTTCATAATGTCAACAACATTGATGTAACGAATCTTCAATTCTGGGAAGTTTTCGTGAAGAATGCTAATAGCAGCCAATGATTCTTCAGTTGGTTCAGTACCAGCAGAAGCAAAGACAACATCAGGATCAGCATCTTGGTCAGTAGAAGCCCAGTCAACGTAGCCAAGACCGTTCTTAGCAATTTCAGTAGCTTCGTCAATGGAGAACCATTGTGCACGTGGGTGCTTGGAAGTTACGAAGATGTTGATGCATTCACGGTTACGGAATGCAACATCAGAAATGGCCATCAATTCGTTAGTATCAGCTGGAAGGTATTCATTAACTAAGTCAGGACGTGCCTTTTCGTACATGTGAGTCAACAGACCTGGATCTTGGTGAGTGTAACCGTTGTGGTCTTGTTGGAAGACAGTTGAAGTGTCAACAAAGTTCAGTGCTGGGTAGTCATGACGCCAGTACATTTCCTTAGCCTTCCGTAACCACTTCATGTGTTGAGTCAGCATGGAGTCAACAACCCGACCAAATGATTCGTAAGTTGCGAAGAAACCATGACGACCAGTCAGGGTGTAACCTTCAAGCCAACCTTCAGCTTGGTGTTCTGAAAGTTGTGAGTCGATCATCCGACCTGCGTCGTTCATGTTTTCATCGTTTGGTTCATGGATGTCTTCCATCCATTGACGCTTTTGACCGTCAAGGATTGCGTAAAGACGGTTAGACTTAGATTCGTCAGGACCAAATCCACGGAAGTTGTTAGGGTTCAATTCAGCAACCTTGTTCAGGTACTTACCCCATTCGATCATGTCTTGCTTAACAACAGAACCTGGAGTCTTAACATCAACGGCAAAGTCACGGTAATCTGGGAGAACTAATGGCTTAGGATCAATTCCACCGTTAGTGATTGGGTTCATTGCCATCCGCTTGTCACCTTCAGGAGTAGTCATCGTAACTGCTTCTACAGGGTGACCATTTTCATCAAATAATTCTTCAGGCTTGTAGGACTTCATCCAGTCAACAAGCATGTCCTTGTGTTCCATATCATCTTGTGATACCGGAATAGGAATTTGGTGAGCACGGAATGAGTTTTCGATTGGGTTACCATCAAGATCCTTCTTAGGACCAGTCCAACCCTTAGGAACACGGAAGATGATCATTGGCCATTGTGGCAGTGAGTCATCGTTGTTTTCACGAGCGTTCTTTTGGATAGCCTTGATTTCTTCAATGGCCCTGTCCATAACCTTAGCCATTTCTTCGTGGACTTCCATGTGTGGCTTCAAACCATCAAATTCGCCATCAGTGTAAGCTGATACGAAGTATGGCTTCCAGCCCATTCCTTCGAAGTACTTAGTAAGTTCTTCGTTGGTCACCCGAGAAACAATGGTTGGGTTAGAAATCTTGAAACCGTTGATTTGAAGGATTGGTAATACAGCACCATCCTTGATTGGGTTGATGAACTTGTCTGAGAACCATGAAGCAGCCAATGGGCCAGTTTCAGCTTCCCCGTCACCAATTTCAACAGCAGCGATAACGTCTGGGTTATCTAAGATTGCACCAACACCGTGTGAAAGTGAGTAACCTAATTCCCCACCTTCGTGGATGGAACCTGGAGTTTCAGGGGCAGCGTGTGAAGCAGTACCACCTGGGAATGAGAAGTGCTTGAACAGCTTAGCCATACCCTTAACATCTTGAGTGTAGTCAGGGTAAATTTCAGTGTATGAACCATCCAAGTATGAGTTGTTAACCATAACTTGGCCACCGTGACCGGAACCTTCAATGTAGAACATGTCCAGGTCGTACTTCTTGATGACACGGTTCAAGTGTGCATAAATGAAGTTTTGAGGAACAATCGTACCCCAGTGACCAATTGGCTTAGGCTTAACATCCTTAGCCTCTAATTCACGACGTAACAGTGGGTTGTGCATTAAGAACAGTGTACCAACTGAAAGGTAGTTAGCAGCACGCCAGTAAGCATCAACATTTTCCAAGTATTGCTTGGAATCGTAATCTACTGTCATTGTAATATAACACTCCTTCTATAAAGAAATAACTACGTATTCGACTAAAGTAACGCATCGTAAATCTATTCAATTTACGGCTTTAATGATAAAGCATTTTGGCGAAAAGTCAACCTTTTTAGAAATTGATACGGTCCAATTTTCAAGGGCGGCTTTTACCGTCATATCAACATTTGAAAGTTCATCTTCACTTTTTAGACATAAAAAGGATGCGGAATTTTAACAATTCCCCACCCGAATTTATCTAATCTTGTCCCAATGAAATCAATTTCGTTGGCGCATCAATTAAGTACGTTGGCTTTTCACGTTTTAGACTGTCAATATCAAACGCATCCCAGGTTACCCCACATGTATGCACCCCAGCAGCCTTACCCATCTGCAGATCATAGCGAGCATCACCGATCATCATACAATCATCTTTTTGCAATTGATATTTCTCGATAAGCAGCAAAATTCCATCTGGTGCTGGTTTGTAATGATCAACCTGATCACAACCAACCACATCTTTAAAGTAGTGACGAATGTTCAGATTATTTAAATTCCGATCCACAGCATCCGTTCGCTTACTGGATACAATAAATAAGTTCTTGTGCCGTTGAGTAAGCTGATCAAGCATCTCCTGAATTCCCGGATAAAGCTTGGTCGATGCCAATTCATAATCACTATAGACTTCCCGAAACCGCGCCACAAGCTTAGTCACTTGGTCAGTGGTCAAAGTTTCCTTTGCCATTTGAGGGAAGGAGACTTCGGCAGGAATTCCCATTGCGTCTAAGATCTCATCAGTCGTTGGCACCGTTAATCCATTATCTTGGAAGGCTTGTTTAGTCGCCTTCACTGATGCATCACCAGAACTGGCCAACGTTTTATCAAAATCAAAAAAGTAATTTAAAATCATGGTTTTCTCCTTTTCAAAGTCAGCCACAGTCAATCTTCTTTTGCAAACTTATTTTAGCATTAAATTGGCCAGTTATTTACCATTAAAGTTAGTTAAAAAATCAATTAGATGGATAACCGGAATTCCATCAATTTCGCCGACATCATTCCAAGAATTGGTAATTAATATCTTTCGATAGCCTGTTGCCAGATGCAATAAGTTATCCGTTTCCCGTTTACTATTTTCTGGAATATGATCCGTAACTTGTAAATAGACCGTTTCATTGTTATTAACCACCACGAAATCAATCTCTTTATTATCATATTTTCCGACAAACACTTCATAACCTTCACTCAGTAATTTCAAAAATACCAAGTTTTCAATCATGGCCCTGCGGTTAGTCCCCTGACGTCTTAGCTGAGAGCGTACAAAACCTAAATCAACCACATAGTATTTTCCTTGTCCACGCAAATATTCCTTTCCCCGAATGTCGTACCGTGGCACCTTATAAAACAAGTAAGCTTCTTCAAGCAGTTTTAAATATCCTTCAATCGTATTATTGCTAATTTTCAGCCCGCTTGAACGCAAAGTATTGGCAATTCGATTAACATTTACTAACTGACCAATATTGCTCAGCAAAAATAATGTAATTCGTTCTAAAGCTTCCGGATTTTTGATTGTTGCCCGTTGAGTTACATCACGAAGCAAGATACTATTAAAAATCCCCTTTAAGACATCATTTTTTAACTGATTATCCGTTTGTAAAACCACTGCTGGAAACCACCATACTCCAAGTAATCATTAAAATGTTTCTCTGCTGAATCAGAATAGACTTTAAAATTTAAATATTCATTCAAGGTCAGTGGCTGAACTTTAATTTCAACATATCGTCCTGTCAAATAGGTTGCTAATTCCCCCGACAAAATTGACGCATTGGAACCCGTAATATAAATATCTGAATCATACGCCACCCGTAATCCGTTAATTAATTTTTGCCATTGACTGACTTCTTGAATTTCATCAAATAAGAAATAGACTTTTTTATTGCTATTTACTTTTTCCTTCAAATATTGATATAGCTTATCAAAGCTCAAAATATTAAAGTATTCTGGATTTTCAAAGTTTAGATAAATAATTTGTTCAGGCTCAACACCGTGTTTTAATAGTTCGTCTTTAATCATTAATAAAAGATAACTCTTGCCAGAACGACGAACCCCAGTAATGATTTTAATAAACTCAGTATTAATCATTGGTAGTATTTTTTTCATGTACAAAGGTCGTTGAATGATTTTCATAATTTTCCTCCAGATTTTCTCCATACTGAAAAATCGCGACAGGAGATTTCCTGTCGCGATTTTAAATTAGATTTGGTAATTATAGGTTTGGATCCATGTCAAAGGTCAACTTGGACATTTCAACACCCTTGGTCATTAATTCGGCCATCAAGGTCTTGGTCCGCTGATGAACTTCATCTAACATGCCCTTGGTCCGGTCATTCAGATAAGCAGTGGCTTCCTTATCAGACAACCCATCCAGCTTATCCGTATTTTCAGCAACCCAACTGTGGAAGTATTGCCGAATGCTCTTCAAGTAGTCCAAGTCAGGCTTTGCAAATTCTGACATGTGGGATTCCACAATCATGGAAAGTTGACGGAATAACCAGTACGTACTATCGGAATCTAAGTCCATCTTCATTGGCGTATTCCGCAGTCGCGCATCATTATCATCCACTTCTGCAAAGAATGGCATGTATGGTGAGAATGAAGGAATTCCACCAAACGTCATCCACATAATTGCTGATGCAGCTTCCGGAACGTTTGGCCGAATTTGCATAATGTGTGAGTTTTGCGTCCGGTTCAATGAAATTGGCCGGTATAGCAACTTTTGTTGTGGCGTACCCATGTGCCCCATTGGATCATATGGCGTGTTGTCATAGTGAGAACTCAAGTACTTTTCTAGATCTTCAACCGTAAACTTGTGTTGAGCCTTCATGATAAATGGCAGGTCAAAGTCTTCTGGATCCATCTTCTTGTCTGGGCTAAACAGGAAGTGACCGTACCATTGCCGTGGCGTGTTGTAATGCAGGTCAAAGACATCCGCCGTCCCAAAGATGTGCCGGAAGTTCCATTCGTCAATATCTGGATTCAAGTGGTTCTTCTCAACGAATTCTTGAATGCCATCTGACCACATAAAGTTATCTGGATCGTTGAAGTCAACGTCTTGAATAGCTGCCCGGTTCCCGGTTACGGCATAGCAATCGTCTGGAATCCGTTGAGCAACCCAGTGATGACCCGTGGCAATTTCCATGTACCAAATATTGTCCTTATCAGAGAAGATTACACCATTACCTTCAGCAGAACCATACTTAGCAACTAACTTACCGAGGTATTCAACCCCTTCACGAGCACTATTGATAAATGGCAAAACCATTGCCATCATGGCATCCTCGTTAATCCCTGATTCAGTGTTCATTGGGTCAGCAGCCAGTACCCGTTCATTAGCATAGAAGCTTTCAGTCGCGGACATTGCAATGTTCTTTTCGTTAAAGCCGTTTTCATCAAAGGTACCTTCCTTCTTCAAATCAACGTTTGGTACCCCTTGGTAACGATAACCATCTGCTGGACGATCACCGACGAACTTGTTCAAATATGCATGAACTTGGTTCGGATTGTCATGGTAGGCAGGATAAACAACAAACCGTTGTGGCGTGATTGCTGCTGGTGTATCGTCATTCCGCCCAGCAAGTGTCGAACCGTCAACCGTTGCGTTCTTCCCAACCAAGATGGTTGTACATGCAGTAAGCTTTTTTCTCATGGATAAATCCCTTCTTTATTTAATTCAAAAATATAACTGGTCTCTTTAATTTTAGTCCTGAACAAAAAAACGGTCAATTATTCATTAACGCTTCTTTAAGACAACAATTAGACGGAGAAGTACCCACAAAACGGCATTCACCACGATTGCGAAGACCATCATCATGATTAACGGACGAATTAAATGGGACAATTGACCTGAAATGATTCGATAATCTGTGACCAAACTCAGTAAAAAAGCCAATATGATCAATACCACACCGAGGGCGATTAATCCCTGACGGCTATTTTGTAAATCTGCCCCACTGAGGTCAAACCCGCCGACACTAATATTGATCATTAATAACAGCCAAATAAAGAAGTGCCACAACGAGAGCGATTGACTAACAACTGAACCGCCGCCAATTGTCACCAGCCACCGCTCATAAATCGTTGGTACTAAGCAGCGGGTGCTGATGACCATCACTAATGAGCAACCAATGACCGGTGCAATACCAATAAAGACATTGCCAATCTTTTGATACAAACTATCATCATTCCAGACGTGGCTCACATAGCCCAGTCCCCGATCATTAGGATCATGAGCATTCGGAATATGGAGCAAGCTGACCCGGTCGATCCGATGACCAAATAACAGCGCCACAACCAGATGACTTAATTCATGAATCACCACACCAATACCGCCGAGAACTACCTGACCATAAAAGCCACCTAGAACTATCGACAAGCGTTTGTTGGCTCGACTGATTGCCACGACCAAGCTCCCCACGATGACCGGGCCAATCACGATCGTCCTAACGAGCGACCAAAGAATCTGTAAAAAATTATTTCCCATTATTTTTGTTGTAAATCAGCAAATTCAGCATGAACTAGCTTTGCCAAATCATCCGCATTGAGCTCCACCGAACGACCAATTTGTCCGGAGGAAACAAAAATAGTGGATTCCTTTTGAGCATCCTGATCAATAAAAATTGGAAAATGGCTCTTTTCATAGATCCCCACCGGAGTGTTGGCGCCATGGACGTATCCCGTTGTCTTAACTAATTTCTTCAAAGGAATCATTTCGACCTTTTTATTACCGGATACGCGCGCCAATGCTTTCTCATCTAAGTGCGAGTCCACCGGAACAACTCCCACTAGCGGTCCAGTGGTTGGTCCTTCCAGTACTAAAGTCTTGTATATCCGGTGTTCATCAATCCCTAGATGGTCAACACTCATCGTGCGCACATCCCCATCCTGATGAGTTGGAAATTCCATTTGATGGTACGCAATTTTATTCTTATCCAGAATCTGTTCAACTTGGGTCTTCTTCAATTGACCCTTTTTCTTCTTTTTACTCATAATGAATTGGACTCCTTTTTTCGAAAAATTACCGTTTATGGAACGGTCCAATTTTGCAAAAGTGATTACCACTTCAAGAAAGTTTGGTATACTAATTATAGATTATAACCAACACAATTAACTTTCCCAACCGTTGGGAGTTTGGAGCAATTAATTATGTCAGATTTAGTATACCGCTCAGTGATGAGAGATATAAAAGGAAAAATTTTAGAAAACGAATATCCAGGAATGAAATTACCGGACGAACGTAGCTTGAGTGAAATGTATCAGGTTAGCCACAGTTCAATCAAGCGCGCGCTCGACGTGCTCGTTCAGCAAGGGATCATCTTCAAGAAACGGGGGTCTGGAACCTTCATCAATCCCCTCTACTTAAAAAACCGGGCCATGTTCCGCTATGAAGGTAGTAACTTGGGAATCACCGACAGTTTTCAGTTTGACGGTAAAAAGCAAAGCATCAAACTGCTCAACTACCGGGCTATTCCAGCTCCTGAAGAAATCCAGCAGGACCTTTTTTTAGAAGCAAACGAATATGTTTATAAAATTGAACGATTACGGCTCATCGATGATCAACCTTTCATGATTGAGACCGGCTACATCCCAATTAAAATTTTGCCAACGCTCTCCCCAGAAATTCTGGAAAATTCTATTTTTAACTATCTGGAAACGGAAAAGGGCAAAACGGTGACCCGTTCCTATCTGACATTAACTGTTTCACCATCAAACGCCGTGGATCAAAAGCTCCTCAACCTTACTCCCAATGAACCAGTTGGCATCATGGAAGGAGTTTTCTTCCTGGATGACGGTACGCCTTTTGAGGTTTCTAACATGCGAATCCACCATCAATATATGCGTTTCAATACCTTCGTTAGTTTAGGAAAGGATTAATCATGATTAAAGCAATCTCCGTTGATATGGACGGCACCTTCTTAAATTCACAAAGCACTTATGACCACCAGCGTTTTGCTAAAGTTTTTCGTCAACTTCAAAAGCACAACATCCAATTTGTTGTTTCTAGCGGCAACCCCATTTACCAATTACATATGGCGTTTCCTGACTACGTTAACGACCTTTGTTTTGTCGCTGAAAATGGGGTTGAATGTTTCGACCATGGCACCATGATTTACTGTGGTGAAGTAGCACCAGAAGCAATTAACGGGATTCTCAAACTACACCATGATACTCCCGGAAGCACCTTCCTGTTATCAGGGCTGCATCGTGCCTTCGCATTTAAAGATGAAGATCCTGAATTCATCGACCGGGTGCGGCTCCACTACCCCCGCATGATGATGATCGACTCCTTAGATGAAATTGATGATAAAATTGTCAAACTACAGATGGACGTCCCCGGTGAACGCACCCAAGAAATGCAAGAAAAAATTAATCATGATTTTGCCGGACAATTAACGACCGTTTCCAGCGGTTATGGCAACATGGACTTAATTGTCAGCGGGCTGCATAAAGCAACTGGTCTCAAAGCACTGATGAAAAAGCATGGCTGGCACTCAAGCGAAATCATGGCCTTTGGTGACGGTCAAAATGATATGACCATGCTTGAACTTGCTGGTGAAAGTTACGCCATGGCCAACGGAGACCCACGAGTCATTAAACTGGCTAAGCATTTAGCACCAACTAATGATGAAAACGGTGTGCTTAGTACAATCGAAAAGTATCTTCAAAAATTAGACTAAGTGGCTGGGATTACTCAGCCTTTTTTTAAACAGAAAGGATGGTCAAAATGCTTCCACAGCTTGGCTTAAAGGGAAGTCGATCTCCACAACAAATTAACGATCGTCTACAATATCATCCCACTACATATGAATTTTATACTGACCAAAATGACTTTACTCATGATGGTTACCAGCGGCTTTATGATGCGGTCCAGTTCGTTCAAAGCCATGGGGTGAAAAACATTGTACTCCACCACCCAATGACCTTTGGTGAACTGCATACGGATCTCGTTGCCCCCGAAAGTAAGTTTCCAGAACTCTACCGTTTCATCGAAACTTCGACTGAACAGTTAATTCGTCTGGCCACTGACCTTGGTGTGCAATGCTTAGTCCATGGGGCCTATGCTAAAGAGACTAAATTATTCATCCAGGAGTATTCTTCACTTGAAACTGCCCAACAGGTTGTGTTCCAACGGCTTGACCGATTCAAAGACATGGGCGGCAAACACATTATGTTTGAAAACTCGATCTCGCCAATCTTCAGCTATGGCGATCCGCAAATGGAAACTGAAATTCTCAGCCACCACTACCGTCTGGCTTTTGATACCTCCCACTGCTTCATCTATTGTCACGGTGATAACCAGCAACTACAAACTTCATTACTTCACTTAAAAGGATCCGTCGTCCACTACCACTTGGTTGACTCCATGGGTAAAAACCATGATAGTCTTCCCCTCGGTAAGGGTAAAATTGACTGGCGTGGGTTCTTACCACTATTGAACCAAAATGCCACCAGCATCTATGAAATTAATCTAAAAAATAACGATGACTGCCAAGAACAACTGGAAAGTCACCGTTATCTGATTTCACTAAATCATTAACTATTTCTTTTTGGGGGTCACTGGTGTAGCCGCTTTTTGCATTTCCTTTAGTAATTGAACCGTTAAGATTCTTTGAAAAGCGGTATCCACCACTAATTGCAGCATTTGTTCGTTGGTTGGCGTTAGCAGATGGTTAGCAGGAGCCGTAGTTCCTTGGAGGTGGCTATTGAACAACTCAACAAAGCGATTATAAATGACCTTTGGATAGTTATTAATAGTTAACTGATCAATGCCAGCTTTGATTTGATCCAGCGAGTAAATGTTTTTTAAAAGAGCAATTCCAAAGAGCGATGCAATTTGGTAAGCGGTATACTTTTTCTTTACGGGTGCCATAATGGCGCCCTTTTTTACGTAGTTATTAACCATGGACTTCGTTAATGGTTCCACCTGTAATCCAGCTAAATGGTCATTAACATAGGAAACTACCTGATCCACGTACAAATTCATCTCTGGTAGTTCATCCCAGGCAGCTAAATGCATTTTGCTGAGTCCTTGACGCCATTCTTCAAATGCTTGTTCAATCATTACGTACACCCTCCCGTTTCTTTATCTAATTAATAATATACTATAACTTAGTTTTGAAAACTAGATACCAACAGACTGATTTTGAAATTCATCCGTCATAATTGCTTTCTTCATTAATTGACTGGCGGCCTGAAAGCTACTATTTTCCCCAGAAAATTGCTGTCCCTCATTCATCAACGAACGGTCAATTGGTTGCTCCTCTAACGGCAAAGTTCGAATAATGGTGTATGGATACTCTAATTCATCAATCATTTTGATGGCATAAAGGTGGTCCATCACCATCTGCTGTGCATTTTCTCCATACCAACTGGTTAATTGCTTGTCACTAGCGTCATCCGCAGTACCCGCGATTGATTTCATGATAATCTTGGCTGGTTGCACTGCACTGCGATCTAATAATGCAACTAAATCATTCACTGCTAAATCAACCCGTGAATTATCAGCTGGTAACCAACAAATGATATCAAATGGTTCGAGTGACCATTGAAAATCGTCTAACACTAGACAATGATCTAATTCTTGACTTAATGCCCGACAAAGTTCAGTTTGTCCCTGATTTATAATCACAATCCGATTCATTTTTCTCTCCCCTGAAAGCGGCTTATTTTTGTCATTACCAACGTTTTGCCTATTTCGTCTTTAGTTTACCATGGTATAATAAAACACGTTATGCAATATTAACTTAATTATCACTTTGTAACGTTGTGTTAAACATTTATCATGAGGAGTCTTTAACAGTGGATCAGAGTCAGATAATGATCAACATTTTGATCATCATCGTCACCTTTATCTTCGCGGCCTTTTTCGTCGCAGCTGAATTCGCCCTTGTTCAGGTTCGAATAACCGCTCTCCAGGAAAAACAAGCTGCCCGTAAAAAGCCTTCCATTAAAATTAAACGTGCCATTAAGATGGTCTCTAATTTGACTGAATACCTGTCTACCACTCAAGTTGGTACTTCTGTGTGCGGGATTATTCTCGGTTGGATTGGTGAACAAACCCTCGAAGAATTACTAGTGGACGCCCTTCAGCTTCCCCACTGGTCATTAAATTCGAGTGTTGTCCATGTTATTAGTGCAGTCGTCGGGGTCTTACTGTTGACCTATCTAGAAGTGGTTTTGACAGAGATCGTTCCTAAAAACATCGCCATTGACATTCCAGTCAAAATGATGATGGCAACGGTCACTCCCTTGCACTACTTTCATATCATCTTTTATCCATTTGTTTGGTTACTTAATTCATCCGCCAACGGGATCGTCCGCTTGCTCGGCATGAAACCCGCAGATGAAAATGACGAGGTGCTCTCCCAGGGTGAAATTATTAGTTTAACCCGGAACTCCGTTAAGGGAGGGGCCCTCGAACGTGGTGACCTCCTTTATATGGAGCGAGCTTTCGAATTCAATGATAAAGTCGCCAAGGACATTATGATTGACCGTACCCAGCTGAC
Source organism: Limosilactobacillus sp. C0001E2 (assembly GCF_056590915.1). Lineage (NCBI taxonomy): Bacteria > Bacillati > Bacillota > Bacilli > Lactobacillales > Lactobacillaceae > Limosilactobacillus > Limosilactobacillus sp. C0001E2. Next base: position 12,073 of record NZ_JBWPXC010000002.1, on the reverse strand, counting down.
CGTCGTTGACATCACTAAAACGGTGGACGAAGCACTGACTAAATATATCCGCACTAAGTATAGTCGACTACCCGTGGTTGCAGATAATGACAAGGATAAAATCGTTGGTTATGTTTTTAACTACGACCTGATTAAGCAATCACGAATTAATGGTAACCTGGCAGTTTCAAAAGTGCTCCGGCACTTACCAACCACCCCTGAGAATACTGCAATCACCGAAGTCTTAGAGCAAATGATTCGCACTCGGGTGCCAATGGTGGTCGTCGTAGATGAATACGGTGGTACTTCAGGAATCATTACTGATAAGGATATCTATGAGGAGCTCTTTGGCACCGTCCGTGATGAAATTGATAATGTCGCTGACAACATGATTAGCAAGCTGCCAAATGGTCACTATAAAGTGGACGGTAAAACAACTACTTATGACTTTGAACGCTTCTTCCATGAAGATATCAAAGAATTCGATGATGACGATGCGGTAACTCTGTCTGGTTACGTCCTCGACAACTTCCCCCACGTTAAATCGAATGATACCGTTAAAATTGGTAATCTTGAGTTAACAATTCGTGATTACGAAAATTCATATATTGACTGGTTCGAAGTTCGTAAGGCTACGGTCACCAATCAGGATTCATCATCACAAAATAAATCATAATATTGGAGATAAGCAACTATGGAAAAAATGAATATCTTATACATCTCAATCGAAGGTAATACCCGCTCATTCCTCAAGCGTCTGCAAGCATTCGCTAAGCAACAGCATAGTATCAATAGTCAAGATCTCGAAATCAACCTTAAAGAAATTTCTGACCAGACGTTACCGGCTGCTGAGGAACAAGACTTTTTCGCATTTGTCCCAACTTACCTCGATGGTGGTAATGGATTTGATTCTGGCTTTCATGAATTAATGACGAATGCCCTTGGTGAATACATTGCTTCCAATGATAATGCCGAAAAGTGTATTGGAGTTGTCGGTAGTGGAAACAAAAACTTTAATGAACAATACTGCTTAACCGCCCGTAAATACAGTGATATGTTTGATGCCCCATTCTTAGCAGACTATGAGTTACGGGGAACCGATGAAGATATCGATAATGTCTACTCAATCTTACAAAAGCGCTGGAAAGCAGTTGAAGAATAAGAATAGAGCATTCAAAAAGGAGCGTTGCGTTGCAACGCTCCTTTTATTTAGGGTTAATTATTTTCCTTTTCACCACTGGAAATGTACCATGTGACTCCGTATTTATCAACAATCTGACCGAGTTGACGACCAACTAGGTGATCAGCAAACGGCAATGTCACCCGTTGTTGGTCCGATGAAGCCAAGTGGTCAAATAGTTCCTTAGCAGCTGCCACATCGCCACCAAAATCCAAAAATAATGAAACTAATGATGAAGCCTGGGGCATCGTCATCGTCGCATCACAACATAAGATCCGGTGCCCAGCTACCTCAAATTGGCCAAGGGCCGTTGTATCTGCCAAATTATCTGTATCGAGTCCCAGCGTCTGAATTTGTTCCGCTGTGAACGGGGTTCTTTCGATAATTTCTGCGCCAAACTCCTGAACGTAGTAGTCCATCGCTTCTTTGCTATTTTCGAAAGTTAAAAAGGGGTATATATCTGCCGCCATCGTTTTCCTCCGTAAAAAATCTTCTTATAGTATAGTTTTTTCAACCCCCTTAGTCAAATAATGGTCGCCAATTATGCTACTATAAAGTTAATTAAGCAAGACGGGAGAAGAACCATGCAACAATTACAGTCACGGCAAAAAGCCCTTTTAATTTCCGGAATTATCCTTCTCGGTGCTTGTATGCGAGCGCCATTTACTGCTTTACCATCAGTCATTACGGAAATTGCCACCAGCTTTCATGTCCCAGTCACTAATCTGGGAATTCTAACTACCATTCCGTTACTGTGTTTTGGGCTTTTTTCATCAGTCGTCCCCATCATTTGTCGACGTTTAGGCAATAACTTCGCCATCTTGTGGGCGCTGATCGTTCTAGCCATCGGCGCCTACTTACGGGTCTTTTCTTACTCCAGCTTGTTATTTGGAACATTCTTAGTGGGAATCGCCATCACTTTTATTAATGTCCTCCTCCCAGCAATCATTACGGAACAACTGCCGCATCAGGTCGGTTTAATGACCAGTCTTTATGGCGTTTCATTAGACATGTTTAGCGCTATTTTCGCGTACATCATCACACCACTCACTTTACTGTGGAATTGGCAAATCGCTGTGATGCTTATTTCAGCATTAGTAGTCGTCACCCTCATCGTTTGGCTTCCAAATGTCAAGTCAACTCAATCAATGCCACGCTCAATCACTGCTAAACGCCACCACCATTCAATTTGGCAGAGCTGGCAGGCTTGGTGCCTATTATTTTACATGGCCGGATCATCAATGTCGTTTTATATTACTGTAACCTGGTTGCCTACGATCGCCCGTAATTATGGAATGTCGAGCAACGCCGCTGGAATCATCGCTGGATTCTTACAATTGTTTTCGATGCCAGCAGCTTTCATAATTCCATTATGGGCAAGTCGACTCGCTCATCGGCAATCGTTAATTATCGGTTCATCACTACTCACTGCCGTTGGCTTTCTTGGCCTGCTCGTTCATACCGCAAATTTTGCTTATTTTACGGTCATCACCCTGTGCTTAGGCTTAGGAACAGCAGCCAGTTACTCACTCATCATGACCCTCTTTGGTTTGAAAACGACCGATGCCAATACCACCCGTGATTTATCAGGAATGGTCCAATCACTCGGTTATATCATCGCCGCTCTCGGTCCAGTCACCACGGGATGGCTCAAGGCTGCCACTAATAACTGGAGCTTAAGCCTCATAATTTCATTCTTAGTTGTGGTAATCTGCACAGTTTTCGGTTTATTAGCAGAAAAAGAAGCGTTGATTGAGATTTAATCCAAAAAAATTTGACCTAGACCAATTTTTGACAAACGTTTAACAAATCGCAAGCCCACTACTCGTCTACGATTTGAGCCATTTTGTTACAATTTTAACCGGTCAAGAAAACGCTCCCTTTTTAATGCAATCGGTTGTTTGAAAGTATATAATCATACTCGATGAGTGAATATAATTAGTATTCAAGAGGAGTGAACATTTTGGCTAAGGAAAATAAAGCTGTTATCACATTATTTGGAGCTGCCGGTGATTTGGCACAACGGAAGCTCTACCCGTCACTATTCAAGTTATATCAAAAGGGTTACATTGGCGACCACTTTGCCCTCTTAGGGACTTCTCGTCGGCAAAAGAGCGATGAAGAATTCCAAGAAATGGTTGCCAAGTCCATCAGTAGCATCAAAGAAACGGAAAAGGATCAAGCAAAGAACTTTGTTAAGCACTTCTTCTTCCAACCACATGATGTTACAAAGCCTGAACACTACGTTGCTTTAAAGGAACGGATTGAAGAATTAGGTAAGAAGTTTGGTACTGATGACAACCGTCTCTTCTACATGTCAATGGCTCCCCAATTCTTTGGGACGATTGCCCTGAACTTAAAGAAACAAGGCCTTCTTTCCGATGATGGTTACAACCGTCTTGTTATCGAAAAGCCATTCGGTCGTGACTTTGAATCTGCCAAGAAATTAAACGATGAACTTTCTGAGACGTTTAACGAAAACCAAATTTTCCGAATTGATCACTACCTCGGAAAGGAAATGATTCAAAATATCGAAGCGCTGCGCTTTGGCAACACCATCATCGAATCTCTCTGGAACAACCGTTACATCGACAATATCCAAGTTACGTTGAGTGAAAAACTCGGGGTTGAAGAACGGGCTGGCTACTATGACAATTCCGGTGCCCTCCGTGACATGATGCAAAACCACATCATGCAAGTGGTTGCCCAACTTGCCATGGAACAACCAGTATCATTTACCGATAGCGATGTGCGGGTTGAAAAAATCAAGGCATTACGGTCACTACGGGTTTACACCCCCTCAGAAGCCGCTTCGAACTTTGTTCGTGGTCAATATGACGCTGGTCAAGATACCAATGCTTACCGCCACGAAGATGGTGTTGATCCAGAATCCAACACTGAAACTTTCGTGGCAGCAAAGCTGTTATTCGACAACTACCGTTGGTCGGGAGTACCATTTTACGTCCGGACTGGTAAGAAGTTAGCTGACAAGTTTACCCGGATCGACGTGGTCTTCAAGAAGCCATTGATTGATATCTTTGCTAACCCACGGATGAAGTCAGAACAATCATTGAAGAGCAATGTTTTAACAATCTTTGTTGAACCAGATGCTGGGTTCTCACTCCGGGTTAACGCCAAGAGTGCTGGTCAAGGATTCAATACCGAACCAGTTGACTTGAAGTTCATGCAAGATGACTCGACGAAGGCTGAATCACCAGAACCATACGAACGGCTCTTCCATGATGCTTTGGAAGGTAATCACACTAACTTTGCTTCATGGTCAGAAATTGCCTATGCATGGAAGTTTGTTGACGTAGCACGGAAGCTTTGGGACATTGAAGAACCTCAATTCCCGAATTACGTTCCTGGATCAATGGGTCCAGTTGCCGCAGACGAACTGCTAGAACGCGATGGTCGGCAATGGGTTTACCGCTTGAACAAGTAAATTCTATCCAAATTATTAAGGAGGTTGGGAATTATCCCAACCTCCTTTCTTTAATGAAATCAATTACAATGGCTGGAAAACCGTAAATTGTAAGGCATTTTTGCACGAATGCCTTACAAATGCATATAATCAACTTCCTAATTTGCGGTTGCTCCCATAAAATGTGATAATAAAGTAGTAGTTAGATTCTCCAAAATTTGAGAGGTGACATAATATGAGTGTAAAAAGTAGCTCTGTCGAAAGACAAATGGGCTTCTGGAGTATCGTACTCTTTGGGGTCAACGGGATCCTGGGGTCCGGAATCTTCCTACTTCCTGGACAAGGATACAACCTGTTCGGGCCGGCTAGTATCTTAGCATTACTTGCCGACGCCGTTCTAGTATTCATGATCGGTCTTTGTTTTGCCGAATGTGCGGGACGGTTTAAGGAAACCGGAGGCGCCTACCTGTATGCTAAAAAAGCCTTTGGTCCTTTCATTGGATATGAAGTTGGGGTGGTTACATGGGCCATTCGGATTATTGCCGAAGGAACATTATACGTAGCCATCGCCACTGCGATCGGTGGTGTCTACAAGCCATGGGCAACCACGACTGCCAAAAATATCATTGTAACCATTATTGGTATTATCCTGATTTGTATTAATATGACTGGGGTTAAGACTTCAGCAATCTTTAACAACGTGGTGACGGTCGCTAAGTTAGTCCCAATTCTCTTAGTTGCAATTGTTGGATTATTCTTCTTACATCCGGCTAACTTTACGCCGTTCTTCCTTCCAGGAAGTTCAGCTAATGGCTTCGCTAACGCCACGATTACTTTGTTCATGGTCTTTACCGGGATTGAATCACTGGTGATTACTGCCGGAAACATGAAGGACGCATCGAAAAACTTACCACGGGCACTTCTCTTGGTAATCATTGCAGTTGCGTTGATCTATGTCCTAGTGGTTGTTTCCTGTGTTGGGATTTTAGGAAGTGGCTTAGCTAAGAGTTCCGTTCCACTTCAAGATGCTGCTCAAGCGGTCGCTGGTCGCGCCGGTGAAGCCGTCATCATTGTCGGAACCTTCCTTTCCATGGGTGGTTTAGCACTGAACTCATCCTTTATTTCCCCACGGTTAGCTGCTTCACTAGCAGATAACCACCAAATGCCAAAGAAGCTGGGTGCCGAAAACAGCAAAGGTGCACCATACGTTGCGATCGTTATTCACACCTTATTGGCAATGGCGATTGCTTGGTCTGGTTCTTACCTCACCTTAGTTAACATTTCTGTTGTATCGCGGTTCGCCCAATACATTCCAACTTGCATTGCGGTCATGGTCTTCAGAAAGACAATGAAGGACAAGAAGTCATCATTTACGATTCCTGGTGGATGGATTATTCCAATCCTTGCAGTGATTGTTTCCGTATGGCTGCTTGCTCATGCTAAGCCATTCCAGCTGATTGCCGGATTTGGTGCATTATTCATTATCCTGCCATTCTACTTCATCACTGGTCAAAATAAACGTGATAAAGCCCGTAAAGAACAGGGTGAATAAAGTAGATCATTAAATTACGAAAAATCGAGGATTCGCTTGAGTCCTCGACTTTTTTGATTACATTAAAATGTCAATAAATACAACCTCATCATCGTCATTACGGATCTTGCTAATTGAATTTCTTCAGGTGTCCCAATGACGTTAGCAACTAACGATAATTGTTTCTTGAACGTATTCACACAAATTTGGTAGTGAGGCATGCGCCGAAAACCACCCGATAAAATTGCTTTTTGAACTTCAATTCCATCGAAAACCAACCGGTGTTCATCAATAATCGCCATATTAGTGTAGGCAATTTCACGAACGTGGTAGTGTTGCTCAACATCACTCTGTAATTCTTGAACGGTAGCCCCCTCAGCAAGATTATTCAACATTGTCCGAAACGACTCTAAGAAAGCACGCTGTTCTTTGGCCATATTCATATTCTCATGAATGTGGATTGCCGTATCCAGCAAACTTTCATCCAGTGGCGCTTTAATTCCCACATTATAACGGCCCGTTAAGTTTTGTACACGCAACTGATTTTGCTCCGCATCAGAAAGGTATTGACGCATATCAGTGGGACAAGCAAGATTAATTTCGTCAATTCCACAATACTGTTGCACTGCCTTCCCAAAGGCTGCCATAAATAGATCATTCAGTGTTATCCCAGCCTCATGCGTCCGTTGGTGAAGCTTTTGAAACTGGTCAGCCGAAATCCTTTGGGCAATTACCTGATACTCGGGCGAAGCACTCTGAGGATTAGCAAGCTTGGGTAAGAATAATTTTTTCTTCGGATGATCATTATTCTTTGAAGTTGAAGAGGTCTGTTTGATTAAACGTTTGATACCATCAATATCCTGATGATTTTTCACCTGAACTTGTTCTGGGTGATTATAAGCTGCCGCAAGGAGGTATAGTAACTCCTTAAAAACAGCACCATCAAATAAAATGTGACTACCATAAACAATCAATTGCTGATTGGAAACGTAGATTGCCCATTGCGGCTGTCTTTGCCAATCTAAATCACCAGCAACCCTTTCTTGAGGGTGATCAACAAAATGGACCACATCATGTACGGTAAAACCAGCGTTGACAAACTGATTATGATTCAAATCATACTTTCTTACTAATTCAGGAATAATTTGATGCACCCGCTGGACCGCCTTAATTAATCGATCACGGTCGAGGGAGCTGCTCAATTGTAGTTCTGCCCGAACAATCGGGTACAGTTCCTGAAAACCCACTGTATGTAATATATTTAATGGATCTGCCATCATTAATGCTCCTTATACAAAATAAGGTTGGGTGCAAACACCCAACCTTATCAATCTGACTTAAATTAAAGTTGACTCGTTAATTCACGAACCAATGGCTTCCCGGAAACCAAGTTCTTAACGTCTGAGACACACTTTTCACCCATTCCGTGCAAACATTCGTAAGTGTAAGCAGAGGTGTGTGGTGTGATCAAGAAGTGGTCATCATGTAAGAATGGATGGTCACCTGGAACTGGTTCAACTTCCATTGCATCGGCAGCATATCCAGCGACTTGTCCTGACTTAACAGCATCCATCATTGCTTGTTCATCAATCAATGCACCACGGGCATGGTTGACAAAGTAAACACCCTTCTTCGTCTTCTTCAATGCATCTGCATCGATCATGTGGTAATCGTCATCATCAAGGGAAGCGTTTAATGAAATGTAATCACACTTAGCAAGGAGTTCATCCAAAGGTACTCGCTTAGCCCAGGTGTTCTTAGCCCACCATTCATCAGACGTTGCTGGATGAGGATCTGTGATCAAAACGTCGCCACCAAAGAAGTGGAACAATTCCGCAACACGACCACCAATGTTTCCACAGCCAATGACACCAAATTGCTTACCAGAAAATTCATGGCCCATGAAGTGCGCACGGTCTGCGTAATGACCTTCACGTTCACGTTCTGCAGCTGCTGGTGCTTGACGAACCAGTGCCATCAAGTTGGTTAATGCAGCTTCCGCAACAGCGTTCCGTTCAACCAATGGCGGAACAATCGTGACCTTCACACCGTGTTCCTTAGCAGCCTTAATGTCAACACTGTTGTAGCCAATCCCGTGACGGGAGATTAATTGTAAGCCATCCATGTTGTCAAAGAATTCTTCAGTAAAGTTTGGCGTAACACTAGCAATGATAATGTTGTAACCATTTAATTTTTCTGCTAAATCCTTACCAGAAATTTCTGGGTCAACCATGAAGCGGTCAACTTGACCAATCTTTTCGAGTTCTTCCCAGTGTTCCTTAAAAATTTGTCCAAAGCTACTTGAGTTTACTACGGCAATCTTGTTTTCAGTCATAATCTAATATTCCCTTTCTTACTTTAATTAGTCAAAGTTTTTACTTTCTTCATCCAAATGCTTTTGCAGGGTCTTCCGAATTGTCCCCTTGCCAGCTAACATTTCTTTGAAGTCACTTTCAATCTTATCACCTAAGCCCACTGCGTAAAGGTCATTTCCAAAGATGGACTTATTAGATAAAATTCCCTTTACGGCATCATGAACGTCTTGGTTAGCATCACCAAACTTGATGTCAGCAACTTGTGCATGCAAATCATCCCATAATGGATCTGGACTAGGTTGGAACTTCTCACCCTCATCATTAATGCCCATTAGGTAACGCAGCCAAGTGGCAATTACCAATGGAATGAAGTTCAAATCAGCTGGATTCCGCTTTGGATCGTCAACGTAGTGTTGAATCGTGACCCCATAACGGATACCAACCTTCTGTGATGTGTCGGCTGCAATCCGTTGTGGCGTATCCGGAATGTATGGATTTGGTAACCGCTTATTAACCAGTTCATCAATAAAGTCCCGTGGGCTCAAAACCTTTGGATCTTGAACGACTGGTAAATCTTCACCATAACCAATTTGCAGAATTAAACGTTTCATATCAGGATCTTGAACTTCTGATGAAATCGACTTAAAGTTCAAAATTGTTCCGTAAATTGCCAATGCCGTATGCAATGGGTTCAAGCAAGCCGTAACCTTCATTTGATCAGCTAAGTTAACGGTGTCACGATCAGTCATAATGACACCATCATCTTCAAATGCTGGCCGGCCATTCGGGAACTTGTCTTCCACAACTAAGTAGTGAGCTTCTTCAGTGTTTGTAAATGAAGCAATCGTCGTGTGGGATTCAGTATGGATCAAATCAGCATCTTCAAAGCCATCCTTCTTTAAGGATTCAGAAACCGTTTCTGAAGGGTTTGGCGTAATCCGGTCAATCATTGATAATGGGAATGAAACTTTGCTATCATCAGAAAGATAGTCAATGAAGTCCTGATCAACAAAGCCGTTCTTTTGCCAAGCTTTAGCAATGGTCAGAACACTATCCTTTAACTTGTCCCCATTTTCAGAGAAGTTATCCGTACTCAACAAAGCAATTGGGGTTGCCCCATTCTTAAACCGCGATAATAAGAGGGTTACTAATAAGGACATGTTGTTTTGTGGCTTAGCTGGTCCATTTTCAATATCCTGGGTCACTGGAGCGAAGAAATTACCTTCTGCATCCTTGAGTGCATAACCCTTTTCCGTAATTGAGAAAGTGGCTAATTGCAAACTAGCTTGATTAAAAATGTCCTTTAACTTTTCCAGGCTGGACGTATCGTCAGTTACTGGCCCAGCATAGATGGCATCGGCAACTGGTGCAAATAGTTCACGATCCTGTGAGCCATCCGCCTTTGTGATGACCCGCAACATCCGATTGTTGAATTTCTTATAAACATTTTCGATAATACTGTCATCATGGGTATCGACAACAATAATTCCTTCATCTAATTTACCGGCATCAATTAAATGACTAGCAATTGCTGCGTGAAAGGCCCGAAAGAGGTTTCCACCACCAAAGTGAACCCAACGTGGGGCAGCTAATGTTTTTTTAGCAACTTCTGCTTGGCTATAAGTAGGAACTTTAATGCCAGCCTTTGTAAAGGCCTGTTCATCCTGCTTGTAGTCATCCGTAATTTTAACCATAAGATCCCTCCATAAATGTTAATGGATAACTGATATATTAGTATTACCCGAACACGCTTTCATTATATCATGGGGCATCTTAATGTCAATTTATTTTCAACTTTTTTATCAATTTGATGGATGAGTAATTTTTATTTTAGAAAGCGTTTTATTTGCTGATGTATAAATATTTAGAATGGTGTTGACGCCATTCAGAAAACATTTTAAACTGTAACTAAGTATTATCTGATATATCACTTTTTCTCTACAATCAACTACTTTAAAAAAATAGACATAAAGGAAGGAATTACTATGGATTACATCGTTGGCATTGACATTGGTACCACCAGTACCAAAGCATTACTCTATGATATTAATGGTAAAATTCTCGCCAAAGCTAATAAGGGCTATACCTTATATCAAAACAAACCGGACATGGCTGAAGAAGACCCGGATGACATTTTTAACGCAACTCTTCAAGCCATTCAAGAAGTGGTTACTAAGGCGCAGTTAACTGATGGCCAAGTGGTCGCCATCTCTTGGTCAGCGCAACAACACAGCCTCATTGCTCTAGATCAAAACTACAAACCACTAACCAGAACCATTACCTGGGCTGATAACCGGGCTGAAAAATATGCTCGCGAATTTAAGGAAAATGGCAAGGGACTGGAGGTTTACAAACGGACCGGACTACCAATCCACCCGATGGGGCCATTCTATAAGTTACTATGGTTAAAAAATGAACATCCTGAGCTCTGCAATAAAACGGCCTTTTGGGTTGGTATCAAAGAGTACGTCATTTGGCGTTATACCAACGTACTAGCTGAAGAAACTTCAATGGCAGCTGCGACTGGGTTGTTAAACATGCAAACTCTCGAATGGGATGATAAAATCCTCGAAATGGTCGGAGTTAAGAAGGATCAATTACCAACCTTAGTTCCAACCACTCACTCAATCGTGGGCATTCGTTCAGAGTATGCGAAAGTAATGGGCGTCCCTGATGATGTTCACATCGTAATGGGGGCAACTGATGGTGCATTATCAACCATCGGGGTGGGCGCCCTTGAAACTGGGACCCTCGCCATCAACATTGGAACCTCAGCGGCTGTTCGTTCCTTTATGGATAAGCCATTAATTGATCCGAAGGCTCGTCTATACTGCTACCCAATTATGGAAGGAAAGTACCTTGTCGGCGGACCAATTAATAACGGTGGGATTGTCTTCAATTGGGCTCATGATGCCCTCTTCGGTGGTGAACAGGAAACTGCCAAACTCCTCCAACAAGACTCCTACGATATTCTTACTAAGATTGCGGAAACCGTTCCTGCTGGATCGGCTGGTTTGCTGTTCCACCCATATCTCGGTGGTGAGCGGGCCCCATTGTGGGATGCCAATGCCCGGGCATCTTTCTTCGGCCTTAACCGTAACCACACGCGTGCTCATATGATCCGTGCCGTCTTAGAAGGAATCGTCTTCAATCTTTACATGACAACCCTTGCTTTAACTGAAGTTACTGGAGATCCAAAGGATATTCTGGTGGCTGGGGGCTTTGTTCGCTCCTCACTCGGTCGGCAAATTATGGCTGATATTTATGAGCACGAAATTACCATTCCCGATTCTTACGAAAGCGGTTGTCTCGCTGCGATGTATCTTGCCAAGATGAGTCTTGGTCTAGAAAGTGATCTTCAAGGAATTACGAAGTACATCGGAAAAGAAAAGAAGTATCAACCAGACAAGGATAATTATCCAATTTACCGTAAGTTAATACCAATCTACATTCGTCTGAGTCGCGAACTCGCAAGCGAATACGATGATATTGCTGAATTCCAACGCGAATTCCCTAAGCTCTATAACAAATAATTATTTAAGTAAAACTAAAAACCGTTAGCGGATCGGCACTAGGTCCCGTCAAGTATACAGGTTAAATAGATAAAATTTTAGGCGGCTTGATTGCGGAATTGTTCCGCGGTC